>NZ_WTVK01000064.1 GCF_012910805.1 Aromatoleum evansii
GGAGGGATGGGGGAGTGGTTTCAGCCGCCTGTCAGGGGGCGGGGAACACCGTGTGATGCCATTTGCGCAGGAAGTCGCGGCGCTTGATCTGGTCGAGGTAGGTCATCAGGCCGGGTCCGATCGGGATCGGGCGGAAGGCACCGCCGAGCTGGCGGCGCAGCTCGGAAGCCGCGGTGTCCTCGGGCACGTCGTCGCGCACCGAGAAGAAGCCGGGATGCCGTGCCAGCTGCTGCTGGCCCTCGCGCGACAGCACGAAGTCGAGCCACAGGCGCGCGGCGTTCGGGTGGCGTGCGCCGCGGGCGATGAAGGCGACGCGGCTCAGCACCAGGGTGTAGTCGCGCGGCAGCACGACGCCGATCGCGGGGTCGTCCGCGGCGCGCAGCAGCGCGTAGGAGCCCAGCACGTTGTAGCCGATCAGCGCTTCGCCGGAGGCGATGCGATCGAGCATCTCGGTCGTCGATGGCAGCGTTGCGGTGCCGGTGCGGCCGAAGGCCTGGGCGAGTTTCCAGAACACGACGGGGTTCGCGAGCACATCCTGCGTGTGCAGCATGAAGCCGAGGCCGGAGGTCGAGGGTTCGTAGGTCGCGAGCTTGCCGCGGAAGCGCTCGGGCTGCTGCGCGAGCAGGCGCAGCAGCTCGGCGTGCGTCGCGGGCGCTTCGGCGGGGGCGAGGAGCTTGCGGTTGTAGGCGATCGCGACCGGCTCGAAGGTGGTGCCGAAGGCCTCGTTCTTCCACACCGCCCAGTCCGGCAGCGCTGCCGTTTCGGCGGAGCGGTGGGGCTGGGCGTAGCCGTCGTTGACCAGCTTCACCTGCAGATCGACGGCCGAGCTCCACACGAGGTCGGCGTGCTCGCCGCGCGCGAACTCGTCGAGGAAGCGCCGCAACAGCTCGCCGCTGTTGAGATCCTCGTACTCGACGCGCACGCCCGGGTAGCGTTGCTCGAAGGCGCGGATCAGCGGGCGCGCGATGCGCTCGTCGGTCGCCGCGTGGATGACGACGCGGCCCTCGCGCACCGCCGCCGCATACAGCGGGTCGGCCGGCTCCGCGTGCACGCCCGCGGCCGGCAGCGAGAACAGCAGTGCGAGCGTGCGGAGCAAACGGGGCAGGTGGAGCAGGAGAGGGCTCAATCAGGGTCCTTGCGGCTTTTTGCGCGGCGCGCGCATTTGCGGCACGATGATCCGTCCAACAGCTTTCGAATCACTTTCAGCCGATGCGCCTGCTGCTCGTAGAGGATCATACCGAACTCGCGGAATGGGTTTCCAAGGCCCTCGCGCAGGCGGGCTACGCCGTGGACGTGATGAGGCGCGGCGACCACGCCGACCACGCACTGCTCACCCAGCCCTACGACCTCGTCGTGCTGGACCTGTCGCTGCCCGGCCTGGACGGCCTGGAGGTGCTGCGGCGGCTGCGCGGGCGCGAGGCGACGCGGACGACGCCGGTGATCATCCTCACCGCGCGCGGCGCGACCGAGGACCGCGTGAAGGGGCTCAACCTCGGCGCCGACGACTACCTGCCCAAGCCCTTCGAACTCACGGAGCTGGAAGCGCGCATCAAGGCGCTGCTGCGCCGGGCGGGCAACCTCGTGCCGAGCGTCAGGATCGGCCGGCTGGAGTTCGACCTCGGCTCGCGCCTCGCGACGGTCGAGGGCAAGCCGCTGGCGCTGACGCCGCGCGAGCTCGCGGTGCTCGAGGCGCTGATCGCGCGCCAGGGGCGGCCGCTCGCGCGCGAGGCGCTGTTCGAGAAGGTGTTCAGCTTCGACGAGGAGGCGCGCCCGGAGGCGATCGAGATCTACGTGCATCGCCTGAGGAAGAAGCTCGAGGGTTCGGGCGCGGTGGTCACGACGCTGCGCGGGCTGGGCTACCTGATCGGCGAGGCGGGCGGTGACTGAGGTTGCGCGCGGATGGGCATGCGCGCATCGCTGAGCCTGCGCGGGCGCGTCGCGCGCTGGCTGCTGCCGCCGCTGCTGATCCTGCTCGCGATCAACGCCGTGCTGTCGTGGCTGGGCGCGCGCCAGGCCGTCAATCGCGCCTACGACCGTTCGCTCACGGCGTCGGTGCGCGCGATCGCCGAACAGGTGCATTCGCTCGAGGGCGAGATCACCGTCGATGTGCCCTCATCGGCCTTCGAGGTGTTCGAGGCCGGCGTGCAGGAGCGCATCTTCTACGCGGTGTTCGCCCCCGACGGGAGCCTCGTGACCGGCTACGAGGATCTGCGCGCGCCGCGCCCGCCGGCCGAGGACGGCACGCTGCTGCTGGCGGAGACGCAGTACCGCGGCGAGGACGTGCGCATCGGCGCGATGAAGAAGCGCCTGTACGACCCCGCGCTCGCGGGCGGCGATGCGGTGACGATCGTGTTCGCGGAGACCACCGAGTCGCGGGTTGCGCTTGCCCGTGAGCTCTTCCTCGACAGTTTGCGCCGCCAGCTGCTGCTCGTCGGTCTCGGCGCGCTGATGCTGGCACTGGCGCTGGGCTCGGCCTTCCGCCCGCTCGTGGAGCTGCGCGACGCGGTGCAGAAGCGTGCCGAGGACGACCTCACGCCGGTGCCCACCGGCAACGTGCCGAGCGAGGTGCAGCCGCTGATCGGCGCGATCAACCACCACATGGAACGCCTGTCGGCGATGCTCGCGGCGCGCCGGCGCTTCCTGACCGACGCCGCGCACCAGATCCGCACGCCGCTCGCGGTGTTGAGCACGCAGGCCGAGTTCGGCGCGCGCCAGGGCGATCCGGGCGAGATGCGGCGCATCTTCGGGAGCCTGCTCGCGACCATCCGCAGCACGCGCCGCATGGCCGACCAGATGCTGTCGCTGTCGCGCGCGGAGCCGGCGAACGGGCTGATCCAGGAGCAGGAGCCGGTCGAGCTCACCGACATCGCACGCGAGGTCGCGGTCGAGCTGGTGCCGGTGGCGCTGAAGAAGCATATCGAGCTCGCATTCGAGGAGACCGGGCCGGCGCCGATGATGGGCAACGCGGCGATGTTGCGCGAGCTCGTCGCGAACCTCGTCGACAACGCGATCCGCTACAGCCCGCCGGACACGCAGGTGGTGGTCGCCACCGGGGCGTCGGACGGGCGCGTCGTGCTCGCGGTGAGCGACGAGGGGCCGGGCATCCCGCCGGAGGAGCGCGCCAAGGTGTTCCAGCGCTTCTACCGCATCCTCGGCCAGGGCGGTCCGGACGGCAGCGGCCTGGGGCTCGCCATCGTGCGCGAGATCGCGCTCGCGCACGGCGGCGAGGTGCGCCTCGCGGATGCGCCGGGCGGGCGCGGGCTGCTCGTGGAGGTGGAGTTCCCGCGCCGCGAAGCTGTCGACCGCTGAAAGCCAATCGAAAGCACTCCTCCGTATCGTCCGTCTCCATGCAGGGCCGGAGCGACCGGCCTGATACCAAGAGGAGACAAGCATGTTCAGGAACATCGTCAGGACCACCCTCGTCGCCGGCGCGCTCGGCCTCGGTTTCGTCGCCAGCGCCCCGGCGCTCGCGCTCGACAGCGTCAAGATCCTCGTGCCGGCCAATCCGGGCGGCGGCTGGGACCAGACCGCGCGCGCGCTGCAGGCGGCGATCAACGCCGAAGGCATCGCGAAGAAGGTCACCGTCGACAACAAGGGCGGCGCGGGCGGCACGATCGGGCTGGCGCAGTTCGTCAATGGCACGAAGGGCGACGGCGGCGCGACGCTGGTCGGCGGCATGGTGATGGTTGGCGCGATCGCGACCAACAAGTCGCCAGTGAACCTGACCCAGGTCACGCCGCTGGCGCGCCTGTCCGGCGAGACGCTGGTCGTCGTGGTGCCGGCGAGTTCGAAGATCCAGACCCTGAAGGACTTGGTCGACCAGTTCAAGGCCAACCCCGGCTCGGTGTCGTGGGGCGGCGGCTCGGCGGGTGGCTCCGACCACATCCTTGCGGGCCTGATCGCGCAGGCGGTCGGCGTCGATCCGGCGAAGGTGAACTACATCGCCTATTCGGGCGGCGGCGAGGCGCAGGCCGCGATCATGGGCGGTCACGTCGCGGCCGGCATCAGCGGCTTCGGCGAATTCCAGTCGCAGATCAAGTCCGGCAAGTTGCGCGCGCTGGCGGTCTCGGGCGCCGAGCGCATCCCCGGCGAGAGCGTGCCGACGCTGAAGGAGCAGGGCGTCAATGTCGAGATGGTGAACTGGCGCGCGATCTTCGCCGCGCCCGGCATCACCGAGCCGCAGCAGAAGGAGTTGGTCGCCGCGCTCGACAAGGCGGTCACGTCGAACTCGTGGAAGGAGGCGCTCAAGCGCAACGACTGGCAGGACATGTACCTCACCGGGCCGGAGTTCAAGAAGTTCCTCGAAGCCGACGTCGCGCGCATCACCAAGCTCGTGACCGATCTCGGCATGGTCAAGCCGTAAGTCGGAACCCGACCGTCCAATAACGCCGCGTTCAGCCACGTCCGTGCGGGCCGAGCCCGTCGCAGGGCCCGGCCCGCACGGTAGCGGGTCGGCCGATCCTGCGTGGCTGCACCGTCCCGCCCCGCAGCACCTCTTCCGGAGACATTCCACATGCGACATAACGATATCGGCGCCGGCCTCGGCCGCGCGCTGCGGACCGTCCTCGCCGGTCTCGCCCTCGCGGGCGCCACGACCCTGGCCTGCGCCGCCGACTACAAGATCCTCGTCCCGGCCGCGCCCGGTGGCGGCTACGACCAGCTCGGCCGCGCGGTGCAGGCCGCGCTGCAGGCCAACAAGCTCGCCGACCGCGTGCAGGTGAACAATGTCGCCGGTGCGGGCGGCACGATCGGCCTGGCGCAGCTCATCAACAGCAGCAAGGGCGACGGCGGCGCGCTGATGGCGAGTGGCAAGGGCATGGTGTCGGCGGTGTTCATCAACAAGTCGCCGGTCACGCTCGCGAACGTCACGCCGATCGCGCGCCTGACCGGCGAGTATGAAGTCCTCGTGGTGCCGGCGAGCTCGCCGCTGAAGAACATGGCCGACCTCGTCGCCGCCTACAAGGCCAACCCCGCCGCGGTGTCGTGGGCGGGCGGCTTCGCCGGCGGCGTCGACCAGCTCACCGCCGGCATGATCGTGCAGGCCATCGGCGGCGAGGCGGGCAAGTTCAACTACGTCGCCTTCGGCAGCGGCGGCGAGGTCCTCGCGCAGGTGCTGGGCGGCCACGTCACGGTTGGCCTGGGCGGCTTCAATGAGTTCGCGGGCCAGATCAAGGCCGGCAAGCTGCGTGCGCTGGCGGTCACGGCGCCTGCCCGCGTGCCGGACATCGACGTCCCGACGCTGAAGGAGCAGGGCATCGCGGTCGAGTTCGTGAATTGGCGCGGCATCATGGCGGCGCCCGGCATCAGCGACGCGCAGCGCGACGAGCTCGTGAAGACGGTGACGCAGATGGCGAAGAGCGACGCGTGGAAGGCGACGCTGGCGAAGAACGAGTGGGTCGACATGCTGATGACCGGCGACGAGTTCCGCCAGTACGTCGAGGCCGAGCAGAAGACCGTGCTGAAGCTCGTCAATGATCTCGGGTTGGTGAAGAGATGAGCACGCGCGCGCGCACGGACGTCGGCGAACTGCTGATCTCGCTCGCGCTGCTGGCGCTCGGCGGCTTCGTCGTGTTCGAGACGCAGGGGATCGCCGAGACACAGGGCTATTCGCAGGTCGGCCCGCGCCTCTTCCCCTATCTCATCGGCACCGGCCTCACGCTGTGCGGCACCTGGCTCGCGTGGCAGGCGCTCTCAGGCGGCTGGCGCGCGATGCCGGACGAGGCCGGGACGCACGCCGCGCCCGACCGCACGGGCTTCGTGCTCATCAGCGCCGGCGTCGTGCTGCACATGGTGCTGATCGGCTGGGCCGGCTTTATCCTCGCCTCGACCCTGCTCTTCGTGCTGGTCGCGCGCGGCTTCGGCAGCACGAAACCGGTGCGCGACGTCGCCATCGCGGCGGTGCTGTCGACGGCCGTGTATTTCCTCTTCACGCAGGCGCTGGGCCTGAGCCTGCCCGCGGGCCTGTTCGGAGGCTGAGATGGAAACCCTCAACGCACTCTTGTCGGGCTTCGCCGTCGCGCTGACGCTGCAGAACCTGCTGCTCGGCTTCGTCGGCGTCACGCTGGGCACGGCGGTCGGCGTGCTGCCGGGCGTCGGCCCGGCGCTGACGGTGGCGCTGCTGCTGCCCGCGACCGCAAGCTTCGACCCCACCGGCGCGCTGATCATGTTCGCCGGCATCTACTATGGCGCGATGTTCGGCGGCTCGACGACCTCGATCCTGCTCAACACGCCGGGCGAATCGGCGACCATCGTCACCGCGATGGAAGGCAACATGATGGCCAAGCGCGGCCGCGCCGGCCCCGCGCTGGCGACCTCGGCGATCGGCTCCTTCGTGGCCGGCACGATCGGCACCGTGCTGCTGACCTTCGTGTCGCCCTTCGCGGTCGACGTCGCGCTGAAGTTCGGCCCCGCCGAATACTTCTCGGTGATGGTGCTGGCCTTCGTGACGGTGTCCGCGGTGCTCGGCTCCTCGCCCGCGCGCGGCCTCGCCGCCCTCTTCATCGGCCTGACGATCGGCCTCATCGGCCTCGACAGCCAGACCGGGCAGGCACGCTTCACGCTGGGCGTCCCGGAGCTGCTCGACGGCCTCGACATCGTCGTCGTCGCGGTGGGCCTCTTCGCGGTCGGAGAGACGCTCTACGTCGCGACCTACTTGAACCGCGGCGTCGACACCATCGAGCAGATGAAGGGTTCGATCTGGATGAGCAAGGACGACTGGAAGCGCTCATGGAAGCCGTGGCTGCGCGGCACCGCCTTCGGCTTCCCGTTCGGCTGCATCCCCGCGGGCGGCGCCGAGATCCCGACCTTCCTCTCGTACGCGACGGAGAAGAAGCTCAGCCAGCATTCCGCCGAGTTCGGCAAGGGCGCGATCGAAGGCGTGGCGGGCCCGGAAGCGGCCAACAACGCCTCCGCGAGCGGCACGCTGATGCCGCTGCTGACGCTGGGCCTGCCGACCACCGCGACCGCCGCGATCATCCTCGCCGCGTTCCAGCAGTACGGCCTGCAGCCCGGCCCGCTGCTGTTCGACACGCAGCCGGAGCTGATTTGGGGCCTGATTGCAAGCATGTATATCGGAAACGTCATCCTGCTGGCGCTGAACCTGCCGCTGGTGGGGGTCTGGGTAAAATTGCTGTCGATCCCGCGCCCGCTGCTCTACGCGGGCATCCTGATCTTCGCGACGATGGGCGCCTACGGCATCCGCAACTCGTGGTTCGACCTCGCGCTGCTGTACGGCATCGGTCTGCTGGGATTCGTGATGCGCCGCTACGACATCCCGGTCGCGCCGGTGCTGGTCGGCCTGATCCTCGGCCCGCTGTCCGAGCAGCAGTTCCGCCGTGCGCTGGCGATCAGCCAGGGCGACCTGTCGATCTTCGTGACCCAGCCGATCTCGGCGACGGTGCTCGCGATCACCGCATTGGTCGTGATCGTGCCGCAAGCATGGCGCCTCGTGCGTCGCATGCAGGCCGACGCGATCGGCCACCATTCCCCGATCTGAGGAGAT
Source organism: Aromatoleum evansii (assembly GCF_012910805.1). Taxonomy (GTDB): domain Bacteria; phylum Pseudomonadota; class Gammaproteobacteria; order Burkholderiales; family Rhodocyclaceae; genus Aromatoleum; species Aromatoleum evansii. The sequence continues at coordinate 7,502 of NZ_WTVK01000064.1, forward strand.
AACAGTGTTTGAAACCATGATGGATGCCGCCTTCTGGGTATCCGTGCTGCAGATCATCGCGATCGACATCCTGCTCGGCGGCGACAACGCGGTCGTCATCGCGCTCGCGTGCCGCAAGCTGCCCGAGCATCAGCGCAACAAGGGCATCGCGTGGGGCGTGGTCGGCGCGATCGGCCTGCGCGTCGTGCTCATCTTCTTCGCGCTGCAACTCCTGGCATTGCCCTTCCTGAAGGTCGTCGGCGCGCTGCTGCTGCTGTGGATCGGCGTGAAGCTGATGCAGCCGGAGGACGACGAGGGCCACGGCAACATCGAGGGCTCGACCCATCTGCTCGGCGCGATCAAGACCATCGTCATCGCCGACGCGGTGATGAGCCTGGACAACGTGATCGCGGTCGCCGGTGCGGCCAAGGGCGACCTCGGCCTCGTCGTGTTCGGCATCGTCGTCAGCATCCCCATCATCGTGTGGGGCAGCAAGTTCGTGCTCAAGCTGATGGACCGCTTCCCGATGGTCATCACCCTCGGGGCGGCGCTGCTGGGCTGGATTGCGGGTGGCATGCTGATCGGCGACGTCGTCGTGAAGCCCTATGTCGAGCACCTGCCGGGCTGGCTGCACTACGTGAGTTCGACCGCCGGCGCGCTCTTCGTCGTCGCGCTGGGGGCGTGGCTCGCGAAGCGGCAGTCCGTCGAGGACGACGCGGCCGGCGAACTTGCGGTCGAAATGGCCGGGCAGGGCGCCGCGCGCGACTAGCGCGACGGTCGATCCGGAACGACTTCTCCGTTCGCCCGGGCCTGTCGCGGGCAGCCGCAAGGCCGCGACAGGCCCGCGTGGAACGAACCTCTCATCCCAAGGACGCCCCATGTTCCAGCATATCCTCGTCCCCACCGACGGCTCGCCCTTGTCCGACCAGGCGCTCGATCGCGCGATCGCGCTCGCCCGCGGTCTGGGTGCCCGGCTGACGATCCTCAACGCGACCGCCGAACCGCCGTTCCCGGTCACGAATTTCGGCGAGGACGGCCATTACGATCCGGAGAAGACGCGCCGCTTCGCCCGCGAGGCCGCGTCGCACGGCCAGCGCATCATCGACGCGGCGCTTGCGCGGGCGCGGGAGGCCGGCGTGAAGGCCAACCCCGTCGTAGAAAGCAGCGAGACCCCGCACCGCGTGATCATCCAGACCGCCGAAAGCCTCGGCTGCGACCTGATCTGCATGGCCTCGCACGGCCGACGCGGCATCAACGCGCTGCTGCTGGGGAGCGAAACCAACAAGGTCCTCGCGCACTGCACGATCCCCGTGCTGGTCTGCCGCTGAACGCGGCGGCGGTGGAAAGCGCCTGACCGTCGCCCAGTGACGGCTGGAATGACGCTTTCCACCCGGCCGCCGGCGAAGCCAGCTTCGCGGCGGTGGCATGCAACTTGTTTTACCTTGATCCGATTCTGCAGCCGCAGACATTCAATTCGAGGAAAACGTCATGAAGCCGATCCGCAGCCTGGCCGCCCTGGCCCTCACACTCACCACCGGCACGGCCCTCGCGCACGGCGATCACGGCTTCGTGCCCGGCCTCGCGCACATGTTCTCGTCCGGCATCGAGCACCTGCCCTCGGCCCTCGTCACGCTCGTGAGCGCCTTCTTCGCGATCCGCTCGACCGGTGCGCTGCGCTGGACGCTGGGCGGGCTCGCGGTCGCCGCCGGCGCGCTGAGCCTCGCGATCTGATCGTGCAGCGGGGCAAATGCCCCGCAGCCCGCGCGGGAGCGGCATGACGGCGGAAAAACGGCGATAATCGAGGTTTGCGCCCGCTCGGGCAGATTTGAGGACGTAACCGTGACCCGCCTGCAGAACGACACCTTCCTGCGCGCCCTGCTGCGCCAGCCGACCGAATACACGCCGCTGTGGCTGATGCGGCAGGCGGGGCGCTACCTGCCCGAGTACTGCGAGACCCGCAAGCGCGCCGGCAGCTTCCTGAACCTGTGCAAGAGCCCGACGATGGCCTGCGAGGTCACGCTGCAGCCGCTCGCGCGCTACAACCTCGACGCCGCGATCCTCTTTTCCGACATCCTCACCGTGCCGGACGCGATGGGCCTGGGCCTGTACTTCGCCGAAGGCGAGGGCCCGCGCTTCGAGCGCCCGCTGCGCGACGAGTGGGAGATCCGCAATCTCGCGATCCCCGATCCGCATGCCGAACTGCAGTACGTGATGGACGCGGTCGCCGAGATCCGCCGCGCGTTGAACGGCAGCGTGCCGCTGATCGGCTTCTCCGGCAGCCCGTGGACGCTGGCCTGCTACATGGTCGAAGGCGGCTCGTCCGACGACTACCGCAAGGTCAAGGCGATGGCCTATTCGCGCCCCGACCTGATGCACCACATCCTCTCCGTGACGGCCGACTCCGTCGTTGCCTACCTCAACGCGCAGATCGAATCCGGCGCGCAGGCCGTGATGGTGTTCGACTCCTGGGGCGGTGCGTTGTCCGAGGCGGCCTACCACGAGTTCTCGCTGCCCTATCTCAAGCGCGTCGTCGATGGGCTGATCAAGGAGCGTGACGGCGAGCGCGTGCCGAACATCGTGTTCACCAAGGGCGGCGGCCTGTGGATCGAGGGCATCGCGGACATCGGCTGCGACGCCGTCGGCCTCGACTGGACCATGGACATCGGCCGCGCGCGCAAGCTCGTCGGCGACAAGGTCGCGCTGCAGGGCAACCTCGACCCCAACGTGCTGTTCGCGCCGCCCGAAGCGGTCGCGCGCGAAGCGAAGCGCGTGCTCGATTCCTTCGGCAACCACCCCGGCCACGTCTTCAACCTCGGCCACGGCATCTCGCAATTCACGCCGCCCGAGTCGGTGTCCGTGCTGGTCGACACCGTGCACGAGCACAGCCGCAAAATTCGCGCGGGCGTCTGAGCGTTTCGCGGCGGTACCCGAACCCCGGCCGGGTTGCGCAGGACGCGCCCCGCCGGGGTTCCCTTTTGGGGTTGGGGAAAATTCCCCGCTTGTCGGCACCGTCAAGGTGCGAAGTGCGCAATCGGGAGTGTCCGGCCGACCCTTGTCAAGCGGAATAATATGCGTTGACCGCTTGACTTATGCACACCGGAGCACTCCCGAAGCCGGATCCTGCATGGAATCCGGGTTTATTCACATGAATTTATAAGTAATTGAAAAATAAAGAATAAAAATTTGCCTACTGTTAAGGCAATGTGACACAAGGGCAGGAGTGGCGCCGGGTTCAGGGCGTTTCACCCATGCTATCAACAAAGTTATCCACAGGATTTGTGGACAAGCTTCGGAAGGGTTTCGCGGCAAAGATTTACTCCCCGTTTCCGAACAACGAATTTAAGAACTTCTCGTAAACATCTGATAATTAATTGAAAGTTGTGTAAGAAACGAAACCCGAATGCCCATCGTCCGTGTCGCGCTTCCCGTTCCGCTGCCACAACTCTTTGATTATTCATCGCAAGATGCATGCGATGAGGATGTCGGCCGCTGCGTGCGGGTACCCTTCGGGCGGGGGGAGAAGAGCGGCCTGATCGTTGCGCGCGTCGCCGAATCGGACCTGGACCCCGCGCGCCTCAAGGCGGTGCGTCACATCCAGCGCGAGGTCGCACCGCTGCCGGCGGACTGGCTGGAGCTGGTCGGCTTCGTCGCGCGCTACTACCACGCGCCGCTCGGCGAAGTGATCGCGCTCGCCTTGCCGCCGGGTCTGCGCCGCGCCGATGCGGTGAGCGACCGCGAGAGCGACCCGCTGCTGGACCTGAGCGAGGCAGGCCACTCGGCGCTGGCCGAGGCCCGCCGTGCGAGCCGGGCGCTGGCCCTGCTCGGCGAACTGCGCGCGGCCGGCGTGATCCGCCGCAGCGCGGCGCGCGAGCTGCCATCGGGCGCCGCTTTGGGCGACGCGATGAAGCGCGGCTGGGTCGTTGCCGTACGCGGTGCGGATCCGGCGATGCCCGCGGCGAACCGTCCCGAGCTCACCGAGGAGCAGCGCGCCGCGGTCGAGGCGGTGTCGGCGGCGCCGGCAGGCTTCGCGCCCTGGCTGCTGCAGGGCGTGACCGGCAGCGGCAAGACCGAGGTCTATCTGCGCCTCGCCGAGCGCGCGCTCGCCGCGGGGCAGCAGGTGCTGATGCTGGTGCCCGAGATCGCGCTCACGCCGCAGCTCGAATCGCGCGTCGCCAACCGCTTCCCCGCCGCGTGCGTCGTGAGCCTGCATTCGGCGCTCGCCGAGGGGGCGCGTTCGCGCGGCTTCGTGCAGGCGCTGGAAGGACGCGCCGACATCGTGCTCGGCACGCGCCTGTCGGTGTTTGCTCCGCTGCCACGCCTCGGCCTGATCCTCGTCGACGAGGAGCACGACGCCTCCTACAAGCAGCAGGAAGGGGTGCGCTACTCGGCGCGCGATGTCGCGGTGTGGCGGGCGCGCCAGCGCGGCGTGCCGGTCGTGCTCGGTTCGGCGACGCCCTCGCTGGAGAGCTGGCAGCATGCGCGGCTGGAGCGCTACCGCAGCCTGCGCCTCGACGCGCGTGCGCTCGCGAGCACGCTGCCCGCGGTGCGCCGCATCGACACGCGCCGCATGAAGCTCGACGAAGGCCTCAGCCCGCAGCTCAAGACCGCGATCGGCGAGCGCCTCGCACGCGGCGAGCAGAGCCTTGTCTTCCTCAACCGTCGCGGCTACGCGCCGGTGCTGTCCTGCCCCGCCTGCGGCTGGGTGAGCCGCTGCCCGCACTGCTCGGCCAACCTCGTCGTGCATCTGGCCGACCGCCGCCTGCGCTGCCACCACTGCGGCTGCGACACCGAGGTGCCGCACCACTGCCCGGTGTGCAACAACCAGGACATCCAGCCCTTCGGCCGCGGCACGCAGCGCATCGAGGCGCGGCTGGCCGAACTCTTCCCCGAGGCGCGCGTGCTGCGCGTGGACCGGGATTCCGCGCGCACGCGCAACCAGTGGGAAAGCCTGCTCGCGCAGATCGCCAGCGGCGAGGCGGACATCCTCGTCGGCACGCAGATGATGGCCAAGGGCCACGACTTCCCGCAGCTTACGCTGGTCGGCGTGATCGGTGCGGACGCGTCGCTGCACGCGGCGGACTTCCGCGCACCGGAGCGCCTGTTCCAGCAGCTGATGCAGGTCGGCGGGCGTGCGGGACGCGCACACCTGCCGGGCGAAGTGCTGGTGCAGACCGAATACCCCGACCACCCGCTGTATCGCTGCCTCGCCAAGCACGACTTCGACGCCTTCGCCGCGAGCGCGCTGGACGAGCGTCGTGCGGCCGGCTTCCCGCCCTTCACCTTCCAGGCGATGCTGCGCGCCGACGCGCCGATGCTCGACGACGCGATGCAGTTCCTCGCCCACGCGCGCCGCCTCGCGCAGGAGATCGCGCCGGCCGGCGTGAGGGTGTTCGATGCGGTGCCGATGCGCCTGACGCGGCTGGCCCGGCGCGAACGCGCGCAGCTGCTGGTCGAGGCGGACGAACGCGCGCCGCTGCAGGGTTTCATCGGCCATTGGATCGAGGTGCTGCGCGGGCAACGCATTCATCGCGAGCTGCGCTGGCAGCTCGACGTGGATCCGCTGGACGTCTGAACTTGCGGCCGGCCCCCTCTCCGCGCATGTGGAAGGGGAGGCATTCGTGGGAGCGGCTTCAGCCGCGAAGCAGCGTCCCCGCAGTCTGAAGCGCCCATTCGCGGCTGAAGCCGCTCCCACCGAGTTCCTCCACGGCTACCGCGCCCCACTTGTGGATCCGCCGGACGTGTGAACTTGCGGCCGGCCCCTTCTCCGCGCATGTCGAAGCGGAGGCATTCGTGGGAGCGGCTTCAGCCGCGAAGCAGCGTCCCCGCAGTCTGAAGCGCCCATTCGCGGCTGAAGCCGCTCCCACCGAGTTCCTCCACGGCTACCGCGCCCCGCTTGTGGATCCGCCGGACGTGTGAACTTGCGGCCGGCCCCTTCTCCGCGCATGTCGAAGCGGAGGCATTCGTGGGAGCGGCTTCAGCCGCGAAGCAGCGTCCCCGCAGTCTGAAGCGCCCATTCGCGGCTGAAGCCGCCCCCACAGAGTTCCTCCACGGCCACCGCTCCCCGCGAGCTCGTGTCCTACGAAAGCCACGTGGAAAGTCAGATGAAAAGAAGCTTTCCAGTGTTGGACCGTTGCTGGCGCCGAACTTGCCGGGTGAACTTCCCCAATTCTTTCAAGCAACTGATCCATAACGGAAAACTACCAGCCCGAAAACCGGCACGCTTCTTGTGATCTCCCCCGCGTACGACGCGCACGCGTGTTGCCGTCCATGGACAAGAACGGGGGGAGTGCATGCACCACGAATTGAAGGAACTGGCGGAGGCCTGGCAGGCGCGGCCGGTCGAGGAGCGCCTGGGGATGAGCCGGCGCGGCTTCATGCAGTTCTGCGCGACGCTGGCGACGACGCTGGGCCTGCCCGCGACCGCCGCGGCGCAGATGCAGACCGCGATCGAGCAGAAGCGCCGCCCGTCGGTGATCTGGCTGCACTTCCAGGAATGCACCGGCTGTACCGAGTCGATGCTGCGTGCGGAGCACCCCACGATCGAGAAGCTGATCCTCGACATCATCTCGCTCGACTACCACGAGACGCTGTGCGCCGCCGCCGGCCATCAGGTCGAGGCCGCGCGCCGTCAGGCGATGGCGGACAACAAGGGCAAGTACATCCTGGTCATCGAGGGCGCGATCCCGACCAAGGAAGACGGCATCTACTGCAAGGTCGGCGGCCAGACGGCGATCGAGATGACCAGGGAGTGCGCGGCCGATGCCGCTGCGGTGATCGCGATCGGCTCCTGTGCGAGCTGGGGCGGCATGCCTTCGACGGGGCCGAATCCGACCGGCGCGACGGGCGTCGCCGAGGTGCTCGGCAAGCCGGTGGTGACGATTCCGGGCTGCCCGCCCAACCCGTACAACTTCCTCGCGACGGTTGTGCATTTCCTGAGCTTCGGTTCGCTGCCCGAGGTCGATCACCTGGGGCGGCCGAAGTTCGCCTATTCGCGCCTGATCCACGAGAACTGCGAGCGTCGCGCGCACTTCGATGCCGGGCGCTTCGCGATGGAGTTCGGCGACGAGGGCCATCGCAAGGGCTACTGCCTGTACAAGCTGGGCTGCAAGGGGCCGGAGACCTACGCGAACTGCCCGACCATCATGTTTGGTGATGCAGGCGCCGGCACCTGGCCGGTGGGCTGCGGCCATCCGTGCATCGGTTGTACCGAGCAGGGCGTGGGCTTCCAGAAGCCGATCCACATGCTCGCGAAGGTGAAGAACGTCGAGCCGCCGGCGAGCTACCCATCCGTCGGCGAGCCGCAGGGCAAGGGTGCATCGCTGGGTTCCGCCGCGGTGCTGACCGCGGTCGCCGCCGCCGCCGCGGGCGCAGGCGCGATGTTCGCCAAGAACCTCGGCAAGTCGCATGCGGAGCAGCAGGCCGCGAAGGACAAGGACGGCAAGCAGGACAACAAGGCCGCCGGGCGGGAGTGATGATGAGCTCCCGACGCGACTTCCTCAGATGTGCGCTCGCGGGCGGTGCGGCCGTCGCGGGCGCGGCGGCGAGCCCCGCCGCACAGGCGCGCGGCAACGCCGAAATCTCGCCCGACGCGGTCGGGCTGCTGTTCGACTCGACGCTGTGCATCGGCTGCAAGGCCTGTGTGGCGGCGTGCAAGACGGCCAACAACCTGCCCGTCGACATCAACACCACCCCCGATTCGCCGTGGGACGTGCCGCTCGACACGACCGCGCGCACCTTCAACGTGATCAAGGTTTATCGCGACGGCAAGGCGACGCTCAAGGATGCGGAGCAGGGCGGCTATGCCTTCATGAAGAGCTCCTGTCTGCACTGCGTCGATCCGAGCTGCGTGTCGGCCTGCCCGGTGTCGGCGATGCTCAAGGATCCGGTGACCGGCATCGTCTCCTACGACAAGGACGCCTGCATCGGCTGCCGCTACTGCGTGGCCGCCTGCCCCTTCGGCATCCCGAAGTACGACTACGACTCGCCGACCGGCGCGATCGGCAAGTGCGAGCTGTGCCGCCACCGCATGCAGGACGGCCACTACGCGGCCTGTGCCGAAGTGTGCCCGACGGGCGCGACGCTGTACGGCAAGGTCTCCGACCTGAGGGCCGAGGCGCAGCGCCGCCTCGCGCTCAAGGCCGGCGACACGACCATCTTCCCGCGCGGCAACCTCACGACGGGCGACCAACCGTCGTGGGAAGGCGTGGTGCCGGCCTACGTGCAGCACGTGTATGGCGAGAAGGAAGTCGGCGGCACGCAGATGATGAAGCTCGCCGCGGTGCCCTTCGACAAGCTGGGCCACAAGCCGCTGCCCGAGCGCTCCTTCTCGTCGAGGTCCGAGACGCTGCAGCACACGCTCTACGGCGGGCTCGCGCTGCCGGTGGTCGCGTTGGGGGTGATGACCTTCCTCGCCAAGCGCAACATGCCCAAGGACGACGAGTCGGCTGGCCAACACTCTGACAAGCGGGAGGGCGGCCAATGAGCGCTCATGTCCATGCCGCGCCAGCGCCGGTCGGCGGGCGGCTTCTCAATGCGGTGAGTTTCGTCTGCGCGGTGCTGATCCTGTCGGCCTTCGCGATCCTCGCGCTGCGCTTCTGGGGCGGTCTCGGCGCGGTGACGAACCTCAACGACGGCTATCCGTGGGGCATCTGGGTGGTCGGCGACGTCGTGATCGGCTCGGCCTTCGCCTGCGGCGGTTTCTCGGTCGCGATGCTGGTGTATATCTTCAACAAGGGCGAGTATCACCCGCTGGTGCGCCCGGCGCTGCTGGCGAGCCTGTTCGGCTATTCGCTCGCGGGTGCCGGCGTGATCTTCGACCTCGGCCGCTACTGGAACTTCTGGCACATCCTGTGGCCGGGCTACGCCTCGCCGAACTCGGTGATGTTCGAGGTCGCGGCCTGCATCTCGCTCTACATCCTGGTGATGTGGCTGGAGTTCTCGCCGACCTTCTTCGAGAAGTTCGGCTGGACCAACGCCCAGCGCAAGGTCGGGCGCGCGATGTTCTTCCTCGTCGGCCTGGGCACGGTGCTGCCGATGATGCACCAGAGCTCGCTCGGCTCGATGCTGATCGTGTTCGGCACGCAGCTGCATCCGCTGTGGCAGACCATGGCCCTGCCGGCGATCTACCTGATCTCGGCGATCACGATCGGCTACGCGGTGGTGCTGTTCGAGTCCTGCGTCGCCGCGGCGGGCTACCGCCGCTCGATCGAGATGCACCTGCTGACCCCCTTGTCGAAGGTGATGCTGGGCATGCTGGGGCTGTATCTGGCGATCCGCTTCGGCGACCTGATCGTGCGCGGCGCGATCGCGACCGCCTTCGAGCCGACGCTGCAGGCCTTCATGTTCTGGCTCGAGAGCATCGCCTTCGTGCTGCCGTTCTGGATCCTCGGCTCGCCCGCAAAGCGCGCGAATCCGGCGAACCTCTTCGTGGGCGGCGCCGTGCTGATGATCGCGGGCATCCTGCTGCGCGTGAATTCCTATCTGATCGGCTACCAGACCGGCGACGGCTGGTCCTACTTCCCGTCCATCCCCGAAATGATGGTCACCTTCGGCATGTTCGCGATCGAAGTGCTGGCCTACATCGTCATTACCCGCCGCTTCCCGGTGCTGCCGCGCGAGGACCACGCGCCGGCCGGGCAGGCCGCCTGAGAATTTCCGAGGAGATCTTTCCCATGAGCCAACGCATCACCATCGACCCGGTCACCCGGATTGAAGGCCACCTCCGGATCGACGTCGAGGTCGACGGCGGCAAGGTCACCAAGGCCTGGTCCTCGGGCACCATGTGGCGCGGCGTCGAGAACATCCTGATCGGCCGCGACCCGCGCGACGCGTGGGCGATCACGCAGCGCATCTGCGGCGTGTGCACGACCGTGCATGCGATCTGCTCGGTGCGCGCAGTCGAGAACGCGCTGAAGCTGGATATCCCGCTCAACGCGCAGCTGATCCGCAACATGATCATCCTGGCGCACGCGGTGCATGACCAGATCGTGCATTTCTACCACCTGTCGGCGCTCGACTGGGTGGACGTGGTCTCGGCGCTGAAGGCCGACCCGGACAAGGCCGCCGCGCTCGGCGAGAGCCTGTCGACGTGGTCGGGCAACAGCAAGCACGAGATGCGCAAGGTGAAGGAGAAGCTCGCGAGCTACGTCGCCAGCGGCCAGCTCGGCATCTTCACCAACGGCTACTGGGGGCACCCGGCGATGAAGCTGCCGCCGGAGGTGAACCTGCTGGCGGTGGCGCACTACCTGCAGGCGCTGGAGATCCAGCGCTACGCCAACAAGATCGTGTCCATCCTCGGTTCGAAGACGCCGCACATCCAGAACGTCGCGGTGGGCGGCGTCGCCAACCCGCTGTCGACGAACGCGCAGTCGGTGCTGACGGTCGAGCGCCTGATGGCGATCCAGGAGTGGATGACCAAGCTCGACGACTTCGTGAAGAACGTCTACATGGTCGATGTGGCCGCGATCGGCGCCTTCTACCCGGAGTGGACGCAGGTAGGGCGCGGCGTCGTGAACTACCTCGCGGCGCCGGACATCCCGCTGGACTCCGCCGGCACGCAGTTCGCGATCCCCGGCGGCTACATCCCCAACGGCGACCTGTCGCAGTTCAAGCCGATCACGGCCTTCGGCGACAAGTTCTTCGAGGACGGGGTCTCGGAAGCGGTGAAGCACTCGTGGTACGAGTATGGTGCGGGCGATGCGGCAACGCTGCACCCGTACAAGGGCGAGACGACGCCGAAGTACACCGACTTCCATGACGACGGCAAGTACTCGTGGCTCAAGTCGCCGACCTTCCTCGGCAAGCCGGCCCAGGTCGGCCCGCTCGCGCGCGTGCTGTGCGGCCTCGCGGCCAAGCACGAGGGCATCACCAAGTACGCGACGGGAATGCTCGACACGGTGTCCTCGCTGGCGAAGACCAAGGTCGGCCTGGACGCGATGCACTCGACGATCGGCCGCCACGCTTCGCGCGCGATCATGTGCGGCGTCGAGACCGATGCGCTGCAGGGCCAGTGGCAGATGCTCATCGACAACATGGCCAAGGGCGACCTCGACACCTTCAACGCGCCGGTCTTCCCCAAGGGCGAGATCCACGGCGTGGGCTTCCACGAGGCGCCGCGCGGCATCCTGTCGCACTGGGTGGTGATCGAGAACCAGAAGATCAAGAACTACCAGTGTGTCGTGCCTTCCACGTGGAACGCCGCGCCGAAGAACGAGAAGGACGAGATGGCGCCTTACGAGGCCTGCCTGATCGGCAACCCGGTGGCTGATGCGGAGAAGCCGCTGGAGGTGCTGCGCACGATCCATTCCTTCGATCCCTGCCTGGCGTGCGCGGTGCATATCCTGGATACGGAGAATGCGGAAGTGGTGCGGGTGAAGGCTTCGTGATGCGCACGATCGACACCCCGATCCGCCGCGCCGTGCTGCTGGGCGTCGGCAACATCCTGCTCACCGACGAGGGCGTCGGCGTGCGTCTCGTCGAGCAGCTGCAGGCCGAGTACGAGATCCCCGACGCGCTGACCGTGCTCGATGGCGGCACCGCGGCGATGGAGCTCCTCGAGGATCTGGAAAACCTCGACCTGCTGGTCATCGCCGACTGCGTGCGCGTCGGCAAGCCGCCGGCCTCGGTCGTCGTGCTGAAGGACGACGAGGTGCCCGCCTTCTTCCGCGCGCGCATCTCGCCGCATCAGGTCGGTCTGTCGGACGTGCTCGCGACGCTCGAAATCACCGAGCGCGCGCCGCGCCATGTGGTCGTCGTCGGCGTGCAGCCCTTCGACATCTCGACCTCGATGGAGCAGAGCGCGCCGGTGCGGGCGGCGATGCCGACGGCGCTGCAGGCGATTCGCGATGCGCTGGCGGAGTACGGCTTGCACACGCCGCCCAAGGTCGCGGAGGCTGCTTAGCATGTGTCTATCGGTGCCGATGCAGGTCGATTCCTGGGTGGGCGATGGCGAGATCGCATGGGTCGTGCGCGGCGAGCGCCGCCAGCAGGCCAACATGCTGCTCGTCGGCCCGCAGCCGGTCGGCACCTGGGTGCTCGTCGCGCTCGGCTTCGCGAAGGACGTGCTGGACGAAGAGAGCCTTGCGCTGACCGAGGAGGCGCTGGCGGCGCTCGCGGCGACGCTGGACGGCGATTACGACCCGGAGGCGTGGTTCGGCGACTTGCGGACGCCCGCCGCCGAATGCGACCCCGGTTCTGTGGGAGCGGCTTCAGCCGCGAATGGGCGCCGATTCGCGGCTGAAGCCGCTCCCACAGCAGCAACCCCCTCCACTGCAGAGCCGGTGGAGACTGCGGCAACCGAAACCCCATGAGCGAGGTGATCCCCTTCGTCCGCGTGCCGGCGGTCCGCCCGCCGGAAGCGGCGGTCGCTGCGGTCTGGCATGACGACCCGAGCACGACGCTGGAACGCCATTTCCGCCGCGTGCATGAAACGCGTATGGCCGGGCTGCCCTTCCTCAACGAAGCCCTCGACGTCGCGGTCGCCGCTTGCGAGCGCGTCGCCGGCGACTGGCTGGCGGCGCTCGTGACGCCGTGGAGCATCCAGCTCGTGCTGTTGCCCGGCGGCGGCACCTTGTGGCGCGATACCGCGGCCGGCGCGCGCCATACGCTGAGCCTGCCGGTGGGCGATCTCGTGTTCATCGGCGAGGCGGCCGAGCACGCGACCGACCTCGTGCCGGCCTTCCTGTACTGCCCGCTGATCACGCCGCCCGAGGGCATCGCGAACACCGACGCAGCCTGCGCGATCGCGCGCGAAGCGCTCGCCACCGTGCTCAAGCCGCTGCCCGCAAGCGCCCCCGACACTACTGGAGCGGCCCCCTCCGAAGATGCCGATCCGAATCCGCGGACGCCGCCTTCGCCCTCGCGTCGCGCCTTCCTGCGCGGCCGCGTCTAGACATGCGTCAACGGTTGCCGTCGGCAGGCTTTCGCGCTCGCACGTCTGCGCCTATCATCGTCCGCACCCGGCGGATGCGCGCCAACAGCGCGTTGTCCGGGCCGCGCGCGCATGGGGTGCGGCGGCAAGCGTGTGGCGACCGGACGGCGGAACGGAGAAGGCGGATGAACCCGGGGGGAGTGATGCGGCTGGTGGCGCGGCGGCAAGGGCGGAGGATCGTCCATGTCGAGGTCGACAACCCCCGGCCGCAGGCCGCGCGCGTACTCGTCGGGCGGACGGTCGACGAGGCGCTCAAGCTCGTTCCGACCCTCTTCAGCCTGTGCTCGCACGCGCAGCGGATCGCCGCCACGGCGGCCTGTGTCGCGGCGGGCGCCACGCAAACGGCGCGCCCCGAGGCCTGGGCCGAGGAGCGCGAGCTCGCGACCGAAATGACGCAGGAGCACCTGTGGCGCCTCATGCTCGACTGGCCCACGCTGTTCGGCCACGCGCCGCGCCGCGACCGCTTCGCGGAACTGCACCGTCGCCTGGCGCGCCTCGTGGACGCCCGCGCAGCCTACGAGTTGGGCGGAGATATCCTCGACCTGGTCGCCGTGGAATTGCTGCAGGGCTTCTTCATGGCCACGCGCGGACCGAGCAGCCTGCGCGAGTTCGTCGAGCGCGCGCGGCGCGGCGGCACCATCGGCGCGGCGCTCGGCGACCTGATCGAAATGGGCTCCTCGACCCCGAAGGAAGAGGCCGTACCGCTCCTGCCCATGCTGTCGGCGGGCGCGTGGGCGAACGAGCTGGGCGGGGTGCCGTCGGCGGATTTCTGCGCGACGCCGACCCTCTTCGGCAAGGCGCACGAAACCGGGGTGTTGTCGCGTCACGCCGGGGAATTGATGGTGCGCGGCCTGCTCATGCACCGCCATCGCATCGCCGCACGGCTGTTCGCGCGGGTGGTCGATCTCTCGGAATGTGCGAGCCGCCTGCGCCATCCGCTCGCGTCCGACATGCCCAAGCTGATCGATGCGGCGCCGCTCGGCGAGCACGCCGGGCTCGCCTGCGTCGAGACTGCGCGCGGCCTGCTGATGCACGCGGTGCGTCTCGACGGCGAGCGCATCGCCGAGTACGCGATCGTCGCGCCGACCGAGTGGAACTTCCACGCCGACGGCCCCTTCGTGCGCGAAGGCTGCGGCTGGGAGGCCGATTCGGACGAGGCGGCGCTGCTGCGCCTGAAGGCGCTCGCGCTGTCGCTGGATCCCTGCGTCGAGTACCAGATCGCGATCGAGGATGTAGCCGATGCATGAAATGTCGCTCGCCGAGAGCGTGCGCGGCATCGTCGAGGACGCCGCGGGCGCGCAAGGCGCGCAGCGCGTGAAGACCGTCGTGCTGGAGATCGGCGAGCTGTCGTCGGTGGAGGTCGAGGCGCTGCGCTTCTGCCTCGACGTCGTGTTGCGCGACTCGCTCGCGGACGGCGCGGCGATCGAGATCGAGGCCGTCCCCGGCGTCGGCTGGTGCCTCGCATGCGACCGCAGCGTGCCGCTCGCGCAGCGCTACGATCCATGCCCCGAATGCGGCGGCTATCAGCTCAGGCCGACCGGTGGGACAGAGATGCGCGTCAAGGAAATCGAAGTCGAATGAAGGGATGATGCGTTCGACCGAGGCTTTCGAGCGGGGATGAAGGCGTAGGGCGGGAGGAGCGCAGCGCATCCCGCCGTGCGGCGCGGGAGTGCCCTCCGGCGGAGGGATTGGCGGGATACGCCTTCGGCTCCTCCCGCCCTACGGTTCGTGCGGGAAATGAGAGGACGGAGCAGGACATGTGCACGGTATGTGGTTGCGGGGCAGGTGAAGTGAGTATCGGCGGTGCGGGGTGGTCGAAGGCCGCGCGGCCGAAGGGCGGCGCGACGCGCGGGTGGAAGGCCGCGGCCCCCGCGCAAGCGCATGAACATTCTCGCGAACCCGCCGCTGAGGCCGCGGCCGGCGACGCGCACATCCATTCCGCCCATCACCACCTGCACTTCGGCACCGGCCCGGCCCACGCGCACGCGCCCGGGCTCACGCAGTCGCAGATGGTCAGGATCGAGCGCGACATCCTCGGCAAGAACGACGCCCGGGCCGACGAGAACCGGTGTTCCCTCGCCGCGCGCGGCATCTTCGCGCTGAACCTCGTCTCCAGCCCCGGGTCGGGCAAGACGACGCTGCTCGTGCGCACGCTCACCGAACTCGCCGGGCGCATCCCCGCGGCCGTCATCGAAGGCGACCAGCAGACCGAATTCGACGCCGAGCGCATCCGCGCGACCGGCGTGCCGGCGCTGCAGATCAACACCGGCAAGGGTTGCCACCTGGACGCCGACATGGTCGCGCGCGCGCTCCGGCAGATGGACCTCGCCGACGACAGCCTGCTGCTGATCGAGAACGTTGGCAACCTCGTGTGCCCGGCCGCCTTCGACCTCGGCGAGGCGCACAAGGTCGCGATCCTGTCGGTGACCGAGGGCGAGGACAAGCCGCTCAAGTACCCCGACATGTTCGCCGCCGCCGACCTGATGCTGCTGAACAAGGTCGACCTGCTGCCGTATCTCGCCTTCGACGTCGAGCGCGCGATCGCCTACGCGCGCCGCGTGAATCCGGCGATCGAGGTGATCCGTACCTCCTCGACGAGCGGTGAGGGTATCGCCGAGTGGCTCGCTTGGCTCGAGCAGGGCATGGCGAAGGCGCGCGCCGCTCGCGCAGCCGCGGTGCAGTCGGCCTGAGTCGGACGATGAGTGCCGCGCACGACGCACCTCCCTTCGCCGTGACGATTCCCTTGGCGTCGAGCGGGCCGGCCGTGCTCGCGTTCGGCGCGTATTTCAAGAACGCCCTGTGCCTCGCGCATGACGGCGAGGCGCATCTCGGCGCGCCGGTCGGCGATCTCGACACCCCCGAGGCGTGTCACGACATGGACGCGTGGGCCGAGGCGATGATCGCGTATCGGCAGCCCGTGGTCGTGGTGCACGACCTGCATCCCGACTTCCATTCCAGCCGTCGCGCGGTGGAGCTGGCGGAGCGCCTCGGCGTACCGGCCATCGCCGTGCAGCACCACCACGCGCACGTCGCCGCGGTGCTGGCGGAGCACGGCCACCGTGGCCCGGCGCTGGGCCTCGCGTTGGACGGCGTCGGCCTCGGCACGGATGGGATGGCCTGGGGCGGCGAGCTGCTACGCGTCGACGGCGCGCACTTCGAGCGCCTCGGCCATCTCGCGCCCCTGCCACTCGCCGGTGCCGACCGCGCGGCGCGCGAACCCTGGCGCATGGCCGCGGCGGTGCTGCACCGTGCCGGCCGCGCCGCCGAAATCGCGAGCCGCTTCGCCGCCCAGCCCGCGGCGGCGATGCTCGCGCAGCTGCTGGATCGTGCCGCGCTGTGTCCACCGACCTCCAGCCTCGGCCGCGTATTCGACGCCGCCGCGGGGCTGCTGGGCCTGTGCCCGGTAATGCACGTCGAGGCGGAAGCCGCGATCGCGCTGGAGCGCGCGGCGGCCGAGCACCTCGACAATACCGGCGAAGTCGAACCCGAGGCCGGTGGCTGGACGATAGACGGGGCAGGGCGGCTCGACCTGCTGCCGCTGCTTGTCGCGCTGGCGGACGAACCGGACACGGGCCGCGGCGCGGCGCGTTTCCACGTCACGCTCGCCGCCGCACTCGACGAGTGGGTCGCGCTGGCGGCAATGCGCACCGGCCTCGACGTCGTCGCACTTTCCGGCGGCTGCCTGCACAACCGCATCCTGTCGCAACGCCTCGCGGCGGCCCTGCGCGTGCGCGGCCTCACGGTCCTCGAAGCGCAGCGCCTGTCGCCCGGCGACGCCGGCCTCGCGCTTGGGCAGGCGTGGGTGGCGGTGCATCGCCTGATAGCCGGGGAAGGCCGTGAATCGTAGGGCGGGAGCAGGGCAGCGTATCCCGCCATCGGCCTTCGTCGCAGGGTCGGACGCGGTTCGGCGGAATGCGCCTTCGGCTTCTTCCGCCCTACGGTTCTGCGCGAACCGGACGCTGTGGGAGCGGCTTCAGCCGCGAATCGGCGCCCATTCGCGGCTGAAGCCGCTCCCACAGCCACGCATAACCGAATCGAAGGAACAAGCATGTGCCTCGCCATCCCTGCCCGCATCGTCGAACTGCTCCCCGGTGACGCCTGCCGCGTCGACCTCGGCGGCGTGCGCAAGGAGATCTCGCTCGCGCTGGTCGACGGCGCCGAAGTCGGGGACTACGTGATCGTGCATGTCGGCTACGCGCTGTCGAAGCTGGATGAGGAGGAGGCCGAACAGACGCTCGCGCTCTTCGCCGAAGCCGGCCTCGCCGGGCCCGCACTCGCCGCCGCGACCGAGGACGGCGCGTGAAATACGTCGACGAATTCCGCGACGGCACGCTCGCGCGCAAACTCGCCGACGCCATCGCACGCGACGCCGACCCCGGCCGCAACTACGCTTTCATGGAATTCTGCGGCGGCCACACGCACGCGATCTCGCGCTACGGTGTCACCGACCTGCTGCCCGCCAACGTGCGCATGATCCACGGCCCCGGCTGCCCGGTGTGCGTGCTGCCGATCGGCCGCATCGACATGGCGATCCGCCTCGCGCTGTCGCGCCCCGATGTCACGATCTGCACCTACGGCGACTGCCTGCGCGTGCCCGCGTCCGACGGCCTGTCGTTGCTGAAGGCCAAGGCGCGTGGCGCCGACATCCGTATGGTGTATTCGGCGGCCGATGCGCTGGCGCTCGCGCAGAAGCTCCCCGAGCGCGAAGTCGTGTTCTTCGCGATCGGCTTCGAGACGACGACTCCGCCCACCGCGCTGGTGCTACGCCAGGCGCAGGCGCTGGGGCTCGCCAACTTCAGCGTGCTGTGCAACCACGTGCTGACGCCCTCGGCGATCCTGACCATCCTCGAATCGCCCGAAGTGCGCGAGCTCGGCACCGTGCCGCTCGACGGCTTCATCGGTCCGGCCCACGTATCGACGATCATCGGCAGCCGCCCCTACGCCTTCTTCGCCGAGGAATACCGCAAGCCCGTCGTGATCGCCGGATTCGAGCCGCTCGACGTGATGCAGGCGATCCGCATGCTGATCCGCCAGGTGAACGAAGGCCGCGCCGAGGTCGAGAACGAGTTCACCCGCGCGGTGAGCGAGGAGGGCAACCTCAAGGCGCAGGGCCTCGTGTCCGAAGTCTTCGAATTGCGCCGCAGCTTCGAATGGCGGGGGCTGCGCGAAGTGCCATACTCCGCGCTGCGTATCCGCGCGCCCTTCGCCGCGTGGGACGCCGAGGCGAAGTTCGGCCTCGAATTCGTCTCCGTCCCCGACAACCGCGCCTGCGAATGCGGCGCGATCCTGCGCGGCGTGAAGACGCCCATCGACTGCAAGCTGTTCGGCACCGTGTGCACGCCCGAGAACCCGATGGGCTCGTGCATGGTGTCGTCCGAAGGCGCCTGCGCGGCGCACTACAACTACGGGCGCTTCCGGGACATCCCGGTCGTCGCCGGGACCGCCTCATGAGCCTCGCCGGAACCGTCAGGAAGGGCTACGTGCGCCCGCTGGATCTCAAGCACGGACGCGTCGACATGGGCCACGGCGCGGGCGGCCGCGCGATGGCGCAGCTGATCTCCGAACTCTTCGCCGCCGCCTTCGCCAACGAACACCTCGACCGCGGCGACGACGGCGCCGTGCTGCCGGCTCCCGCGGCAGGCGAGCGCCTCGTTGTCGCGACCGACGCCCACGTCGTCAGCCCGCTGTTCTTCCCCGGCGGCGACATCGGCTGCTTGTCCGTGCACGGCACGATCAACGACCTCGCCGTGATGGGCGCCCGCCCGCTGTATCTGGCCGCGAGCTTCATCCTCGAGGAAGGCTTCCCGCTGGCGGACCTCGCGCGCATCGTCGCTTCGATGGCGCACGCGTCGCGCGAGTCCGGGGTGCCGGTCGTCACCGGTGACACCAAGGTCGTCGAGCAGGGCAAGGGCGACGGCGTGTTCATCACCACCACCGGCGTCGGCGCATTGCCGTTGGGGCGCGAGATCGGCGGTGCGAACGCGCGTCCCGGCGACGCGATCCTTGTCTCCGGCACGCTCGGCGATCACGGCATGGCGATCATGGCGCAGCGCGAGTCGCTCGCCTTCGACTCCGAGATCGCCTCCGACACCGCCGCGCTGCACGGCCTGATTGGCGCGATGCTGGATGCGGTGCCGACGATCCGTGTCCTGCGCGACCCGACGCGCGGCGGCCTCGCGACGACCTTGAACGAGATCGCCACCCAGTCCGGCGTCGGCATGGAGCTCGACGAGGCCGCGATCCCCGTCCAGCCCCAGGTCGCCGCCGCGTGCGAACTGCTCGGTCTCGATCCGCTTTACGTCGCGAACGAAGGCAAGCTGATCGCGATCTGCGCGGCCGACGATGCGGAGCCTCTCCTCGCCGCAATGCGCGCGCATCCGCTGGGCAGCCGCGCTGCGCGCATCGGCACCGTCACGACGGACCCCAATGCCTTCGTGCAGATCCGCACGTCGTTCGGCGGGCGGCGCATGGTCGATTGGCTCTCCGGCGAACAACTGCCGAGGATTTGTTGAGACCGACATGCGCATCCTCCTCCTCACCCACAGCTTCAACAGCCTCACCCAGCGCCTCTTCGCCGAGCTGCAGGCCGACGGCCACGAACTCTCCGTCGAATTCGACATCGCCGACCGCGTCGCCGAAGAAGCCGTCGAACTGTTCTGCCCCGACCTGATTCTCGCGCCCTTCCTCAAGCGTGCGGTGCCCGAATCGATCTGGTCGCGCCACCTCACGCTCATCGTGCACCCCGGCATCGTCGGCGACCGCGGCCCCTCGGCGCTCGACTGGGCGATCACGAACGGGGAAGGGGAGTGGGGCGTGACGGTCCTGCAAGCCGAAGCGCAGATGGATGCCGGCCCCGTCTGGTCGAGCGTCCGGTTCCCGATGCGAAACGGCACGAAGGCCAGCCTCTACCGCAACGAAGTGACGGCGGCCGCGTTGCAGGCGGTCAGAACGGCTATCGAAAACGTCGCCGACTGGCGCGCCGGAAGATGGGCGCCAACACCGCTCGTGCAGATTCTTGAAAGCGCAGAAAGCACCAAGAACCCGAACGTCCAAGACAACGAATGCTCATCCAGTCCCGTACACGGCAGCCCCCTTCGGGCGGTGTTTCGTGCTGAGGCGTCCGCCACGCGTTCAACGAAGCGCGAGACAGCGCCCGGAGGGGGCGGTTTAGCACGGCAACAATCGACGGTCGGCATCGAACGCCCCCTGATGAAGCAACAGGACCGCGCGATCGACTGGACGACCGACTCCACTGCGAAGATCCTGCAAAAACTCCGCGCCGCCGACGGCTTCCCCGGCGTCGCCGACGCACTATTCGGCACGCCCTGCCACCTCTTCGACGCCCACCCCGCGACCCCCGGCGA
>NZ_WTVK01000065.1 GCF_012910805.1 Aromatoleum evansii
AGGGCAAGGCGCGGCGCGCCTCGGTGAAAGCGGCACTGGGTCGAGGCGGGAGTATGGCCGTTTCGGACGGTGCCTCGGGACTTGCCGGCAGTTTCGACCAAGCGTCGACGAGTCCGCGCAGGCGGGTGAAGAGCGTCTTGGGGTCGTTTGCGGCGAGCACGCGTTCGAGCGATTCGCGCTTGCGCGCAATGGTCCAGCCGATCTGGCGCGTTTCCCATTGCCGGAGGAGGGTGGCTATGAGCTCGTTCCAGGCGGGTTCCTGGTCCGACTTGAGGCTTGCCAGGTACAGGCCGAAGGCCTGCCGCGCGTTGTCCGTGTTGCCGTCGGCGAGCGCCTGGTCGAGCGCACGCACGAAGCGGGCCCGTTCGGCGGTGTCGCGCGGAAGCTGGCGGGCGAACGAGGCGAGGAGGCGGGCTTCGGCATGCGCTGACGCGGGGGGCGTCCCTGCGACTTCGTGGTAAAGCGCGGTGAAATTCTCGGGTGTCGGCGGAAGGCGCCGGGCTGCGATGAGACGCAGGACTTCACGGGCGATTTCCGACGGCAGGGTGGGGGGCATGGGACGGCCGGCCAGATGGGGAACGGTAGGGGCCGGATATATTAACCCGGAGGATTTCATCCGGGTCGGAGCGCGCTATTGCGGTGGTGCGAATTCGTGCACGAGGGGGCGCGGGGTCACCCGACGATCGGGGTTGCGGCTGGCGGCCGGATATGCAGGGGGCGGCGGACTTCACTCCGCCGGGGGGAGGTTCAGCAGTCGTCGCTCAGGCGGGAGCGCATGCGGAGCATGGCGACCGCGACGATGGTTGCCGCAGCGAGGGTGGTGGCTTCGACGACCTGGCCGGTGCCGAGCATCAGGCCGGAGGTGCCGCCGCAGCCCATCAGAAGGCGATTGATCCACTGTTCCATGTCGGTCTCCGTCGGGAAAAGGGCCCTCTGTGGGGCCGTATTGATCGAGTACTGTAAGTATATACAGTATTAGAGCTCGGCTGCAAGTTCATGGGGCGGTGTTCGCGCGTCGGAGGCGGGCTGGGCGAGCAGAAAAAGAAAAGGGGCGCCGAAGCGCCCCTTGATCATGATCCTGCCGTCCTTACTTCTTGCGTGGCGCCGGCACGTCGGTGCAGCTGCCGTGAGCGACTTCGGCGGCCATGCCGACCGTCTCGCCCAGCGTCGGGTGCGGGTGGATGGTCTTGCCGATATCCACTGCGTCCGCGCCCATCTCGATGGCGAGGCAGACTTCGCCGATCATGTCGCCGGCCGAGGGGCCGACGATGGCGCCGCCGATCACGCGATGCGTTTCGGCATCGAAGATCAGCTTGGTGAAGCCGTAGTCGGCGCCGTTGGCGATCGCGCGGCCCGAAGCGGCCCACGGGAACTTGGCGGTCTCGACCTTGCGGCCTTCCTTCTTCGCCTGTTCCTCCGTGTAGCCGACCCAAGCCACTTCCGGATGAGTGTAGGCCACGCCCGGGATCACGGTGGCGTCGAAGGCGGACTTCTCGCCGGCGGCGACTTCCGCCGCGACGTGCGCCTCATGCACGGCCTTGTGCGCGAGCATCGGGTTGCCGACGACGTCGCCGATCGCGAAGATGTTGGGCACGTTGGTGCGCATCTGCGCATCGACCGGGATGAAGCCGCGGTCGGTGACGACGACGCCGGCCTTCTCGGCGCCGATCTTCTTGCCGTTCGGGCTGCGGCCGGCCGCCTGCAGGATCATGTCGTAGCGCTGCGGGCCTTGCGGCGCCTTCTCGCCCTCGAACGTGACCCACAGGCCGTCGTCCTTCGCCTCGACGGCGACGGTCTTGGTCTTGAGCATCACGTTGTCGAAGCGGTGGCTGTTCTGCTTCTCCCACACCTTGACGGCGTCGCGGTCGGGGCCCTGCATCAGGCCGTCGAGCATTTCGACGACATCGACGCGGGTGCCGAGGGTGGAATACACCGTCGCCATTTCCAGGCCGATGATGCCGCCGCCGATGACGAGCATCTTCTGCGGCACGAAGCGGAGCTCCAGCGCGCCGGTCGAATCGACGATGCGCGGGTCGCGCGGGATGAAGGGCAGGTGCACCGCGGCGGAACCCGCAGCGATGATGCACTGCTTGAACTTGATGACCTTCTTCTCGCCGGTCTTGTCCTGGCCGTCGCCGGTCGTGACTTCGACTTCGACGTGGTTCGGGTCGAGGAAGGCGCCATAGCCGCGCACGACGTCAACCTTGCGGCCCTTGGCCATGCCGGCAAGGCCGCCGGTCAGCTTGCCGACGACCTTGTCCTTGTGGGCACGCAGCGCGTCGATGTCGACGGTCGGCTTCGCGAAGGTGATGCCGGCGGCCGACATGTGCTCGGCTTCGTCCATCACTGCAGCGACGTGCAGCAGCGCCTTCGACGGGATGCAGCCGACGTTCAGGCACACGCCGCCGAGGGTCGCGTAGCGCTCGACGATGACCGTCTTCAGGCCGAGGTCGGCCGAGCGGAACGCGGCGGAGTAGCCGCCTGGGCCGGCGCCGAGCACGAGCATGTCGCACTCGATGTCGGCACCGCCGGCGTGGCTTGCAGCAGCCGGGGCTGCCACAGGCGCAGCAGCCGGCGCCGCAGGTGCGGCGGCCGGAGCCGGCGCGGCGGCGGGGGCTGCCGCAGCGGCCGCACCTGCAGCCTCCACCTTCAGCAGCACGGCGCCTTCGCCGACCTTGTCGCCGACCTTGACCAGCACTTCGGTGACGACGCCGGCGGCCGAGGAGGGCACGTCCATCGTCGCCTTGTCCGATTCGAGCGTGCAGATCGCGTCGTCGACCTTGATGGTGTCGCCGACCTTCACGAACAGTTCGATCACCGGGACGGAATCGAAATCGCCGATATCCGGAACCTTGACTTCAACTTGGCTCATGGCATGGCCTCCTTACAGCATGACCCGACGGAAGTCGGCCAGCAGTTGAGCGAGATAGACGTTGAAGCGGGTCGCCAGCGCGCCGTCGATGACGCGGTGGTCGGCCGTGAGCGACATCGGCAGCGTCAGGCGCGGCGCGAACTGCTTGCCGTCCCACACCGGCTTCATCACCGACTTGTTGACGCCGAGGATCGCGACTTCCGGCGCATTGACGATCGGCGCGAAGTAGGTGCCGCCGATGCCGCCCAGGCTGGAGATCGTGAAGCACGCGCCGGACATGTCGGCCGGGCCGAGCTTGCCGTCGCGGGCCTTCTTCGCGAGCTCGCCCGTTTCCGCGGCAATCTCGAACACGCTCTTCTTGTCGGCGTTCTTCACCACCGGCACGACCAGGCCGTTCGGAGTGTCCGCGGCGAAACCGATGTTGAAGTACTTCTTCAGCACCAGATTGTCGCCGTCGAGCGAGGAATTGAACTCGGGGAATTGCTGCAGCGCGCGAACCGAGGCCTTGATGATGAAGGCGAGCATCGTCAGCTTCTTGCCCGACTTCTCGTTTTCCTTGTTGATCGCAACGCGGAAGGCCTCGAGGTCGGTGATGTCGGCGTCCTCGTGGTAGGTCACGGCCGGGATCATCACCCAGTTGCGGGAGAGGTTCTGTGCCGAGATCTTCTTGATGCGCGACAGCGGCTTGGTTTCGATTTCACCGAACTTCGAGAAATCGACCTTCGGCCAGGGCAGCAGATCCAGCCCGCCGCCCAGGCTCGCGCCTGCGGCAGCCGGAGCGGCCTTGCCCGGGACGACGCCGGTTTGCATCGCGCCCTTCACGAAGGCGGTGACGTCTTCCTTCAGGATGCGGCCTTTCGGGCCGGTCGCCTTGACCTGCGCGAGATCGACGCCGAGTTCGCGCGAGTAGGCACGCACGGACGGGCTCGCATGCACCTTGCCGCCGAGGGTGACGGCGGACGGCGCAGCGACAGCGGCCGGAGCGGAGAGCGCCGATTGGCTGAAGGCGGCCGTCGAAGCGGCCGGTGTCGCCTGGACGGCGGTGGTGCCGGCAGCGGCGGGGGCTGCAGGGGCAGACGGAGCCACTGCAGCGGCGGGAGCAGCACCCGCGCCTTCGACGACGATCAGGACGCTGCCCATCGACACCTTGTCGCCGAGCTTGACCTTCACTTCCTTCACGACGCCGGCGGCCGAGGAGGGCACGTCCATCGTCGCCTTGTCCGATTCGAGTGTCGCGATCGCGTCGTCGACCTTGATCGTGTCGCCGACCTTCACGAACAGTTCGATCACGGGGACGTCGGAGAAGTCGCCGATGTCCGGCACGGTGACTTCGATCGGGCCGGCGGCGGCCGGAGCTGCCGCGGGGGCAGCTGCCGGAGCCGGGGCGGCAGCGGCGGGCGCGGGAGCAGCCGCCGGAGCGGGGGCTGCGGCAGGCGCTGCGGCCGCTGCCCCGTTGGCCGTCTCGACCTTGATCAGCACGCTGCCTTCGCCGACCTTGTCGCCGAGGCCGACGAGAATTTCCTTTACGAC
The DNA here is from genome assembly GCF_012910805.1 of Aromatoleum evansii. Classification (GTDB taxonomy): domain Bacteria; phylum Pseudomonadota; class Gammaproteobacteria; order Burkholderiales; family Rhodocyclaceae; genus Aromatoleum; species Aromatoleum evansii. The sequence continues at coordinate 4,403 of NZ_WTVK01000065.1, forward strand.
GCCGGCGGCCGACGACGGCACATCCATCGTCGCCTTGTCCGATTCAAGCGTCGCGATCGCGTCGTCGACCTTGATGGTGTCGCCGACTTTCACGAACAGTTCGATAACAGGGACGGAATCGAAATCGCCGATGTCCGGGACTTTCACTTCAATGATTTGGCTCATGTTCTTGTCTCCCTCGCTCTCTTAGACGCTCATCGGGTTGGGCTTGCTGGGATCGAGGTTGTACTTCAGCAGTGCGGCGGCAACCTTGTCGCGCGGGATCAGACCGTCGTCAGCGAGCGCCTTGAGTGCGGCAACCGTGACCCAGTGGCGATCCACTTCGAAGAAGTGACGCAGCTTCTCGCGGGTGTCCGAGCGGCCGAAACCGTCGGTGCCGAGCGTCGCGTAGGTGCGCTTGACGAAGGGACGGATCTGCTCCGAGAACATGCGGATGTAGTCGGTTGCGGCGATCACAGGGCCGGTGGTGTCCTTCAGGCACTTCTCGACGTGCGACAGGCGCGGCGCCTCCATCGGGTGCAGCATGTTCCAGCGCTCGGCGTCCTGGCCGTCGCGGGCCAGTTCGTTGAAGCTCGGGCAGCCCCAGATGTCGGACTCGACGCCCCAGTCGTTCTTCAGCAGGTCGGCCGCGGCGATGACTTCGCGGAAGATCGTGCCCGAACCCAGCAGCTGAACGCGCAGCTTGCCTTCACCGCCCTTACGGAACGCGTACATGCCCTTGACGATGTCGGCTTCGGCGCCGGCAGGCATCTCGGGATGCTCGTAGTTCTCGTTCATCACCGTGATGTAGTAGTACACGTCCTGCTGTTCGGCGAACATGCGGCGCATGCCGTCCTGCACGACGACGGCGACTTCGTACTGGAAGGTCGGGTCGTAGCTGACGCAGTTCGGGATCATGTTGGCCAGCAGCAGGCTGTGGCCGTCCTCGTGCTGCAGGCCTTCGCCGTTCAGCGTGGTGCGGCCGGCGGTGCCGCCGATCAGGAAGCCGCGGGTGCGCTGGTCGGCAGCCGCCCAGCACAGGTCCATCGTGCGCTGCAGGCCGAACATCGAATAGAAGATGTAGAACGGCACCATCTGCACGCCGTGCACCGAGTAGGCGGTACCGGCGGCGATCCAGTCGGCCATCGCGCCGGCTTCGTTGATGCCTTCCTGCAGCACCTGGCCGGTCTTCGATTCCTTGTAGAACATCAGCTGGTCATGGTCTTCCGGCACGTAGTTCTGGCCCTGCTGGTTCCAGATGCCGTACTGGCGGAACATGCCTTCCATGCCGAAGGTACGCGACTCGTCGGGGACGATCGGCACGATGTGGCGGCCGATCTGCTTGTCCTTGAGCAGCGTGTTCATGATGCGCACGATGGCCATCGTGGTCGACAGCTCGCGGCCTTCGCCGGATGCCTTCAGCAGCGCGGCGAAGTTGTCGAGCGCGGGCACGGCCAGCGGGTCGGCGGTGCGGCGGCGCTGCGGCAGGAAGCCGCCGAGCGACACGCGGCGCTCCATCATGTACTTGTATTCGGGCGAATCCTCGGCGAACTTGAGGTAGGGCAGCTCGGCGAGCTTGTCGTCCGGCACGGGGATACCGAAGCGGTCGCGGAAGCGGCGGATCGCCTCTTCGTCGAGCTTCTTCTGCTGGTGCGAGATGTTCATCGCCTCGCCGGCCTGGCCCATGCCGAAGCCCTTGACGGTCTTGGCGAGGATCAGCGTCGGGGCGCCCTTGTGCTCGACGGCGGCCTTGTAGGCCGAGAAGATCTTGAACAGGTCGTGGCCGCCGCGGTTCAGTTGCCAGACCTCGTCGTCGGTCCAGTCGGCAACCATCGCCTTCAGTTCCGGGGTGTTGAAGAAGTGCTCGCGCACATAGGCGCCGTTCTTCGCCTTGAAGGTCTGGTACTCGCCGTCGACGCATTCCATCATGCGCTTCTTCAGCAGACCCTTGGTGTCGCGGGCGAGCAGCGCATCCCAGTGCGTGCCCCAGATCAGCTTGATGACGTTCCAGCCGGCGCCACGGAATTCGGCTTCCAGTTCCTGGATGATCTTGCCGTTGCCGCGCACCGGGCCGTCGAGACGCTGCAGGTTGCAGTTGATGACGAAGACCAGGTTGTCGAGCCTTTCACGCCCGGCCATGCCGATCGCGCCCAGCGATTCGACCTCGTCGGTCTCGCCGTCGCCGAGGAAGGCCCAGACCTTGCGGTCCTGCGCCTTGGCCATGTCGCGGCTGTCCATGTACTTCATGAAGCGTGCGGCGTAGATCGCGCACAGGGGGCCGAGGCCCATCGAAACCGTCGGGAACTGCCAGAAGTCCGGCATCAGCCAGGGGTGCGGGTAGGACGAGATGCCCGTGCCGTCGACTTCCTGGCGGAAGCTGTCCATCTGCTCTTCGGTGAGGCGGCCGAGCATGAAGGCGCGCGCATAGACGCCGGGGACCGAGTGGCCCTGGAAGAAGATCAGGTCGCCGCCGTGCTCGGCGGTGGGGGCGCGCCAGAAGTGCGAGAAGCCCACGTCGTAGAGGGCTGCCGCGGAGGCGAAGGAGGCGATGTGGCCGCCAACGTTGGTGTGCTTGTTCGCGCGCACGACCATCGCCATGGCGTTCCAGCGGATGTACGAATGGAGCTTGATCTCCATGTCCGGGTTGCCCGGGTACTTCGGCTGCTGGCTCGCGGGGATGGTGTTGATGTACTGCGTCGTCGCCGAGTAGGGGATGTCGATCCCTTCTTCGCGTCCGGCTTCGATCAGCTTCTCGATCAGGAAATGCGCGCGGTCCTGACCCTCATTGGCGACGACGGCCTGGAGGGCGTCCAGCCATTCCTGGGTCTCGATCGTGTCCGGGTCCGTCTGCAGCGTTACGTTGGGTGTCGCGGCCATGCTCTGTCTCCTTGTGTTGAGCTTCGCGGTTTGGCGAATCCGCCCTTGCGAGGTGATTCGGGTCGAATCCGTAAGGCGCCGATCGAGGTCGTCGAGCAGCATTTTTCGCATTCTAAAACGAGATTTCAGGATGTGCAATAACTCCCGATGCTCATTTCGGGCATGGAAACGGGCACGCGGAAAGCATGGCAAAAGCCTCAGCGCGAACGGCATCTGGCGCGTTCGTGGCAGCGGTGGCGGGACGAGTGCAGCGGGGAAGGGATGACCCGCCCAGGTGGAGGCGGGGAAAAAAATCGGCCGGGAGAAAGGGAGGGAGAGGAAGATCTCCCGGCCGATTCGGAAAGCGGAATGCAGTGGGGCTAGCGGCCCGATGCCCTGCGACGGTCTTCATCGTAGGCGAACACCACGCGCCCGTCGCGTACCTCGCCCATGAAAATATCATGAACGCTGGTAATCGTCTCGTGGCGGTCCTTCGAAAAGGGGGTGCGATACGTCATGACCACGCCCTCGATCTTCTCGTTGAGGTTTTCCAGCGCCTCGCGGACGCGGTCGCCATCGGTGGTGCCTGCCTGGCGGATCGCTGCGGCGAGCAGAAGGAGGGAATCATACCCCTGAGCGGCGGCGGGTGGGACAGGAATGCGCCCGCTGCCGGTCGATTCGTGCCATGCCTCGATGAAGGCCTTGCGCCGGCTGCTCGTCGGCTCCGGGATGAATGTCTGCGGCATGCGTGCGCCTTCTGCGTTGGGGCCGGCGTTGTCGATGAAGTTCGACATCGCCAGCGTCCAGCTGCCGATCAGCGGCACACGCCAGTTGATGCGTGCCATGCCGTTGGCGATCTGGGCGAGCTCGGGCCCGATGCCGTAGGTGAGGATTGCCTCCGCTCCGGCCTCGCGTGCACGACGCAGCGGCATGGTCATGTCGGTCTGCTGCAGGTTGAAGCGTTCGACCGCCACCGGCTTCAGGTTGCGCTCGGCGAGCGTGCGTTCGAGATCCTCGCGTCCGAGCTGGCCATAATTCGTCGCGTCGTGGAAGATCGCCACGCGCTTCAGCCCGCGCCGCTCGACGGCTTCGCTGACGATCATCGCGGCCTGTATCGTGTCGTTTGCCGAGATACGAAAAACGAAGTTGTCCGGATGTTGCGGCGGCAGGAATTGCCGGGTCACGATGGAGCCCGTCGCGACCGAGGTGATGACCGGGATGCGCGCCTCTTGGTAGAAGCGCTGGCTCGCGAGGGCGACGCCGGTGTTGGCGATGCCCAGTCCCGCCACCACGCGGTGCTTGTTGATGAGCTCCTGCACCACCTGGGCGCCGCGCTCGTTGCGCGCTTCGTCATCGCGCTCGATGAGTTCGATCGGGCGGCCGAGGATGCCGCCTTTCGCATTCAGCTCCGCGGCGGCGATGCGGATGCCCTCGCGCATGGATATCCCCATCGGGCTGGAGCCACCGGTAAACGGTCCGGACACCCCGATGCGTATGGGGTCGGCCGCGAGCGCGGGCAGGGCGAGGAGATACAGCAGTGCGAGGAGCAGGCGCAGCACGCGGAGATCTCTCATCAGGTGAGGAAGGCCAACAATGTACGTGGGGGGGCGGCCGGGCAGAATTGGCGAAAACCCCAAGCGCAGCGGCGGTGGCCTTCCTTAGGGGAAAACCCGACTGACGCCGCCGCGCCGCCCCCATGACAATTGCGGCGGACCGCAGCACATGCGCCAACGCGCGCGCGTTCAAGCTTCCTTCCGACCCTGCCGCCAGTCCTGCATTCCGATGCCCGATTCCGCCGATTCCGTCCGCCTTGCGCGGACCCGCCTGTACTGGACCGCCCCCTACGTGGCGGTGGGCATCTTCGCGCTCACGATGCTGGGGCTGGTGTGGCTGCTGCAGTTGCGCGACGCGGAAACGCAGCGCAACGCGGTCGCGCGCGACGTGCAGTGGGCCGAGCAGACGATGCGCCTGCACATGCAGGGAACCGAGGAGTTCCTCAACCAGCTCGCCCGCGACCTCGCCGTGTCGGCGCTCGACCAGAACGGCTTCCAGGTGCGTGCCAACCAGCACATCGCCAACAACGGCGAGCTCGTGAACGTCGTGTGGGTCGGTCCGGAAGAGCTGGTGCGCTGGACCGCGCCCTTCGATACCACCGACTGGCTGACCGGCGATGCGCTGTCGCGTGTCCAGGCGACCGCCATGTATCGCGCGCGCGACACGGGGCATGCGACCTATGGTGAGGCCTATCAGACGCCGGGCAAGCGTTACGTGCTGGATGTGTTCGTCCCGGTGCGCCACGGGCGCGAGTTCCTGGGGGCGATCGTCGGCGTGTATTCGATCGAGCGTGTGCTGCAGTATCTCGTGCCCAGCTGGTTCGGCGAGAAGTACCACCTGGCGCTGATCGGCCCGCAGGGCGAGACGCTGGCGGTCAACTCCAGCGTCGTGGACCTCGACCAGTCGATCTCGTATTCGATTCCGCTCGATCCTCCCGGCACCGGCCTGGTGCTGCGTGCAACCGCCTTCCGCACCCCCAGCCAGCTGCCGCAGGCCCTGCCGACGGCGATGATCGTCGGCCTGTCGGTGATCGTGTTGTGGACCCTGTGGCTGCTGCGGTCGCACGTGCAGCGGCGCGTGCGCGTGGAGAAGGAGCGCGACCGGCTGTTCAACCTGTCGCTCGACCTGCTGTGCATCGTCGGCCTCGATGGCGTGTTCCGCCGCGCCAACCCGGCATTCGAGCGCATCCTCGGCTACCTGCCGGACGAACTGCCCGGGCGGCCGCTGCTCGATCTCGTGCATGCCGACGACGTTCCCTTCGCCGTCGAGCAGATGCGCCGGCTCGCGGACGGTCAGCCGGTGAGCTTCGAGATCCGCTGCCGTTGCGCCGACGGCAGCTTCCGCTGGCTGGACTGGAGCATCAACCCGGTGCGCGAGGAAAAGCTGGTGTATGCCGTCGCGCACGACATCACCGGCCGCAAGGCGGGCGAGGAGGCATTGCGCGCGGAGTCGGCCTTCCGCAAGGCGATGGAAGAATCGGTGATGACCGGCATGCGCGCCATCGACCTCACGGGCCGGATCATCTATGTGAACTCCGCCTTCTGCCGCATGGTCGGCTTCGAGGAGGAGGAGCTCCTCGGAGCCACGCGCCCCTTCCCGTATTGGGCGCCCGAGGAGCTCGAGGCGTGCAGCCACAACCTGGACCTGACCCTGCTGGGCCGGGCGCCGCCGAGCGGCTTCGAGATGCACATCCGGCGCAAGAACGGCGAGCGCATCGACGCGCGCTTCTACCTCTCGCCGCTGATCGACGCCAATGGCGTGCAGACCGGCTGGATGGCCTCGGTCACCGACATCACCGAGCCGAAGCGCATCCGCGCCGCGTTGGAGGCTGCCCACGAGCGCTTCGAGGCGGTGATCGACGGTCTGGAGGCGGCGGTGTTCGTCGCGGATGCGCGTACCGACGAGATCCTGTTCGCCAACCGCGCGTTCAAGAACATCCATGGCTTCGACGCCGTCGGGCGGACGGTGCGCGTCGTCGCCGTGCCGCAGCCCGAGCGCGGCGATTATCCGGTCGATCCGCGTGGCCTGACCGCCGCCGACCTGCCGCGCGAGCTCTTCGACGGCGAACTGCAGCATCCGCTTTCCGGCCGCTGGTATCACGTGCGGGAACACGCGACGCGCTGGGTGGACGGGCGCGTCGTGCGCATGGGCATCGCCACCGACATCACCGAGCGCAAGCAGACCGCCGAAGTCTCGCGCCAGCAGGCCGAGCGCCTGCAGCGCACCTCGCGCTTGATCACGATGGGCGAGATGGCGTCCACGCTCGCGCACGAGCTCAACCAGCCGCTGTCGGCCATCGCCAACTACTGCATGGGCTGCGTGACGCGCATCCAGTCCGGCAGCGCGCGCGAGGAAGACCTGCTGGCGGCGATGCAGAAGGCGAGCTTCCAGGCCGAGCGCGCCGGCAAGATCATCCGCCGCGTCCGCGAGTTCGTGAAGAAGAGCGAGCCGCGGCGCAGTGCGGTGCAGATCTCCGACGTGCTCGACGACGCGATCGGTTTCGCCGAGATCGACGCCCGGCGCATGAGTTCGCGCATCGTGTCGGAGGTCGATCCCGACCTGCCCGCGGTGTTTGCGGACCGCATCATGATCGAGCAGGTCGCGCTGAACCTGATCAAGAACGGCATCGACGCGATGGCCGACCTGCCGCCCGAGCTGCGCGTGCTCACGGTGCGCGCGCGCGCACTGGGCCCGCGGGCGGTCGAAGTGGCCGTGATCGACCGCGGCCACGGCATCGGCGAAGAGGAGCGCAGCCACCTGTTCACGCCTTTCTACACGACCAAGTCGGAAGGCATGGGCATGGGACTCAACATCTGCCGCTCGATCATCGAGTTTCATGACGGGCGATTGATTGTGGACTCCAATCCGGAAGGGGGTACCATCTTCTCATTCACCTTGCCTACAGAGTTCGCCAGTGACCGCACCGTCCGCCGCACCTGAACAATGCATCTACGTCATCGACGACGAAGCCCTGCGCGATTCACTCGTGTGGCTGCTCGAATCGAGCGGCTATCGCGTGCAGGCATGGGAGTCGGCCGAGAGCTTCCTGCGTGACTACCTGCCGACGATGACCGGTTGCGTCGTGCTCGACGTGCGCATGCCCGGCATGAGCGGGCTGGAACTCTTCGAGGAGCTCAAGCGTCGGCACTTCACGCTGCCAGTGATTTTCATCACCGGCCATGGCGACGTGCCGATGGCAGTATCGGCAGTGAAGAAAGGTGCCGTCGATTTCATCGAGAAGCCGTTCAGCGAGCGCGACATGCTGAGCCTGATCTCGGAATGCCTTGCGGCCGAGCAGGAGAGCCGGGACAAGCGACAGCTCGAGGCCGATACCGCACGGCGCCTCACTCACCTCACGCAGCGCGAGCGCGAGGTGCTGGATCTCATCATCGCTGGCAAGCTCAACAAGCAGATCGCCGACGTGCTCGGCATCAGCATCAAGACGGTGGAGGTACACCGTGCGCGCGTGATGGAGAAGATGGAGGCCAACTCGCTGGCCGAACTCGTGCAGAACGTGCTGGCGGTGCCCGGAGGTGGCGGCCGCTGACGGGTGTGCTGCCTGTTGCAGGAGGAGTCATGGGCGTCGGGAAGTGTCTGGTCGCAGTCCTCGTCCTCGGGTGCATGGCCCCGGCCATTGCCGCCCCCGACCGACCGGTGGAGCAACTGGTGCGCGAGCGCTGTCGCAAGTGCCACGGCATGAACGGCCTGAGCGGCGAGGCGGAATTTCCCAAGCTTGCGGGGCAGGACGTCGAATACCTCACCCGGCAGATGGCCAACTTCAAGACCGGCGTGCGCACGAGCAAGCGCATGAAACAGCGCGTCGAAGACCTCTCCGGCGGTGAAATGCGCGCGCTGGCCGAATATTTCAGCGCCAAGCCGATCGTGCCGGAGCGGGACGCCGACCCGGTGCAGGTCGACATCGGCCGCCACATCTATTATTCGGGCATCCCGGCGAAAGGCGTCACGGCCTGCACGACCTGCCATGGCCCGCAGGGCCGTGGCGCGATGTACCTGCCGCGCCTCGCCGGACAGCACGCGCAGTATCTGGCCTCGCAGTTGCGGGCTTTCCGCGAGCATTCCCGCACCTCGCCCAACATGGTCATGCACACGGTGGTGGAGAACATTGCCGACGCGGAGATCGAGGCAGTCGCGAAGTTTCTCAGCGTGATGGAGTGAAGGTCGTCGGCGGACGTGCCGCCGATCGTTTCCTGTTCGTCGCTATGGCTCAAGTTTGGGGACGTTCACCCGTTAATGGCGCTTATCAAATTAATATTTGCGGCCATTAAAATTAGAGGGGATATCTTGTGCCGAATCTTTACGGACTGAGTGTGGGATTCCGTCTGCGGCTGATCGTGATCGTCGCTTTCGTCTTGTTCGCCGCGGTGATGGTCCAGGCCGTGGTCTCCTTCCGGGGAGCAATGGAGGACGAACGCAAGGGAACCGTCCGGCATGCCGTGGAGGCCGTCCATGGCACGCTCGAGTACTTCCACAAGCGCGAGGCGGCAGGCGAGATGAGCCGCGAGGATGCCCAGGCGGCCGCGAAGGCGGCGGTCAAGGGCTTGCGCCACGGTGATGGCGAGTACTTCTTCATCACCGACATGCATCCGCATACCCTGATGCACCCGATCAAGCCGGAGCTCGACGGGCGCGACATGAGCGACGCCGCCGATCCCAAGGGAAAGCGCCTGTTCGTCGAGTTCGTCAAGGTCGTGCGCAAGGATGGCGCCGGGTTCGTCGACTACCTCTGGCCCAAGCCCGGCGAAAGCGAGCCGCAGCCGAAGATTTCCTACGTCAAGGGGTTTGCGCCCTGGGGCTGGATCCTCGGGACTGGCGTCTACGTGAATGACATGGACCGCGTCTTCTGGCGTCAGACCACCGAGACCCTGATCTTCGGCGGTGTTGCCGCGCTGCTGCTGATTCTCGTTTCCTGGCGCATCGGTCGCGGCATCCTGCGCCAACTCGGCGGCGAGCCGTCGGAGCTGCAGCGTGTCGCCGCACGGATCGCCGAGCGCGACCTGACGTCGCACGTCAAGGTGAAGGAGGGCGATTCTCGCAGCATCACCTACGCGATGGACCAGATGCAGTCGCGGCTCGCCGAGGTCATCCGGCGCGTGCGCGACAATGCCCACGACGTGACCGATGCCGTGCGCCAGGCGGCCGACGCGGGGCAGGCGATCCACGACGCGGCGCTGCACCAGACCGAGGTTGCCGGCAGTACCGCGGCCGCCATCGAGCAGATGGCCGTGAGCATCGCCCACGTGTCCGACAACACCGACGAAGCGCGCAACAACTCGCAGCGCACCGCGGAGGTCGCCCAGCGCGGCGAGGATCTCGCCCGCGACGCCTCGGAGGGCATTGCGCAGATTTCCGACACCGTGGCGAGCGCCGCCAAGCAGATCCAGGTGCTGCGCGACCGCTCCGGCGAGATCGGCGAAATCGCCGACGTGATCCGCGAGATCTCCGACCAGACGAATCTCCTGGCGCTCAACGCGGCGATCGAGGCGGCACGCGCGGGCGAGCAGGGCCGCGGTTTCGCCGTCGTCGCCGACGAGGTGCGCAAGCTCGCCGAACGTACTGGTGCGGCCACGGCGCAGATCTCGCAGGTGATCGTATCGGTGAAGGCCGAGACCGAGAGCGCGGTGGCAAGCATCGAAGAGATCGTGCCCAAGGTGGACTCGGGCGCCCGCCGTTCCAAGGAGGCCGCCGACGCATTGCGCCAGATCCGCGAGGGGGCGCACGACACGCTGGGTCGCCTTGAAGACGTCGTGCTGTCGATGAAGGAGCTCACCGCGGCGAGCAACAGCGTCGCGACCAACATGCAGGAGGTCGCACAGATGGCCGAGCGCAGCAGCAGCGAAATCCGCAGCAGCACCGAGTCGACGGAAAAACTGAAGCACAGCGCCGAGGCGTTGGAGGCCCTCACCGCGGGTTTCCGCGTCGACTGAAATCCTTCCGGTACGGGGCATTTTGCCCCGTTTGATCCTGGTCAATAGAGCAAAGTTGACCGATCGGTAAACTTTGCTCTCCGATTCATATCGTCCAGGGTCACCCCATGCCTGTCACTCAGACCGTTCCCGCGGCCGCCCGCATGTTCCTGTCCGGCAACGACGCGGTTGCGCGCGCCGTCTGGGAGGCAGGCACCCGCGTCGCCGCCGCCTACCCGGGCACCCCGTCGACCGAGATCCTCGAAGTCCTGTCGCGCTACCCCGGCCTGCACACCGAGTGGTCGATCAACGAGAAGGTCTCGATGGAAGTCGCCCTGGGGGCCTCGATGGTCGGCGCGCGCGCCTTCTGTGCGATGAAGCACGTCGGCCTCAACGTCGCCTCCGACGCGCTGATGACGATGACCGTCACCGGCACCGAAGGCGGCCTTGTGATCGCCGTTGCCGACGACGTCGGCATGTCCTCGTCGCAGAACGAACAGGACTCGCGCTACTGGGGCCGCTTCGCGCACGTGCCGGTGCTCGAACCCGCCGATTCGCACGAAGCCTACGCGATGACGCTTGCAGCCTTCGAGCTGTCCGAGCGCCTCAAGAGTCCCGTGATCCTGCGCCTGACGACGCGCATCTGCCACGTCAAGGGCGTGGTGCAGACCGGCGAGCGCATCGAGATCGAACCCGCCGGCTTCGTCAAGGATCCGCGCCACTGGGTCATGGTGCCCGGCAATGCCAAGCCGCGCCTGCCTTCGATGTTCGAGCGCGAGGCCGCCGCGCGTGCCGAGGCCGAAGTCTCGCCGCTCAATTTCCAGGTCGATGGTAGCGACCGCCGCATCGGCTTCGTCACTTCCGGCCCCACCTTCATGCACGTGCGCGAGGCCTTCCCCGACGCGCCGGTTTTCAAGCTCGGCCTCTCCTGTCCGCCGCCGCTCGAAAGCCTGCGGCGCTTCGCCGCCACGGTCGATACCGTCCTGGTGGTCGAGGAAACCGAGCCGCTGCTCGAAACCGAGATGAAGGCCGCCGGCATCGCCTGCCACGGCAAGGACGTGCTGCCGCGCATCGGCGAGCTCGCCCCGGACGTGCTCGAGCCCGCGGTCAGGCGCCTGCGCGGCGAGGCCGTGCCGGAGCCGGAGCATGTCCCGGCGCAACAGGTCTTCCCGCGCCCGCCGACGATGTGCGTCGCCTGTCCGCACCTGGGCGTGTATTACACGCTGTCGCAGATGCGCAACGTCATCATCTCGGGCGACATCGGCTGCTACACGCTGGGCGCCGGTCATCCGTGGAACGCCCTCGACACCTGCATCTCCATGGGCGCCTCGATGGGCACCGCGCTGGGCATGGACAAGGGGCGCGGCAAGGTCGACGCGAACAAGAAGGTCGTCGCGGTGATCGGCGATTCCACCTTCATGCACATGGGCATGCAGGGCCTGCTCGACATCACCTGGAACCGCGGCAACGTCACCGTGCTGCTGCTCGACAACCGCGCCGTGGGCATGACCGGCGGCCAGGACAACCCCGGCACCGGGCGCGACATCCACGGCAATGAGACCGCGCGCGTCGATTTCGCCCAGCTGTGCGAGGCGCTCGGCGTGAAGAAGGAGCGCATCCACGTCGTCGATCCCTACGAACTGCCGGTGCTGTTCAAGGCGCTGCGCGAGGAAACGAAGATCGAGGAGCCTTCGGTCATCATCACCAACCGTCCCTGCGTGCTGATCGACCACTACCAGCCGGCCAAGTCCTATACGGTCATCGAGGATCGCTGCACCGGCTGCGGCAACTGCGTCGAAGTCGGCTGCCCCGCAATCCACGTCACGCGCCGCGACAAGGTCGTCAAGGCTTCGGGCAAGGAGGTCGATCTGTCCTTCGTGCGCATCGAGACCTCGGCCTGCACCGGCTGCGGCCTGTGCGTGCAGCCATGTGCGCCCGAGGCCATCGTGCATGCCGACCCCGTCCAATCCGTCCAGTCCGTGCAGTTCGTCAGGAAGTGAGCGCCGCCATGTCCCAGATCACCAACATCCTCGTGTGCGGCGTCGGCGGCCAGGGCGTCATGACGGCGACCGAAATCCTTGCCGAAGCCGCCATCTCCCTCGGTTTCGACGTGAAGAAGACCGAAGTTGCCGGCATGAGCCAGCGCGGTGGGGTCGTCACCTCGCACCTGCGTTTCGGCAAGGTCGTGCTGTCACCGCAGATCGTGCCGGGCGAGGCGGATCTTCTCATCGGATTCGAATCGGCCGAGGCATTGCGCTGGAGCCACATGCTGCGCCCGGGCGGCGTCGCGCTGGTGAACTCCGGGCGCATCGTGCCGCCTATCGTCAATCTCGGCCTGTTCGACTATCCCGAGGATCCCGTCGCGAAGATGCGCGCGCTCGGGCTCACCGTACATGCCTTCGATGCAACGACGATCGCGACTGACCTCGGCAACATCAGGCTCGGCAACACCGTGATGCTGGGCGCTTGCGCCGACCACCTGCCGTTCCCGGCGCAGGTGCTGCGTGATGCAGTGCTGGCCCGCTTCGGCACGCGCAAGCCGCATCTGGTCGAAGCCAACCGTCAAGCCTTCGAGGCCGGTCGGCAGGCTGTCGGCGGCGACGCGCTGGCGGCGTAGGATGTGGGGCGTCGGGCGTCGGGCGTAGGGCGGGACGAGCGCAGCGCATCCCGCCGATCCCACGGCCGACGCGCGCCCAAGGATCGCAGGGCGGGATACGCCTGCGGCTCCTCCCGCCCTGCTAGTCCGTGCGGATAGGAAGAATCCTGCAGTAGCCCTCACGAGCACTGCAGTCGTGCGACTGCCCGGCGTCCTGCGCATAGCCTTCGCACAAGCCCCTGATCCTGCGATAAAATGCTCGGTTTTTCATCAGGGCATTTCTTCCATGACTGCTCGCATCATCGACGGCAACGCGCTCTCTGCGCACGTGCGCGGCGAAATTGCCGACCGCGCGGCAACGCTCAGTGCGCAAGGGGTGCAACCCTGCCTCGCAGTGATCCTCGTCGGCGACAACCCGGCCTCCGCCGTCTATGTACGCAACAAGGTATCCGGCTGCGAAAAGGCCGGCATCCGCTCGCTGCGCTTCGATTTTCCGGTCGATGTCGATGCCGCCGAAGTCATGGCGAAGATCGCGGCGCTCAACGCCGACCCCGCCGTGCACGGCATCCTCGTGCAGCTGCCGCTGCCCAGGCAGTTCAACGAGGCCGAAGTGCTGGAGGCGATCAGCGTCGACAAGGACGTCGACGGCTTTCACGCCGAGAACGTCGGGCGCCTGTCGCAGGGCCGGGAAGCCTTCCTGCCGTGTACGCCGCATGGTGTCATGAAGATGCTCGAAGCCGCGAACGTGCCGGTGCAGGGCGCCGAGGCCGTCATCATCGGCCGCTCGAACATCGTCGGCAAGCCGATGGCGATGCTGCTGACGAACGCCGGTGCCACCGTCACCGTCACGCACTCGAAGACGCGCGACCTCGCCTTCCATACCCGCCGCGCAGACATCCTCGTCGCCGCGATCGGCAAGCCGCGCTTCGTCACGGCCGACATGATCAAGCCGGGCGCGGTCGTCATCGACGTCGGCATCAACCGCCTCACCGAGGGCCCGGATGCCGGCAAGCTGTGCGGCGACGTGGACTTTGAAGGGGCGAAGGACGTCGCCTCCGCGATCACGCCGGTGCCCGGCGGCGTCGGTCCGATGACCATCACCATGCTGCTCGCGAACACCGTCGAGTCGGCCGAACGCGCGCTGCGCAGGAAAGGTTAATTCTCATGAGCGACAAACCCCTGATCGGGATCATCATGGGATCCAACTCCGACTGGCCCACCATGCAGGCCGCGGCGAAGATCCTCAAGGAGTTCGGCGTCCCCTACGAGGCGCGCGTCGTCTCGGCCCACCGCACGCCGGACCTGATGTTCGCCTACGCGGACACCGCCCGCAGCCGCGGGCTGAAGGCCATCATCGCCGGCGCCGGCGGTGCCGCGCACCTGCCGGGCATGGTCGCCGCGAAGACCACCGTGCCGGTGCTGGGTGTGCCGGTGCAGTCCAAGGCCCTGTCCGGCCAGGATTCGCTGCTCTCCATCGTGCAGATGCCCAAGGGCATCCCCGTGGCGACGTTCGCGATCGGCGAGGCCGGCGCCGCGAACGCGGGCCTCTTCGCCGTTGCGCTGCTCGCCAACGAGGACGCCGCGCTGGCGAAGAAGCTCGAGGAATTCCGCACGCGCCAGACCCAGGCGGTGCTCGACATGACCCTGGATGAACAATGATCCTGCCTCCCGCAACATTGGGAATGCTCGGTGGCGGCCAACTCGGCCGCTTCTTCGTTTCTGCCGCCCATGAAATGGGCTACAAGGTCTGGGTGCTGGATCCCGATCCGAACAGCCCCGCCGGCCTGATTGCCGACCGCCACGTCGCCGCCGCCTACGACGACTACGCCGCGCTCGACGAGATGGCGCAAGGCTGTGCGGCCGTCACGACCGAATTCGAGAACGTTCCCGCGACGACGCTCGACTACCTCGCCAAGTTCGTTCCCGTGCACCCGTCGGCGAGCGCCGTCGCGGTGTGCCAGAACCGCGTCGCCGAAAAGACCTTCCTCGCCGACAACGGCCTGCCTCACGGTCCCTTCGCGGTGATCCGCTGCGAGGAGAATGTGCGTGATGCGGACGAAGCGCTCTTCCCGGCGGTCCTCAAGGTCGCCCGCTTCGGCTACGACGGCAAGGGGCAGGCGCGCGTCGCCAACCGCGAGGAGGCGCTGCACGCCTTCCACCAGTTCGGCGGCGAATCCTGCGTGCTCGAAAAGATGCTCAAGCTCGACAGCGAGATGTCGGTCGTGCTCGCGCGCGATGAGGCCGGCGCGGTGCGCTGCTTCCCGGCCGGCGAGAACAGCCATCGCCACGGCATCCTCGACGTCACCATCATGCCGGCGCGCATCGAACCAGTGCTCGCCGAGCGCGCACGCGACGTGGCGCAGGCCATTGCAGAGCGCCTCGACTACGTCGGCACGCTGGGGGTCGAATTCTTCGTCTGCGGCGGCCAGCTCTTCGTGAATGAGATGGCGCCACGCCCGCACAACAGCGGCCACCACACCATCGACGCCTGCGTCACCAGCCAGTACGAGCAGCAGGTCAAGGCCCTGTGCGGGCTGCCGCTCGGCGAGCCGCGCGCCCACAGCGCCGCCGTGATGGTGAACCTGCTCGGCGAGCTGTGGTACGACGACAACGGCGACTACCGCGAACCCGACTGGTCGGCCCTGCAGGCGATCCCCAACCTGCGCCTTCACCTGTATGCCAAGCACCATGCCCGGCCCGGCCGCAAGATGGGCCACTTCACCGTGATTGGCGAGGACGCGGCACAGGTCCTCGCCACCGCGATGCAGGCTCGCGCGGCGATCGGCATCCGCGATGACGAGCACTGAGCACGCGCAGCAGCCGGACGAGCACGAGATCCGGCGCGCCGCCGAGCTGCTGCGCGCCGGCGAGCTCGTCGGCATGCCGACCGAGACGGTGTATGGCTTGGCCGCCGACGCCCTGAACGTCGACGCCGTCGCCAAGATCTTCAGCGCCAAGGGGCGCCCGGCCGACCATCCGTTGATCGTCCACCTTCCCGATGCCGCGCACCTCGTACGCTGGGTGCGTGCCATCCCGAAGGAGGCGATCGCACTCGCGAACGCCTTCTGGCCTGGTCCGATGACCCTGATCCTCAAGCGCGAGGAGGGCGTCCCCGACGCCGTCACCGGCGGGCAGGACACGGTAGGCCTGCGCGTGCCGGATCACCCCGTCGCGCTCGCGCTGCTGCGCGCATTCGACTCCGGCATTGCCGCCCCGTCCGCCAACCGCTTCGGTCGCATCAGCCCCACCACGGCCGCGCATGTGCGCGAGGAGCTGGGTGACAAGGTCGCGTTGGTGCTCGACGGCGGCCCCTGCCAGGTCGGCATCGAATCGACCATCCTCGACCTCTCGCGCGGCACGCCCGTGATCCTCCGCCCCGGCGCGATCTCCGCCGACGACATCGCCCGCGTCATCGGTCGCCGGCCGGCGACGCGTACCGCGCATGCGGAGGAGGGCGCCGCTGCCGCCGAGCCCGACCAGCCGCGAGTCTCCGGCTCGCTCGCGGCCCACTACGCGCCGCGCACGCCGCTGCAGCTCATCCCCGTCTCCCGGCTGATAGAGGAGGCCGCCACGCTCGCAGGGGAGGGAAGCCGCGTTGCCGTCCTGGCGAGAACCTGCCCCGATCCCCGGGACGCCCGCCTGACCTGGCGCAACGCCCCGGCAGAACCCGCCGGCTTCGCGCGTGATCTGTACGCAAACCTGCGCGAACTGGACGCCTGCGGCGCCGATTTCATCGTCGTCGAGGCGCTGCCGGAAACGCCCGACTGGCAAGCCATCGCCGACCGCCTCGGCCGTGCGGCGGTGGGTTCGGGCGACGGAGAGGCAGCGCTCGACTTACACGACGAAACCTGAGTGAAGACTCGCCCTTCCAAAATGCCGGGAGCGTCGCTATAATTCGCCGCTCTTGGGCCGATAGCTCAGCTGGGAGAGCGCTGCGTTCGCAATGCAGAGGTCGGGAGTTCGATCCTCCTTCGGTCCACCAACACATGAGGCCAGCCTTCGCGCTGGCCTCAGTCATTTCTGCCGCAACCCCCAGTGTTGGCGCGGGTTTCAGCCGCTTGCAGTGGCACGGCAGGGCAAACCGGACGTCATTTTTCGCCCGCTAGCGCTGAGAATCCTCTCTTTTCTCCGTTTGAGCTGTGGCTGGTCGCGGCAGATGATCGTTAAAAATCAATGGGTTGCAGGGTGGTGTCTGCGTCAACGATGCCAGCCGGTCTGAAGGGCAGAACGAACTTGCGCCGATCGGGCGCTGATCGGCTAAAAACGGTCTGTCACAGCGTTTACGAAACCCGGGGCCACTCATGCCGATTGCCGGCGGCGCATGTGGCAAGGCCGCCGAGTCGCCGACATACCGCCCGCCTCATGCCGGCTTAACGCCGAGCTGCGGTTCTTTTAACAGCGCCCGCATGGTGCGCTGGCTGATCAGCATCTGCTTCGCTGCAGCGTCCTGGACTTTCAGATAGCTCCGGACGTCAGAGGCGGTGAGCTTCACTTGCGACTTCGTCTCATCGCAGATGACGCTCGCGATCGTTTGGGGAGTCAGGCCTGCTTCGTGCAGCTGATCGATGCGGTTGTGGTTCACTTCACGGAACAACGGGGCGAGTATTGGCATGGCTTTCCCTTTTTGCCGGTTAGTGGGTGCCAGCTTCAGTAGACTGTCTGGCAACTGCGAGATTACGGCTCCTCCGACCACGTGGCTATTCCAAACGGGGGCAGCCTAATTTGGAGTTGACAAATGCCAAGAGTGGAATACACCCCGTCAGACTTATGGGTGAAGGACTGCCTTGAGCGCCTGTTCTGGATTGAAATCGCGAAGCGAAAGGCGCGCCTAGTACAGCGCGATACCTTCTCCGGGCTCCTGGAGCTGAGGCAGGCCCTTGATGCGTTTTTTGAGAGATTCCAGACCGAGTTGGATGAGCCGTTTGACGAGGGTGCAGACGTCTTTTTTGATCTCGTCCAGTTCGATTGTCGAGTAACCGATGCCGTTTCCGAACCGGAGCATGTGGACCTGCTGGACAAGGCGGTAAAGCGATTTGGTCGGCGAGCTCAGTGGGTAAACGACGATCTCGTCTATTTAAAAGGTTTTCGGCTCGCCGATTTTTCGGTTGTGACCGACCTCGAAGCGCTCCATGGTTGGTGGTCATATATCATTTCCTCGCAAGGGCGAAATGAGCTGGGCGCGAAAGGCAAGTTCTCGAGCATAGGGGAGTCTAGGCCTGTGGCTGCAACGGAGGAACTGCGGTTTGCAGGAGAAGAGAGTCCGACGATTAGGATCGGTGAGTTCGTGGATACTGTGACTTCCTTGGCGGATCCTGTCCGCTTTCCGATCCGAGTGCCCGCGAGGCAAGTATGGGCATATTCAACTGACGACCACGAAATTACGATCGACGGTCATCTCCTTAGGGACCGCGTTGTACTGGATTTCGATCTTCTAAAGCCGTTGCCTTCCATGCGACAGATCGAACTCGCTATACGCACTGCACACGACGCCGCCCGAGCCCGCCGGTGCCTTGAGATGCTGCACGCGGGCATTCTTCCTGACGACCTGCATTCAGACCGGGGTGCTGATGGGCCCCCCGCCATCTTTGATCTGATATATGAACCGCCGGAAAATCACCAACTCATGGTGGCGTACAACTGCGTTAGGCCGATGGTTTTCGGTCTGTTCTGCTGGGACCTCGTTGCTGAAGGAATGACGGACGCCCAGGCGGGAGCTCATGCAGCGAAGACATTGGCTGGCATAGACGGTGTGGCCGCGTTTACCGCACGCCAAGCGATTCGTGGGCTCAAAGATGTTGTTCGGCAGCGAGTGCTAGCATACGAGCCTACTCAACTGCCTTGGAATTCATAAGTAGCGGTCATCTGCTGGATAGTCCTCTTCTAGAGGCGATGGCGCCCGGGGTTTTCGCTTACTAAAAAGGCCGAGTACCGGAACTGTTTGCATTGAATAATCCAGGACGGAGACGCTGAAAGTGCGGCGACGACCAGGCCGCTGCTATCTGTCTCCCAGGTCGGCTGGGCGATGCCCTGGATGAGCATGCCGGAGCGCAAATCACTGCCGCGAAGTACTTCATCAGTTTGACCCAGTTCATAAATGGTCTTCTTGAGTTGATCGCCGGCGTGCGGCGGGTTTGGACTGCTTGAGTCCAGCGCCAAGCGCTTAACGTCGGGGAAGGTGGAGGACTGCCTCATAGCCAGTTTTGCACGGGGATCTGTTTTTTCGCCGCTGCTCATATGGGCTCGGGCTCCTATACAAGGCTGTAGCAAGGTCCGCTTCGGGTCGTTACGCGTCGTGCCCCTCAAACAACGCCTCCTGCTCCTCCCAGTCCTGCGGCACCGCGTGATTCTTGAGCCACAGCAGGCTCAGCGTCTTCGGCTGCCTGCCCTCCAGAATCGCCCGCACCATCCGCGGCGACAGCAGCGTGAGCCGCAGCAACTCGTTGACGGTGGTGTGGTGCAGCCCCTCGCGCCGCGCGATGTCGGTGCCGCTCTCGACCACGCCCTCGTCGATCAGCCGCTGCCAGTGATACGCCCGCGACAGCGCGGTCAGGATCGGCGCGTCGTGCTGGGCCTCGCCGGTGGGCGAATGCGCGGCCGCAATCACGTGCTTGCGCCCGCCGCGCCGCTTGATGCGGATCGGCAGCACCGTGCGGATGCGAACGCCCTCGGCGCTTTCCTGCCGTGCCTGGCCCGTCTGCTGGAGCTTGGTCATGCCGTCGCCTCCTGTTCTGCTTCGACCTGCAGTAGCTCGCCGCCGATTGTGTTTGCACGCAACTCACCGACCAGATCGTGCCAGCCCGATGCGCGCCACAGAATCTCGAGCGCTTCGTCGCTGAGAATCACGCGCTCGATCAACAGATGCACGATGCGCCGCTGCTCGGCGAAGAAGAGTTGCCGCCACACGCTGGCGAGGTTGCGTAGCGCCAGTACCACCTCCGGCTCACCGAGCGGCAGCCCCTGTTCGCGCGCCGCATTGCACACCGCCTGCACGACCTCCGGCGCGGCGAGCGCCTCGTGCACCTGCGCGAGCACCATCTGCTCGATCGACTCGGCCGGCAGCATCCCGATCGGGTGCTTGCCAGCGCCATAGCGCAGGGTTCGGCGCGGCACGTAGTAGCGGTAGCGTCGCCCGCTGGCCTTGGTCGTGAAGGAGGGCTGCAGGCGCTCGCCGTCGGCGGTGAAGAGTAGCCCCCGCAGCAGCGCCTCATCGACCCGGCGCGCCCAGGTGTCGGTGCGGCGTACGTTCAGGTTCTCGGCGAAGATGGCCTGCACCGTGTTCCACAGCGCCTCGTCGATGAGCGCCGTGTGCTGGCCCGGGTAGGTCTGGCCCTTGTGGCTGATCTCGCCGAGGTAGAGGCGGTTGCTGAGGATCTTGTGCAGCCCCTGCTTCGAGAAGGGCGTGCCACGGCGCGAGGTGATCTTCTCGGCAGCCAGGGTGCGCACGAGATCGGTGGTCGAGCGGCAGACGACGAAGCGCTCGAAGATGCGCCGCACGAGCTTCGCCTCGCCGGGCTCGATCACGAGTTGCCGCGCCTCGACGCGATAGCCCAGCGGCACGACACCCCCCATCCACATGCCCTTGCGTTTCGAGGCGGCAATCTTGTCGCGAATGCGCTCGCCGGTCACTTCGCGCTCGAACTGCGCGAACGACAGCAAGACGTTCAGCATCAGCCGACCCATCGAGGTCGTCGTATTGAACTGCTGCGTCACCGACACGAACGACACGCCGTGGCGCTCGAAGACTTCGATCATCCGGGAGAAGTCGGTGAGGCTGCGCGTGAGCCGGTCGATCTTGTAGACGATGACGATGTCGACGCCACCGGCTTCGATGTCGGCCATCAACCGTTTCAACCCAGGCCGCTCCATATTGCCGCCGGAGAAGCCCGGATCGAGATAGTCGTCGGCCGCCAGTGACCAGCCCTCGGCACGCTGGCTCACGACATACGCGCGGCCCGCCTCGCGCTGGGCGTCGATCGAGTTGAATGACTGATCGAGCCGTTCGTCGGTCGACACGCGGGCATATACCGCACAGCGCTTCTTTGTGACGACCGCACTCATCGTGCACCTCCGGTCTTCTTCAAGCCGAAGAACGCCGGCCCTGACCAGTGCGTGCCGGTGATCGCGCGGGCCACCGCCGAGAGGCTGCGGTAGGTCTTCCCGTCGAGCGTGTACTGACCGTCGGCGGTCACCAGCACCCGGTACTCGCGCGCGTCCCACTCGCGCACCAGCGTCGCACCCGGCATCAAGCGAACCTGCGGGCCGCGTCCGGTCTTGATCTTCGAGTGCCGCTCGCCGCAGTCGGCCAGATGCGCCTTGACCTCGGCGGGCAGCCCGCCGTAGGCGAGCTCCTGCAGGCGGTACGCCAGGCGCGCTTCGAGGTAGCCGCGATTGACGCGATTGGGCCGCCGGGGGAAGTGCTGATCCCACAGCGCCCACAGATCGGGCAGTGCGAGATCGGGCAGCGCGGCCACCTGCGCGGCGACGCTCGGAGTGGAGGAGGGGGCTTTCATCGTCGTTCTCGGTGGTGGAGACGTGTGCATGAACGCGCTGTGGCCTGCACAAGCCAAGTCACAACGCGCTCTGCTGCGTGGCTATCCGCGGCGCCGGCCCAGCCAGCGGGCGATGCGGCTACGCTGCAGGTGCACCGCGTAGTGCAGGTACTCGCGCGTTTCGGCGAGCGCCCAGCCGAGTCGCACGAAGCGGTCGTCGCGCTTTTGCCGGCGTCGACGGGGAAGCACCGTCGGCAGCGTCTGCGCCGCCCCCTCGGCGCCGAGTGGGATCGGCGGCGCCTCCGTGAAGCGGATCCCGCCGCCATCCTCCACGGGCGTGCTCGCGACGACGTCGAAGTCAGGGGGCGGCACCGCTTCGAGGACACGCCGCACCTCGGCTGCGGGCGCGCGGTGCGCAAGCTGGACGAGCGCCTGCGGGCGCGCGAACGGGTTGGTCTGATCGAACTGGTCTCGCTTCAATTCCATCTTGTCTCTCCGAATGTCGAGGGTGCCGGCTTTCCGCGATGCCTTTCGCGGTTCGCGCCGGCGGGCGTTACGTGGCATGGCGCATGGAGAGGCGTGCCTGAACGAACGACACGCCAGAGACGGACGGCGGTATGCCACGACTGTTTGCCGCCCGTCCCTTCAAGTCAGTTCGCCGGGACCTCGGCGTCGAGGCGCGTCTGCATGGCGCTGACGAGCTCGTGCGCAATCTCCACTTCGTAGCGGTAGGCCGGCCGCGAACGGTCGCACTCGTGCCGGCTCACGGCCGCGCGGGCGATTAGCTCGATCAACGCGGGCAGTTGCTCCTGAACGTCGATCTCGGCCACCCCGGCGCGGGCGTGGCGGAACGTGCGGCGCGCTTCGCGCCATTGGTCGGGGAGGGCCTTCAACTCGGCGTCGAGGCGCTTTGCCTTGTCACACAGATTGGCGAGCGTGACGCGTGCGACCCGCACTTCGGTGTCCATGCGCACGAGTGCCTCGGGCATCACGAACTCGCCTTCGGCCTCGATCATCGATTGGCTCGCCGACTGCGTTTCCGCCGAGACGCGCGCCTCAATCTCGCCGATGTGCCGCTCGATCCGCGCGATCAGCGTGTGTGTTTTGTCGAGCTCAGCCTGCAGGGTCTGTCGTTGCCCATTGAGACTGGCGAGCGCTGCCTTGGCCGCCGCGAGGCGGGTAGGGGCCTCGATCCGATCGCGCAGCTCAGCCTGTCGCCCGTTCAGAGTCCACAGCGTGTGCTCCAAGTCACTGACGGCCTGCTGAGCAGCGTTTGCTGCAACACGTGCCGTCTTCTCGGTGGCGCTGATCGCGAGGCGCCCGGGGTGCTGCGCCTCCAGTTGGCGACTGGCATCCGCCCTGGCATCACGCTCATCCCTGGCCGATGCCAGTTCGGTTTCGGCCGCCTCGACCTGTTTACAAAGGTCGGCGAACTCGGCCTGCAATCCGGCGAAGTAACCGGTGGTCTTTTTGCGGAACGGGTTGAGTTTCATCGGGTGACTCCTGTTCAGGGGGTGGGGTACTTGCGCGCGAGCAAGGCCTGCATCGCGCGCATCAGCACGTTGGCGGCGTTGGCCTTGACCGTGGGCGAGCGCCCGGTGGGCTGCACGGTGTGCAGGCGAAGAGTGCGAACCCCAGAGGGCTCGACGTAGGTGCGGAGGGTGGTGCGATTACTCACGATGTTCTCCGTAGCGAATGCCGCGCTCTGCGCCGCACGGCGTGGCGTTGGGGATGGATTCGGAAAGGGGGCGTGCTGAGCCCTCAGCCGCGGGCGCTGATGACCGGAAAGGGGGGTTTGGGGGAGTTGGGGGGTTTATTCCCCCTTGCTCTATATATTTGGCAACTGCCAAATCGCTCGCGTAAGG
>NZ_WTVK01000066.1 GCF_012910805.1 Aromatoleum evansii
AACCCCAGCCCTCGACTCCCGATCCCCGTCACCGTCCTCACCGGCTTTCTCGGCGCCGGCAAGACGACGCTGCTGAACCGCATCCTGACGACGGCCCGCGGCCAGCGCATCGCGGTCATCGAGAACGAGTTCGGGCCGGTGAATATCGATAGCGAACTGCTGGTCCAGCAGAGCGCCGAAGTCGTCGAGATGACCAACGGCTGCCTGTGCTGCACCGTGCGCGGCGACCTGGCGAAAAACCTCCTCGATCTGAAGTCGCGACGCGATGCGGGCGAACTCGCCTTCGACCGCATCGTCATCGAAACCACCGGCCTCGCCGATCCCGGGCCGGTAATCCAGACCTTCTTCGCCGACCCCGAGCTCGCAGAGGCCTACCTGCTCGATGCGGTGCTCACGGTGGTCGATGCCGTGCATGCCCCGCGCCAGCTCGATGAGCATCCCGTACTGTTGAAGCAGATCGGTTTTGCCGACCGCCTGCTCGTCTCCAAGAGCGAGGGCATCGCGGCCGATGCACTCGGAGCGCTGCTCGATCGGCTCGCGCGCATCAACCCGCGCGCACCGATTCGCCAGCTCTTCGCCGGCGAACTCGATGTCGGCTTCCTGCTCGACATCCGCGGCTTCAACCTGAACGAAAACCTGCTCGCCGAAGACACCCCCGCCAGCCCCTGTTTCCGCGCGGCAGCGAAGAACGGCAGCCGCGTGTTTGATCGAAGCGCACACAGCGACGAGATCAGCTCGCTGCTGCTCGAACACGCCGGCGACGTCGATCTCGACCGCATTGGCACATTCGTGCAGGGGCTCCTCGACCGCCACGGCGACGACCTGCTCCGCTACAAGGGCGTGCTCGCGATTCCCGGCCAAGTGAACCGACTGGTGTTCCAAGGCGTGCACCGTCTCGCCGGCTTCGACTACGGTGTTGCGTGGAACGACGACATCCGGCGCTCGCGCATCGTCGTCATCGGCCGCCGGCTGCAGGAAGACGAATTGCGCGCCGGCTTTGCGGAGTGTGTGGTCAACGCCTAGCCACAACCGCCTTTGTGGCGGCTCGTGTCATCGACGACACGGATGAGCCGCCGGGCAATGCTTGCGACTGGAACTCGGTTCAGGCCCTGAATTCCACAACCGTCGGGCGTCGTACCTCCCAGTCGGCGATCCAGTCCGCAATCTGCTCGGGCGGCAATGCCTTTGCTATGAACCAGCCTTGCGCCAGCTCGCAGCCTCTGATGCGCAGGAAGTCCCAGTCCTCCCTGTCTTCCACCCCTTCTGCAACCGTTTTCATGCCGAGCTGGCGTGCCATCCCGAGGCTCGCCTCGAGGATCGCGCGCAGCGAGGCGTCCCGCCATGCACCATGCACAAAGCCGCGGTCGATCTTCAGTTCGCTGAACGGAATGTCGCGCAATTGTGCAAGCGACGAGTGTCCGGTGCCGAAATCATCAATCGACAATCCGACGCGTTTGAGCCGCAGGCGCGCCAGCACTTCGAGCGGCGTCAACGGATCCTTCATCAGGCGGCTTTCCGTAACCTCCAGCAACAGACCGCTTGCCGCGATGCCGGCCTCACCCAGTGCGCGCTCGACGAAATCCGGGAAATCCAGGGACACCAGGTTATCCATCGACACGTTGACCGCCACCTGCAGCGGGTAGCCGTCGTCGCCCCACGCGCGCGCATGGCGCAAGGCCGTGCGCAGCACTGAACGCGTAAGTTCGTTGATCAGTCCGCTCTCTTCGGCGAGGGGAATGAACTGATCGGGCGGAATCAATCCGTCCTGCGGGTGCCGCCAACGCACCAGGGTCTCGAATCCGGCGACGGCGCCCGATGCAAACTCGACCTTGGGCTGGTAGTGATTGACCAGTTCGCCATCGGCAATCGCACGCCGCAAGCGCTCCGCGGAGTACGTCTTGCGCTCCTTGCTCCCCTGTGCTGGGCTTTGGGCCTGGTCATCGGCAAGAATCCGCTTCAGCGTCTCGATCGACACCGGCTTGCTCAGCGCGCCCAACACCTTGAGCTTGTGAGCCCGGGCAAGCTTCGCCGCGGTCTGCACGACCCGCTCGTCCTCGCCGCTCACCAGTACCAGCCCGCCCTCATAACCCACCCGCACCAGATGGCGCACGAACTCGACGCCGTCCATCTCCGGCATCTGCAAGTCACAGAAGATCAGCTCGGGTTTGGCGCTGCCCTCTTCGAGCAGCGACAATGCCTCCCGAGCGCTCGCGCATGCCTGCACGCGTTCGAAGCCCATGCGGCCGAGCTGGTGGACGAGAAGCTTGCGCACGAAGGTCTCGTCATCGATCACGAGGATGTTCATTGCGTGCCCCCGATCCGGGTCGCTTCATTCAGCTGTCTGTCGAGCGCGGCTTCGACAGCCCCTACCATCTCGTCAAAGCGCCTCATGGCCTGCTCCAGGGCCCCCTGATCCGCGGCCTGTACGGCGGTTTCGATGCGATTGCACAACTCCCCGAGCCCGAGGGCGCCCACCGTGCGCGAGGAAGACTTTAGCTTGTGTGCGCTGCCAGCCACAGCCGCCACGTCGCCGGCCGCAAATGCCCTTCGCACCTCGTCGGTCAGAAGCGCGGCCGAAACGCGATAATCGCACAGGAACTCGCGGATCACCGCGGGATCGTCGCCCACCAGTCCTGCGAGGACCGAAACGTCCAGGATCGGCCGCTCGGGCGCCGGGGCTGCGGCCACGCTCGCAGAATCCTCCCGGGGCACCGCGACCGGCGGGCTCGTTTCCTGCCGGGGCAGCCAGATCGCGAGCTTTGCGCCGAGCACGTCGAGCCTCACCGGCTTGGTAAGGTACTCGTCCATCCCGGCATCCAGAGCCTTGCGCGCTTCTCCCTGCAGTGCGTTCGCGGTGAGCGCCACGATGGGCGTGCGTGTTGCACCCTGTTCCGCCTTGCGGATCACTTTCGTGAGATTGTAGCCGTCCATGTTGGGCATATGGATGTCGGTCAGTATCAAGGCGTATCCTCCGCCCTGCCACATCCGCAGCGCCTCAGCCCCGTCGCCCGCGACCTCCGCCGCATAACCCAGCAGCGCGAGCTGTTCGACGATCACCTTCCTGTTGATCTCATCGTCGTCCGCGACGAGGATCAGCTGCCCCTGCTTCCTCGCGTCCTCCACACTCGGTGCCGCTCTGGCGGATCGAATGGCGCCCTCCGTGAATCCGGCGTGGAAGATTTCGGGCGATGCACGCCCCGCCGCGACCGCCACTGCCCGCAACAAGGCCTGTCGCCGTAGCGCATTGCCGTCCACCACGACGGTGTCGGGTGCGGCAATACGGGGGCGCCGGCGCCTGCCGCGGGTGATCCTGACGCGAGCCACTGCACTCGCCGCGGCCCCTCCCGGCTGGCCCGCCCGCGCCCTTTCGCCGCCGAACGCGATCAGGACTGCCGGCGGCTCCAGTTGGGCAACCAGCGCCCCTGCCGCATCCTCGTCGTCGGTGCGGAACACCCGCGCGCCGGCATGCTCCAGGTACGCGCACAAGTCGTCGCTATCGAATTCGGCACCGCCGGCCAGAACGCAGTTCACGCCACCGACTTCGGGCATCGGTCGGGCTGGCTGGTCCGCGGAAACCGCGAAGGGAATCGTCACGGTAAACGTCGCACCCTTACCCGGTTCGCTGCGTACCTCGACCTGCCCGCCCATCATGTCCAGCAAGCGGCGGCAAATCGCCAATCCCAGCCCCGTGCCGCCATAGCGGCGGGTCGTGGACGTTTCCGCCTGGGTGAACGGGTTGAACAGTTCCCCGATCTTCGCCGGGTCGATCCCGATTCCGTTGTCCGCGATCGCAAAGGCGAGCCTCAGGGGCTCGGTGCCCGCCACGACCACGCGGACCGAAACGCGACCGCGAATCTGCGGACGGCCCGAAGAAAACTTGATCGCGTTCCCCACCAGATTGTAGAGAATCTGCCGCAGCCGGACTTCGTCCCCCTGGAGACGGACTGGGATATCCGGCGAGACGAACACGGACAGGTCCACATTGCGACGCGCCGCCACGGGAAGAAGCGAACCGGCAAGCCCCTCGACCAGGTCTTCGACCGACACCGGTCCCACATCGAGCTCCAGTCGTCCCGCCTCGATCTTCGAGAAGTCGAGGATATCGTCGATGATGCGCAGCAGGGTGTTCGACGACTCGCGAATGGTGGCCACGAGATCCGCCTGATGTTCGGACAAGTGGCTGCGCGCCAGCACCTCGACCAGGCCCAGCACCCCGTTCATGGGGGTCCGGATCTCGTGACTCATCGCGGCCAGGAAGGCCGATTTCGCCCGGCTTGCCTGCTCGGCATCCTCACGCGCATGAGTCAGCGCCTCGATCAGGGCCTTTCGCTCGCCGATGTCCCGCAGCGTACCGATGAAGAACTGCTCGTCATGCGCGCGGTACTTCGCGACGCTGAGCTCCAGCACGATGGAGTGCCCCAGCTTGTGCTGCCCCTCGACCACCCGCGTCGTGCCGATGATGTGCCTCTCGCCGCTCGCCAGGTAGCGCGCGAGGTACTCGTCGTGCTGCTCGCGGTGCGGCGAGGGCATCAGCATCGACACGTTCCGGCCGATGACCTCCTCGCTGCGATAGCCGAAAACCGTCTCCACCGCCGGATTGGCGGCCTGCACGATCCCGCGTGAATTGATCGTGACGACGCACTCGAGCAGGTTGTCGACGACCGCCCGGATCTCCTCCTTCGTCGCGCTGAGGGCATTCAGGGCCGCCTCGCGCTCGCCGACGCGGCGGCTCAATTCGGCGTTCAGATCGCGCAGATGCTGGGCGCGCTCGTGCCGCGTCGTGCAGTCGTGCGCCGTCACCAGCATCAGTCCGCCCGGCAGCGGCAGGGCCTTCCACTCCAGCCAGCGCCATGTGCCGTCCTTGCAGCGATAACGGTTCTCGAAGCCGATCGTCGTGTGTCCGTGAGCGATGCGATCCACTTCGGCGAGCGTCGCCTCGACATCGTCCGGATGCACGAAATCGAGGAAGGGGCGCGACAGGAACTCCTCGTCGCTCCATCCCAGCGTCCGGGCAAAGGCCGGATTCACGCGCCTGAAGTAACCGTCGACGCCGGCAAGGCCGAGCAGGTCGAGGGACAGGTCGAAGATGCGGTCGCGCTCATCCTCCGCCGCCAGGCGAGCATCCAGCGCACGCTTGAGGTCCGCGGTCCGCTGCACCACTTCGGCCTCGATGGCCGCGGTATGACCCGCATTGCTCAACCCGACATAGGCCACGAGCAAGGCCGCCAGCACCGAAAACACCTGGTAGATCTGCTCCTCGACACGGTAGCCCGAATAGCTCGCGGGCTCATCGGGCGCCATTTCCAGGATCAGCGTCCGCCCTCCGAATCCAATTTCCCTGCGCGCCACCGGTCTTGCCCCCGCTGGCATTTCATCAAACAAAGTCTGCGCGAGATCGCCGGACGTCACATCCGAAATACGGAAACCGATGTTCCGCGCGCGCGCCGCTGCCGCCAGCGGCGCGAACAGTTGCTCGACGTCGAACACACCCACCACATAGCCGATCAGGTCACGGGTTCCGGCCCGCCCGGTGCCGACCCATGATCCCCTCACAAGCCCATGGACGGGCTGGAATACGAGCAGCGACTGCCGCTCCGTGCGTAGTAGCGGCATCGTCCGGACAAGATGTGGCGCGCCGCTTTCCCGTGCGTGCCTCATCTCCACGCGCCGATGGGCATCGAATGCATGGTCGAGCCCCAGAAGATCGCGGGCCGCCTGCTGCGGTTCGCTGAACAGGATCGGAAAATACTCCGCGCGAAGGGTCGGGGCTTGCCGGCCACCATTGGCACCCGGCTCGAAAACCTTGAAATCGGGGACACCTTCGGCCCGCACCGCGCGTTCGAAGTCTTCGCGCTCCCCGCTCAACACACGCGGCGCCCAGTCGATCGACGTCAGCGCGGGATGCCGGGTGATCCAGCGCGTGAAGATGGCGAACTCCTCCCGGCTGAAGTGCTGGCTGGCGTTGATGAAACGCTCGACACCCTCGAGCGGCGTGATGACACCGGGCACCGGAAGGAAGCCGATCTCGAACACCTGGTCCATCGCCCCCGAGATCTCGATGTCCTTGCGGTATTCAGCCAGTCGATCAACGCCAAAACTGCCCGCCGAAAGCAGCACCACGACGACGAGCAACAGAATGGAAATTCTCGCCTTGCCCCCCATGCGCCCCCACACAGGGCCCGCACCCGGCCAGACGAGGAGCACCAGCGGGGTGAATAACAGCACGCCGAGGGTGTCGCCGGCCCACCACGCCAGCCAGACGCCCGCCGCCTCCGCCGCCGGTATGCGTCCGAAAGCGAGCAACGTGGCGACAGCGATGACCGACGCCACCAGGTTTGCCGCCGGACCCACCAGCAGCAGGAAGCGTGCAAGATCGCGTGCGTGCGCGACGAAGATCGGCGTGCGCAGGAAACGCCTGGCCAGCCGGTAAGCGATCAGCGCCTGGATCGTCGCCCCCGCGGCGACAAATACGGCCACCGCAAGGCCGACGGACGATCGGTCGAGCAGGAAAACGACAATGAAAGCGCCGAGCCAGACGCCGGGCCAGCAACGCCTTCCCCAGCCAATCAGGCAGCCAAGGGCGACGCCTGCGGCAGGCCAAACCGGCGACGCATAGCCCGACGAGGACGTCAGCGCATTGGCGAGCAGGCCGGCAACGATGTACATCGCGGCAACGGCTGCGATACGCACGATGCGGGTGGCAGAGCCGACCGGAACGGCGATCCGTTCACCAGACGCGGCGTTCGCCGCGAGTGGAGTGGCAACAAGGTGATCGGGCTCGGCTCGCAGCCCGGGATCGGAATCGGCCATCAGGGTGCGCCTCGGGAACCGGAGAGCACGGAAGCCAAAAACATGCTGCCGTAATCCGGTATTCGGCCAATGCTATCACCCAATCAACATTAGTGGGTGATATTCCTCACACATCGCCGGCTGCCTGAGGGGCCTCGCACCATCGCCCCCCATACGCTCACCCCGATCGCTACAGCTTGTTGTGCGTCCCGTCGCAGTATGGTTTGTTGCCCGTGCGCTTGCAGCCGCAAAGATAGGCCGTACCGGTCGCGGCGGCCTGGAACTTCAGCGGCACGAACGGGCCACCCTTGTGCGACCCGTCGCAGAACGGCTGATGCTTGCTGTTGCCGCAGGCGCACCAGAAATAGTCCGTGCCGGCCTCGAGCTCCACGGCATAGGGTCCCTTCTGCGCGATGTTCGGAACGGGATCGTTCATGGCTACCTCCTGGAGTGCCCCCGGACCGCGCCTTGCGATCCGCATGCGTCCACTCTAGACGCCCGTTCCGCCCCGATGCCAGTCGGAATCCGGTCAGTAGTGCGGCGGAATTTCCTCGCGCAGGTCACGCCGCTCGCCGGGCGAAGCGGACGCAATCTGGCGGTGCAGTTGGACAATCTGCTTCTGCAGGCGATCGATGAGCTGCTGCTGGCGGAACACCGTCATGTTGAGCTCGTCGATCGCGTCTTCGGCGAGTGCGAGCTTGCTCTCGATGCGGTCGAGGCGGTCTTCCGTCATGCCTCCTCCTCCACGACGGTCACGTCGCCCAGGATGGACTTCGCGACCGCTTCGGCGACGCGAATGCCATCGACGCCGGCCGAAAGGATTCCCCCGGCGTAGCCTGCCCCCTCGCCCGCCGGATAAAGCCCCTTCACGTTCAGGCTCTGGCAATCAACGCCGCGCGTGATGCGCAGCGGCGACGAGGTGCGTGTCTCGACCCCTGTTAGCACCGCATCGCACATGGAGAAGCCCTTGATCTGGCGCTCGAAGGCTGGCAGCGCCTCGCGCACCGCGGCGATCGCGTAGTCCGGCAGGCTCGTCGACAGGTCGCCGAGCTTCACGCCCGGCTTGTATGAAGGCTCGACCGATCCGAGCACGCTCGACGGCTGGCCCTTGATGAAGTCGCCGACGAGTTGGCCCGGCGCGATGTAGTCGCCGCCGCCCAACTCGTAGGCACGCGATTCCCAGTGGCGCTGGAACGCGATGCCGGCGAGCGGCCCGCCCGGGTAATCGTCGGGCGTGATGCCGACGACAATGCCGGCGTTGGCATTGCGCTCGTTGCGCGAATACTGGCTCATGCCGTTGGTGACCACGCGGTTGGGCTCGGAAGTCGCCGCGACCACCGTCCCGCCCGGACACATGCAGAAGCTATAGACCGAACGGCCGTTCTTCGCATGATGGACGAGCTTGTAGTCCGCCGCGCCCAGCACGGGATGCCCCGCATTGGGGCCGAAGCGCGCCTTGTCGATGAGCGATTGCGGATGCTCGACGCGGAACCCCACCGAGAAAGGCTTGGCCTCCATATACACGCCGCGCTCGTGCAGCATCTCGAAAGTGTCGCGCGCGCTGTGGCCGAGCGCGAGGATGACGTGATCCGAACGGATCTCCTCCCCGTTCGCGAGCACGACGCCGCGCAGGTGTCCGTCCTCGATGCGCACGTCGGCCACGCGCTGCTGGAAGCGGATCTCGCCGCCCAGCGCGATGATCTCGGCGCGCATGGTCTCCACCATGCCGACGAGGCGGAAAGTGCCGATGTGCGGCTTGCTCACGTAAAGGATCTCTTCGGGCGCCCCCGCCTTCACGAACTCGGTGAGCACCTTGCGGCCGTAGTGCTTCGGGTCCTTGATCTGGCTGTAGAGCTTGCCGTCCGAAAAGGTGCCCGCCCCGCCCTCGCCGAACTGCACGTTCGACTCCGGGTTCAGCACGCTCTTGCGCCACAGGCCCCAGGTGTCCTTGGTGCGCTCGCGCACGGCCTTGCCGCGCTCCAGCACGATGGGGCGAAAGCCCATCTGCGCCAGGATCAGGGCCGCGAAGATGCCGCACGGTCCGAAACCGACGACCACCGGCCGATGGGCGAGCTGCTCGGGCGCCTTGCCGACGAAGCGGTAGTTCGTGTCCGGCGTGCGGACCACGTTGCGGTCCCCGGCGAACTTCGCAAGCAGCGCGTCCTCGTTCGCAAGCTGCATGTCGACCGTGTAGCTCAGCGTGATCGCGCT
This sequence comes from Aromatoleum evansii, assembly GCF_012910805.1. Taxonomy (GTDB): domain Bacteria; phylum Pseudomonadota; class Gammaproteobacteria; order Burkholderiales; family Rhodocyclaceae; genus Aromatoleum; species Aromatoleum evansii. The sequence continues at coordinate 9,001 of NZ_WTVK01000066.1, forward strand.
CGGTTTGCGTGCATCGTAACTGCGCTTGAACACGGTGAACTCGCCCAGCTCGGCGGGTTTGATGCCCAGACGGGCGACGATGGCGTCCCTCAGCACACCCTCGGGGTGGTCGAGGGGCAGCCTGAGTTCGTTGATTCGCAGCATGGTGATTCCGTTACAAGTTCGCGGGGACGTGCCGCGCACGTCAAAGCCCGCGATTTTAAACGGGATTGCCCGCAGTCACCGCGTTTTCGCGCCCGCGCGCGGCCATCACCCTGAGCACCAGGACGAGCACCGTCCCGACCGCCATCACGCCCGCGGCCATGTAGAGCCCGTCGGCGTAACTGCCACCATGCGCCGCAATCGTGCCGGTGACCGCCGGCCCGGCAATCTGCGCGATGCCGTAGGCGATGGTCATCTTGCCCATCATCTTTGCCGGACGGGTCGGGTAGTAGCGGCCGGCCATCGTCAGGACGAGGCTCACCGCGCCGATGAAATTGCCGCCGAACAGGATCGCGCCGGCAAACGCCGGGATCAGTCCGCCCACCAGCGGCAGCAGCATGCCGGCGATCTGCAGCACGAAGGACAGCAGCACCGAGTTCAGGTAACCGACGCGGCGTGCAATGAAGTCCCACACGATGCAGGCCGGTGCCGCCGAGAGCCCGAGAACGAGGAACACGAGCGCCCCTTGCCCGCCCAGGCCGGGTAGCTTGTCGATGATTGCGACGATGAAGGTCGCGCTGACCACGTAGCCGACACCGGCGCAGAAATAGGCCGCCATGAACACGCGCAGGAAGGCTGCTCCGGGCGGGTTGTCCTCCATCTTCTGCCCGCCGACCGTGAGCGGCGTGGTGTCGGGCCGCGGCAGCCAGCGCCACGCGGGGATCAGCAGCAGCACGCCCAGCACGCTGAACACGAACCACTGTGCGCGCCAGTCCAGCGACTGCGTCATGAGCGCGACCGCCGCAGCACAGCCCGCGATGCCTAGGCCGATGCCGGAGAAGTGGATGCCCAGCTCTGAGCGGTGCTGGTGGCGGATGAGCCAGTTGAGGATCAGCCCCGTGCCGAGCAGCATCCCGGAGGCGGTGCTCAGGCCCGCAAGGAAACGCGACACCGACCACCAGAAGACGCTGGTCGTGAGGCCCATCATCACCGTGGTAAGCACGGCGACGACCAGCCCGATGCGGTACAGGCGGTCCTTCAGCACGAGATCGCTGATCACCGACGCGATCAGCGCGCCACTGAGGTAACCCGCGTAGTTCCACGCCGCCAGCCAGCCGGCGTCGGCCACACCGAGGCCGGCCTGCTGCTGCATCAGCGGCAGGAGCGGCGTGTAGGCGAAGCGCGCGACGCCCATCACCAGAATCAGGCTCAGGATGCCCGCCCCGAGGACCTTCATCCGCTGCATCTGCTCTCTCATCGCGGTTGTCCTTGTCGTTGGTCTCGATACGGTATGGTATGGAGAGCGACAGCGCAAGCTATCCTGATTCCGACATAAACGCCCTTGATACGACACGAGCACGTGCCTGAGGGAATACCGCCTCCACAGCGTGATGCACGCCACGCGCTGCAGGGATCGTCGCGCATGGGCGAGCGGGCAAGGCCGGAGGGCTTCTCTATACTGGGAGCGCTGCCCGTTCAATCCTCGAGGAGAGCGCGATGTCCGCCCACACCTACAAGCTCGTCGAAATCGTCGGTTCGTCCCCGGATAGCGTCGATGCTGCGATCCGCAACGCGATCGAGACTGCGGGCAAGACGATCCGCCATCTCGACTGGTTCGAGGCGACCGAGATCCGTGGCCACATCACCGATGGCAAGGTGGCGCACTTCCAGGTCAAGCTGAAGGTGGGGTTCCGGCTGGAGGAGTGAGGCCGCGGTCGGTCTCGAGCATGGCGCGCCGGCTTTCCGGCGTCTCAAGGCTGATGCGCCCGAGCACGCCGCTGCGGTAGTCGGTGAGGAAGATCTGCGCGGCCTTTTCGAGGTCGAGTGCGCCCCCCTTGAGGCGGCAGCCGCGCCGTGCCGCGACGATCTCGACCACGCCGACGCCGTCGAGCTCCTCCATGCGCTCCGGCGCGATGCCGTAACGCCTGGCGACGAGGTCCGGATAGCGTTCCACCAGCACGTCACCGAGGAAGGCCGCGACCTCCTCGTCGATCACCGCATTGCGGCCGATCGCATGGCTCGCCGCCAACATGAAGCCGTCCGAATCGTGCTCGATCTTCGGCCACATCAGGCCCGGCGTGTCGGTGACCGTCATATGCGAGCCGAGGTCGAAGGTCTGCTGCGATTTCGTGACCGCCGGCTCGTCGCCCACGGCCGCGACGCGGCGCTTGAGCAGCGCATTCATCAAGGTCGATTTGCCGACGTTGGGAATGCCCATGATCATGATGCGCAGCGGCTTCGTGCCGTCGGTGCGGTGCGGCGCAAGCGCTTGGCACAGCCCGGGGACGCGGGCGACATCACCCGGCTTCTTGCACGACAAGGCCACCGCCTTCACGCCCGGCTGCGCGTTGAAGAAGTCCAGCCAGGCGCGCGTCGCGACAGGATCCGCGAGGTCGGCCTTGTTGAGCAGCTTGAGGCACGGACGCTGCCGGAACAGGCGCAACTCGCGGATCATCGGGTTGCTGCTCGCCTCGGGGATGCGGGCGTCGAGCACCTCGATCACGACGTCGGTCATGGCCATGGTCTCGGCGGCCTTCTTGCGCGCCGAGGTCATGTGACCGGGAAACCACTGGATGGACATCTGGAGAGTACGTGTTGGACAAGGCGCGCATTATCGCCTCCTTCGGCCCCCGATTGGGGCAAAATGGCGGCCTTTCGAGGGGTAGTGCATGAATCGTGACGAAGTGATCGCGGCGACGCGGCAGTGGATCGAGAAGGCGGTGATCGGGCTCAACCTGTGCCCGTTCGCGAAGTCGGTGTATGTGAAGAACCAGGTGCGCATCGTCGTCAGCGAGGCGAAGCATGTGGACGGCTTCCTCGAGGATCTCGACCGCGAGCTGGAATTCCTCGCCGCCGCCGACCCGCAGGACGTCGACACCACCCTGCTCGTGCATCCGACCCTGTTTCCGGATTTCCTCGACTTCAACGAGATCGCCGGCATCGCCGAGGAAGCTGTCGAAGAGCACGAGCTCGAAGGCATCCTGCAGGTCGCCAGCTTCCACCCGTGCTTCCAGTTCGAGGACGCAGCCGAGGACGACATCGCGAACTTCACCAACCGCTCGCCCTTCCCCACGCTGCACCTGTTGCGCGAGGACAGCATCGAACACGCGGTTGCGGCTTACCCGGAGGCCGAGTCGATCTACGAGCGCAACATCGAGACGATGAAGAAGCTCGGGATCGATGGCTGGCGGGCGCTCGGAATCCCCGGCATGGGAGACGGGAAGAAGTGAACCGCACGCGCCACAAGCCTGAGGCACCCACGGGCCGGCCCATAGCCCCCGCGGCACCGGTCGCGGTTCCCGACGTGCGTCCGGGACAATCGGTCGAGCTCCTCAAGGAGCTGCATATCCTGACGCGCGACGGCAAGCTCAACCAGGACAGCCGGCGCAAGCTGAAGCAGGTGTATCACCTCTACAACTTCATCGAGCCGCTGCTCGAGGAAGTGATGGCGGCACGCGGCGACCTCACGCTGGCCGACCACGGCGCGGGGAAGTCCTACCTCGGCTTCATCCTGTACGACCTGTTCCTGAAGTCGCGCCAGGGGGGTCACATCTACGGCATCGAAACGCGCGAAGAGCTCGTCGCACGCTCGCGCGAGCTCGCCGGCCGGCTGGGCTTCGGGCGCATGAGTTTCCTGAACCTCTCGGTCGAGGAATCGATCCGCTCGGCCGAACTGCCCGAACGCATCGACATCGTCACGGCCCTGCACGCCTGTAACACCGCAACCGACGACGCGATCCGCTTTGCGCTCGAGAAACACGCGCGCTTCATCGTGCTGGTGCCCTGCTGCCAGGCCGAAGTCGCCGCCACGCTGCGCAAGCACAAGAACGAATCCTTCGGCCGCACCCCGCTCTCCGAACTGTGGCGCCACCCCATCCACACGCGCGAATTCGGCAGCCAGATCACCAACGTGCTGCGCTGCCTGCTGCTCGAGTCGCACGGCTACCAGCTCACCGTCACCGAGCTCGTCGGCTGGGAGCATTCGATGAAGAACGAACTCATCATCGCGCGCGCGACCGGGCAGCGCCGCGGCAACGCGCGCGAACGGCTGGAGAGCATCCTCGCCGAACTGAACCTGCAGGACCTGCGCGAGCGCTTCATCTACTGAACCGCGGGCGGGGCGTCAAACTTGATCGCGGTGAAGTACGTACCGGTCGTGCGCTGGTAGGCTGCGGGTTCACACACTGACCGCGGGTTCCCCCATGTCCGATGTCCCCTTCCCCGTCCTGGTCGCCGCCGTCTTCCTGTTCGGCACCCTCGCCATCCTCCACCTGTTCATGCGGCAGCAGGAGGCGCAGCGCAAACTGCCCGAGCGCGAGCAATACCTCGCCTCGCACCGTCTCGATTCGGTCGTGTGCGCACACTGCCGCTCGATAGACACCCGCGAGTTCGGCCTCAACGATTCCGGCGACGACCGTCGCATCGTCGCCTGCTCCCAGTGCGACAAGCTCCTGTTCCGCTACACGCGGGGAACGCCCGGCTCGCTGCAGAACGATTCCGCATAGGGACGGGTCAACGCGGCATCATGCTCCTGGAGGCCGTTCATGGAACTCGCATCCCTGACATCCTCGCTGCTCACCACGCTCGGCGTCGCAAGGGAGCGTTTCGATGGCGGCGAGATCGCCGTCCATAGCCCGATCGATGGCAGCCTCATCGGCAGCGTCGGTGCCACGGAGCGGGCAGCAACGGACGCGGCCATTGCCCGCGCGCATGATGCATTCCTGGCCTGGCGCAGCGTCCCGGCCCCCCGTCGCGGGGAACTCGTGCGGCGCTTCGGCAATCTGCTGCGCGATCACAAGACCGATCTCGGCACGCTCGTCACGATCGAAACGGGCAAGATCCGCCAGGAAGGCCTCGGCGAAGTGCAGGAGATGATCGACATCTGCGACTTCGCCTGCGGCCTCTCGCGGCAGCTGTATGGACTCACGATCGCCAGCGAGCGGCCGGGCCACCGCATGATGGAACAGTGGCATCCGGCGGGCGTGGTCGGCGTCGTGTCGGCCTTCAACTTCCCGGTCGCCGTATGGGCATGGAACGCGATGCTCGCATGGGTGTGCGGCGACAGCGTGGTATGGAAGCCCTCGGAACGCACGCCCCTCACCGCGCTCGCCTGCAGGGCGCTGTTCGAGCGCGCGTGCCGTGGCATGTCCGAAGCGCCGGCGGGCTTGCTCGAGCTGGTGACCGGGGGGCGCGAACACGCGGCTGCACTCGCGGACGACAGGCGCATCTCGATCTTCTCGGCGACCGGCTCCTGCAGCATGGGGCGCGCGCTGGCGCCGCGCGTCGCAGCGCGGCTGGGGCGCTCCATCCTCGAGCTGGGCGGCAACAACGCCGCCATCGTGTGCCCGAGCGCCGATCTTGCGCTCGCAGAGCGCGCCATCCTCTTTGCCGCGGCAGGCACGGCCGGCCAGCGCTGCACGACGCTGCGCCGTCTCATCGTGCATGAATCGATCGCTGATACGCTGCTCGAGCGGCTGCGCGCAGCGTGGCGTCGCATTCCCGTCGGCAGCCCCCTCGACGCTTCGTCTCTGGTTGGCCCGCTCATAGACGCGGGCGCCGGGACCGCAATGGATGCCGCGCTCGCCGAAGCGAAGGCTGCGGGCGGCAAGGTATCCGGAGGCGAGGCGGTGATCGTGCGCGGCTGCGAGGGCGCTTGTTACCGGCGCCCGGCGCTGGTCGAGATGCCCGCTCAGAACGACATCGTTCGCCGCGAAACCTTTGCCCCGATCCTTTACGCGATGCGCTATTCCAGCCTCGACGAGGCGATCGCGCTGCATAACGACGTGCCGCAAGGGCTGGCGTCGTCGATCTTCACCCGCGACCTTGCCGAGGCCGAACGCTTCCTCTCCGCCGCCGGGAGCGATTGCGGGATCGCCAACGTGAACATCGGCCCCTCGGGCGCCGAAATCGGCGGTGCGTTCGGCGGCGAGAAGGACACCGGCGGAGGGCGCGAATCGGGCTCGGATGCGTGGAAGGGCTACATGCGTCGTGCGACCTGCACGATCAACTATTCCGGCACGCTGCCGCTCGCGCAGGGGATTCGCTTCGGGCTGGATGAAAGCTGAGCCGGCGGGGCCGCCCTAGCCTTCGGCGGCCACAGCGGGCTCGCGCGTCACCAGCAACTGGTCGATGCGGTAATTGTCGATGTCGACCACCTCGAACTTGTAGCCGCCGTAGCTCACCGCGTCGGTGCGCTTGGGCACCTTGCGCAGCATGTACATCATGAAGCCGGCGAGCGTCTCGTAGTTCTCGCTGCCTTCGAACATGTCGATCTCCAGCGCGTGCATCACGTCCTCGATCGGCGCAATGCCGTCGATGAGCCACGAATCGGCGTCGCGCTTGACGATGAGTTCCTCCTGCAGCGTGCTGCCGAGTTCTCCCATCACGGTGTTCATGACGTCCTGCAGGCTCAGCAGGCCCACGATCAGGGCGTATTCGTTGACGATCAGCGCGAAGTCCTCACGCGCCGCGCGGAAGCGGTCCAGCGCTTCGAACAGCGTGAGCGTGTCGGGAATGACGAGCACGCTGCGCACCATCGGGTCCGCGCGCAGCGAGAGCTTCTGCCCGGACAGGATGCGCGCGAAGATGTCCTTCAGGTCCACGTAGCCGACCACGCTGTCGATCGTGTTCTCGCACACCGGGAATTTGCCGTGCGGCTGATCGGTGAGCTTGTTGCGGATGCTCTCCTCGGATTCGTTCAGGGTGAAGAAGACGATGTTCTCGCGGTTCGTCATCGCCGAACCGACGGTGCGGGTGTCGAGCTCGAACACGTTCGCGATGAGCTCGCGCTCCTGGTTCAGCAGCGTACCGGTCTGCGCGCCGGCCTCGGCCATCGCGACGATGTCCTCCGAGGTGATGTCCTCGGCACGCACGTTGGGCAGCTTGAACAGCGCAAACAGGCGGTTCGCGAGCCCGTCGAAGAACCACACGGCCGGCGCGAAAGCGATCAGAAACAGCTGGATCGGCTTCACCACCGCCACGGCGACCCGCTCCGGCGCGACCATTCCCAAGCGCCGCGGAATCAGGTCGGCGAAAAGGATGAACAGCGAGGTGACGACAATGAAGGACAGCACGAAGCTCAGCGTGTCCAGCATCGGGCCGTCATAGGCAAGGGCGATCACGCCGGAAATCGCCGGCGAGAGCGCCGATTCGCCGACGATCCCGCCCAGGATGGCGATGGCGTTCAAGCCGACCTGCACCACCGTGAAGAAATGCCCCGGGTTCTCCTGCAGCGCCAGCACTCGCGCCGCGGCAAGGTCTCCCCCGTCAGCCATCAACCGCAGCTTGATCTTGCGCGCTGCGGCGAGGGAAATCTCTGAAATCGAAAAGAATGCGCTCAAGGCAATGAGCGCGACAATGACCAGCAACTGATTCGACAGACTCACAATCAAACTCCGCACTCGTCCGCAGCAGTCCCCGCAGCGGCGATGCGCCGCCGCGTGCCTGCAACGGACTATTCACCGGGCAACTAAATACCGTTCGGGCTGAGCCTGTCGAAGCCCAGCCACTGCCCTTCGACAAGCTCAGGGCGAACGGTTGTATTTGATTGCCGCCTTAGCAGTACCGGTTCAGAAGAGGATCTTGAACCCGACGCCCAGCGCCCAGCCGCGCTCGTTGTCGTCCTTTGCGTCGCCCTGCGGCCAGAAGTGCCCCAGGCTCACCTCGACGAGCGTCCAGTCCCGATACACCGGCTGCTTCCAGATGGCACGCACGCCAGTCTCGGAGACGTTGTCGGAACCCGCGGTCGTTCCGCCGATCAGGCCTTCCAGCGACAAGCTGCGCAGATCGCCAAAGTTCTTGAAGATACCGATACTGTTCGACCATGCCAAGCCGTCCGTCTCGTCCGAGATCGTTCCGGCAAGCTGCCAGTGAAATGCGAGCGAGCGCGAAATGCCATGACCGAAGTTCAGCGAGGTCGTCGAACCCACGCCGTCCTTGCGGTTCCAGAAAACCGTTTCGCGAAATTCCAGGCGGTTGCGCTCGCCCAGCCTCCAATCCTTCCTGTAGCGGGCATGGGCGTAGGGTTTGATGCCGCTGCGCAGGCCCGCGCGGAAGTCGATGCTGTCGCGCAGCGCATAGCCGAGTCCGGCAAAGAAGGTCTGATCCTCCTTGCGGTCCTCCGGAAGCAGCAGTTCGTGGCGGGTGAAGGGCTCGGGCTGGTCGGTGAGTAGCTCGCGCTCGTTTTCCTGCCCGAAGAACAGGTAGGTCTTTTCCTTCACGTTGGGCATGTCGAGCCGTGCGCCGAAGCGGAAGCTCGCATCGGGTTTTTCTTGCTGGCGTGAAAGGAACTTGAACCCGATCTGGCCCGACACTTTCCCGCCCTGCTCGAACGGCTTGTCGCCGAACCAGCTGTCAACATGCCGCGCAACACCTTCCGTGAAGTCATGCACCAGTGCACGACTGCGGTCGAGCATGGGAATTTCCGCCTCGGCCGGCGCATCCGCCCCCGCTGCCCACCCGCTCGCGACATACCCGAGAAGCATGCAACCTGCCAGACTGCGCCTCATGGCCGACCCTCCTGCAACAATCGGAAAGCAGACACCTCCCCGTAATCTACGGTGTCCGACCGAAAAAGGCGAACGCGCAACGACGGGCGGCGGGAATCCCGTCACGAATGCCGCATCGTTTCCCGCCGCGGGCGATCAGTCGCGCGGCCCCATCAGGCGCTCCGGCTCAACGGACACGGTTTCGGTGCCGTCCGTGATCCACAGCTGCCCATCCTGGATCGTGCACTGCAGACGCATGCTGCGGGCGGTCAGCGCGGCGAGCGCGGGGGCAACGTCCTCAGGGAGATTGATCACGGTGAGGTTCGTAAGCCGCGTGAGCTTGTCGCGGATACCGCTCCACCAGATGTCGGCTGCCCTTCCGTAGCTCATGACCACGACTTCGTGCGCGCGACCGCAGGCCTTGCGGATCCATTTTTCGTCCGGCTGGCCAACGTCGATCCAGCGCTCGACGAGGCCGGTGAGATCCTTCTGCCACAGGTCCGGCTCATCGTCCACGCACAGTCCCTTCGCGAACGCGAGCGCGGGATCGGCATACAGCGCGAAGGCGAGGATGCGCACCATCATCCGCTCGTCGGTCTCCGACGGATGGCGCGCGATCGTCAGGTTATGGTCGCCGTAGTAGTTGCGGTCCATGTCGGCGACCACGAGCTCGGCCTTGAATATGGTTGCCTTGAGGGCCATTTGTTCGCATCCCGCTGCGGCCTCGGGCCGCGGTTGATTGATTGTGCGGCGTTTCAGTGCGTCGAATTGCCGGCGGCGCGGCGCGCGTGCTGCCACGCGAGCACCGCCTGCGTTGCGTGCGCCATCACGCGGTCGCGACACTGCGCCGGCAGCTCCGTCGACAAGGCGCCGAACAAGGCCTCGTTCATCTCGCGCGCGAGTCCGTCGGCCGCGTGCCCCTCGGCCAGGCACTGGATCTGGATGTGCGCGACCGCATCGGCCACCAGGCGCCACCCGAGCACCGGCATCAGCTCGGTCAGCGCAAACATCATCCCGCCGAGGCGGGTCAGGATCGCCGTCGCCTGCTCGCGCTCGTCGCTCGCGATCATCGCGTGCCACAGGGCGAGGTGGATGCCGCGCCGCAGATTGATCTTGAAGTCGATCGCATTGCCCTCGCCTTCGGCGATCGCGGCAAACTGGCGTTGGAAGCGCGCATCCTGCTCAGGGTCCAGCGCGGTGCGCAGGGCTCCGAGCAGTTCCGACAGGCCGGGAATGGCGACCAGTCCGAAAGCCTGGCTGTAGGCGAGCCCCCATTGATCCAGTCCGGATACGAGCATCGCCAGGCGCAGCGCACGGGCGTCGTCGTCCGCAGCCGCCCGGCTCCAGTTCCCGAGCGCCGCAGCGAGCGACTCGACCCCGCGCGCACGGCCGGCGTCGTCCTCGTCCAGCGTCAGGCGGAACACCTGCGCAAAGCCGTCCTGCGCCATGCGCGCGGCGAGCTTCTGCACGTCAACCGCCGCCAGGGCGGCGAGCGAGTCGACCGGGATCGTTTCAGCGGATACGTCTTGCGTCATGTCTGCGGTCCGGGAAAGAGGCACTGGAAAGGGGGCGTATTCTGAGCCTCGCGCGAGCGGACGGCAAATATCGCCGGGCACCGCTGCGGACGGTCTTGTGCATTGCGCCATTCCTGACAGAATGAGACCCCCTCCCGAAGACCGACGAACATGTCCGACCTGCCCTTCGAGTCCCTGACTCCCGACCTCATTCTCGACGCGCTCGAGAGTGTCGGGCTGCAGCCCGACGGCCGCATGCTTGCGCTCAACAGCTACGAAAACCGCGTCTATCAGGTCGGCATGGAGGATGCCGCGCCGCTGGTCGTGAAGTTCTATCGTCCGGCGCGCTGGAGCGACGAAGCCATCGCCGAGGAACATGCCTTCGTGACCGAACTGGCCGCGCGCGAAATTCCCGTCATCGCGCCCCTCGTGCTCGCGACGGCCACGCTGCACCACTTTGCCGACCAGCGCTTCGCCGTCTTCCCCCGCGCCGGCGGGCGGGCGCCGGAGCTCTCCGACCCCGCGACGCTCGAATGGATGGGCCGCTTCATCGGCCGCATCCACGCCGTCGGCGCCCTGCAGCCCTACCGCGAACGGCCGACGCTGGACATCGCCAGCTTCGGCGTGGAGCCGAGGCGCTACCTGCTCGATAAGGATTTCATCCCCGCCGATCTGCTTGCGGCATGGACGAGCATCGTGGACCAGGCGCTGGACGGGGTGCAGCGCTGCTTCGAGCGCGCCGGCACGGTGGTGCACCTGCGCCTGCACGGCGACTGCCACGCCGGCAACGTGCTGTGGAGCGAATCCGCAGCGGCACCGGGGCCCCAGTTCGTCGACTTCGACGACAGCCGCATGGGACCCGCGGTCCAGGACCTGTGGATGCTGCTCTCCGGCTCGCGCCAGGAAATGAGTCGCCAGCTCGGCGACGTGCTGGCGGGCTACGAGGACTTCCACGAGTTCTCGCCACGCGAGCTGCATCTCGTGGAGGCGCTGCGCACGCTGCGCCTCATCCACTACTCGGCGTGGATAGCGCGACGCTGGAACGACCCGGCCTTCCCGCGCGCCTTCCCGTGGTTCAACACGCAGCGCTACTGGCAGGACCGCGTGCTGGAGCTGCGCGAGCAGGTCGCCGCGATGGACGAACCGCCGCTCTGGTCGATCTGACGGCGCCGTTCAGGCGCGCCGCAGGAACGACCGCTCGCGCGACTTGGGCGGCAATGCGGTGCCGGAGCGGAAGCTGTCCAGCATGCGCCGCAATGCGAGCGCGTCGTCGTCGCCGAAGCCGCGCTTGAAGTCGGTCAGGACGAGACGCGAGCGCGTCATCCAGTTGCCCGGAGCGTCGTCCACCGCGCACCAGGATGCCGTCGATATATCCGGCACGTGCTGCCCGAGCCACAGCATGGCCTCGCGTTCGCGCAAGCCGTGCAGTTCGGCGCCGTTCTTGGGGATCACGTGCGGGGTTGCGCCGCACACCCGCGGGCGGATGTCCTCGGCAAAGCGCCCGACCAGCTTGGAGAGCGAAAACAGCATCCGCCAGTCGGAGGTGATGACGATGCGCGCCTCTTCATAGTCGCGCACGACCGCCTCGATGTGCGGCAGGCAGCGAAAATCCTCGACCTCGCCCCAAGGGTGGGTGACGCCGTCGAAATCCATGAAGATGTAGCTATGCCGAGTCATTGATTGATTGCCGATAGTAACGGCGCGAAGGCACGCCGAATGCTAGAATGCTGCATTGCGCAAAATCCCGCAAGTAGCCCGTAGAAACGACTGATTGCGGTTTTCACGTATTTCCAAAGACATACCTGCGGCGGTGCAATGCTGCAGAGCATCATTTTCATTCCAGCACTCCCGAGGATTTATCCATGAAGCCGCTCGTCAATCTCGAAGGCAAGGTCGGCCTGATCACCGGCATCGCCAACGAAAAGTCCATCTCCACCGGCGTCGCCGAGGCGTGCGCGGAGGCGGGCGCGAAGCTCGTCATCACCTACCAGAACGACAAGACGCGCGCCTTCATCGAACCCGTCGTCAATCGCCTCGGCGTCGAGGACGTGTATCTGCTGGACGTCACGCGCCCCGAAACCCTCGCCGACGTGCATGAGAAGATCGCGGCGCGCCACGGCAAGCTCGACTTCGCGATCCACAGCATGGCCTTCGCCAAGCGCGACGACCTGCACGGGCGCGTCGTCGACACCTCGCCGGACGGCTTCGCGATGGCAATGGACGTTTCCACGCACTCCTTCGTGCGCCTCGCCAAGATGGTCGAACCGCTGCTGGAGCGTGCCGGCGGCGGTTCGCTGGTGACCATGACCTACCTCGGCAGCGAGAAGGTGATCCCCAACTACGGCGTGATGGGCCTGTGCAAGGCCGCGCTGGAAGCGGCGACCCGCTACATGGCGTTCGAACTCGGCGGCAAGAACATCCGCGTCAATGCGGTCTCCCCCGGCCCGTTGATGACTCGCGCCGCATCGGGCATCGCCGGCTTCGACGGCCTGATGGCGACCGCGGTGGAGCGCTCGCCGATGCACGCCCTCGTAACGCCCGAGGACATCGGCGCGCTGACGGCCTTCCTGGTCTCCGATGCGGGACGGCTGGTCACCGGCGGGGTCCATTTCGTGGACGCCGGCTACAACATCATGGCCTGAGAGCTTGTGAAGAAATCGTCGCGAGCAGGGGCGAGTGCAAGGCCTCAGTTGCAAATGATCGAGCGAACGACGAGACATACCATTTGGTAGGCGAGGAGTGAGCGAGTGAGCAACGCAGCAATCGACCCGCGCAGTAGATTTATTCACAAGCTCTGAGACGCGAGGCGGCGGTGATCGATCTTTCCGAAGCGCGCGCCCGACTCGGTCGTATCGGCCTCCGCCTGCCCGACCCGGTTCCCGCACACGCCCTGCTCGCGGGCCTGCGGGAGATCGGACGGGGCGAATACAGCATCGTGCTGGAACATCCCGACCCCGAGCGCGTCTATAAAGTCGTCAGTTCGCCGGCCGACCTGTTCCTCTACACGGCAGACGACCGCCCGCGCGGTCCGCACTTCCCGGTGGTGTACGCACACCACGGGGCGATCGGGCGCGCGGCCTCGGGTTATCCCTTCCATCTGCTGGAGATGGAGCGCCTCTACCCGTTGCAGGACGGAACACCCGCCGCCGAGCAGGCCGCCCAGCTGATCGACGCCTACTGGTCGGCCTGCGTGGAGCGCACGCAACTGGGTGGGGACATGGGCCGGATCGCGCTATACCATGTGAGCCTGGCGCCTCCGGCGATAGGCGAATCGCTCAAGCTCGCCCTGAAGGCGCTTTCGGACTTCGTCGAGGAATACCAGGTGCTGCCGGACATCCTCAACGCGGACAACATCATGGTGCGCAAGGACGGCACGCTGGTATTCTCCGACCCGGTATTCATCGCCTGAGCGTTTTCCCCAAGGTACAAAGGGCCACGATGAGCGATTTCGACGAGCACCACCCGCCCCACGGCCCCTGCACCGGCGCCGGCATCCCGCGCCAGGGGCAGTTCGACCCGGCCGCATTCGAGCGCGCAGTCAACGATCTCCTGGCCGCCTGCGGCATCGCCCCCGACACCACGCACATGGGCCGCACCGCGACGCGCGTGCGCGAACTGTGGCAGAAGCGCCTGCTCGGCGGATACGAGCTCGACCCCGCCGAAGCGCTGGGCGACGGTTTTCCCGACGAGCGCTCGGACATGGTCGTGATCCGCGGCATCGCCGTGCATGGCGTGTGTCCGCACCATCTCGTGCCGTTCCGCGGCGTCGCCCACGTCGCCTACCTCCCCGGCGGGCGCCTGCACGGTTTCGGGCGCATCGCCCGCCTCGTCGACGCCATCGGGCACCGCTTCACCTATCAGGAATGGATGACCCGCGACATCGCCGACGCCCTGCTGAAGCACGGCCATGCGCGCGGCGCAGCCTGCATCATCGAGGCGGAGCAGCTGTGCCTGCTGCTGGGCGAGGACCGTCGCGGCGACGAACGCGTCGTCACGCAGGCCTTTGCCGGAGAATTCGAGACGCGCGAGCACCTGCGCAGCGAGTTCCTGCACGCGGTGGCGGGTCGCGGCCCGCGCTGAAACCGGCTACCGGCGTTCAGTGGAGGGTGAAGGTCGGCGCCCCGCGGGGGCCGATCTCCAGCATCACGACATCCTTGCCCCGCAGCGTCACCGAACCGTGCACGCGATCGTTGCCGGAAACCGAATACTCGAACTCATAGACGCGCTGGGGACAGAGCCGGCCGTCCTCGTCGCGGACGAAACGCAACGAACGGCTGGACACGGTCTCGTCGAGGAACTGCACGCCTTCGCGACGGCACGCCGCCCTCGCCGCCTGCACGCCGATTTCGCGCGTCCTGGCACTGTCCAGCCAGAACCAGCCGCACAGGCACAGCAGCATCAGGGCGAGCAACTCGGCGAATGTCATTGTCGGGAATTCCGCAAAACCGGATGCGCCATCATTCAAGCTCCATGCCGCGCATCACGAAGAAAAACAAACCGCCGAGCAAGGCCGACAACGGCACCGTCAGCAGCCACGCAGCGAAGATGCGTTGCAGTTGCGTGCGCGTGACCAGTTCCTTCCGATAAACCTCACGCAGCACCCTGCGCTCCCGCTTGGAGAAATTCGCCGGATCCGTCTTCTGCTTCGAGCGCGCTTTCAGATCCGCGAGCATCGCCTTCTTCTCGGGCACGGCGGCACGCTCGAAGGAGCCGAGAAACTGATCGATCGCCCCCTGTTCACCGGCCGGATGGTGCGCCTTCATCTCCGCCACCATGCGCGCGTAGTTGCCCTTGAGGTACTCGCGCAGGAAACCGACGCCGATCACCGCGCCGACCGCGATGTGCGTCGAACTGACCGGAAGCCCCAGCACGCTGGCGGCGATCACCGTCACGGTCGCCGACAGGGCCACGCTGAACGCGCGCATCTGGTCCAATTCGGTGATCTCGTCGCCCAGCGTGCGGATCACCCGCGGCCCGAACAGCGCGAGCCCCAGCACCAGCCCCATCGCCCCGGTCAGCAGCACCCAGAAAGGCACCGGGGTCAGGCGCGCGACCGGCCCGTCGAGGTGTGCGAGCGACTCAACGATCGACGCCAGGGGCCCCACCGCGTTCGCCACGTCGTTCGAGCCGTGCGCGAAGCACAGCAGCGCGGCGGCGAAGATCAGCGGTGAATTGAACAAGCGATTCACGCCCGACTTGGTGTTCGCAATGATGTGGCTCGGATTGGACAGCGCGCGCCGCACATACTGGTACGCGGCGCCCGCGGGGACCAGGCCGCTGGCTGCCGCCACGGTGAAATCGGCCGCCCATAAGCGCCCGAAGCCCTTCATCAGCAGGAAGGTCCAGAACGACCACGCCATGAAGGCCACGAGCCCGGGCAGCGTGCGCCGCGCCGCGGCAACCATGTCGACCTGATAGGTGATGAGACGCTTGATCAGGTACAGGAACAGCGCAGCAAAAAAACCGGCCAGCACCGGCGAGACCACCCAGCTCGCGGCGATCGCCCCGACGACCTTCCAGTTCACGATGTCCAGCCCCACGGCGGCGACGCCGGCGCCGAGGACCGCGCCGACGATCGAATGCGTCGTCGACACCGGCATGCCGAAAGCCGTGGCGACGTTGATCCAGAGGCCGCCGGCAAGGAGTGCGGCCATCATCACCCACACCATCGTCCAGCCGTCGCCGATGTTCGCGGGATCGATGATGCCGCTGCGTATCGTCCGGATGACGTCGCCCCCCGCGATCAGGGCGCCCGACGCCTCGAACACCACCGCGAGACCGAGCGCGCCAGTGAGCGTCAACGCCTGTGCGCCTACTGCAGGCCCGACGTTGTTGGCAACGTCGTTGGCGCCGATGTTCATCGCCATGTACGCACCGAGCACGGCGGCGACCACCACCAGGACCCCGCCCTCGGTACCGCCCTTCAGTGCCGCATACAGCATCACGCCCACGACGAAGAGCATGGTCGCACCCAGGCGCAGCAGCTCGCCGTGCCCCTGGCGCGTGGCCTTGTCGATTTCGTCGATATGCTTGAGTTCCAACTTTCAGCCGACCACTATGCGAACGCGGAATTGTTCATTTTCGCAGAATCCGGCCCCGCCTCAGAGGCGATCGTATTTGTCCGACCGTCCGCGCGCCTTGTCGACCGGATAACGCTCGGCGTTGATGCGCAGCTTCGTGCGCGCGGCATCGGCCAGATCGACGCCGAGCACGTCGGCCAGACGCACGAGGTAGAGCAGCACGTCGGCCAGTTCGAGCGCCACTTCGGCGCGCGCCGCCTCGGGCAGCGCGGCCGACTCCTCGCCGCTGAGCCACTGGAAATGCTCGATCACCTCGCCGGCCTCGCCGGACAGGGCCATTGCCAGGTTCTTGGGGGTATGGAAGCGCTCCCAGTCGCGCTCGGCGGCAAATGCGCGCAGCGCGTCGCGCAGCGCGTGGAGGCTGTCCTGATCGCTCATTCGATATGGTGCTCCAGGTCGAACCCCGCATCCGCGTCCTCGCCGAGCACGCGCACCAGCCACGGCATCACCGCTTCGAGCGTCTGCGGCAGAACCCACGGCGGATTGATGATGTAGAGCCCGCTGCCGAACATCCCGAAGCCGTCGCGCGCGGGCTTGTTCACCGCGAGCCGCACGTCGAGCCAGCTTTCAGCACCGAGATCGGCCAGACGCTCCGGCAGCTGTCGCGCTTCGGGGCGCGCAAGCATCGGATACCACACCGCGTAGGTGCCGCCTGGAAAGCGTTTCATCGCGTCCGCAACGGTATCGACCACGCGCCGGTAATCTTCCTTCACCTCGTACGGCGGGTCGATCAGCACGACCGCACGGCGCGCGGCCGGTGGCAGGAGTCCGCGCAGTCCGGCAAAGCCGTCCGCCTTGCGGATCAGCACCCGGTCCGTATCACGCGCAAAGGTCTGTTCGAGCAGCGAGACGTCGGCCGGATGCAATTCGAACAGGCGCATGCGGTCCTGTTCGCGCAGTTGCGTCATCGCCAGCGCCGGCGAGCCCGGATAGAAGGTCAGCCGGCCGTGCGGATTGAACTGGGCGACGGCGTCGATGTAGGCGCGCAAGGCGTCGGGAAGGTCGTCGCGCCCCCACAGGCGGCCGATCCCCGCGGCGAACTCGGCGGTCTTGCCCGCCTGTTCGCTGTCGAGCGCATAACAGCCTGCGCCGGCATGCGTATCGATGTACCACCACGGCTTGTCCTTGCGGTTGAAATAACGCAGGAGCTCGATCAGGACGAAGTGCTTGAGGACGTCGGCGTGGTTGCCGGCGTGGAAGGCGTGGCGGTAACTGAGCATGGAGGACGCGTAACGGGGTCAGGCGGCGAATGCTAACACTGCCTGCTATGATTGCGGGCTGCCGGCGCGCACCGCCGGCTCCAACGGAGACAGGAAATATGGCGATTTACGCCCTGGGCGAACATACCCCGAGCTTCGGCGACGGGTGCTGGGTTGCGGACAACGCCACGGTGATCGGGCGCGTGGAAGCCGGATCCAACGTGAGCGTCTGGTACAACGTCGTGATCCGCGGCGACAACGACCCGATCACGATCGGCGACAACACCAACATCCAGGACGGCTCCGTCCTGCACAACGACGACGGCGTGCCGCTGAAGATCGGCTCCGGCGTCACCGTCGGCCACATGGTCATGCTGCATGGCTGCACGGTCGGCGACGACACGCTCATCGGCATCAACGCGGTCGTCCTCAACCACGCCGTGATCGGCAAGAACTGCATCATCGGCGCCAACGCCCTCATTCCCGAAGGCAAGGTCATCCCCGACCGTTCACTGGTGGTCGGATCGCCGGGCCGCATCATCCGCGAACTCACCGACGAGGACATCGCCGACCTGCGCCAGAATGCCAGGAACTACGTGCAGAACGCGCGCATGTATGCGGCCGACCTGCGCCACATCACGCCCGACCTGCCGAAGCGCCGCGACTGAGCCGGGGCCGAAGCCGCCGGCCAGGCGCAGGGGAAAGGTCATCCGCGCCCCCCTGCCACCGCGGCCGGCGGGTGACGCGCAAGCCAGATCACCGCGGCAAGGATCACTGCGCCGCCGATCACCTGATTGAACGCGATCGCCTCGCCAAGGAAGATCGCCGCAAGCACGAAGGTGACGACCGGCTCCAGCGTTGACAGGCTCGCGGCGTCCGCCGCGCCCAGTTTCTGCAGTCCGATGAAGAAGCTCACCATCGCAATGACAGTGGACACGACTGCGATCAGCAGCACCGCGATCCAACCGGTCGCCCCCTGCGGCCAGGTGGCACCTGTCTCTTATACAAATCTG
>NZ_WTVK01000067.1 GCF_012910805.1 Aromatoleum evansii
GCCGAACCCGGTGAATTCATCGCCCGCCGCGACGGCGCCCTCCTGCGCGCCACCACCGACGGCGCCGTCTGGATCGGCCACGTCAAACGCGCCGACCACGAGCACCCCTTCAAGCTCCCCGCGACCGTCGCCTTCGCCGCCGAATCGGCCGCGCTGCCCGAACTCGCCATCCCCCTGATGCGCGACGCGACCGACCCCCGTTGGAGCGAACTGCGCTACCGCGAAAGTCCCGACGGCACGATCGGCTTCCTTGCCTTCGACTTCTACAACGGTGCGATGGCGACCGACCAATGCCGCCGCCTCACCGCCGCGATCCGATTCGCGGCGACCCGCCCGACCCGCGTCCTCGTCCTCGAAGGCGGGCGCGACTTCTGGTCCAACGGCATCCACCTCAACCGCATCGAGGCCGCCGCTTCCCCCGCGGACGAATCCTGGGCCAACATCAACGCGATGGACGACGTCTGCCTCGCGCTGCTCACGCTCACCGACCGCCTCACGGTCGCCGCGCTGCGCGGCAACGCCGGGGCAGGGGGCTGCTTCCTCGCGCTCGCGGCGGATTACGTGTGGGCGCGCGACGGCATCGTGCTGAACCCGCACTACAAGAACATGGGCAATCTGTTCGGCTCGGAATACTGGACCTACCTGCTGCCGCGCCGCGTCGGCACGGAAGCCGGCCGCCGCATCATGGCCAACCGTCTGCCGCTGCTCGCGCGAGATGCGAAGCCCCTCGGCCTGGTCGACGCCACCTTCAGCCCCGACCTGCCCACCTTCGAGACCGAAATCGCCCGCCACGCCGCCGCGCTCGCGGCCGATCCCGCCCTCGCCGAGCGCATCGCCGCCAAGGCTTCCCGGCGCGCCGCCGACGAAGCCGACAAGCCGCTCTCCGCCTACCGCGACGAAGAACTCGCCGCGATGCGCCGCAACTTCTACGGCTTCGACCCCAGCTACCACGTCGCGCGCTACCATTTCGTGATGAAGAGCCCGCAATCCTGGACCCCGCGCCACCTCGCGCGCCACCGCGACCTCGGCTGGCGCGTGCCGGACGAGGCCGAAGCCGCATGACGAGCCGCCTCCCCGCCGGCGCCCTGCCGACCGTCCTCATCGTCGACGACGAAGTCCGCTCGCAGGAGGCCCTGCGCCGCACGCTCGACGAGGACTTCGAGGTCTTCACCGCGTCCTCGGCCGATGAAGCGCTCGCGATCCTAGAACGCGAGTGGATACAGATCGTGCTCTCCGACCAGCGCATGCCGGGCACCTCCGGCGTGCAGCTGCTGCGCCAGGTGCGCGAACGCTGGCCCGACGCCGTGCGCATCATCATCTCCGGCTACACCGATTCGGAAGACATCATCGCCAGCATCAACGACGGCGGCATCTACCAGTACCTGCTCAAGCCCTGGCAACCCGAACAGCTGCTGCTCATGCTGCGCGGCGCGGCCGAGATGCACCGTCTGCAGCGCGAGAACCAGCGCCTGTCGCTCGACCTCAAGGTCGCCAGCCCCGTGCTGCGCCAGCGCGTCGCCGGCAAGAAGGACACTGCGCGCCGCCGCTTCGGCGCCGACGCCCTGCTGCGCGCCCCCGACTCACCGATGAACGCCCTGTGCGCGCTCGTCGCCAAGGTCGCCGACTTCGACATCCCGGTGCTCCTCACCGGCGAATCCGGCACCGGCAAGGAGCTGCTGGCCCGCGCGCTGCACTACGGCAGCGGCCGCAGCGAGCAGACCTTCGTCGTCGAGAACTGCGGCGCCGTGCCCGACACCCTGCTCGAATCCGAACTCTTCGGCGCCCGCCGCGGCGCCTTCACCGGCGCGCACGAAGATCGCGAAGGCCTCTTCCGCCAGGCCGACAACGGCTCCATCCTGCTCGACGAGATCGGCGAAACGTCCGCCGCCTTCCAGGTGAAGCTGCTGCGCGTGCTGCAGGAAGGCGAAGTCCGCCCGGTCGGCGCTGTGCGCCCCGTCGCGGTGGATGTGCGCGTGATCGCCGCCACCAACCGCGACCTCGAAGCCGACGTGCGCGAAGGCCGCTTCCGCGAAGACCTCTACTACCGCCTCGCCGCGATCACCATCGCCGTGCCGCCGCTGCGCGAGCGCCGCATGGACATTCCGCTCATCGCCCAGCAATACGTCGACAGCGCCCGCCAATCCCTCGGCCGCGAGTTCGAGCCGCTCGGCACCGACGTCCTCGCCTGCCTGCAGGCCTACCGCTGGCCCGGCAACGTGCGCGAGCTGCGCAACGAAGTCCTGCGCATGATCGCGCTTTCCGACGGCCCCCGGCTTTCCGCCGCCCACCTCTCGCCGCGCGTGCTGCGCGCCGCCGAAGACCACCAGGAACCGGAACTCCAGCTCCTGGCCGGCCTCGACGGCGACCTCAAGACCCGCCTCGAAGCGCTGGAGGCCCGCATCGTCAAGGAAAGCCTGATCCGACACCGCTGGAACAAGACCCGCGCCGCGGCGGAACTCGGCCTGTCGCGCGTCGGCCTGCGCAGCAAGCTTGCGCGCTATGGCCTGGAGACGAATTGAGATGGGAGACGGACAACGCCGTCGTACCGGCGGCGGGTTGGCGGCATGCGTTTCGCTTTCCCGCACGGCCGAAACGGCATCTGGCGCGGGCCCGATTCCGTGGGAGCGGCTTCAGCCGCGAATGGGCGCCGATTCGCGGCTGAAGCCGCTCCCACAGGCATGTAACGCGGCCGAACACCCCCAGCCGGGCGCGGATTCGACGGAACAAAGAGCACGAAAACAGCCATGAACCTCCTCTGGCTCCAATCCGGCGGTTGCGGCGGCTGCACGATGTCCCTGTTGTGCCACGACTCGCGCGACCTCGTCGCCATGCTGCGCGACGCCGGCATCAAGCTCCTGTGGCACCCGGCGCTGTCCGAGCAAACCGGCGCCGAAGTCATCGAGATCCTGGAAAGCTGCGTCCGCGGCGAAACCGCCGTCGACCTCCTCTGCGTCGAAGGCTCCATGCTGCGCGGCCCGCAAGGCACCGGCCGCTTCCACATGCTCGCCGGCACCGGCCGCCCGATGATCGACTGGGTCCGGGACCTCGCCGCCCGCGCCAAACATGCCCTCGCGATCGGCAGTTGCGCCGCCTGGGGTGGCATCACCGCCGGCGGCATGAACCCGGCCGAAGCCTGCGGCCTGCAATACGACGGCGAAACCCGCGGCGGCCTGCTCGGTGCCGATTACCGCTCCGTCGCCGGCTGGCCGGTGATCAACGTCGCCGGTTGCCCGACCCACCCCGCGTGGGTCGTCGAGACACTGCTCGGCCTCGCGCTCGGCGAACTCGGCCCCGACGGCCTCGACGCCCTCGGCCGTCCGCGCTTCTACGCCGACCACCTCGTGCACCACGGCTGCAGCCGCAACGAGTTCTACGAGTTCAAGGCCAGCGCCGAGAAGGCCTCCGACCTCGGCTGCCTGATGGAAAACCTCGGCTGCATGGGCACCCAGGCCCATGCCGACTGCAACGTGCGGCCGTGGAACGGCGGCGGCTCCTGCATCACCGGCGGCTACGCCTGCATTGCCTGCACCGAACCCGGCTTCGAGGAACCCGGCCACCCCTTCGCGACCACGCCCAAGGTCGCCGGCATCCCCATCGGCCTGCCCTCCGACATGCCCAAGGCCTGGTTCGTCGCGCTCGCCGCGCTGTCGAAGTCCGCGACGCCGAAGCGCGTGCGCGACAACGCGCGCGTCGACCATCCGGTCGTCGCACCGGCGCTGCGCAAGGCGAGGCCGAAATGACTCGCCTCATCGTCGGCCCCTTCAACCGCGTCGAAGGCGACCTCGAAGTCACCCTCGACGTGCAGGACGGCCGCGTCGCCGCCGCGCACGTGAATTCCCCGCTGTTCCGCGGCTTCGAGCAGATCCTGCTCGGCAAGGACCCGCGCGACGCGCTCGTCTTCGTGCCGCGCATCTGCGGCATCTGCTCGGTGTCGCAGTCGGCCGCCGCCGCCCGCGCGCTCGGCGACGCGATGGGCCTCGCGCCGCCGCCCAACGGCGAACTCGCCGCGAACCTGATCCTCGCGAACGAGAACCTCGCCGACCACTTCACCCACTTCTACCTCTTCTTCATGCCGGACTTCGCGCGCGACGCCTACGCCGGCCGGCCGTGGTTCGACGCCGCGCGCGCGCGCTTCAAGGCCGTCGAAGGCTCGGCCACCGCCGATGCCTTGCCCGCGCGCGCCGCCTTCCTGCAGATCCTCGGCCTCCTCGCCGGCAAATGGCCGCACAGCCTCACGCTGCAGCCCGGCGGCTCCGCGCGCGCGATCGGCGCCTCGGAGAAGATCCGCGTGCACGCCCTGCTGCGCCAGTTCCGCGGCTGGCTCGAACGCCGGCTCTTCGGAGACAGCCTCGAAGCCATCGCCGCGCTCGACTCGATCGCCGCGCTGGAGGCCTGGAAAGCCGCCCGCGCCCCGGCGTCCAGCGACTTCCGCCTCTTCCTCGAGATCGCCGACGCCCTCGCGCTCGATCGCCTCGGCCGCGCCACCGACCGCTTCCTCAGCTACGGCAACTACCCGCTCGCCGGCTCCCCGCTCTTCGCGCGCGGCGTGTGGCACGCGCCCGGCGCGACGCTCGCCCCGGTCGCTCACACCGACGTCGCCGAAGACGCGAGCCACGCCTGGATGGCCGATGCGCACGCGCTCCACCCCTGGCAGGGGGACACCCGCGTCGACATCGAACGCGCCGGTGCCTACAGCTGGTGCAAGGCGCCGCGCCTCAAGGGCGCAGTGGTCGAATGCGGAGCGCTTGCGCGCCAGGTCGTCGACGGCCATCCGCTGATCCGCGAACTCGTCGCCACGAGCGGCGGCAACGTCGCCAACCGCGTCGTCGCGCGCCTGCTGGAATTCGCCCGCGTCGTGCCGGCGATGGAAAGCTGGATCCGCGCGATCGAACCCGGGGAAGCCTTCTGCCACCACGGCCCGCTGCCCGACGAAGCGCAGGGCGTCGGCCTCGTCGAAGCCGCGCGCGGCGCGCTGGGCCACTGGCTGGTGATCCGCCAGGGCCGCATCGCCAACTACCAGGTCGTCGCCCCGACCACGTGGAACTTCTCGCCGCGCGACGCCGACGGCACGCCAGGCGCGCTCGAACAGGCCCTCGTCGGCACCCCGGTAGCGGAGGGCGAGGCCGTCCCGCTGGCGGTGCAGCACGTCGTCCGCTCCTTCGACCCCTGCATGGTGTGCACCGTGCACTGAAAACCATGAGCGAGCAGCCGCCCCCCGACAAGACCCCCGGCCACACCGGCCACCCCGGCGAGCTGATCGCCGTGGACGAGGACATGTGGATGGACGTCATCCACAAGATGGACGAGGTCTACTCCGACCTGCTGCAGTACGAAGTCGCCCTCGAAGAGAAGAACGCCAAGCTCGAGGAATCGCAGCAGTTCATCCTGTCGGTGCTGACCTCGATGTCCGACATCATGGTCGTGTGCGATCGCAACGGCCGCATCGAGGACGTCAATCGCTCGCTCGTCGACTTCTGCGGCCGCGACGCCGGCGAGCTGCGCGGCCGGCCGATCCACGACCTCTTCGCCGAGGACGTCCCGCACGACCGCGCCCGCGAACTCCTCGGCAGCTTTGGCCAGCAGGCCGTGCACGACTGCGAACTGCCGCTGCGCGCGGCCGACGGCAGCGCCGTGCCGGTGTCGCTCAATTGCACGCCGCGCTTCAGCGCCGTCGGCAAGTCGCTCGGCATGGTCATCACCGGCCGCCCGGTCGGGGAACTGCGCAAGGCCTACCACGCGCTGCGCCAGGCCCACGAAGACTTGAAGCGCACGCAGCAGCAGCTCCTGCATTCCGAGAAGATGGCCTCGCTCGGGCGCCTGGTCGCCGGCGTCGCACACGAACTCAACAACCCCATCAGCTTCGTGCTCGGCAACGTGCATGCGCTGAAGCGCTACGCCGAACGGCTGGAACGCTACCTCGCCGCCGTACATGCCGGCGAGCCGCCCGCAGCGCTCGCGGAATTGCGCGCGGAACTGCGCATCGACCGCATCGTCGCCGACCTACCGCCGCTGATCGAAGGCACCATCGAAGGCGCCGAGCGCACGCGCGACATCGTCGACGGCCTCAAGCGCTTCTCCGCGATCGACCGCGACGAGAACCGCCCCTTCGACCTGCGCGACGTCGTCGAGCGCGCCGTGCGCTGGGTGTGCAAGGCCGCGCGCGACAACTTCCGTGTCGACGTCGACCTGCCCGACGAACTCCCGCTCACCGGCTCATCCGGGCAGATGCAGCAGGTCGTCATGAACCTCGTGCAGAACGCCTGCGACGCCACCGCCGGCCGCGCCGATCCGCGCCTCGACATCCGCGCCGAACGCAGCGACGGCCGCGTGCGCGTCCTCTTCCACGACAACGGCCCGGGCCTCGCGGCCGAGATCCTCGACCGCATCTTCGACCCCTTCTTCACCACCAAGCCGGTCGGCATGGGCACGGGGCTGGGCCTGGCGATCAGCTACGGCATCGTCGAGCGCCACGGCGGGCGGCTGTCGGCGGCCAACCACCCTGACGGCGGCGCCTTGTTCACCGTCGAGCTGCCGCTCGCCGGCACCTGACGCCGCGCCTCAGGCGCGAAAGCGGCACACCAGCTCGCGCAGCTCGGCCGACGTTTCGCCCAAGGTTCCGACCACGGTGGCCGACTCCTTCGCCGAGATGTGGTTGCCCTCCGCCATGCGCGCGATCTGCTCGACGTTCTGGGCGATGCCCTGGCTGGCGATGCGCTGTTCCTGCACGGCCTGTGCGATGTCATCGACGCCGGCCGCGGCGTGGGTCACGGATCCGTCCGCACCGCCGAGGCTATCCACGACACTGTCCACGCAGGCATGGCTCTTCTCCAGCGCCAGCAGGCAGTTGCGGATCGCGCCCTCCACTTCGGACGAGCGTTCGCCCAGGCTGGCCGTGACTTCGTCGATCTGCACCGCCGAATGCGACGATCGCTCGGCCAGCTTGCGCACCTCGTCCGCCACCACCGCGAAGCCGCGTCCGTGTTCGCCCGCCCGCGCGGCCTCGATGGCCGCGTTAAGGGCCAGCAGGTTGGTCTGGTCGGCGATCTCCCGCACCTGACGCGTCATGGTCGTGATGACGGAGGTGCTCTCGATGAAGGCGGCTGCGGAGCTCGCGATGTTGCGCACCCCTTGCTCGATCGCGCTCACTTCCGCGATCAGGCGGTCGAGGTTCTCGCGGCTCTGCTCCGTGCGGTCGCGGGCGCCCTGCGAAAGTGTGCGCACTTCTTCCGCGCTGGCGGCGACCGCCGCAATGCTGACCGACAGCTCCTCGATGGTGGCCGCCGCGGTTTCCGAGGCGTTGCTCTGCGAGAAGGCGCGCTTCTCCGTTTCGCTTGCCGATGCGGCGAGCTCCCTGGCCGCGGTGTCGAGGCTTTCGGCGTTGCGGCTGACGTCCTTCACGATCTGCTGCAAGGTGTTCATGAAGGCGTTGAAGGCCGTCGCGCTGCCGGCGATCTCGTCATTGCCTTCGGTGGGCAGCCGCTTGCGCACATCCGCTTCGCCCGATGCGAGATCCGCCATGAAGGTCTGCAAACTGCGCAAGCGCTGGCTGATGCTGCGCACGGTGAGGATGCTCATGAGCAACAGCAGGGGCAGGGCCACGGCCAGCGCCCCGATCGCCAGGCGCTTCTGCCCCGCTGCGGCCGCGACCGCCTCGTCGCGCGAGCGCTTGGTCTGTTCCACGAGGTGGTCGCTGACCTTCTCCAGCGCAGCCTCGAGCTCGGTGAACTGCTTGTCGAATTCGCCCTTCTTCTCGAAGGCCGCCTCCCTCTGCTCCAGCGCCATCGCCACCAGCGCTTCGGCGCCGCGCGTGTAGGTCTCGAGCGCCGGCCGGGCGTCGGCGATGGATGCCTTGATCGCGGGCGCGATCGGCAGTTCGGCCAGCGCGCCGACGTTGGCCGTGATCGCCGCCGCGTGCTCCCTGACGTCGGCCAGCGCCTGCTTGTGCCCGTCCGCGTCTTCGCGCAGGCCGGCGAGGAGTGCCGCCTGCACGTCGCTGTTGATCGCATCGTGGAACATGTCCGTCTCGACGTGGTGGCGGATGGCTTCCGCGTAGGTCGCGGAGAGGTCATTCGCGTCGGTCAGACGGACGATCGCGTTGTAGCCGATCAATCCGACCCCCAGAGTGACAAGGACGGCGACAAAGGCGGTGCCGAAGACCTTCTGCCGGATGGTGAGGGTCATGGTGGAGCTCCTGATCTGCGTGAAGCGGCGAAAGGAACGGCTGGTTTGCCGCCGCTTTCAATGGTGGTTGAACGGTAACGGATTGTAACGGTGGGCTTCGCGGAAAACTTTAGGGTGGGTGAGCAAACCGCGGCGAATCGGCGCTTGACTGCGATTGCCAGTGTGAATGCCGACCGAGAACCAGCGAAACCGCCGAGCGACCAAGCGATGCACTTCTGGTTGGGCCGCTATCGCGTGACCTTCCCGCGGAGTCCGCGAGGGGGAGCAGACCTTACCCTGCAAGCGAAGCAGGAAAAGCCGCCTGTGCACCTTCGCGGTTTCCGGCAGAGGGGCAGCAAACGCCGGGTCTTGGGTGCGTCACGAGCGTTCGAGCCAGTCCGCACGTTCGCTCAGGCGCCGCATCCATTCGGGAGCAAGGCCAGCCGCGGCGGCAATGGCGCGCAGCGCGGCCGGCTCAGGCCGATGCGCCTGGGTCGCACCGATGAAGGCGGCGACGCTCAGCGCCGGGTTAGGGCGCTCGACCAGTTCGAAGACCTCGCCCGCCGCGATCGTGCCGGCTTCGCGCACGCGGTAGTACCAGCCGGTGATCCCCTCCTGCGCGACGAACAGCGAGGCGCCCTCGCTATCGAGACGGTGGTCGATCTTCCAGCATGGTCGGCGCGGCTGGCTCAGCTGGACAAGGGCGGTGCCGATGCGGAAAAGGTCGCCAATGCACACCGACTCTTCCGTCCAGCCCCGCGTCGACAGGTTCTCGCCGAGCACGCCCGCCTGCAACAGCGCGGCGCGTTCGGGGTAGCGCAGCGCCAGGCGCGCGTAATGCTCGGCGGGATAGTGGTGCAGCGCCTTCTCCGCGCCGCCGTGGTAGCGCCGGTCGGCCTGGCGGTCGCCGGCGAGGCCCTCGGCCGTGACGGCGACGGGACCGTCGACCGGCTGCTTGAACATGCCCGTCAGCTGGCCTTCGGGCGGCAGCGGGCGCAACGCGCCGACGAATACGTGGTCGATCAGGGTGTGCATCGCGCCATGCTACTGCACGGATCACTCGGTGGGCGCGAATCCGTAGTAAGAGCCGTAGGCGGACGGGGCCGGTGCGTAGGCGGCAACCTTGATTGCGTCCGCCAGTGTGACCTGGTTGGTGAAGCCGTCGACACCGCCTTCCTCGCCGCTCCAACGCTCCTCGACCTCCTTCTCGGTCAGGCCGTCGAGATCGAGGTTGCGGTCGAAACGCTCGGAGCGGTATTCGAAAGCCGTGTCATGGGCGATGAACAAGGTGTGCGCGCAGGCGGTAATGCGCGTCTCGTCAGCCGGGTCGGCCCCCATGACACGCGTGCCGCAGAACGGGCAATGCACGGGGGTGTAGTAATAGGTCCTGAGTTCGGTTCGCTGGATGGGGCTTAGCATGGTGTGCTCCTTGTCGTGATGAAACGGCGGGTCCCGGCCGCTGCGGCCACGCCGAAATGAAGTGCACGGGCAGACACGCCGCGTGCGGGGAGGGACCAAGCCGTTACTTGATGATGCCGGGCAGAGCCTCTGGGTGAGGCGAGATCAAGAAGGCGAACTGAGAAGGGGGAATTGACGCCGCAGAACTGCGGACATTAGACCAACAAGACAGCAACACTACTGGAAATCGCGCCGTGTACGATACGCGCCGTGGGCGCCTATGGCAATCTAAATATTTGAAAACATAAGATAACCTCAGGTGTGGCCGGGCCCGCGCCGCGCGCCGACCGCTGCACGCCGAACTCTCCCCAGATACCGTTCGCCTTGACCGTGCGGCGTTCCAGTCCGCTCATGAGATCCATGGGTGGCCGTCCGGAGTGGTGTCCGATGCGTCGTGCGGGTGCTGCGAAAAGCGAAATGGCAAACCGACCACGATTGCCATTCCGAATCAATACCGCCCGAGGCACTCGGTGAAGTACTTGTCGCGGAGCGCCCGTGCCTTCTCGCGCCGCGACCGCGCATCGTCGCCCCGTCTCCTGAGCTCGATCTCATACTTCTGTTGCTGCGGGACCAGGGGCTTCTCAAGCTGTTCGGCGCGCTTGATGTAGTCCGCGCATCGGGCCTCGAGGCTCGGTTCCGGCGGTTCCCGGGCCTCACGTTTGCGGCGGGCTTCCTGCTCCAATTCGGCGTCGCGCTCCTGGTCCTCGCGCGCCTCCTCCAACTGCCGCAAGCGTTGTCGTTCAGCGGCAGCGCGCTCCTCGGCATCCTGTTCGTCCCGAACCGACGGGCGACCGGTCTCGATGTGGAGTGGGCGCGGGCTATGTGTGCCGGCGCAGGGCGAATCCTGATAGATGACCTTGCCGTCGGCCAGGACGCACTTGAACACCTCGCCGGTAGCGGGCAGGGGGACTGCCCACGCGAGGGTCGTGAGGACGAGGGGGCGCAGCAATGCCTTCATCGCAGCTTCCGCGGATGACTGGTTGGTCGCGTTGACCGTCCATTGTGCGCGTTCTTTCGTTCAGAGCAAGGCGCCCGATACATGCCGGGACATCTTTGTCGCCCGACCCGCACGCGGCATGAGCCCAGGGCCGCCCTTGCATGGCCGCGTCCGGGCGTCTAGTTGGCGAAAGCGGCGCAACGCCACCATTGCAGCAAGCCGTCATGAGCACGATCGTCATGCTCGACAGCGCGAAGTCCCCGGACTGCGCCAATCACAGGATCACCGACACCGAATTGATCGAGAGAAGCCGGCGACCAAAGCAGTACGTGGAACATTGGACGCTCGATCGATGCGGGCAAGCGATACGCTACCGCGTGAACTTCATGCCGAGCCCGCGAGGTGGAACGGACTCTACCGTGCAAGCGGAATAGGCAAAGCGCGTCTGCGCGCAGCCCGCCGTGGCCGGCAGGGCGGCCTGCAACGCCGGGTTTCTGCCGTCGCAGGGCTTCGGAATAAACTCGCGCGTCGACCTGTTCAGCTCATACGCAGGCATCTTCGTCCGCGTTGTCCCCGAGGAGATCCCCATGAAAAAGTTCGTCATCCTGGCCCTCGCCGCGCTGTTCTCCGGCAGCGCCCTGGCCATGCATTGCCCCGCCGACATGAAGAAGATCGACGCCGCCCTCGCCGCCAGCCCCAAGCTGAGCGAAGCGCAAATGAGTGAAGTCAAGCAGCTGCGTGCCGACGGCGAAGCCCAGCACAAGGCCGGCAAGCATCAGGAATCCGTCGACACCCTGGGCAAGGCGATGAAGATTCTCGGCATCTGAGCTGAGCGAGTACGGGGTGGGTCCTGGTCGCCGTGAAGGCGGGAGGGCGCCAGAGACAAGACCCGCCCCGCGCAATCCGGCTGCCGGCAGTTCGACAGAAAGCACCACAGGGGTTCATGGTACGACCCCGATCCTTGACCTATCTTATCTAGGGGAGGTTGGTCAAAAAGCGCAGGCCCTCCGGACGCCGGATCGCACCGGTTGCGGCGACGCGCTGCGCGGCAGCGATGGAGGTCATCATGAGCTCAGCCAACGACTATGGGATCCACTACTGGTGCGTGAAGGGCGACGGCGACGCGGTCTACGTCTATGCCGACAGGCTGGAGATCACTCCCTGTGGCGCACTCGTCGCATTGGGCGGGTACCGCAAGGAGGGCACCCATGCCGAGCACGAGCAACAGCTGTGGGCCGCGGCGCCCGGCCAGTGGAAGACGTTCTTCGCGGCCAGTATCGTCGACAGAAGACCGGTCGCGGTGGACGTGCCGGCATGAAGCGCAGGCCGAAAAGAAGCGACAGCCGACCATTCCCGTTCCAGGCTCGAAGACAGTGAGGACAGTAGCCGCGTCCCTGTTCCTCATGTTGGCCGCGACCGCCCACGCGGCGGACATCTGGGGCTCCTCCCGGCTCGATGTTCTGTGCGCCGAGTTCCCGGTCGTGTCGCGCGACGCCTTGCAGCTGGCCCTCGGCGGGCACTTCGACGCCGTGGTGCAGCGCGAAGGCGTCGACCCGGCGCGTGTGCATCAGGTCGATCCGGCCGGGCTGGCGCCGGTCCTGCAGCGTGCCGCCGCCCTCGGCGTGGGGCCGCTCGACCTGTTTTCCGACCCGCAGTTTGCCGCAGACGGCCCCTGTGTCCTGTTCCTCGACGAGACGACACTGGCGGCGGTCGACCGGCAGTTCGACATCCACGGCCTGTGGATGGTGCGCGCGACGGTCGCGGGCGAGCCCGACGCACCGCTCGCGATGCGCTACATGCTGCTCGGGCGGGGGCGGCTCATCGTCGGCTATCCGCGCCACGCGACCGTGCAGGTGGCGGACTACCCGATCTTCACCGGGCGCTACGACTACCAGCCCTACATGGCGCTGGACATCGTCGCCACGCCCGAGCGGCGCGCGCACGTCGGTCTGCGCACCCTGCACGAACCGTCCGGCGTCTTCCAGCCCTTCGTCGGACCGCTCGGCGCGGCGATCCGCGAGTTCGAACTCAGTGGCGACGGGATCCTCGTGCGTTACCGCGTGCTGGGCGGGGTCGAACGCGAGATGAAGGTCCGGCACCCGCCGATATCGCTGCGCTAGCGCACCCCCTCGGGCGGCAGCACCTCGAGCTTGCCGACGGTTTCCGTCGCCTGGCCGGCCGCGTCGGTGACGCGCAGGACCGCTTCCAGCGCGGTCGGCGACTTCACGGCCGGCGCCTTCGTGTCGGTGACGATCCAGCCCCCTTCCTTGACCGCCTGCTGTTCGGCCAGCGTCCGTTCGCCCAGCGTGAGGCGGTAGCGATAAGGCGGGATGCCGCCGATGACCGCAGCGGTGATCCGCACATCCTCCCCTGCGCGTGCCGGCGCCGGGCTCAGCATGATTGGCGTCAGGCGGGGCAGGGCGGCCGACTCGGCGCGGCTTCCGATCTGCGATTCCGATCCGAAGTAGAAGCCGACGATGGTCCCGAACACGCCCAGCAGCAGCGACAGCACTTCCTTGCCGCGCTGGAAGCGCTTCTCGATCTCCTCGGACGTGCCGCTCGACAGCGCGGACACCACCAGTACCACCGCTGTGCCGATCGTCACGACGGCGAAGAGATAGGTGATCAGCCCGCGCGCGAACTCCAGCCGCGCCATGCTGCCCAGCACCCCGCTGTCGATGCCGAAGATCGCCGCGCCGATCAGCGCGAACACGCCGAAGATGATGATCAGCGGGATCAGCACCACCGGATTGAGCAGGCCGGTGAACGCGCTCTTCTTCTCGGGTTCCATGTGCGACCTCCTGCGCTCGAAGCTCGACGGACGCCGCGCGCGGCGCCTAGAACGTGAACTGCACCACGGCCAGCACCATCCCCGCACTCGCGGGGCACAGCACCACGCGGTCTCCGCACTTCAACCGGCCCCGGGCCGCGGCATGCCGGATCGCGGCAGGGATCGACGCGGATACGAGATTGCCATATTCACGGAAGGAGTCCAGATAAACTTTGCCCGGATCTATGCCCCATGTCGCGGCGACGCGCGGATAAGGGCCGGCCGCCGCGCTGTGCGGGAACCAGATGTCCGGCTGCGCGACGTCCGCCACGCACTCGCCGATCAGCTCCCCGAGTCCGCCCACCGCCACCTCGAACAGGCGCGTGCCGAAGGACACGAAGCGGTGCTCCCCCTCCGTGCAGGGCGTGGCGTCCGGCGCACAGAAATCGCGATGCCCCGGCAGGGGAATCGCGCACAGCCCCGCCCACTGCGGCAGCGCGCGGAAACGGAAGGACCACGGATCGTCCGAGTGCGACACGATGGTCGCGGTCGCCGCCTCGCCGATCGTGAAGGCCGCGAACGCATGGTTCAGCGCTTCCGGCGCGGGAATACGCAGGATCTCCGGGTAGCCGCACTCGTAGGCGTTGAATTCCGCATTCACGATCAGGATGTGACGGTAGCCGCCCCCCGCCAGATACTTCGACGCGATCTCCAGCGCCCGCACCCAGCTCATGCACGCGTCGAGCACGTCGAAGCAGGGACAGGCAAGCCCCATCGCATCGGCGAAGAAATACGCGTTCGCCGGCTCCAGGAACCCACGCCCGACGCCGCAGTAGATCAGGAGGTCGATCTCGTCGCGCGCGAGCGCCGCCTGCGCCAGCGCCTCGTCCACCGCCTTGCGCGCGAGCCCCAGCGCCGTTTCCCCTGCCGCCCGGTCGCGCAGGTAGCGCGTCTGCGATCCCGTTCGGCCGAGCAGGTAGGCCACCTCCCGCTCGTAGCGCGCAACGCGCTCCCGCGGCTGGTCGGCGTTGTGCGCCGCGATGCCGGCGAGGATGTCGTCGTTGTCGACCCGCAGCGACGGGATCTGCGCGGAGAGGGAGAGGATCTTCATGAGGGTACGGCATCGAGGCGCGCCCGAGCGTGGGCGGCCACAGGCTAGCAAGGCGTGATGGGCGGTGCAACCTGGCGCCCGCCGCTCGCCGGGACCGACGCGGACCGAAGGCAGGCGTCAGGCTATCGAAGCCGGCTCCACAAGTGCACGAATCGCCCCGAGGTTCCCGGAGGTCGCTGTGTTCGAGTCAGGCGGCCATGACCTGCCCGGAAAGACAGCGGCAGTAGTCTGCCTCAGCTTCGGCGGGCGGGACACGTATAGAGGACAGACCACATTTCCCAGTCGTTCCTTGCGGTGTGGGCGTCGCATTTCCTATGCTTGGATGAGGCTCACCTTCGCGCGCCGGGGATGCCCCACGCCGTGGCGCAATCGAGGGGCCGAGCGATCCTCCCGGGACCATGCCATGAAGTTCAGCACGTCCACCCTTCCCGCCTTGCCGAGGCGAAGCAATCGGCGCCGAATGCGCCTGCTGCATCTCGCGGCAATGGTGCTGGGCGCCCATCTTGCAGTGCCGACGATGGCGATGGAGGGCAAGTTCAACCACCGCGATCCGCTCGGTCTCGCCAAGAAGCGGGAAGCCCGCGACCTGCCGCTTAACATCGAGGTGGCGCCCGGCGACTGGGGCAAGGCGTCGACGCAGGACATCCAGGTCTTCCTCGACGCCGTCGCCCGCGAGTTTCTCGCCGCGGTCGATTCGCCCCGCGCCGGCGAGCTCACGATTCGCGTCGTCCCGCGCGCCGGATCGCCGAAGGTGCTGTATGAGCAGCGAAGCGACGGCGAATACGTGATTCAACTGACCGCGCGCGACGAGCGCTGGTATCAATACGCCTACCAGTTCGCCCATGAGCTGTGCCATGTGTTCACCAACTTCGATCACAAGGCGCAGAGCGCCGAACGGGTGGCGGAGCACAACCAGTGGTTCGAGGAGTCGTTGTGCGAGACCGCGTCGCTCTTCGTCCTTCAGCAGCTGGCGGTGAAATGGGCGAGCAGTGCGCCGACGAAGAACTGGCTCGGCTACGATCAGGCGCTGGCCGGCTACGCCCGCCGCCTGCTGTCGGAGCGCCACCGCTACCTCGCCGCCGACCAGTCGTTCCCGGCGTGGTTCGCGGCCCGCCAGGCATCCTTGCAGAGCAATCCCTACGCACGGGAGGACAACGAACTGGTGGCGACCACCTTGCTCCCGCTCTTCGAGGCCCACCCCGAGTACTGGCAGGCGATCAAGTACCTCAACCCGGACAAGGCCAGCGCCGGCAAGCCGTTCGCCGATTACCTGCATGACTGGCTGGCCGCGAGCCCGGACAAACGGCTGCCCCGCGAAATCCTCGCCCTCTTCGGCCTCGCCGGCGAGGCGTCGCCGACCGTTGCAGAACGCGGCGGCAAGGCGAGCACGACACAGGAAACCGCGGGCGCGCAACCGTCCGCCAGGGTTGCCGGCGGTCCGGCGGGGCCCCGCGGAGATCGGTAGCAGCGACCGACGAGCCGCTCGGCAAGGCCCCCTCGCGGCCCGGCTCCTTGAGCTTACTGGTCCTGCCTTTCCTGGATGATGTGGTTGATGGCTTCGACGTAGTCGTTGAACCAGCGCGAACCCGTATCGGGCATCCGGAATCCCGAAATGTAGCCCTCGAAACCGCTCAACGGCCCATTCGGACCGGCCGCGCCGTACGGTTCGGTGCCCTCGCGCAATGCAATGTCCTGGTTGAGCCGTTCGACGTAGTAATTGAACCAGCCGGAACCCGTGTCGGCGTTTCCGGCCATGAGAGTCTCAACCATCCTGTTGAACGCGGCGTCGGAGCCGCTCTCGAAAGTGGCCGCACCCACCGGTGCCGCCAGGAGAGCCGCGCATCCCGCCACGAGCAGCGAAATCTGCTTGATCTTCATTTTCCGCCTCCTGGGTGGTGCTGCAACGGACTCGAGCGCTCTGAGTTCCATCCGGCAGCGCACACGCAGTTTCCTGTCCCGGGAGATGAACGAAGCGCGGCGGCTGCACCACTCGTTCCGTAAATGCAGTCTAGGCCGGGGGATACCGGACTTCAACGCGACGCCGGGCGATATGGGCGCTGCGTGGGCGGCGCGCGCTTTGCAAAAACCGGGGACAGACCACGCCATCGATCCTTGCGAAGGAAAATAGCGATGGGGGACCATGGTCTGTCCCCGATTCCTCCGCTTCATGGGGGATTAGCGCAGCTACTTGAGCTTCCTGTCCTCGCGCTTCGCTTCCGCCATGGCTTCGGGTTCGAGTTCCTCCGCGTAGCGATTCATGCGTATGAATACCCCCCAACCGGCAAGCAGGCCTCCGGCGGCGAGCACGATGGAAGCTGCATACACCATGTGCGACGCATCCTCGCTCGCAGCCTTGAACGTTGCGACAAGGCCTTCAATGACCAAAGCGACGACCACGACAACGAGGAATCTCGAGAGGAAGCGTCGTACGCGCGTCGGTCCGCTGATGTGCGCGTCGCGAACGACCTCCTCTTCCGCGATGGTCTGTGCGATCTGCAGTGCCACGACTGCCACCGTCAGCAGCCCGATCGCTTCGATGATCTGCTGAGCACTACCGCGGTCCAATCCGCCCGCAAACGCCAGCCAGCCAACCTTGGCGGCGATGACGATGAGCATCAGTGCTGCACAGGCAAAGAGAATTGCCATGACGCCGTGGAAGATCGAGAACGTCCGCAGTAGAGCTTTCATCAGCTGGTCATCGGTAGAGATGCAAACGGTTGTGCAGCCGGACGAATGAATTCGACTTCCCCTGATCCCGCGGCAGCGATCTGGTGCGGAACGTACTCAGTGTGGATGGGGGCGGCAGGGATGGCAAGGTGCTGCTTCGGCGTGGTGCGGGGGAGAATTGGGGACAGATCACTTCGTTCCGCGGGCTGAACGATTCGTACGGCTTCCTTCTCATGCGGCGAACGTATGTGCGGCGGACTTCCGTCTCCCCACCTGCCACGAATCGGGAAATCGTGGTCAGTCCCCGATTTACGGTTCCTATCTTTTGTTTCAATCGCGCAGTCGCATGGAACGGGGCGCTGGTTATGATCGGCGATCTTCAATTCGCAATAGATGGATATGCAATCAATGAGCCCGCCATTGCCCATGCGGGCGCAGTTACGCTCCCGTTTTCCGGCCATCGCACTGATTGCGGCGGCGTCGGCGGTCCCGATCGGGATCGTGCTGCTGTTGCGGGTGTGGAAAGGGGTGCCGATCCATTTGCTGACGTCGGACGTGACGAGCATCGCCGGCGTGCCGGCCTACACCGGCTTCCTCTCGCAACTGGGGATCTTCGTCTGGGCCGGTGCGGCGGCCATCTGCTTTTTCTGCGCGCGACTGCTCGCGGCGCGATCAGACGCACAGGAGGAGCGACGCTTCCTGCTCGTGTCGGGGCTGCTGACGGTGGTGCTCGCCTTCGACGATCTGTTCCTGCTGCACGAGGAATTCTTCCCGTCCCTCGGCATTCCGGAGAAGGGCGTGTTCGTGGCCTACGCGGCCTTCGTGCTGTTCCACCTGGTCAGTTTCCGGCGCCTGATCCTGCGGACCGACTACATCCTGCTCGCCATCGCGTTCGCCGCGTTCGCGGTCTCGGTCGGTCTCGATCTCGCCAATCCGGCGGGAATCAACCCATACCTCTACGAGGACAGCGCCAAGTTCGTGGGGGTCGTGAGCTGGCTTGGATATTTCTTCCGTGCAGGTTCGGGGGCGTTGTCGGGCGTGCCGGGCTCGGTCACGCGTGAGGGTGCGCCCCGTGGCGCGTCGCAGGTTGCGTAACCGGACACGGGGAAATCGTGGTCTGTCCCCTATTTCCCAAGATCAAGCCAGTAGCATGGCTCGCAGCGGCGAACTGAGAACGAGAAACGCTAGAACGTTCACGATAACAGTGACCCAGAATTTGGCACGGAATGTGGCCTTATTGGATTTGTGGCGGACGACCTGTTGGGCGACGATTGCACCGGGCCAACCACCAATAAGCCCCAGTCCCAGCAAAGTGTCTTCACTGACACGCCAGCGGTCGGCAGTCGCCGCCCGCTTATCTGCGGCGTACACGACGTAGCACACCACACTCGTTCCGAGATAGAGACCAGCGACCCAGCCCGGTACTTTCCAGAAATACGCGACGATGGTAAAGAGAACGAAAAACGCGGGAATTGCGAACAGCGTTGCCGTGCCCCATTGCGCAGGATTGTCATTTCGCACTCGGACACTCTGGCGTCTGGCTCTGACTACCTCGACACGCTTTGCGCGTTTTTTCCCATCTGGAGTCATTTCAACTTCAAATGTCACGCGCTGACCAACCTCGGGTCGGCCGGACCGTGAGACAAAGGCCTTGATGTGTACGAAGATCTCCTGACCTCCGTGCAGCGGTTCGATGAAACCAAAGCCTCGATCATCGTTCCAGGTCTTTACAGTGCCGTCGATTCGCATGATGACTAGTTCAGCTCCAACGACGGTGTAGAAAAACCCGATTTCCGGGCAAGCGATCGATGTCGGCGATAGCCGACGATGACTTGTTCGTCATGTTGCGGTCCGGGTCAGCCTGATTCCGTCATACGATCGGTTTCCGTCGTTCGCACGCTGTCGCCCTGTATGTGGAGCGGCATGCTGCCGTGGCGTGCCGCCCTCATTGCGCATACCCGTGGTGCGCCAGCTTCTCGATGTTGTGCATGAGGCAGTAGAGCTTCCATTGCCCGTCGACCTTGCATCGGCCGCGCAAGGTGAAGCGATGGAGCCGCTTGTTGTTTCTCAGATTGCCGAAGACCGGCTCGACGGTGGCAAAGCGCGCGGTGATCATGCGCTTGCCCGTGTCGGTGTCGATCCGCCGTTTCATCCGCTCGGTGTGGCTCTCTTCACCGGCGCGCTTGCCCTGGAAGAAGGCGACCTGGCGCGTCTTGGTCTTATTGGGGGTGCGCAGACACTGGTCGCGCAGCACGCACGGCACGCAGTCGCGCTCGGCGCCGCGAAACTTCATCGCCGCGTAGCCGTTGAAGGTGCAGTTCGAGCCGTTCGAGTACAGCTTCTTGCCAGCCGGGCAGAGGCAGTGAGAGCGGTCGTCGGCCAGCGTGAAATCGGCAGGCCGGAAGCAGCGCGTCTTCCCGTCCACCTTCCGCTTGTCCCACAGCGGATCGGGCTTCGCCTTGTGACTCGCTTGCCCGGCATAACGGGCGTCTCGGCTGCGGTAATCGTTGTCGCAGATGTAGGCGTCGATCCCGCTGTCGGCCAGCGCCTTCAGGTTCGCTTCCGAGTGGTAGCCCGCGTCGGCACAGATCGTCGTCTCGGGCGTGCGGAACGGCCCGGTCGCCTCGACCACTGGCAGGAGCAGTTCCTGCTCGGAGCCCGTGCCGTGCGCCTGGGCGTCGACGACGATCTGGCTCTTCGCATCGACTGCGGCCACCCCGGTGTAGCCTTGGATCACGCCTTTGCCGGTCGCCATCTTGGCCGACTCATTGTCGGTGCGATTGCTCAGCCGCGGTTTGCCTTTGGCGCTGCGCCGCTCGTCGGGATGCGCGTCCAGCCAGGCGCGGATCTTCGCCGCCTCGGTCTTGAGGCGCGCGACGGTGCGTGCGGCGCGCGCGGCCTCGGGGTCTTCGCCGTTCATGTCGGCCGTGGCGTGGCTGGCCATGATGCGCTTGACCGCCGTCTCCATCTTGTCGGCCTCGCGCAGGAAGTCCGCACGGGTACCGCTCCTGGCCTTGCTTGCGTTGGCCGGCAGCTTCACCCCATCGATGGCGAAGAGTTCGCGTCCGATCAATCCTTGCCGATCGCAAATCATCAGCACCCGGGCAAAGATCCGGGCCGCTTCGTCACCAAGCTCGGCGACGAAGCCGGCGATCGTCGTGAAGTGCGGTGCGCTGTCGCCCGAAACCGCCATGAACAGCACGTTGTCGCGGCAGGCTGCGGCGATGGCACGCGAACTCACCAACCCGCGCGAGTACCCGAGCAGCACGATTTTCAGCAGCACGGCCGGGGAGAACGCTGGCGCGCCCGTCGTCTCATTGCGGTAGCGCGCGTGTAGTCCGGAAAGATCGATCTCGTGGTCGACCAGATGACAGAGTGCGTGCTCGAAACTCCCCGCAATCACCTGCCGGTCGAAGTCCACCGGGATCATTTTGAGACCATAGTCGGGTGTCTTGAAGCGGGGCATCGCGGAACTCCGGGAGGCGTTGCCGAATTATACCGGAGGCATTGACGCGTGCGCTGCGAACGGGGTTTTTCTACAGCCTCAACGTTTGCCTTCAGCGGGCGACAAAAAGCGCAAGCTTTTTGACGGTCCGCTGCAAGCACTTGTTAGCGCAGTGCTCCGCGAGCGGCACCGCGCGGAATGAGGAAAGGACACGTGTTGCGTGCCACAGAACAAACGGCACGAGGGGAGATTCAGAGCTAATCTATGATTACTTCTCGACTAAACGACATTCCGACACTGCTAGGAACGAAAAATTGGATGAGGCGGGTAAGTGACGCGCTCGCGACCGTTCCTTGAAGCTGCTCGCTGATTGTGCCAAACGCCTGCGTGGATTCCGCGACGCCTGAATCGCCCCGGGTTTCCTAGACGGTTCCGTTCTTCAAGAAATACTGCCGCTCGAACTCTACCGGCGAGAGCTGGTTGGTGAAACTGTGGCGTCGTCGCGGGTTGTAGAAGAGCTCGATGTAATCGAACACGTCCGAGCGCGCCTGTGCCCGATCCGTGTAGACCTTCCGCTTGATCCGCTCGCGCTTGAGCAGCTGAAAGAAGCTTTCCGCCACCGCGTTGTCGTGGCAGTTGCCGCGTCGGCTCATACTTGGCACCAGCCGGTGCGCCTTCAGGAAGTCTTGCCAGTCGTGGCTACTGAACTGGCTGCCTTGATCCGAATGCACCACCACCTCCTCGGTGGGTTTGCGGCGCCACACTGCCATTAGCAAGGCGTTCAACGCCAGTTCCTTGGTCATCCGCTCGCCCATAGACCAGCCAACAACCTGGCGGGAGAACAGATCGAGCACCGCACACAGATACAACCACCCCTCATGCGTGCGGATGTAGGTGATGTCGGTGACCCAGCTCTTGTTCGGAGCTTTCGGGGCAAACTGGCGCTCGAGCAGGTTCGGCGCGACCACTGCCGGCCGCCCACCGTATCGACCAGGGCGGCGTCCATAGCCGGTGTGTGAGCGCAACCCCGCCAAGCGCATCAGCCGCGCCACGCGATGCTTGCCACACGGTTCGCCCATGTCGTGCAGATCGTTACGGATCTTGCGATAGCCATAGACGTGCCCGCTGGCTTCCCAGCATTGTGTGATCAGCGCTCCGACGCGCTGGTCGTCGCCAGAACGTGCGGAGACGGGTTGCTGCTTCCACGCGTAGTAACCGCTCGGATGGACCGCCATCGTTGAACACAGGCGACGCACCGAATACTGCGCCGCGTGGGCGTCGATGAAGGCGTACTTCACCCGGACTGCTTGGCAAAGTACGCGGCGGCCTTTTTTAGGATGTCGCGCTCCTCGGTCACGCGCCGCAACTCGGCCTTCAGCCGCCGGATCTCGTCGGCCTGGCTGTCGTGCTGGGCGCGCTGCTCCGCGGGAACGGAATAGCGCTTGATCCAGGTGTAAAGGCTATACGCGCTCACCCCGAGTCGCACGGACACCTCGGCAACCGGATGCCCCCGTTCGGTCACCTGCTTGACCGCTTCGATCTTGAACTCTTCGGTGAAACGCTGCTGCGCCTTCTTCGTTTCCATCAACACCTCCATGAAACCTCATTGTGAGGCAAAAGGGTGTCTAGGAAACCCGGGGCGATTCATTTTACTTCCTCACGCTGCGAGGACTTCGTTGATGCGATGACGGTTCAAACCGACGCGGGCGACCCTGGTTAATTCAAAGGCGGCGACGCCAGACCGACTAACGAATGAGGGCCCCGCGCGGCGCATTGTCATCAGGGCCAGAGCG
Source organism: Aromatoleum evansii (assembly GCF_012910805.1). Classification (GTDB taxonomy): domain Bacteria; phylum Pseudomonadota; class Gammaproteobacteria; order Burkholderiales; family Rhodocyclaceae; genus Aromatoleum; species Aromatoleum evansii. The sequence continues at coordinate 22,342 of NZ_WTVK01000067.1, forward strand.
CGTGTCGCTCACCAACAGGCCGTATGTAGAGCTGCAGTTTGTCCCGACTCGAATCGACGAATGAACGAACGACGCGCGAGGAATAAGGAGCGAGGAAATGCGGTGCACCTAGAAAATCCCGGTTGAAATCCGGGGGAGTCCATGTAGTTTGAATTCAGCGGACGGCGAAAAGCGCAGCTTTTTGACGGTCCGCTGGAATGATTTGTTGGGCACAACGTTACAGCCCGATGACCCTATTCCAGTCTGCAATATACATATAAATTCTCTGATATTCACTTGGCAGTAACGTTCTGTTATGAGCGATGAAATTTCTTGTTTTCTCAAGCTCATCCATTCGCTGCTTTAGCCAATGCTGAGAAGGAATAAGTGCCTCAAAGTGAGACCACTTTTCAAGAATTATCGAAGAAAGATGACCAAAATCAACAAAGCCCAGCGTGTCTGCTTTTTCTCCTTCAAGCCATGAATCAGCGAACGCGGTTTTTTGTCGAGACTCTGCATGATTTTTTATTTTTATCGGCAGCTTTTCGATCCAGTCCGCCCCCTCTTTTTCTTCGAGAGTTTCTCTAATTAGCGAGCGAACTTCATTTTCGAAGCAATGGAGTACAGCGTAAAGTCGTGCCATTTCAAGGGCGCTATTTCTTCTTGCAACGCTAAACGCTGATAGCGCTTCAGAAAGAAGCCTTTCTTCTGCTTGGCCATGATCTGCACCGACTTGTATTCCGGCGGACTGAAACTGACCAGCCTCTGACTCGAACATCAAACCACGGAACATGTAGTCGCGCAGATCCTTCCGCAGATCAATCAAGGAGATGCTCCTTCAGAGACTTGAATATGGCGTTGAAAACCTCGATGTCTTTTGTCGCAGGTAAATGAATTTGAATGTTGTAGTGCAACGAAGGCCGTCCATGCCCTTTGGACTGTATTTCAGTAGCAATGACAGACGGTTGCGATTCGGCTGGCTTAAGAGCGATTTTCGCTTCTGATTTTGGCTCTGGACTTTCGGACAGATCGGCTAGGTCAAGCAACGCATAAAACGTGTTAGCCATCAACTTTGCCGTGGTTGGAGAGGCGTTATGTGTGCTTTTGAACTTTCCTTCAATGAGTTGCCGGTCCCCGTTGGATGGTTTGGCTTTAATGGTAAATAGATCACTGTAGGCCTCGCGTATTGCCTCTCCCATTATTCTTTTTGAATTGGCGGTATTGCGATATTCGTGATATCTGCTGGTGGGGGAGCCATCCGACGAAAGAAAACCAAGAGCCTTCAAGAGTGGAATTACTGCTCTGTAATTCGAAGAGGCATATCCCCAATCTTTGAGATGCTGTGTCGTAAATTTGTCCGGCGCGGCTCCGTCAGAGATGCGAGCAAACACCTCGGGAAGCTGTCCGTAGATCTGTACGTAAGCATTGGTCAAAGACATTCAGAGTTCTCCATGCATTTCTAATGGGGCCCAACGTATGGTCGACACCAAGTGTCGGCGTAAAGGTGTTATTGGACATGTCGGATAACACGACATGCCGTGTAAGTTATTGATCCTGAGTGTAGCACCCCTCCAATCGATCTGCATTGCTGCAAATATGACGGAGCGTGCTCGCGGAGAGCTGCCGCTGAACCGCGCCACGTGGGCGACGGCGAGTGCGGGCGGGATCAGAAAATCTGCTCGCCCAACTGCTCCACCAGCGCCGCCGGATCGACGTCCGGTACCTCGAATTCAAGATCGTCCAGCGACAAATCGAACGGTTCGCCTTCGCGGTAGGTGACGGGGAAACGGACGCCGAATTCGAGGCCTGATCCCAATTCGTAGGCGGCGAGTTCGAAGCGTTCGTCGTAGAGGCTGGCGCCGAGCACGGTGACGGCGACGTAGCCGGAGACGTCGAAGCGGAAGCTGGGTTGGGCGTGGAGGGAGGCTTCGGCGTCGATTTCGAGGCCCTGCGAGGGCATCCAGTCGATGTGCACGCTGGCTTCGGCCGCGCCGGAGATGCCGAGGGTGCCGCCGATCTCCAGGCCGCCGGTGGCGCTGGCGCCGGTGATGCCGAGGCCGACGCCGGCGCGGGCGCCCAGTCTCAAGCCGGCTTCGGCGGGGACGTTGAGGTGGGCGTCGCCGGTGACGTGGGTGTTTTCCTCGTGCGAGGGGTTGTATTCGATGCCGACGCGCAGCTGGTCGAGCGCGCCGGGGCCGATGCTGGCGTTGGCGCTGAGGTTGCCGCCGACTTCGGCGACGACGCCGGGGATGATGGGGATCTGCGTCGACATGCCGAAGAGGCGCTTGTCGTATTCGAGCTTGGAGAAGATCTCGAGCGAGCTGGGCAGGGCGATTTCGCCGGAGACGGTGATTTCGCCGTTGGGGTCGAGGCGCAGGCCCGCGGTGCCTTGCAGCCAGGGGGCGATCTGGATGGTGGCGGAGCCGCTGCCGTAGACGACGATGGGGGCGTCGGGGCCGCTCGGGGGGCCGCCGGGGTTGCCGTCTTCGCCGATGCTGCGGTTGGTGGCGCCGACGGTGATGGTGCCGGAGAGCATACCGCGTTCGAAGGCGCCGCTGAACTGGGCGTCGAAGGCGCCGTCGTCGTAGGTGACGGTGAGCTGCGAATCGACGCCGGGGATGGCGGGTTCGGCGGTGCCGCTGGCGGAGACTTTCCAGTCGCCGTCGGTCTGCTCGCATTCGACGTGGATGGAGCCGGAGCGGATCGCGGGGTTGGCGGTCAGCGCGACGTCGCCGGCGATGTTGAGGCCGTTTTCGCCCTGGGTGATGGCGATGGAGGCGGCGCTGACGCCGGGCACGGAGAGTTCGGCGCTGCCGTTGAAGGCCCAGCGGCCTTCGTTGACGCTGACTGTGGCGGTGGCGCTCTTGATGCCCTTGATCTTGTCGGGGGTGTCGATGCCGATGGTGCCTTCGGCGCCGAACTGGCCGTTGCGCCACCAGGCGCTGACGCGGGCGCGGTCGAAGAGGGAGCGCTCGAAGGTGAAGCCGCCTTCGAAGGCGACGCCGCCGGTGGTCGACACGGAGGCGGCGAGTTCGCCGCTGCCGGCGCCTTCGATGGAGTAGATGACCTGGCCGCCGAGGCCCAGGCCGCGCGCGGTGGAGTAGAAGACGCTGACGTAGGCGTCGTCGATGGTGGTGCGCGGGATGGGCAGGCTGATCTGCTCGGGGCCGTAGTCGAGCGAGAAGCTGAGGTCGCGCCCGCGCAGGCGCACGGTGATCGGGGCGTTGAGGAGCGGGATCGAGGGGGTGAGCTCGCCGTCGGCGGAGAGTTCGCCGTCTTCGGTGGTGATGGTGGTGAAGCTGACCGGGCTGAGCTTGGCGTATTCGAGGTTGAGCGCGGGCAGCGCGGAGGGGTAGCCGCGGTATTCGCCGTCGCCGTTGAGGGAGATGGTGACCGCGGGGGTGGCGGGCTGCCAGTCGGCGGGGAGGTCCCATTCGGCGGACAGCGATCCGACCGGGCCTTCCGGGTTGCCGGTGTTGTCGGTGAGGTTGAGCGCGGTGATCCGGAGGCCGGCCAGCGCGCGTGCCTGCGTGCGGCTGATGCTCGGCGCGGCGCCGGGGCGGTGGCGGAAGCGGGCGACTTCGATGCCGCCGGGCCCGGAGCTGAGGATGAATTCCTCGGCGGTGCCGGCCGTGTCGTTGTCCTCGGCGGCGTTGGGTGGGCTGGCGGTGGCGAGGGGCTGGGCTTCCTCGATCTCGGTCTTGGTCCACCACGCGGAGGCGCCCGCGGCCGAGCCTCCGCCGGTGGCGGCGGCGCTGGTGAACACGACGTCGTGCTGGCGCAGGAAGCGGCCGCGGTCGGGCTTGGGGTCGAAGGTGTCGAGGAAGGCGTCGACCTTGCGATAGATGCCGCTGCGGATGGTGCCGCCGGAGCTGCTGTTCGACGGCTGGTCGAGCAGTTCCATGTTCTCGACGCTGTTGCCGACGCCGGATCCCATCTGGCCGGAGACCTGCAGCTCGACGATGTGGTCGACCTGGAACTGCGCGACCTTGCGGCCGCGGCGGTCCCAGCCGGGGATGCGCAGCATCGTCTGCAGCTCGGAGAGGCGCTTGGACGTGAGGCGTGCGCCGCGGTGGGGCTTGAGGCGGATGCGGCCGTTGGCGTCGGCGGGGACGGGGATGTTGCGTTCGCCCAGACGCGCGCGGACGGCGTCGGCGCCGACCTGCACCTGGCTGTTCCACACGGAGCGCTGGTCGGCGCCCTCGCGGCCGTAGCCGCGCACGCGCTTGAGGTTGCCGGCGGCGGCGAGGCTGCTGTAGAGCGGCAGGTGGCGCGACTTGACGGCGGGGATTTCGAGGCGTTCGAGCGCGGTGAGGGCCGCGGCGGTGCGGTCGGTCTCGTGGTAGCGGGCGTTCATCGCCGGCTCGATCGCGCGCGCAAGGACTGGCGCGGCCTGGCCGTCCTGCTGCACGACGTGGGCGAGCTCGTGGGCGAGGAGGTGGCGGCCTTCCTCGGTATCCGGGGCGAAGGCGCCGGGGGCGAGGTAGATGTCGCGCCCGGAGGTGAAGGCGCGCGCGCCCAGCGCGGCGGTGAGGCGGGCGGCCTCGGCGTCGGTGTGCACGCGGACGTCGGCGAAGTCGCGGCCGAAGTGGCCTTCGAGCGGGGCGCGGGCGTCGGGTGCAAGCGGTTCGCCGCGGCCGCGGCGTTCGGCGACGCGGCCGGCGGCGTAGGCGGGAAGGAGGGCGGCAGATGAGGCTGCGGTAGCGCCGCCGCCTGTCGGGGAAGCGGCCGCGGCGTCGGGCGTGGATGGGCCGGCGTCGGTTTCGCCGGATGCCGGGGC
>NZ_WTVK01000068.1 GCF_012910805.1 Aromatoleum evansii
TCATCCTGCAGCGCGCGCGCGAAGGCCTGTGGCCGATCTTCGCCCGCCTCGTGCCGGTGAAGGTGACCCGGCGCACGCTCGACGCCGCCGCCGAACCGCTGCCGAAGAAACCGCTGCCCGCGCGCGGGGAGGTGATCCTCGAAGCGAAGGAGGTCACGCGCAAGTTCGGCGGGCTGGTGGCCAACAACGCCATGAGCCTCACCGTCAAGGCGGGCGAGATCCTCGCCCTGATCGGCCCCAACGGCGCGGGCAAGAGCACCATGTTCAACCAGATCTCGGGCGTCGACACCCCGACCTCGGGCGAAGTGCTCTTCCTCGGCAAGCCCGTCGCCGGACGCGGCTCGCGCGAGATCGCCCGCATGGGCATGAGCCGCACCTTCCAGCACGTGAAGCTCTTGCCGACCATGAGCGTGCTCGAGAACGTCGCCATCGGCGCCCACATGCGCGGCGACAAGGGCGTGTTCCCCGCCGCCTGGCGCATGGACCGCGCCGAGGAAGCGCGTCTCCTCAACGAGGCGGCGCGCCAGATCGAGCGCGTGGGGCTGGCCGAGCACATGTTCGACGCCGCCGGCAGCCTCGCGCTGGGCCAGCAGCGCATCCTCGAGATTGCCCGCGCGCTCGCCGCGGATCCCTGCCTCTTGCTGCTCGACGAGCCGGCCGCGGGCCTGCGCTTCAAGGAGAAGCAGGCGCTCGCAGAGCTCCTCAGGAAGCTCAGGGGCGAAGGCATGGGGATTCTTCTCGTCGAGCACGACATGGACTTCGTCATGGGGCTCGTCGATCGCGTGGTCGTGATGGAGTTCGGCCAGAAGATCGCCGAAGGCCTGCCCGAGGAAGTGCAGCAGAACCCCGCGGTGCTCGAGGCCTATCTCGGAGGTGTGGAATGAACGGCATGAGCGTGGAGATGAATGTGATCGAGCAGACGATCGACGAGGCTGGCAAAAGCGCCCCCGGCACCCCGCGCGCGGTGCTCGAAGTGCGCGACCTGTGCGTCGCCTACGGCAAGGTCGAGGCCCTGTCGAACGCCAACATCCGCGTCGGCGAAGGCCAGATCGTCACCGTGATCGGCCCCAACGGCGCGGGCAAGACGACGATGCTCTCGGCGATCATGGGCCTGCTGGAATCGCGCGGGCAGGTCATCTTCGACGGCGAGGCCGAATACGTGCCGCGGGTCGAGCGCATGGTCGCGCGCGGCATGAACCTCGTGCCGGAAAAGCGCGAGCTCTTCGCCGAGATGAGCGTCGAGGACAACCTGCTGCTGGGCGCCTTCCAGCGCTACCGCATGGGCAAGCGCGACCACGCCGAGACGATGAAGGAGGTGTACCACCTCTTCCCGCGCCTCGAGGAACGCAAGGCGCAGCTCGCCGGCACGCTCTCCGGCGGCGAGCGCCAGATGCTGGCGGTGGGGCGCGCGCTGATGGCGAAGCCGAAGCTCCTGATGCTCGACGAACCGAGCCTCGGCTTGGCACCCCTGATCGTGCGCGAGATCTTCCGCATCATCGGCGAGCTGCGCCGGCGCGGGGTGTCGATCCTGCTCGTCGAGCAGAACGCGCGCGCCGCGCTGCAGGTGGCGGACTACGCCTACGTGCTGGAGACGGGCGAGATCTCGATGGAAGGCCCGGCCAGGCAGCTCGCCGATGATCCGCGCGTGATCGAGTCCTATCTGGGGCTGGGCGGGAAGCATCAGGCGATGCTGTCCACCTGAGCTCAGGGCGCTTCGTGTGCCGCGCGCCCGAGGCGAGCGCATGAAGCTCCGTAGGGCGGGAGGAACCGAAGGCCGAATTTGGCAACTGCGCCGCCATGCAACCCTCGGGGCGCATCACACGTCGTCCTGGCGGGATACGCTCCGCTCCTCCCGCCCTACGGGAGTACGTGCATTCAAGCTCAGCGTGTCGCCGGACACGCGGCGGGGATCAGCCGCGCGATCGGCCGCGCCGCAATGAAGGCACCCAGCGACACGCACACCAGCCCGGCGAGCAGCCAGCCGGTCAGCGCCTCGCCGAGCAGCGGCGCGGCCGCGACACCGGCGAGCACCGGCACCAGCGCGATCAGTGCGCCGACCCGTTCGGCGCCGAGCTTCTCGACCGCCTTCAGGAACAGCAGCATCGCGACGATGGTCGCCCCCACGCCCTGATACAGGCCCTGCAGCACCAGCGTCGACATCGGCACCGCGTCGAGCTGCTTGGGCAGCAACAGCAGGTACACCGGCAGGTAGATCAGCGCCGAGCTGAAGGCCACGAAGCGCGTCAGCAGCCACGGATGGAAGCCCCAGCGCTTGGCGAGCACGCTGTAGAAGGCCCACATCAGGGCCGACGCGAGCATCAGCGCGTCGCCCGCGAGCATTGCCGCCGACCAGGCGCTGCCGGCCATGTAGGACTGCGCGGCGAAGCCGACCCCCAGCGCGATGAAGGCGAGCCCGAAGGCGCGCTCGCGCGGCATTCGCTGGCGCGTCAGCAGCCATGCGACCGCAGCGACGAGGAAGGGCTGCATGCCCGGCAGCAGGATGCCGCCGTGTGCGGCCGGCACGAGCTTGAAGCCCGCATACACCAGCACGCCATAAAGCAGGCCGCCGATCATCCCCAGCGTCCACAGGCGCGCATCGCGCCACGACCCGCGCGGCAGGCTGCCGGCGAAGGGCAGCAGCAGGAGGGCGGCGACGCCCAGGCGCAGCGCGAGGATGTCGTGGCCCGTCAGCGCGCTCTTGCCGCCGAGGCGCGAGATGAGGATGAAACCCGTCCAGATCGCCACGGTGCCGGCGGCGGCGAGGTAGCCGATGGTCTGGTCCCGTCCGGTGCTCATGGGGTGCTCCCGAGTGCTGTTGGTACGACTGCAACGATATCGCTGGACAATGTTCGCGTAAAATGAATAATCGTGATTCAAAGCATTCCTGAGAGAGAACGATGGATCTCGACGACCTGACGATCTTCCGCACCGTCGTGCGCGAGGGCGGCATCACGCGCGCGGCCGAGAAGCTGCACCGCGTGCAGTCCAACGTCACGACGCGCATCCGTCAGCTGGAGGACAAGCTGGGCGTCGAGCTCTTCATCCGCGAGGGCCGGCGCCTGATCGTGTCGCCGTCCGGGCGCGTGCTGCTCGACTACGCCGACCGCCTGCTCGCCCTCGCCGACGAGGCACGCGCCGCGGTCAGCGACGGCACGCCGCGCGGGCGCCTGCGCTTCGGCTCGATGGAGAGCACCGCGGCGGCACGCCTGCCGGCGCTGCTCGCGCGCTTCCACGCGCAGTACCCGGAGGTGCAGCTGGAGCTGCGCACGGGACCGACCGGGCCGCTGATCGCCGAGGTCATCGACGGCCGGCTCGAATGCGCGCTGGTCAGCGGGCCGGTCGAGGACGCGCGCATCGCGAGCGTCCCGGCCTTCGACGAGGAACTCGTGCTCGTCGCACCCGCCGGCCACCCACCGATCGCCTCGCCGCGCGACTTGTGCGCCCGCACGCTGCTCACCTTCGAACCCGGCTGCGCCTATCGCCAGCGCCTGCAGGCCTGGCTCGCGTCGGGCGAGGTCGTGCCCGAGCGCGTCGTCGAGCTGTCCTCCTACCACGCGATGATCGGCTGCGTGGCGTCCGGGATGGGCGTCGCGCTGGTTCCGCGCAGCCTGCTGGCGATGCTGCCGGTCGAGGACAGCGTTTCGATCCATGCGCTGCCGCCCGAGTTCGCGCTCGCGCGCACGGTGCTGATCCATCGCAGCGGCGCGCCCGGCCCGACGGTGCGCGCGCTGGCCGAGCTGATCGGGCGCGGCTGAGATGGCGACCCTCTTCGGCGGCGCGTCGGCGTCCGCGCCGCCGCTCGGCACGCTGCGCCACCCGTGGCTGCTGGCGCTGGCCTTCGCCATCGCGTACCTGCTGCTCGACCGTGCGAGCTACCTGTACCCGATGCCGGACTTCAAGGTCACGCCGTGGAACCCGCAGCCCAGCCTTGCGATCGCCTTCCTGATGACGCTGGGCGGACGCTGGCTGTGGGTCGTGCTCGTGACGGTGGTGGTCGCGGAGATGACGATCCGCGACGTCGCCTCTCCCGCCGCGGCTTTCCTGATCGCGCTGGTGCTGTCGCTCGGCTACGCGGCGATCGCTGCGGCGCTGAAGGGACGGCTGCAGGGGCGGCTGCACGTGGCCGTGGCCCTGCGCCAGCGCGGCGACGTGCTGCGGCTCTTCGCCGTCGTCGCGGGGGGCAGCCTGCTGATCGGCGCGGCATATGTCGTCGCGGTCGCGCTGCTCAATGGCAGCGCGGTCGGCATGGGTGCGGCGTGGCTGCGCTTCTGGATCGGCGACACGGTGGGCATCGTCGTGTCCCTGCCGCTCATCCTCATGATGCTGGACGCCTCGCGCCGTGCGCAGGTGGCGATGCTGCTGCGCAATCCCGAGGTGCTGCTGCAGTTCGGCGCGATTCTCGCGAGCCTGTGGGTCGTGTTCGCGCTGCCCGCTGCGCAGCGCTTCAATTACTTCTACGTGCTCTTCCTGCCACTGGTGTGGACCGCCGCGCGCCACGGCATGGCGGGCACCGCGCCGGCGATGATCCTGCTGCAGGTGGGCGTCATCATCGGCATGGAGGCCTCGGGCATCAGCTCGCTGAGCGTGTTCGAACTGCAGGCGCTGCTGCTCGCTCTGGCGATGACCGGCTTCTTCGTCGCGGTGACGGTCGACGAGCGCCAGCGCATCTCCGACGACCTGCGCCGCACCCTGAAGCTCGCCGCCGCGGGCGAGATGGCCGCGGCGATCACGCACGAGCTCAACCAGCCGCTGACCGCGCTGAACAACTACGCGCGCGCCTGCAGCCTGATCCTCGAGTCCGATTCGCCCGCCGCGCGCGACGCCCTGCCCGCGACGCTGGAGCGCATCTCGGCCGAGGCGCGTCGCGCAGGTGACGTGATCCGCCGCCTGCGCGACCTCTTCAAGGGGGGCGTCGAGGGGCGCGAACCGGTCGACGTCGGCGCGGTCGCCGCGGCGATGGTGGAGTCCTTCCGGCGTCACGCGGGCAGCGTCCAATTTCGCCTCGAACGGCCCGCGGCGCAGATATTGGCGCAGGCCGACCCCCTGCAGGTCGAGCTCGTACTGCGGAATCTGCTGCAAAATGCGGTCGATGCGCTCGCGACGATGCCCGACGGGACAATCGTCGTGCGCGTCGGCGCGGACGAGGAGCGGCTGCGCGTGGAGGTCGAGGACACCGGGCCCGGCATCCCGCCCGAGCGCGTGCTGACGGTGTTCGAACCCTTCGGCAGCGACAAGGCCAACGGCATGGGCGTGGGCCTGCCGATCAGCCGCGCGATCGTCGAGTCGCACGGCGGCCAGTTGGTCGCGGAGCCCGGACCCGGCGGCCGCATCCACTTCACGCTGCCGCGACTGAAGGACTGAGCATGGACAACGACCAGCGCCTGTGCGTGTTCCTCATCGACGACGATGCCGCGGTGCGCGACTCGCTGTCGCTGCTGCTGGGCGTGCGCGGCTACGCTACGCGCGTGTTCGACAGCGCCGACGCCTTCCTGCACGCAGCGGGCGAGGGCGGGGAAGGCTGGGCCGGCTGCGTGCTCACCGACATCCGCATGCCCGGCCTGTCCGGCCTCGACCTGCAGCGCGTCGCGGCCGAACGCGGCATGCCGCTGCCCTTCGTCGTGATGAGCGCGCACGGCGATGCCGCCGTCGCGCGCCAGGCCTTCCGCCAGGCCGCAATCGACTTTCTCGAGAAGCCTTTCGACGACGCCGACCTCTTCGCTGCGATCGAGCAGGCCTTTGCCCGCGAACGCGAGCGGCTGGCCTCGACGAACCGGGAACGTACGGTCAGCGGGCGGCTCGCCTCGCTCACCGAGCGCGAACGGGAAGTCTGCGACCTGATGGTGCAGGGCCTGTCGAACCACGAGATCGCCGCGCGCCTGGGCATCAGCCATCGCACTGCGCAGGTGCACCGCGGCCGCGTGATGCAGAAGATGGAAGCCGAGTCGCTCGCAGCCCTGATCGCCGCCTGCCGCGCGGCCTGAAGCCCGCCCGCGCCGCGGGCGCATACGCCAATCCGCGTACGCGTCCTGTCCAATTTTCGGGGGCTCCCGCCGTCGCTAAGCTGACGGAACAAGGAGAGTTTTCCCGATGGCGAAAATCTCGCTCCTGATCTATCCGGAGCTCCACCGCATTCCGCCGCGCGAGCGCGACGCTGCCTTGGGCAGTGCGCGCGAGACGCCGTTCGACGGCCTCGAGCTGGCCGCGATCGCGCTCGGCCTCGCGCTCACCGCGGGTGCGACGCGCTATGTGGTATTCGACGGCCTGACCCACCGGATCGAGGCCTTCCTCGCCAACTTCCTCCTTGCCGTGCCGCTGCTCGCCGTGCTCGCCGGCCCCTTCTTCGTCCGGCGCACGCGGCGCGGGCTGCAGCATTACCTGAGAACACACCCGTCACGGGGACTACAAGAAAGAGGAGCACAAGGGCAATGACCGAGGCGACGACCGTACAGGTCCTGGCGGCCGGCCTGTTCGCGCTGGCCATCATCCACACCTTTTCGACCAAGTTCTTCGAGCAGCTCGCGCACCGCCACCCGGCGCATGCCGGCGTGTTCCACCTGCTCGGCGAGGTCGAGGTCGTGTTCGGCTTCTGGGCGATGGTGCTGATCGTCGCGATGGGCTTCCTCGCCGGCCGCACGGAGGCGATCGCCTATCTCGACAGCCGCAACTTCACCGAGCCGATGTTCGTGTTCGCGATCATGGTGATCGCCGGCAGCCGTCCGATCCTGCGCTTCGCGCTCGCGCTCGTGCGCATGGCGGCGAACTTCCTGCCGCTGCACCAGAACGTCGCCTTCTACTTCATCACGATGGCCCTCGTGCCGTTGCTCGGCTCCTTCATCACCGAGCCGGCGGCGATGACGCTCGCGGCGCTGATCCTGCGCGACAAGTTCTTCGCCCACGGCATCTCCAACCGACTCAAGTACGCCACGATCGGCACGCTGTTCGTGAATATCTCGATCGGCGGCACCCTCACGCCCTTCGCTGCGCCGCCGGTGCTGATGGTGGCCGGCACCTGGGGCTGGGACGTCTGGTTCATGATCGCGAACTTCGGCTGGAAGGCGGCCATCGCGGTGTTCTTCAACGGCATGGTCGTGACCATGGTGTTCCGCCCGGAACTCGCCGCGCTCGACACCGGCAGCGCGAAGAGCGCCGAGCGCATGCCGATGCCCATCGTCGTGATCCACCTGCTGTTCCTTGCCGGCGTCGTCGCCTTCGCCCACCACCCGGCCGTGTTCATGGGCCTGCTGCTGTTCTTCCTCGGCTTCACGACCGCCTACAAGCGCTACCAGGACCGCCTGATCCTGCGCGAAGGCCTGCTCGTCGCCTTCTTCCTCGCCGGCCTGGTGGTGCTCGGCGGGCAGCAGCAATGGTGGCTGCAGCCGCTCCTGACCGGCATGGATGCGACGACCGTGTATTTCGGCGCGACCGCACTCACCGCCGTCACCGACAACGCCGCGCTGACCTACCTCGGCTCGCTGGTGCAGGGCCTGTCGCCGGAATTCAAGTACGCGCTGGTCGCCGGCGCAGTGACCGGCGGCGGCCTCACGATCATCGCCAACGCGCCCAACCCGGCGGGTTTCGCGATCCTGCGCGGGCATTTCACCGATGAAGCGATCCATCCGGTCGGCCTGCTGCTGTCCGCGCTGCCGCCGACCCTGGTCGCAATCGTCGCCTTCCAGGTCCTGTAAGGAAGACCGCCATGAGCACGTTCGACGAAATCCTGCAGTGGTTCGAGGCCCTGCCCGCGAGCTTCGCCTTCCTGCTCGCGCTGCCCTTCGTGATCGCCTTCGTCAGCCTGCTGAAGGATGCAGTCGAGCGGCGCGGCGGCAAGGAAGGGCGCCGCGGCGGCGAGAAAGGCCGGCCCGGCCGCCACGGCGAGCTGAAGATCCTGCTGTAGGCGTCCGCGCCTCAGGCGGGCGCCTCCCCGAGCAGCGCCTCGTACAGCGCGAGGTCGCCCGCCGAGAAGCAGCAGAAGACCACTTCGGCGATCGCCGGCAGCGCCGCGACCGCCTCGCGCACCGTCGCGACCGCGATGCGCGCCGCCTCGTCCTTGGGGTAGGCATACACGCCGGTACTGATGCCGGGGAAGGCTACGGTCGCCGCCCCGTTCGCCGCCGCGACTTCGAGCGAGCGCCGGTAGCACGACGCCAGCAGCGCCGCCTCGCCGCGCGTGCCGCCGTGCCATACCGGGCCGACGGTGTGGATCACGAAACGCGCCGGCAATCGGTAGCCGTGCGTGAGCTTCGCCTCCCCGGTCGGACAGCCGCCCAGCCCGCGGCATTCGTTCAGCAGTTCGGGGCCCGCCGCGCGGTGGATCGCCCCATCGACGCCGCCCCCGCCCAGCAGCGAGGAATTCGCGGCATTGACGATGGCGTCGACGGGCAGGGTCGTGATGTCGGCCTGGAGGGCGCGGAGCGTGGCGGTCATGATGGCGGTCTCCCTGGGCACGGCGCGGTGCACCTGCTGGAAGACTAGTCCGCCGGTCCGCCGACAGGCAAGCCGCATCTGGGCGAATGCATCGTGAATACCGCGTTGCAATGAACTGTAACGCTCCCGCACGGAATCTTGAGCCGCTCCTCACGGAATGTTCACGCGCCGGCCGCGAGAATGCGCCGCGTGTGCTGAACACATATCCATTCCAATTCGCAGGAGCTTACCCATGCAAGTCCGTCACCTCGTCCTCGCCGCCACGACCCTGTGCCTTGGCAGTGCCGCCTTCGCCGGCCCGCAATGCACCGAGGCACCCAAGTCGTCCTGGCTCAGCGAAGAGGCGATGAAGCAGAAGATCGCCGCCGACGGCTACACCGTCGACAAGTTCAAGGTCACGTCGGGCAACTGCTACGAGATCTACGGCAAGGATAAGGAGGGCAAGAGGGCCGAGGTGTACTTCAACCCCGTCGACGGCAGCGTCGTCAAGGCCAAGCAGGGCTGAAGCGCGGCGTGCGGGAGACGGCCATGCATGGCGAACGTATCCGCGTGTGGGACCTTCCCGTGCGCGTGTTCCACTGGGGTCTGGTGGCGACGTTCGCCATTGCCTGGCTCACGTCGGAGGACGCCGAGGCGCCGCACCATTGGGCGGGCTACGTCGCCTTCGGCCTGCTCGCGTTCCGCGTCGCGTGGGGCTTCGTCGGTAGCCGCCACGCGCGCTTCGCGGACTTCGTGCCGCGTCCGGCCGAGCTGCGCGCCTATGTCGGCAAGCTCGTGCGCGGGCGTGAGCCGCGCCACCTCGGCCACAACCCGGCCGCGGCGGTGATGATCCTGTTCCTGATGGCGATGGTCGCACTGATCGGCACGACCGGCTGGCTGATGACCACCGACTGGGGCTGGGGCAGCGAGGCCCTCGAGGAACTGCACGAGGGCGCCGTAAACGCCACCCTGCTCGCGCTGGTGGTGCACGTCGCCGCGGCGGTGTTCGAGAGCCTGCGCCACCGCGAGAATCTCGTGCGCGCGATGATCACCGGCTACAAGCGTCCCTGACGGGACCTGCGGCCGCGGGCAAAGGGCGGCGCCGGGAGCGATTCCGGCGCCGCCTGCCCTTGCCCGTGCTTCAGCCGTTGCTCGGGAAGGCGAACTGCGCCTTCTCGATGCCGGCCACCGCCCAGCGCTGCGTCATCGTCTTGCGCCGCGTGTAGAAGCGCACCGCATCCGGCCCGTACGCATACAGGTCGCCGAACAGGGAGCGCTTCCAGCCGCCGAAGCTCTGGCACGCCACTGGCACCGGCAGCGGCACGTTCACGCCGACCATGCCGACCTGCACCGTGTCGGTGAAATGGCGCGCGACCGCGCCGTCGCGGGTGAACACGCAGGTGCCGTTGCCGAACTCGTGCGCGTCGATGAGGCGGATCGCCTCGTCGAGGCTCCTCACGCGCACCACCGCGAGCACCGGCCCGAAGATCTCCTCGCGATACACGCGCATCGACGGCACGACGTGGTCGAGGAGCGTGCCGCCGAGGAAGAAGCCCTTCTCGTGTCCCGGCACCTTCAGCGTGCGCCCGTCGACGACGAGCTGCGCCCCTTCCTCGGCGCCGAGGTCGATGTATCCCTTCACCTTGTCGCGATGCGCCCCGGTCACCAGCGGGCCCATGTCCAGCCCGTGTTGCCTGCCGTTGCCGATGCGCAGTTCCTCGACCTTGGGTTTCAGGCGTGCGACCAGTTCGTCGCCCACCGCGTCGCCGACCGCGACTGCCACCGAGATCGCCATGCAGCGCTCGCCGCAGGAACCGTAGGCCGCGCCCATGATCGCGTTCACCGCGTTGTCGAGGTCCGCGTCGGGCATCACCACCGCGTGGTTCTTCGCCCCGCCCAGCGCCTGCACGCGCTTGCCGTGCGCGGTGCCGGTCGTGTAGATGTACTCGGCGATCGGCGTCGAGCCGACGAAGCTCACCGCCTGCACGCGCGGATCGGTCAAGAGCGTGTCGACGGCCTCCTTGTCGCCATTGACGACGTTGAACACGCCCGCCGGCAGACCCGCCTCGGTCAGCAGTTCGGCCAGCAGCATCGACGCCGACGGATCCTTCTCCGAGGGTTTCAGCACGAAGGTGTTGCCGCAGGCGATCGCCATCGGGAACATCCACATCGGCACCATCGCCGGGAAGTTGAACGGCGTGATGCCGGCGACCACGCCCAGTGGCGGGAATTCCGACCACGAGTCGATGTCCGGGCCGACGTCGCGGCTGTGCTCGCCTTTCAGGAACTCGGGCGCGCCGCAGGCGTATTCGACCACCTCGATGCCGCGCGCGAGCTCGCCGTGCGCGTCCTCCCACACCTTGCCGTGTTCCTCGACGATCGCCGCGACGATGCGATCGGCGTTGCGCTCGAGCAGCTCCTTGAACTTGAACAGCACGCGTGCGCGCTTGAGCGGCGGCGTCTTGCGCCATGCGGGGAAGGCGGCCGCGGCCGCCGCGATCGCCTGCTCGACGGTGGCTTTCGACGCCATTGCGACCTGGCGCACGGGATGGCCGAGGGCAGGGTTGCAGACGGGCTGCGCGCGGTTGTCGTCGGCGACGCGGGCGCCGCCGATGTAGTGTCCGAGGGTTTCCATGTTGCCGTTTGTCTCTCTCGTCATTGGGTGGTCGGTCATTAATGTCAGGCTGTGGCGCGGATCGCCTGTCGTACGGTGTCGAAGATGCGGCCCAGCTCGTCGGGCGTCGAGTCGAGGAAGGGCGAGAATTGCAGCACGTCGCCGCCGTTGCGGATCACCACGCCGGCCTCGAAGCACTTCAGGAAGACCTCGAAGCCGCGCGCGCCGACCGCCCCCTCGCGCGGCGCGAGCTCGACGCCGCCCATGAGGCCGATGTTGCGGATATCGACGATCTTGGGTTCCCCCCGCAGCGAATGGATCATTTCCTCGAACACAGGTTCCACGGCGCGCGCACGCGCGAAGCTGTCCTCCTCGCGATAGGTGGCGAGAGTCGCCAGTCCCGCGGCGGCCGCAAGCGGATGGCCGGAGTAGGTGTAGCCGTGAAAAAGTTCGACCACGTGTTCCGGGCCCTGCATCAGCGCCTCGTAGAGCGTGTCGCGCACGATCACCGCGCCCATCGGCACGACGCCGTTCGTGAGCCCCTTCGCGGTCGTGATGATGTCCGGCGTCACGCCGAAGCGCGTCGCTGCGAAGGGCGCGCCGACGCGGCCGAAGGCGGTGATCACCTCGTCGAAGATCAGCAGGATGCCGTACTTGTCGCAGATCTCGCGTAGCCGCTGCAGATAGCCGATCGGCGGCACGAGGATGCCGGTCGAGCCCGCGACCGGCTCGACGATCACGGCGGCGATGTTGGAGGCGTCATGCAGCGCGCACAGGCGCTCGAGGTCCTCGGCGAGCGCCGCGCCCCACGCCGGCTGACCCTTCGAGAACGCCATGTCGGCCACGCTGTAGGTGTGGCGAAGGTGATCGACGCCGGGCAGCAGCGCCGCGCTGAACACCTTGCGGTTGCCCGGGATGCCACCCACCGACAGGCCGCCGAAGTTCACGCCGTGGTAGCCGCGTTCGCGCCCGATCAGCCGCGTGCGCTGGCCTTCGCCGCGCGCACGGTGGTAGGCGAGCGCGATCTTCAGCGCCGTGTCGGCCGACTCCGACCCGGAGTTGGTGAAGAACACCTTGTTCATCCCGTCCGGCGCCAGCGCCGCGACCTCGCGCGCCAGGGCGATGGCCTTGTCGTTGGTGACCTGGAAGCCCATCGCGTAGTCGAGCGTGGCGACCTGCTCCTGCACCGCCGCGACGATCTTCGGATGGCAGTGGCCGAGGCCCGAGGTCCACAGCCCCGAGAAACCGTCGAGCAGTTGCCTCCCGTCTTCGGTCGTGTAGTAGTGCCCGCGCGCGCCGGTGATGATGCGCGGCGATTTCCAGAACGCGCGGTTCGCAGTGAAGGGCAGCCAGAAGGCCTGGTCGTGGGACATGCGGGGCTCCGATGGATGGCACGGTGCAGCAGGAAGGCGTTCTGCCGGGGCGTCTACGTGGGAGCGGCTTCAGCCGCGAATCGGCGGGTGCTGCATGGCGCGGCCCATTCGCGGCTGAAGCCGCTCCCGCCGAAGCGCAAAGTGCTGCGGCGGGTTGTCTAGTCTGGATCTTATGAGGATTAATGAGTGCAAAAAACTACAGAAGACGTACGTAAAGTTGCGCATTAGTGAAACAATTGCCCCATGAAACCCCGTGCCCTCCTTGCCAGCCTCGCCGAAGCCGACCTGCGCCTGCTGCGCGTGTTCATCGCGATCGCCGAATCCGGCGGCCTCGCCGCGGCCGAGCTGCGTCTGAATATCAGCCGCTCGGTCATCAGCCGTCACCTCAAGGACCTCGAACTGCGCCTCGGGGTGCGCCTGTGCGAGCGCGGTCGCGGCGGTTTCGCGCTCAGCGAGGAAGGGCAGGTCGTGCTGGAGGCCGCGCGGCGCCTGCTCGCGCAGATCGAGGCCTTCCGCGCCGAGGTCGCCGAGCTGCATGCGGGCATGCGCGGCGAGCTCAACCTCGTGATGTTCGACAAGATCGTCTCCAATCCCGGATGCCGCCTCGCCGAGGCGATCGCGATCTTCGGCGCCGAGGCGCCGGCGGTGTCGCTCAACGTCTTCGTCGCCGGCAGCAGCGAGATCGAGAAGGGGCTCCTCGAGGGCCGTTTCCACCTTGCGGTGCATCCTTTCCATCGAGCGAGCGACAGCTTCACCTCGGTGCACCTCTTCGACGAGCACCTGCCGCTCTACGCCGCGCCCCACCACTCGCTCGTCGCGTGCGGGCGCGTGCCGTCCGACGACGAGCTGCGTCGCGCCGCCTTCGTCGGCCTCGGCTACCACTCCCCGAACATGGAAAGCTTCTGGCGCTTGGGCCTGCAGCCGGCGGCGCGGGCCTTCGAGCAGGAGGCGAGCGTGCTGCTGATCCGCTCGGGGCGCTACGTCGGCTTCCTGCCGGACCACTACGCGCAGGCCTTCGAGGCGCGCGGTGAAATCGTGCGCATTCCGTCCGAAACCCTGCGCTATTCGTGCGAATGGCAGGTTTCGATCGCACGCACGCCCCCTCCGGGGCGAGTTGCACGGCGTTTAATGGAGATTCTTGTCGCCCTGCATGCCCGTGAGGCCATGGCCAGGGGCTGAAATCGCAGCAGTGGAGCGAGTTTCGGCCCGATTTTCCGGTGAAAACGCCAATTGCAGGCAAGGCGGCCCGCCGTCGGGTTTCGCCTGATTCGCGTTTGCCCTGATTCCCGACCCGTCGCACGGCATTCGAAAATGTGTCCATGGCATCGAAACATGCTTCGGAATTTGTATCGTTGACGTGGATGAATGCCCCGCAAGCCGCGACAATGCTAGAATCCGGCCGTTAGATGTGCAGCACCGAACAACTCACACACCAATCGAGGTAAAGCATGAACAAAGGTGAATTCGTCGAAGCCCTGGCCGATCGTCTGGATGTCTCGCGTGCGCAGGCCGACCGTGCCCTGTCCGCCGTGCTCGACATCATCGCCGAGCGCATGGCCGCCGGCGAGAAAGTGTCGTTCACGGGCTTCGGCTCCTTCGAGGTGTCCGAGCGCGCCGAGCGTACCGGCCGCAACCCGCAGACCGGCGCTTCGATCAAGATCGCCGCTTCGCGCGTGCCGAAGTTCTCGGCCGGCGCGACGCTGAAGGGCGCTGTGAACGGCAACTGATCCCGCCTTCGGCAGCACCAGATCGGGGCCCGACGCCTGCAGGCGTCGGGCCTTTTTGCTTTTTTTCTTTCCCGGAGCCGGAAAATCGGCTACCATTGCGTCCGTTGTGCAATGCAGCAGTCGGTGTATTTTCAGGTCTTAACTCGCGGAACAGGATTCCGCGGACCCAGCCGAGGGACTGTATCCACAGCCCCATCGCCCCCGACCCTCCCGTCGAACTCCTCTCGTTCTCCTGATCGATAGGCATCGCGAATGCCGGTTGGTGCCGATGCGCGGTCGCATCCGTCGTAGTGGTTTGTCCCACGTTCGATGGTATCCGACCGGCCCAAGCCCATCGCGCGCTTGCCGCCACCGCGTCCCCCGTGGACGGTGCGATGCCTTTTCATTGGCCCGGATAACCGGGCCAGATCCCGTTGCGACCACCCGTTGCCGCGGAAAAACAGGAAGAACCCATGACGTTCAACGAACTCGGTCTCAACGAACTGCTGCTCAAGGCCATCGAGACTACCGGCTACACCGTCCCCACCGAAGTGCAGGTCAAGGCGATCCCCGCCGCGCTCTCCGGTGCCGACCTGATGGTGTCGTCGCACACCGGCAGCGGCAAGACCGCCGCCTTCACGCTGCCCAGCCTGTCGCGCATCGTCGAGCGCAAGCCTGCGCCCGGCGCCGGTCCGCGCATCCTCGTGCTGACCCCGACGCGCGAACTCGCGCTGCAGGTCGAGAAGGCCGTGAAGACCTACGGCCGCCACCTGCGCTGGCTCAACACCGCCTGCCTCGTCGGCGGCGCCCCCTTCTTCGCCCAGGTGAAGCAGCTGTCGCGTCCGGTCGACGTCGTCGTCGCCACACCGGGCCGCCTCATCGACCACCTCACGCGCCGCAAGATCAAGCTGTCGGATGTCGAGACCCTGGTGCTCGACGAAGCCGACCGCATGCTCGACATGGGCTTCGTCGAAGACATCGAAACCATCGTCGCCGCGACCCCGGCTTCGCGCCAGACCCTGCTGTTCTCGGCGACGCTGGACGGCGTGGTCGGCAACCTCGCGAGCAAGATGCAGCGCAACCCGCAGCGCATCGAGATCGCCCCGACGGTCGAGAACCGCGGCAACATCGAGCAGCGCCTGATGATGGCCGACAACCTCGTGCACAAGACGCGTCTGCTCGAATCCCTGCTGGGAACGGACGGGCTGCAGCAGGCCGTGGTGTTCACCGCGACCAAGAAGAGCGCGGAGGAAGTCTCCCTGTCGCTGCAGGAAAAGGGCTTCGCCGCCGCTGCGCTGCACGGCGACATGCACCAGACCGCGCGCAACCGCACGCTGGACAAGCTGCGCCAGGGCCGCATCGGCGTGCTCGTCGCGACCGACGTCGCCGCGCGCGGCATCGACGTCGCCGGCATCAGCCACGTCATCAACTTCGACCCGCCGCGCCAGGTCGAGGACTACGTGCACCGCATCGGCCGCACCGGCCGCGCCGGCCGCGACGGTATTGCGATCACGATGTCGGGCCCGCGCGAGATGGGCATCATCCGCGCGATCGAACGCTTCACCGGCAAGCGCATGGACGTGCACGTCATCGAAGGCCTGGAGCCGACGGCGCGTCCGACTTCGCCGCGTCGCCCGGGTGGCGGCAAGCCGGGCTACGGCGGCGGCCGTCCCTCCGGCGGTTCCTCGTGGAGCCGCGATTCGCGTGATTCCCGTCCGGGCGCCGGCAAGGGCTGGTCGTCGGAAGGGCGTGACGGCAACCGCGGCGGCTTCGGCCGTGACGAGCGCGCCGGCGCCCCGCAGGAGCGTCCCGCCTTCGGTCGCAGCGAACCGCGCAGCTTCGGCGACCGCAGCGCCTTCCCGCGGGATGACCGCGCGCCCCGCCGCGAAGGCTCGCGCGACGGCGCCCGTTTCGGCGGCGACCGTCCGGAAGGCGCCCGCCGTCCGCGCCCGGCTTTCCGCGACTGATTGATGATGTCGGCCCCCGCACGCGCGGGGGCGCGATGAAGAAGAAGGCCCGGGTCGTGCAGCGATGCACGCCCGGGCCTTCTGCCTTGACAGGCGGGCATGCCGGACTGATGAAATGAAAAACGGGCCGCGCAGGCCCGTTCGGTGCTCAGCCGTTCGGCCGCGTCTTCAGGACTTCGCGTCCTTCGCGGCGCTCACCTCGACCGCGCGCAGCTTCGCCGCGAGCTTGTCGAGCACGCCGTTCACGAAGCGGTGGCCTTCGGTGCCGCCGTAGCTCTTCGCGAGCTCGATCGCCTCGTTGATGATGACGCGGTAGGGCGTGTCGAGGCTGTTCTTCAGCTCCTGCGTCGCGAGCAGCAGGATCGCACGCTCGACCGGCGAGAGTTCGTCGACCGAACGGTGGATGAAGGGGATGAACTCCTCCTGCAGCGCCTCGACGTTGGCCAGCGTGCCACGTAGCAGACTGACGAAAAGCTCGCGGTCGGCCTTGTCGAAGCCGGTGACCTGGGCGACGTGGTCCTCGATCACGGGGACGGAGTTGCCCGACAGCAGCCACTGGTAGATGCCCTGCAGGGCGAATTCGCGCGCGCGGCGCCGTGCTGCCTTGCCGCTCATTTGAGCATCCGCAGCAGGCGGGCCATCTCGACGGCGGTGCGTGCGCAGTCGCTGCCTTTCTCCTGCATCCGTGCCAGCGCCTGGTCGTCGTCCTCGGTGGTGAGCACGCCGTTGGCGATCGGCAGCCCGGTGTCGAGGCCGATGCGGGTGATGCCTGCGCCCATCTCGTTCGACACCAGCTCGAAGTGGTAGGTCTCGCCGCGGATCACCGCGCCGAGCGCGATCAGCGCATCGTAGCGGCCGCTGCGCGCCATGGCCTGCAGCGTGAGCGGGATTTCCAGCGCGCCGGGAACGGTGGCGATGCGGATCAGGTCGGGCGCCACGCCGAGGCGCTGCAGCTCGGCGGTGCAGGCCGACAGCAGGCCTTCGCACACGTCCTGGTTGAAGCGGCTCATGACGATGCCGATGCGCAGGCCGTGGCCGTTCAGATCGGGCTCGAATTCGGGGATGTTGTCGTAACGGGCCATGTTCGGTTCTTTCAAAAACGGATAAGCCGGAAATCCGCAGGACTTCCGGCGCGGTAAAACGTCGAGGGTACCACCTCAGACCGGATCGACGAAGCCCGTGATCTCCAGGCCGAAGCCGGCCATGCTCGGAATCTTGCGCGGGCTCGAGAGCAGGCGCATCTTGCCGACCTTGAGGTCGCGCAGGATCTGGGCGCCGACGCCGAACAGGCGCGCGTCCCATTTCGGCGGCTGGTAACCCTCGCCGGTCAGGCTGGCGAGCAGCTCGGTGCCCGATTGCGGGCGGTACAGCAGCACGATCACGCCCTGCTCGGCCTGCGCGAGGCGGGCGAGCGAGAGGTTCACCGGGAAGGTGTGGTGGCCGCTCTCGGAGTCGAGGAAGTCGACCACCGAGATCGGTTCATGCACGCGCACGAGGGTCTCGCGTTCCGGGCGGATATCGCCCTTGGTCAGCGCGAAATGGACTTCGCCGGTGGTCTTGTCCTCGAACGCGAACAGGCGGAAGCGCCCATGCGGCGTCTCGACGTCCTTCTCGGCGACGCGCTTGATCAGGTGCTCGTTCGAGGAACGGTACTGGATCAGGTCGCGGATGGCGCCGATCTTGAGGCCGTGTTCCTTGGCGAACTCGACGAGGTCGGGCAGTCGCGCCATCGTGCCGTCGTCCTTGAGGATCTCGCAGATCACCGCGGCAGGTTCGAGCCCGGCCAGCGCGGCGAGGTCGCAGCCGGCTTCGGTGTGGCCAGCGCGGATCAGCACGCCGCCGTTCTGCGCCATCAGCGGGAAGATGTGGCCGGGCTGGACGATGTCGGTGGGCTTGGCGTTGCGCGCGACCGCGGCTTCCACCGTGCGCGAGCGGTCGTGCGCGGAGATGCCGGTGGTGACACCCTCGGCGGCCTCGATCGAGGTCGTGAAGGCGGTGCCGTGCGGCGAGCGGTTGTCGCGCACCATCAGGTGCAGGTCGAGCTGGCGGCAGCGCGCTTCGGTCAGCGTCAGGCAGATCAGGCCGCGGCCGAACTTCGCCATGAAGTTGATCGCCTCGGGGGTGACGTGCTCGGCGGCGAGCACGAGGTCGCCCTCGTTCTCGCGGTCTTCCTCGTCGACCAGCACGACCATGCGGCCGGCGCGGATTTCCTCGACGATTTCGGTGATGGGGGACAGTGCGGTCATTGTGCGGATTCCTCGCGCCAGGCGAGCAGGCGTTCGCAGTAGCGGGCGATCAGGTCGATCTCGAGATTCACGCGGCTGCCGGCCGCGAGGTGCTTGAGATTGGTGACCGCGACGGTGTGCGGGATCAGGTTGATTGAAAATTCGGTGCCTTCGACGCGGTTCACGGTGAGGCTCACGCCATTCACCGTGATCGAGCCCTTGCGCGCGATGTAGCCGGCGAGCGCGGCCGGGGCGCGGATCACGAGGTCGTGGCTCTCGCCCACGGGGACGAAGCGCACGACTTCCCCGACGCCGTCGACGTGGCCGGTGACGAGGTGGCCGCCGAGGCGGTCCGCGAGGCGCAGCGCCTTCTCGAGATTGACCTCGTTGCCGGCTTGGTCGAGCCCAGCCGTGCAGTTGAGGGTCTCGCGCGACACGTCGAACTGCACGCGCGGGCCGTCGATCGCGATGACGGTGAGGCATACGCCGCTATTGGCGATGCTGTCGCCGAGCTGCACGTCGGAGAGGTCGAGGTCGGCGACGTTGACCGTCAGGCGGACGCCGTCCTGCAGGGGATCGATGCGTTCGATTCGGCCGCAGGCGGCCACGATTCCGGAGAACATTTCTAGTGGGCGGGCGAGTGGTGGAGCGCCAATTGTAGGCGAAGTGCAAGCAAATGCGGTCGCTTCGCCGCCGTAATCCGCGGCAATCGCACGAATTCGGGCGTGGCAGCGGGCAGTCGCGGCGGGAGCAAGCATGTGGGAGCGGCTTCAGCCGCGAATGGGCCGTGCAGCCAGCGACACCGCCTCTTCGCGGCTGAAGCCGCTCCCACAAGGGAAAACGCCGCCGAATCGCGGCTGCGGCCTGACCGTTACCGCAGTGCGCGGTCGAGCACTTCGCCGAAGGCCTCCGCCTTCATGAAGCCGACGACGCGCAGGCCGTCGCGTTCCTTGCCGGCACGGTCGAAGAAGATCGTGCCCGGCGGCCCGAACAGGTTGAAGCGCTTGAGCAGGGCCTTGTCGTCGTCGTTGTTGGCGGTGACGTCGGCCTTCAGCAGCAGCATGCGGCCCATGCGCGCGGCGACGTTCGGGTCGGTGAAGGTGAAGCGCTCCATCTCCTTGCACGAGACGCACCAGTCGGCATAGAAGTCGAGCATCACCGGACGGTCGGCGGAGGCGAGGCGGGCGTCGAGCTCGGCGATCGAGGCGACCTTCTCGAAGCGCGGCAGTTCGGCCGCGTTGGCGGTCGTGGCCTGCGCGCGCAGCACCGCGAGCGGCTGCAGCGGGTCGCGCGAGCCGGCCAGTGCGCCGATCAGCATCGCCGCGCCGCCGATCAGCAGCACGACGCCGACGCCCTTCCAGAAGCGCTGCCAACCCTTGGCGTGCGGCGGCAGCGGGTCGATCGCATGCAGGAAGATGCCGGAGAACACCAGCAATGCGGCCCACGCGAGCATGGGCAGCAGCGGCGGCACGACCGGCGTGAGCAGCCATACGGCGACGGCCAGCAGCATCACGCCGAAGGCCTTCTTGACGCCCTCCATCCACGCGCCGGCGCGCGGCAGCACCGTGCGCGCGGCGACGCCGACGGCGAGGAGTGGGGCGCCCATGCCCAGCGCCATCGCAAAGAGTGCGGCACCCCCGAGCGCGGCGTTGCCGGTCTGTGCGATGTAGAGCAGCGCGCCGGCAAGCGGGGCGGCGACGCAGGGGCCGACGATGAGCGCCGACAGCACCCCCATCACCGCCACGCCGCCGAGGTTGCCGCCCTGCTGGTGGCTGGCGGTGGACGACAGGCGGCTCTGCAGCGCCGTCGGCAACTGCAGCTCGTAGAAGCCGAACATCGACAGCGACAACAGCACGAACACCAGCGCGAAGGCGCCCAGCACCCAGGCGTTCTGCAGCGCGGCGGCCAGCATCGTGCCCGAGAGCCCTGCGGCGACGCCGGCGGCGGCGTAGGTGATGGCCATGCCCAGCACGTACACCAGCGACAGCACGAAGGCGCGTCCGCGCGAGATGTGGTGGCCGTGGCCGACGATGATGCCCGACAGGATGGGGATCATCGGAAACATGCAGGGGGTGAAGGCGAGCAGCAGTCCGAAGCCGAAGAAGCTCAGCAGCACCAGCGGGCCGCTGGCGTCGCGCAGCAGGCCGGCGATGCGTCCGCTCTCGTCGTCGGAGACGCCGCTGCCACCGCTCGCGGCGGCCGCCTGCGCGGGCTTGTCGTCGCGTCCGAGCAGGCCGTCGAGGAAGTTGCCGCCGGTCTTCACCGGCTTGGCGAGAAGATCGATGTCGGCGGTCTGCTCGTTGGGCGGGTAGCAGATGCCGCCATCCCAGCAGCCCTGCACGCTGCCGAGCAGGCGGAACTTCGTCGTGCCTTCCGGCGCGCTGACCGGCAGCAGGATCTTCACTTCCTTGCGGTAGGTCTCGACCTGGCCGAAGAAGTCGTCCTTCGTGACCTTGCCCGCGGGGCGCTGCGGCGTGCCGAAGGTGACGGTGTCGGGATCGGCGCGGAAGCGGAATTTGTCGGCGTAGAGGTAGTAGTCGCCCGCGATCTTGACAGTGACCTCGACCGTCTGCGGGTCGAGCGCCTGTGCGGAGAGCACGAAGGCTTCCTCCGGGCGCATCGGCGTCCCGGTGACGGTGCCGGCGGCGTTGGCGGGAGCGGAGAGCGCGAGCAGGCTCGCGAGCAGGGCAATCAGGGACAGGATGCGGTGCATGGGGGCGTCGGCGTTGCGCGGTGGCGCGGTTGTAGGGCGCAATTGTAGGTTGGGTGGGGCGAGCGGCCTTCGATGTGGATCAAGACTTGTGTCGTGCGCGCTCAGGACGCGGTCGAGCCTGCATCGTCGTCGTTGTCGGGCAATGGCGCAGTCTCCGCGGCGACCCAGTCGAGGTAGCCGGGCAGGCCTCGCATGACAGGGACCGCGATGATTTCCGGAAGTTCGTAGGGATGGTTCTCGCGGATCGCCGCCTCGAGTTCCGCGTAGCGCACGGGTGTGGTCTTGATCAGGAGGGGGACTTCGGCCGCGGTCTCGGTCTTGTCCTGCCAGCGATACACCGAGCGGCAGGGCGCGAGGATGTTCACGCAGGCCGCCAGGCGGCGCTCGACCAGCAGCGCGGCGAGGGCGTCGGCGCAGGCGGCGTCGGGGCAGTTGGTGAGGACGACGATCGCTTCGGTCATCGCGGGGTTCTCCGCATGGGCAACCGGCGGATTGTCCCAGACTCGGGCGCTTCGCGCATGTGCGGCCGGGTTCTGCCCGAGGCTGCGGCGCGCTATGCTGGGACTTTCATGCGAGTTCCGCGCCGATGACCATCCGCCCCGATCCTGCCGCGCTCGCCCGCTGGCCAGACGTTCCCGCCTGCTACGACTGGCTGTCGCTCGACCGCCGCGGCACATGGCGGCTGCGCGGCGAGGCGGTCGAGCACGCGGGGCTGGCGGGCTTCCTCAACGCGAACTATGGCCGCGACGAGTCGGGCAACTGGCTCGTGCACAACGGGCCGCAGCGGGTGTACGTGGCGCTGGAATACACCCCCTGGGTGTTGCGCCTGCATCCGGATGGTCGTCTCACGACACATACCGGGGCCGGGGTCGCAGCCGTCGCGCGGGCGTGCCTGGACGAGGAGGGCAATGTGCTGCTGGATACGGATCTCGGCGCCGGCCTGCTCGACGACCGCGACCTCGCGGCCTTCCTGGCCGAATGCCGTCTCGCGGACGGCAGCGTGGCCGACGACGAGGCGCTGCTCGCGGTGATGGCGGGCGGTTCGGGGGAGGGGGCGCAGGCGAGATCGCAAGTGAGCTGGCGGAACCTGCCGCTGCAGGCCGTCGAACGTGCCGCGGTGGCGGAGCGCTTCGGTTTCCGCGCGCGGCCCGCGCCCTGAACCGGAGTCCGGGCGATGGTGTCGGCGAGTTTCCGCTTCTACGAGGAACTCAACGATTTCCTCGTCCCGGCAAACCGCTACCGCGACGTCACGGTGCCGTGCGCGCGTGCCGCGACGGTCAAGCACATGATCGAGGCGTTGGGGGTGCCGCACACCGAGGTCGAGCTGGTGCTGGTCAATGGCGAGTCGGTGGGCTTCGACCGACTGCTGGACGAGGGCGACCGCGTGTCGGTCTATCCGCGCTTCGAGACCTTCGACATCACGCCGCTGCTGCGCGTGCGCGAACATCCGCTGCGCGTCATGCGCTTCGTCGCCGACGCCCACCTCGGCGGCCTCGCGCGGCTGCTGCGCATGACGGGCTTCGACACGCTGTACGACAACAACTTCGCCGACGAGGACATCGAGGCGATCGCGGCCCACGACGGGCGCGTCGTGCTCACGCGCGACCGCGAGCTGCTCAAGCGGCGCACGATCACGCATGGCTGCTACGTGCATGCGCTGAAGCCGGAGCTGCAGTTCGCGGAGATCCTCGCGCGCCTGGATCTCGCCCGCAGCGCCCGGCCCTTCACGCTGTGCCTCGCGTGCAACGCGCCGCTGCATGCGATCGACAAGGCGAGCGTGGCGCACCTGCTGCCCGAGGGTGTGCGCGAGCGCCACACGCGTTTCAGCACCTGCGACGTGTGCCGGCGGGTGTTCTGGGAGGGGACGCACTGGGTGAAGATGCAGGCGCTGCTCGGGCGTCTGCTGCCCGAGCGCTGACGGCAGCGATCGGCGCCCCGTGCGTGCTGGTGGTATGGCAAACGTCGGTGGAAAAATGCCCGCCGCGATGGAATATCCCGGTTTCGCGAACGGTTTACTCCGATATAGAGTTGCGTCTACCTGCGGTGTGCCGGCCCGTTACGGTGCCGGATTCCGGCGCGCGAGGGGCATGCCCTTGCGTCGGGCCGCGGGGAAGCAAAGGAAGGTGAAGCCCATGCTCCTGACAGACCTCCCTGCCGGCGTCGATACGCTGGTGCGCTACGGCGAGCTTCTTTCCGGGCTCGATATCGGAATCCTGTCGCATTCGTCGGACGGCATCGTCGAGTACGCGAACGATGCCGCGCGCAACTGGCTCGGTGTCGGGGGCTTGTCCGGGCTGGGACTGGACAACACGTGGTCCCTGCTCGATGCCGACGGCGAACACCTCGCGCTGTCGCAGCTTCCGGCGGTGCAGGCATTATGCGCGGGCAGGCCGGTCATCGGGCGCGTCGTCGGACGCCTGCTGGGGGGGGAGTTGCACCTCCTGCGCATGGATGCGATCCTCATCCCAAGCTTCGATGGCCGCCTCGAGCGTGTCGTGACGGCGTTCCGGGATGTCAGTGCCGGGCGGCAGGCGCTGGGGAGTGGCGTCGCCGGCGCGATTTCCGAATAGCTGCCGGCGGCTCAGCGCCTGGCCGGCCGCGCGAGCGGAACGAGCACGTCCTGGGCCGTGTAGCGCGCCATGAACACCTGCTCGGGACCGAGGGCGTCGTGGCGCTCGGGAGTGAATGGCCGCCCGTAGTGGCGCACCAGGCCCGAATAGGCGGGGAGCTTTTCCAACGCATCGCGCACCTTGGCGCGGTCCGTCGACCCCGCGCGCGCGATCGCCCGCGCCAGCAAGTGGGTCAGGTCATAGGCGTGGGCCACCCCCACCGGTGCGCGGACCTGTTCGGCGCCGGCGATGCCGTAGCGGGCCTTCAGCGCCGCGAGCACTCGCCTCGCCGCAGGCGTGTCCTGGCCGATGAAGCTGAAGGTCTGGACAACCGCGAAATCGACCTCGTCGAGCGCCGGGCCTGCCAGCTCGGCGAATGCTCCCCCGGTGACGCCCCAGTGGCTGACGATAGGCAGCCGCTCGGCGGGCGGCCGTGCGGCCACCTCGCGCACCAGCAGCGCGCCTTCGGTCTCGTTGGCGACGAGGATGATCACCTGGGCGCCGGCTGCGCGCAGGCTGCGATACTGTTCCAGCAGCGACTGGTCGCCCCAGTTGTACCAGTGTTCGCCGACGATGCTGACGCCGGCCGATGTCGCCGCGGTGACGAGGGCGTTGCGGTTGCTGCGTCCCCAGCCGGTGTTGGGCAGGAGGATGCCGATGCGGCTCGCGCCGCGATCCTTGCGCGCGAAGTTCAGCATCGCCGGTGCCGCCCACGCGTCCTTGAGCGACAGGCGGAAGCTGTAACCGGGGCGGTAGGTATTCTCGGTGATGGGATCGGCGGAGCCCCAGGGGTCGAGCAGCAGCACGCCAAGCTCGTGCGCGACCGGCAGCCATTCGAGAAACACGGGGCTGAACTTGCCGCCGAAGACGCCCACGAGGTCGGGCATGGCGGCGAGTTCGCGCAGGTTCTCGACGCCGACGGCCGGCAGCCCGCGGTTGTCGCGCGTCACCAGCGCGAGTTTGCGCCCGCCCAGTACGCCCCCCGCAGCGTTGATTTCCTCGATCGCGATCTCGATACCCTGCTGGATGGCCTGTGCCGACGTGCTGGTCTTGTGGCCGAACTCGGCGTCGAGGCCGATGAGGACGGGGGTTTGTCCGGCCGCGGGGGCGGAAACGAGGCTTGCGAGCAGTGCGAGCGCGGCGAACAGTGCTGCCAGGTTCTTGGAAAACATCGGGACGGGAGCCAATGCGCCGCTGCGGGCGTGGTCGGAAGTGCGGCCATTGTCACCGTCCGGCGAGCGTTCTGGCAACCCGATCGGGGTCAGCGCGCGAACCCGGCACGGCGGCCCCGGGCCGACGCGGGGCGAGGGGCTGCGCCGCGGGGTCGGGTCTATCCCGGCAGGGCCAGGATGCTCGACTTGCGGAACTCATCGCTGGGGAACACGCGGCCGCTCAGCATGGTGTTGAAGATGTGGTCGAAGACCACGCCCGGTTCGCCCTTCTTCTCGCCGGAGCGGAAGTAGGAGTGGCCCTTGGGCGGGTCGTAGTGGGTGTTCACGTCGTCGCAGTCGATCGCATAGACGTTCTTCGGCGTGCGGTCCATGTCCTCGGGCCCGGTGTGGCCGAGGCGGCGCGAGGCTTCGGCGTTGCGCAGGTTGGAGACCTTGCTCGCGCGCAGCGCGAGGTCGTCCGAGGCGTAATACACGACGACGTTGCGCGAGGCGTGGCAGATCAGTTCGCCCGGTTCGCCGCGGTGCAGCGACTCGTTGACGACATCGGCGGCGACCAGGAAGGTGTTGCGGAACAGCAGCGGCAGGCCCTGCGGCTGGTCGTAGCGGCGCCAGTTGGCGAGCGTCTGGCGCAGCACGCGGTTGCCCATCGAGTGCGCCAGCACGTTGATGCGCTTGAGGCAGGGGTCGTCCTCGGGGTTGTATTCGGTCGAGGCGCGCCATTCCATGAACTTCTGGAACATGCGCGCGAGGGCGAAGGCGCTCTGGTCGGCGGCCTTCTGGTCGTCCCAGTAATCCTTGACGATGCCGAGGTCGTTGTCGCACGGCCAGATCACCGGCACGACCAGCACTTCGCCGGCCTTCTTCTTGTTGCACAGGCTCTGGAATTCCTCGACGTTCTTGAACACCGTCTCGGGCAGGTTCGAGAAGCCGTGGATGTAGAGCAGCACCTGGCGATGCTTCGACTCCTTGATCGCACTGAGCAGGGCCTTGCTGCCGATCTCCTCGTAGCTGTCCTTCTTCTTGCGCCGGCAGCAGTAGAAGGCGCGGCTGGAGGCGTTGTTGCCGAGGTCGAAGACGAAGTTCGGGTTGAGCTCGGGCTCGGTGTTGTGGGTCGGCATTCTGCTGGTGATGAACAGCATGGCATGTCCTCCGCGTCGGGATGGCGTGCCGGTGCGGGCGTCACCCTTCAGGCATGCTGCGGAGCCTCGCCCGGCATGCATTGATGGTAGGCGAGGATCATGCGAAAGCAAGCCGGCGCGGCCGTCCCCCGCGTGCGCCGTGGCGCAGGGGGAGGCTCGTCGCGGGTCAGCGTGCTGCGGACGGCAGGGCCTCGCGGCTGACCATCACTTCGGTCGCGACGAGATAGTAGACGACGCCCTTGGGGTCGATCGTGCGGATCAGGATCGGGAGGCCGAAGTGGTCGGTCGCGAGCCACACGTCGGTCATCTCGCGTGCGCTGCCGTAGCGTGCGCGGACGTGGCGGGCACGCCAGCCCTGCCCGAAGGGCAGATGTACGGTCTCCTCGCCGATCGTCTCGAGCTGGAAGCTGCGCAGCGCGCCACCTGCGGTGACGGGCAGCGAGCCGCCGGCCGCGGCGCCGGGGTAGCCGAGCTGGTAGAGCAGCGACAGGCTGTCCTGCGCGTTGTCGGGCAGGCTGTCCGTGGTGCCGGCGCTGCGGAATTCGCCGGTCTTGCGGTCGAGCTCGGCGAGGACTTCGCCGGGGCGCCCGTCCTCGCGTTCGGTGAAGCGTTCGGGGCGCAGCCCGGCCTCGGTGATCCGGCCGGTGCTCTCGCGCAGCTTGCGCCCCGGGCGGAACCACGGGATCGCGGCGACGGTGGTCGGCTCGACGAGCTCGGAGATGCGGTAGCTGCCGTCGTCGGCGACTACCCACTGGTGGGTCGCCTTGCCCATGGGGAGTTGCTTCTCGCCCATCAGTGCCAGGTAGGTGATGCGGCCGGCCCGCGGCCAGGCCTGGCCGCCGCTGCCGGCGACCGGCGTGGCTTCGGCCGGCAGCGCCTGCTCGTCGGCCGCGGATGGGGCGGGGGGCGTTGTCTCGACGTCCGCAGCGGCTTCGGGGGCCGCTTCGGCAGGCGGTTCGGGGGCCGGTTCAGGCTCGGGGA
>NZ_WTVK01000069.1 GCF_012910805.1 Aromatoleum evansii
TTGTCTCGTGGGCTCGGAGAGGTGTATAAGAGACAGGGTGAGGGCCATGCCCGATTATCGTCCCGCCGGCGGCGCTCAAGTTCAACTTCAGCGGTTACTGGTCGCGGCGCACCGACGACGAGCACCGCGTCATCTACAAGGTCGTCGACGACGAGGTGGTCATCGCGCAGGTGCGCGGGCACTACGATTGAGCTCGGGTCGGCTAGTCGGCGCGGGCGCGGGGCCGGTGTTCAGTGGGAGCGGCTTCAGCCGCGAATCGGCGCCCGTTCGCGGCTGAAGCCGCTCCCACGGATAAAGTCCCCGAGGGAACGCGTTACAGCAGCACCCGCTCGATACCGCCGTTGTTGGCGCGCTGCACGTACTCCGGCATCCAGTTCTCGCCCAGCACGTGCTTGGCGATCTCGACGACGATGTAGTCCGCTTCCACCCCGCCCGCATCGTTCGCATACCGCGACAGCCCCTGCAGGCAGGACGGGCAGGAGGTCAGGATCTTGACCGGATCGTGGCCGCCGTCGCGCAGCGCGGCCGCACCCTTCTCGATCTCCTGCTGCTTGCGGAAACGCACTTGGGTCGAGATGTCGGGGCGGGCGGCCGCGAGTGTGCCCGACTCGCCGCAGCAGCGGTCGCTCAGATCGACGCGCGTGCCCATCAGCTCGTTGGCGACCTTGATGCCCGAATGCACCTTCATCGGCGTGTGGCAGGGCTCGTGGTACATGTACTTGGTGCCCGTGACCCCCTCCAGCTTCAGGCCCTTCTCCATCAGGTACTCATGGATGTCGAGCAGGCGGCAGCCGGGGAAGATCTTGTCGAACTGGTACTTCAACAGCTGGTCCATGCAGGTGCCGCAGGACACGATCACGGTCTTGATGTCGAGGTAGTTCAGCGTGTTGGCGACGCGGTGGAACAGCACGCGGTTGTCCGTCGTGATCTGCTGGCCCTTGTCGTCCTCGCCCGCCGAGGTCTGCGGGTAGCCGCAGCACAGATACCCGGGCGGCAGCACGGTCGTGGCGCCGACCTGGTAGAGCATCGCCTGCGTCGCGAGGCCGACCTGGCTGAAGAGGCGCTCCGAGCCGCAGCCGGGGAAGTAGAACACGGCTTCCGATTCGTCGCGCTTCACCTGCGGGTTGCGGATCACCGGGATGACCTTGTCGTCCTCGATGTCGAGCAGCGCGCGGCTGGTGCGCTTGGGCAGGTTGCCGGGCATGGGCTTGTTGATGAAGTGGATCACCTGCGCCTTGATCGGCGGCTTGCCCAGCGTCGCGGGCGGCGCCTTCACCTGCGACTGGATCAGGCCCAGCGACTTGCCGATGCGGTGGCCGAGGCGCTGCGCCTTGTAGCCCCACTGGAGCATGCCGGTGCGGATCAGCTTGATCGTCGCCGGATCCTTCGCGGTGAGGAAGGCCATCGCCGCGGCCTTGCCGGGGTTGAAGCTCTTCTTGCCCTGCTTCCTGAGGAGGTTGCGCATCTTGATCGATACGTCGCCGAAGTCGATATCGACCGGACACGGCTTCTCGCACTTGTGGCACACGGTGCAGTGGTCGGCGACGTCCTCGAACTCGGCCCAGTGCGCGAGCGACACGCCTCGCCGCGTCTGCTCCTCGTACAGGAAGGCCTCGATCAGCAGCGAGGTGCTGAGGATCTTGTTGCGCGGGCTGTACAGCAGGTTCGCGCGCGGCACGTGCGTCGAGCACACCGGCTTGCACTTGCCGCAGCGCAGGCAGTCCTTGATGTCGTGCGCGATGTCGCCGATCTCGGTCTGCTCCATGATCAGCGATTCGTGGCCCATCAGGTTGAAGCTGGGCGTGTAGGCGTTGTCGAGGTTTCCGCCCCGCATCAGCTTGCCGCGGTTGAAGCGGCCTTCCGGGTCGACCTTCTGCTTGTACGACCAGAAGTTCGCCATCTCCTCGTCGGTGAGATAGTCGAGCTTGGTGATGCCGATGCCGTGCTCGCCCGAGATCACGCCGTCGAGCGAACGCGCCAGCGCCATGATGCGGTCGACCGCGCGGTTCGCGGTCTGCAGCATCTCGTAGTGGTCGGAGTTCACCGGGATGTTGGTATGCACGTTGCCGTCGCCGGCGTGCATGTGCAGCGCGACGAAGACGCGGCCGCGCAGCACTTCCTTGTGCACTTCCTCGATGCGCGCGAGCACGGGGCGGAACAGCACGCCGTCGAAGATCTTGTCGAGGCGCGGCTTGAGCTCGGTCTTCCACGAGGTGCGTACCGAGTAGTCCTGCAGGCGGTGGAAGAGCTTCGGATTCGCGGCGCGGTTGGTCAGCTCGCCGGCGTGCACGCCATACTCGCCGAAAGCGGCTTCGGCCTGCGCGAGCGGCAGGTCGAGATTGTCCTGCAGCCACTGCCAGCGCCGGCGCACGCTGGCGACATAGTCGAGCGCGGCCTGGCGGCGGTCGCCGATCAGTTCCTCGGCGGAAAGGTTCGCGTCACCCTGGTGCAGCGGCAGGTCGCCCTGCAGGAATTCGCTCAGCGCGTCGCACAGCTCGAGCTTGTTGTGCGTCGACAGCTCGATGTTGATGCGCTCGATGCCGTCGCAGTAGTCGCCCATGCGCGGCAGCGGGATCACGACGTCCTCGTTCACCTTGAACGCGTTGGTGTGGCGCGAGATCGCCGCGGTGCGCGAGCGGTCCAGCCAGAAGCGCTTCCTCTGCTCGGGACTCACGGCGATGAAGCCTTCGGCGGCGCGCACGTTGCACATGCGCACGACTTCCGAGGCGGCGGCCATCACGGCGGCCTCGTCATGGCCGACGATGTCGCCGATCAGCACCATCTTCGGCCGGCCGTGGCGCTTGGCCTTGGTCGTGTAGCCGACCGCCTTCACGTAGCGTTCGTCGAGGTGCTCGAGGCCGGCGAGCTGCACGCCCAGGCGTGCGCCCTCGGCGCCGGGCTTGAACCAGTCGGTGATCTCGACGATCGCCGGCACCGCCTCGCGCACCTGGCCGAAGAATTCCAGGCACACGGTGCGCGTCACCGGCGGCATCTTGTGCAGCACCCAGCGCGCGGCGACGATCAGGCCGTCCGTGCCTTCCTTTTGCACGCCCGGCACGCCGCCGAGGAACTTGTCGGTGACGTCCTTGCCCAGCCCGGTCTTGCGGCACGAGGCGCCCGGCAGCGTGAGGATATCCTCGCCGAGCAGCGCGTAGTTCGCGGCGTCGAAGCGGCGCAGGCGGAACCGCACGGTCTCCTGCTCGTGGATCTTGCCGAAGTTGTGGTCGAGGCGCTCGACCTCCAGCCAGTTGCCGTCGGGCGTGACCATCTTCCACCACGCCAGGTTGTCGAGCGCGGTGCCCCACAGCACGGCCTTCTTGCCGCCGGCGTTCATCGCGATGTTGCCGCCGATGCACGAGGCGCTCGCGGAGGTCGGGTCGACGGCGAACACGCGGCCTGCCCCGGCGGCGGCTTCGGCCACGCGCTCGGTGACGACGCCCGCGCCAGTGCGGATCGTCATGTAGGACAGGGCCGGATTGCCGCTGCCGTCGGGCAGCAGCATTTCCTCGACCTTGCCGAGGTCGATCAGCTTCTCGGTGTTGATGACCACCGAACGGGCATCGAGCGGCACGGCGCCGCCGGTGTAGCCGGTGCCGCCGCCGCGCGGAATGATCGTGAGCCCGAGCTCGATACAGCTCTTCACGAGCGGCGCCATCTCCTCTTCGGTGTCGGGGTACAGGACCACGAAGGGGTACTCGACGCGCCAGTCGGTGGCGTCGGTGACGTGGGAGACGCGCGCGTGGCCGTCGAAGCAGATGTTGTCGCGCCGCGTGTGGCGCGCCAGCGCCTTCATCGTCTGCCTGCGCAGCGCACCCGTCTCGGTGAAAAAGGCGGCGAAGCGGTCCACCGCGCCGTGTGCGGCTGTGACCAGCCTCGCGACCTTCCCGCTGCGCTCCGGGTCCTCGGTCGCGCTTTCCTCGCGGCGCTTCTCGACTTCGGTCAGGCGGTGGCGCAGCGCCTCGATCAGCGCCTGGCGGCGCTCCGGGTTCCCGAGCAGATCGTCCTGCAGGTAGGGATTGCGCTGCACGACCCAGATGTCGCCCAGCACCTCGTACAGCATGCGCGCCGAGCGGCCGGTGACGCGTTCGTCGCGCAGCGTGTTCAGTATCTGCCACGCGTCGGTGCCGAGCAGGCGGATGACGATCTCGCGGTCGGAGAACGAGGTGTAGTTATATGGAATCTCGCGCAGGCGTTGGGTCATGAGATCTTCCGGTACCGGACGGCAGTGAACCGCAAATTGTAACTTACCGCAGTGCAATATACGCGCGCTTCAAGCCCCTTTAATTCGTAGGGTCTTGATTTTCCAGCGGGTTGGTCCTGTTTTCGGACAGTTTTGCGCGCGAAAGTTCAGTCCCGGTGCGCGCTTGCGGCAACCACGGCGATCTCCACCCGCCAGCCCGGCCGCGCCAGCCCGGCAACCTGCACGCAGGCGCGCGACGGGGCCGTGCCGGCCGGCAGCCACGCGTCCCACACGGCGTTCATCGCGTCGTAGTCGGCCATGTCGGTGAGGTAGATCGTTGCCGAGAGCAGGCGCTCGCGGCTGCTTGCGGCGCGGGTCAGCAGGGTGTCGAGGCTCGCGAGGATCTCGCTCGTCTGTGTCCCGGCGTCGGCGTCTTCGCTGGCGGGAACCTCGACGATCCAGGCGGTGCCGTTGTGGATGACGATGTCGGAATAGCGGGCGGTGGTGCCCAGGCGCTGGATGTTCATGGGGAGTGACGAAAAGCTCAGGTGACGGAAAAGGCGATGAGGGCGTAGCGTAGCAGCTTGCCGAGCCCCATCCACAGCAGGCAGGCTAGCCAGGGCAGGCGCAGCCATCCGGCGGCCGCGCACAGGGCGTCGCCGACGACGGGCGCCCACGACAGCAGCAGCACCGGCGCGCCGTG
Organism: Aromatoleum evansii; assembly: GCF_012910805.1. Taxonomy (GTDB): domain Bacteria; phylum Pseudomonadota; class Gammaproteobacteria; order Burkholderiales; family Rhodocyclaceae; genus Aromatoleum; species Aromatoleum evansii. The sequence goes on from NZ_WTVK01000069.1 coordinate 4,884, forward strand.
ATGGCGCACCCAGTCGAGGCGGGTGGTGTCGGCGCGTTGCGGCAGCAGGCGCGCGAGGCCCCAGGTGCTCATCCCGCCCAGCGTGTTCCCGAGCGTCGCGAGCGCCACGGCGGCCATGAGCTGTTCCGGGCGCAGGCTCAGGACGCCGGCGAGCACCAGCTCCGAGCCGCCCGGCAGCAGCGTCGCCGACAGGAAGCTCGACACGAAGAGGGCGGCCAGCCCGGCGTCCGGGCCGGGGTCGAGCAGGGTCAGGAAGCTCATCGGCGAGCCTGCGCCGGTATTTCCCCAGTGGGGCCGGCTTCAGCGCCGAACGGGGGGCGGGCTTCCTGTGGGAGCGGCTTCAGCCGCGAATGGGCGTTGTCGCACGCGGTGCGGTCCATTTGCAGCTGAAGCCGCTCCCACATGGCCCTTCGTGCGTTGCCGCGTCCCGCCTCGTCGGGCCTTGCATCCACTTCGGCCAGGTGCATCAGACGATGTCGACGAACACCAGCTCGCGCTCGACCTCGTTCGCCGAAAAGCCGCAGCCGATGCGCCCGCTACCTGCGAGCACCAGCTCGGCGCCCTTGATGCAGCTCTCCTTGCCACTGTCGTCGGCGAGGAAGGTGCCGTTGGTGCTCTGGTCGATCAGCACGAAGCCGTCGCGCCGACGCTCGATGCGTGCATGCTGGCGCGACGCGCGCGGGTCGGCGATCACGATGTCGTTGCCAAGCTCGCGTCCGAGGAGCACGACCGGGCGTGCATGGTCCACGAACAGGGTGTCCTGCCCGTGGCGGATGCGCACGCGCGGCTCGACCGGTTTGTCGACTGGAGTCGAGGCAGCGGCGGGCTGGCGCGCCACCGCGAAGGCGGTCCAGCCCAGGCCCGCAAGCGCGGGGTTGCGCGAGGGCGAGGTGGCGACGAATTGCCGTCCGGTGGCCGACAGTTGCGTGACGACGGCCTCGCTCGCAAGGGCGTGCCCCGGCTTGGCCGTCTCCGCCAGGCGCGTGGCGCCGCGTTCTGCGTCCTCCGCACCGGTTCCGCAATGCAGGCCGACGCTGATCGTCATGCGCAGGCCGCGCAGCGGCGGCAGGCTCTGCACGCGGTCGAACATCTCGCAGATGGCGAGCACCGCCGCGTCGCCATGCCGGAAACTCGCGCACACGCCGGCGTCGGCGCGTCGCTCCGCCGTGCCGCCGTGGGCCTCGATGGCAAGGTCGATGCGGTGCATGCAGCGCTCCAGCGCTCGCCGCGCCTCGGTCGGCTCGAGCGCCTCGGCGATACGGTCCGCTCCGGGTATTTGGACGACGAGGACGCAGACGTTGTTCGGCTCGGTCATGGCCGGGATTCCGTTGCTGTTGCGGGCCGGCGGGGGGGGCTGCCGGGCGCTGCTGGAGGTGAAGTCGCGGGGTCTGGAAATGATCGTCAAATGGTAGCGGCGACGCAAGCCGCCGGCATAGGCGCTCAGTCCTCGTCCGTGAATTCACTCACGATGGGGATCACGCGGCTCGGCGCGGGCAGTTCGGGGCGGTCGAAGGCGATGTCGCCCTCGGCCACCAGGGTGTCGCGCGTGAGGCCGCGGAAGTCGAACAGCGAATTGTCGGCGAGGTGCGAGGGCACGACCTGGGTCATCGCCGTCGCGATCGACTCGATGCGCCCGGGGAACTCGCGCGCCCAGCCCTGCAGCATGTTCTTGATCTGCTTCCTCTGCGCATTCTCCTGCGAGCCGCACAGGTTGCACGGGATGATGGGGAAGTCCATCGTGCGCGCGAAGCGCGCGATGTCGTTCTCGGTGCAGTAGGCGAGCGGGCGGATCACGACGTGCTCGCCGTTGTCGCTGACCAGCTTCGGCGGCATCGCCTTCAGCTTGCCGCCGAAGAACATGTTGAGGAACAGCGTCTCGATCATGTCGTCGCGGTGATGGCCGAGCGCGATGCGCGTGGCGCCGATCTCCTTGGCGACGCGGTAGATGATGCCGCGGCGCAGGCGCGAGCACAGCGAGCAGGTCGTCTTGCCCTCGGGGATCTTGTCCTTGACGATCGAGTAGGTGTCCTCGGTGACGATGCGGTACTCGATGCCGATCGACTCGAAGTAGGCCGGCAGCACGTCGGCGGGAAAGCCGGGCTGCTTCTGGTCCAGGTTCATCGCCACGATGCGGAAGTTCACCGGAGCGCGCTCGCGCAGCGCCATCAGGCAGGACAGCAGCGTGTAGGAGTCCTTGCCGCCCGACACGCACACCAGCACGGTGTCGCCTTCGCCGATCATGTTGAAGTCGGCGATCGCCTTGCCGACGCCGCGCTCGAGCTTCTTCTTCAGGCGCAGGAAGGTGTTGGAGAAGCGGGCGTCGCCCGCTGCGGCGGGATGGCGAGCCTCGGCGGCGAGTGCGTCGGGGGTCGGGAGGGCTGCCTTGGCGGCAGCGGCGGGGGCGTTCACGGCGGGAGTCCTGCAGGAAAGACGGGGCGGATTATACCTTTGCGCGCGGGGGCTTAGCGTCTCCATTCGCCCGAGCCTGTCGAAGGGCGCTGGCAGGGCTGCGACAGGCTCGGGGCGAACGGAATTCGGAGGTCGGGCTAAAGGCTCACTCAAAGGTGCGCGCTGCGCCCGCCATCGACCGCGAGGATCTGGCCGGTGATGTAGGGCGCGTCGAACACCAGGAAGCGCACGGTGCGGGCGATGTCGGCGGGGCTGCCGCTGTGGCCGAGCAGCGTGTGGCGCACGATCCGGTCCTGCTCGGCGGGCGCGATCTGGCCATCCTCGGGCCAGTCCACGGCGCCCGGCGATACGCCGTTCACGCGCACCTCGGGGGCGAGCTCGACCGCGAGCGCCCTGGTCAGCCCCAGCAGCCCGGCCTTGGCGGCGCAGTACAGCGGGTAGTGGCGCAGGGGGCGCTCGGCGTGGATGTCGACAATGTTCACGATCGCACCGCGCGCCGCGCGCAGCGCCGGGGCGAGGGCCTGCGACAGGAACAGCGGCCCCTTCAGGTTGGAGCCGATCAGGTTGCTCCAGGCTGCGGCATCGATCGTGCCGAGCGGCGTGGGGAAGAAGCTCGACGCGTTGTTCACCAGTGCATCGAGGCGGCCGTGGCGCGCCAGCACGGCGTCAGCGAGGGCCTCGGGGGCGCCGTCTTCCTGCAGGTCGGCGTGTGCCGTCCAGGCCGAGCCGGGGCGCACGCGGTTCAGTGCGTCGGCGAGCGCATCGGCGTCGCCGCCCGAGCTGCGGTAATGCAGCACCACGTTCGCGCCCGCGGCATGCAGCGTTCGCGCGATTTCGGCGCCGACGCGCCGTGCGGCGCCGGTGATGAGGATGACGGGAGTGTCCTGCTTGTCCATGGTCGAAGGGGCTTGTGAATAGCGTGTGCGGTCGTGTGGGAGCGGCTTCAGCCGCGAATCGGTCGTGCCATGAGCGGAGCCGCCCCTTCGCGGCTGAAGCCGCTCCCACGGCGAAGCCGTCCCGCGCGGGGAGGCAGCGGCCTCCGCGGGGACTGCGGCGCGCCGGTTAGAATACGCGTTTTCCGTCGCACTTCGCCCATGTCCCTGCCCGAACCTTCCGCCGACGCCCTCGAACAGAGCACGCGCCTTCTCCGCACGATCACCGCCGCCATTGCCGAGGCCGGCGGCTGGATCCCGTTCTCGCGCTACATGGAGCTCGCGCTGTATGCGCCGGGCCTGGGGTATTACAGCGGCGGCGCGCGAAAGTTCGGTCCCGGCGGCGACTTCATCACCTCGCCGGAACTCACGCCGCTGTTCGGCCAGGCGCTCGCGGCGCAGGTCGAGCAGGTGATGCGCGCCTCCTCCCCGCACGTGATCGAGGTCGGCGCCGGCACCGGCCTGCTCGCCGCGGACCTGCTGCTGGAGCTCGAGCGCCGCGGCTGCGCGCCGGAGAGCTACGGCATCCTGGAAGTCTCGGGCGAACTGCGCGAGCGCCAGTTCGACACGCTGGCGGCGAAGGCGCCGCATCTGGCCCCGCGCGTGCAGTGGCTCGACACGCTGCCCGAGCGCTTCGCCGGCGCCGTGGTGGCGAACGAGGTGCTCGACGTAATGCCTGTGCATCTGGTCGCCACGCGCGGCGACGCGCTGTACGAACGCGGCGTGGCGGTCGACGGGGAGGGCGTGCTGCGCTGGGCGGATTCGCCCGCCACCGGCGCGGTCGCCGCCGCGGCCGCCGCGCTCGAGCTGCCGCGTTCGGACAGCGCCGAGTACGTCACCGAGATCAACCTCGCCGGGCGCGCATGGATCGGCGAGTGGGCCGCGCGGCTGGAACGCGGCGCGCTCTTGCTGATCGACTACGGCTATCCACGCGCCGAGTACTACCTGCCTTCGCGTTCGAGCGGCACGCTGCTGTGCTACTACCGCCACAACGCGCATCCCGACCCCTTCCTGTGGCCGGGGCTGAACGACATCACCGCCTTCGTCGATTTCACCGCCGTCGCGGAAGCCGCGTTCGACGCCGGGCTGGACGTATTGGGTTACACCAACCAGGCGGCCTTCCTGTTCAACTGCGGGGTGCTGGATTGCCTCGCGCGGCGCGCGCCGGAGGAGAGCGCGGACTACATCCGCGCGGCGCGCGCCGTGCAGCGCCTGACGACGCCGCAGGAGATGGGGGAGCTCTTCAAGGTGCTCGCGGTGGGGCGCGGCATCGCCGAGCCGCTGCTGGGCTTCATGCGCGGCGATCGACTGCACGCACTGTAGCGGGACGTAACACGCCGCCCGCGCCGGCCGGCGCGGGCGCGTCATCGCTTGCGGGCCGGCGCTGCGGCGCGGTTTCGCGCGCAACGGCCGGGCCGTTCATTCCTGGTAGCGGTACACCGCTTCGAGGAAATGTTCGACGTCGATCGGCGGCAGCTGCGCTTCATGTGCCGCGTGCTCGACTTCCTGCAGCCTTGCCGCGACTTCCGGCTGCGGCGGCAGCCAGTTCGCGTTGAGGACCTCGTCGCCGTACTCTTCCGTCGGCTCCTCGATGGCCTTGCCCGTCGTCATGTCCATGATCGTCACCATGTTGGCCTCCGCTGCGTGCTCGGGTGATCCGGCTACCTGGGTGAACTATCGGCAGCCGCGTCCGATTCCTTAATCCCTTGCTCCGTATGTGCGGGCTCGCGCTTTGTTTTCAACTCCGGCACGGCGCGGAATCACGTTCCGTGACGGAGCTGGCGAGGGTGCCTCCTCGCACCCTCGCTTCCATCATGAATGGGAATGATGACGATTTCCAGCGCGTGATCAAACAATCTGTGTCGGAAGCCACGCGGCAATGTGGTCGGCGACCGTGCGCCAGTCGCGTTCCAGCATCACGCCGTGGCCCAGGCCGGGAAAGATGTGCGCGGGCTCGCCGTACATCGCTGCGGTCATCGACACCTGCGCGGGCGGGATGAGGTGATCGTGCTCCGCGCCCAGGATCAGCATCGGCGGGCGGTGCATACGCGCCGGCTGCGGCAGGTTGAACAGCGTCATGTCCCAGATCGCGCGATGCGATTCGGGCTGGCACTGGCGGTAGAAGCGCATCAGCGCGGCGTCGTCGACGGGCTGGTGGAAGAGCGCCTCGCGCAGGCTCTCCGGTGCGGGGTGCCCGCCGTTGAGCATGCTGTTGAGGTCGTGGATGAGGTTGGGCTTGTTGAAGATCAGCCCGATCGCCGAGCCCATGAGTCCCTGCGGCGGCACCGAGCACAGCAGTACCGTGGCGGGCACGCCGGCGCGCTCGAGGTACTTCTGCACGACCATCCCGCCCATCGAGTGGCCGATCAGCACCGGTTGCGCGGGCAGGCGGGTGACGACTTCGGCGACGTCGCGCACGTAGTCGTCGATCGACAGCGTGTCGAGCGCGGCGTGCCGCCGGCTGCCGCCGTGCCCCGACAGCGACACCGCATAGCAGGTGTAGCCGGCGTCGGCGAAGTAGGGCAGGAAGTGCTCCGCCCAGCACCAGGCGCCAGTGTAGGCGCCGTGGATGAAGAGCAGCGGCGTCGCGAAGGCGGGCTTGCCGGACGGGCTGCAGGCGAGGACTTCGAGGTCGCCGAAACGGTTGGCGTTCATGGGCGGAGCTCCGCTGCAACGGGACTTCCGGTGGGCGAGGTTGGGGAAGTGGTGTCGGTCATTCCTGGCGTCTTCTTGTGGCGGGCGGGCACGTTGCGGCGGCGCGGCCTCGCGGGGTCTAATGCATGTTTATTTGCCGGAGCAGCGCGTGTTGAAGTGGCTCGTCGTGATCGTGCTGATGGTACTGGTAATCGGCCTGTTCCGGCCCGGACTGGCGCGGTTGCGCTTCGGCCACCTGCCCGGCGACCTGCATTTTCGCGTCTTCGGCCGACCGTTTCATCTGCCGTTTACCAGCACGATCCTCCTTTCGCTGGTGGCATGGGCCGTCCTGCGGGCACTGTGAGCGGGGGCAGCGCCCACTGGTTCGGCGTGCGGCGCGAATTCAATTCGCATCGCGGCCCGCGTCGGCAGCGCTCCGGCCGCCCAGCGCCCTGACCGCGGTGACGCGCGCCGCATGCACGCGCTGCGGGATCTGCGCCTTGTCGTCGCAGGCACGCGCGATCGCGCCCGCATCCACGCCCTGGATCGCGGCCAGCGCCGCACGCCAGCGCTCGGCACGGACGTAGGGCGCCTCGCGGCCTGGGCGGCCGTGGTAGTCGCAGGCGGCGGCTTCCAGCAGCAGGGCGAAGCGTTCGGGCCGGCGCAGCGCGTCGACCGTCTCGAGCACCTTGACCATGGTTTCCGGACGTAGCTTATCGACCTGGTGAAGGATGCCGTGCTCGCGCGCGAAGATCACCGCCAGGTCGCGGCATTCGACCGGCGCGCGCAGGCGCTCCGACACCGTGCGCGCGCGCGTCGCGCTCTTCGCCTCATGGCCGTAGTGGTGCGGCAGGATGTCGGCCGGCGTGTCGCCCTTGCCGAGGTCGTGCATCAGGCAGGCCCAGCGCACGGGTAGCGGCTGCTGCGTCTTCGCGGCGTGGTCGAGCACCAGCAGCACGTGCTCGCCGGTGTCGACCTCGGGGTGGTGCTCCACCGGCTGCGGCACGCCGAACAGGCGGTCCACCTCAGGCAGGATGCGCGCCAGCGCGCCGCAGTCGCGCAGCACCCGCAGCATGCGCGAGGGCACGTCCTCCATCAGCCCGCGTGCGAGTTCCTGCCATACGCGCTCGGGCACGAGGTGGTCGACCTCGCCGTCGGCGACCATCGCGCGCATCAGCGCCAGCGTCTCCGGTGCGACCGTGAAATCGCCGAAACGCGCGGCGAAGCGCGCGACGCGCAGGATGCGCACCGGGTCTTCGGCAAAGGCCGGGCTCACGTGGCGGAACACGCGCGCGGCGAGGTCCGCCTGGCCGCCGTAGGGGTCGATCAGCGTGCCATCCTCGTCCGCGGCGATCGCGTTGATCGTCAGGTCGCGCCGTAGCAGGTCGTCTTCCAGCGTCACGTTGGGCGCGGCATGTACGACGAAGCCGGTGTAGCCGTGTCCGCTCTTGCGTTCGGTGCGCGCGAGGGCGTATTCCTCGTTGGTCCGCGGATGCAGGAAGACGGGGAAGTCCTTGCCGACCGGGCGGAAGCCGCGTGCGAGCATCTCCTCGGGCGTGGCGCCGACGACCACCCAGTCGCGATCCTGCACCGGCAGGCCGAGCAGGCGGTCGCGCACGGCGCCGCCGACGACATAGCAGCGCATCAGCCGTACAGGTCCTCGGCGGGGATGGATTCGGTCTCCGCGCGTGCCGCCGCCTCCCATTCCTTCATCGCCGGGTGGGCGAGCATCGCCGCGAGATACTCGGCGGCGGCACCCGCCGGCTGCACGCCGTAGGTCTTGAAGCGGAAGCAGACCGGGGCGTACATCGCGTCCGCGATCGAGAAGGCGCCGAAGAGATACGGTCCGCCCGCATTGGCCTTCGCCCCGAAGCGCGCGCGGCAGTCGTTCCAGATCGCCTCGATGCGTGCGATGTTGGCGTCGACGCCCGGCGTGTGGCCCTTGCCGGCGTAGTCCTTGCGGATGTTCATCGGCATGTTCTCGCGCAGGTCCTGGAAGCTCGAGTGCATTTCCGCGCTGATCGCGCGCGCCACCGCGCGTGCCGCGGGATCGGACGGCCACAGCGAGGGCGACTTTTCCGCCAGGTATTCGCACACCGCCAGCGAATCCCATACCGCGAGGCCGTGGTCGATCAGGCAAGGCACCTTGCCCGAGGGCGAGTGCTGCAGGATGCGCTCGCGGCTGCCCTCGATGAACAGCGGGATGCGGATCTCCTCGAAGGACTGGCCGCTGGCGCGTGCCGCCATCCAGGGACGCAGGGACCAGGACGAATAGTTCTTGTTGCCGATGATCAGTTTCATGCGCTCGTCTCCGTGGGGGTGTCGGGGTGCAACGGAAGGCTCAGCCGTGGCGCGGGCGGCGCGCGCGGCTGCGCATCGGGTAGTAGCGGGCGCGCAGATGCCCCTCGCCGATCCAGGTCGGCGCGAGCCCCTCGAGCCCGGCGGGCTGCATGCCGAAGGGCAGGGGGGCGCCGCCGGCGACGTTGTCGACGCGCATCGAGCGCACGTTGTCGCGGCTCATCAGCGGTCGCGGCGCGAGTTCCATCAGCCGCGCCTGCAGCAGTGCGAGGCCCTCGGGCAGCGGGATCACCGGGCGCGGACGCCCGGAGAGTTCGCTGACGTATTCGACCAGCTCGCGCAGGGTATACACCTTCGGCCCCGCCACTTCGTAAGTCTGGCTGCGTGCCGAGGGCTCCGTGAGACTGCGCCACACGACCTCGGCGACGTCATCGACATGCACCGGCTGGAAGCGCGCATGCGCACCCGCGAGCGGCAGCACGGGGAAGAGCTGCGCGAGGCGGACGAACATGTTGAGGAAATTGTCCTCGCGGCCGAAGATCACCGACGGGCGCAGTATCGTCCACGCCGGCGCATCGCCGGCCGCGCGTATCGCCTCCTCTCCGGCGGCCTTGGAGCGCTGGTATTCGGACGGGCCTTCGGCCGCCGCCCCGAGCGCGCTGATATGCACGAGGCGCGCGACGCCGGCTGCCCGGCAGGCGGCGACGATCTTGCGCGGCAGCTCGACGTGGGCCCGTGCAAAGTCGGGACCGTAGGGCTTGCCCGGGCGCGAGTGCAGGATGCCGACGAGGTTCACGACGGCGTCGGCGCCGGCGAACAGCTGCGACAGGCTCGCCGGGTCATGGACGTCGGCCTGCGCCACCTCGACCGTGGGAATCGGCAGCAGCGCGCCCGCATGTGTATGGCGCCGCGTGGGCACCAGCACGGCCACGCCTTCGCGCGACAGGCGGTTTGCGATGGCGCGGCCCACAAACCCGGTGCCGCCGACGAGTACGACGCGTTCCAGTTTCATGTTGCAGCCTCCTTGCGCGGGACCGGCGACCCCTAGGGCTCCGCCGTCAGCCGCGGCGAGATCGTGCCGAGGCGGGCCTTCAGCGACTGCGGCTTCGCCTCCAGCATCGCGGCATAGATCACCGCGTTCGCCATCACCTTCTTCACATAGTCGCGCGTTTCCTCGAACGGGATCGTCTCTGCATAGATCGCGCCTTCGAGCGGACGTTCGTCGCGCCATTTTCGTGCGCGCCCGGGTCCCGCATTGTAGCCGGCCGACGCGAGTACCGGATGGTCGTCGAGATCCTCGAGGATCAGCCGCATGTAGCTCGTGCCCAGCAGCACGTTGGTGTCCGGGTCGGTCAGCATGCCCTGGTGATAACCGGTGAGGCCGATCTTGCGCGCGACCCACTTGCCCGTGGCAGGCATCACCTGCATCAGGCCCTGGGCGCCTGCGCTCGAGCGTGCCGGTGCGATGAAGCGGCTTTCCTGGCGCATCAGGCCATACACCCAGGCCATGTCCAGTCCCTGCTGGCGCACCTGGGGCTCGATGAGCTGGCGATACGGCGTGAGGAAGCGCAGGTCGTAGTTCGCCTGCGGGTCGGTGCGCTCGGCGGTGTTGATCGCGCGGTCGTAGATCTCGTTGCGCAGCGCAAGCCGTGCCGCGGCGACCAGGAAGGCCTCGTCGCGGCCGCGCAGCGACCAGTTCCACTCGCGCATGCCTTCGGTGCGCATCTCCAGCCGGTACAGCGCGAGCGCGCGGCGCAGGCCGGGGTCGGCCTCGGCGCGCGCCATGTCCTCGGCCGTGATGTTGCCGTTGCGCGCGGGGGCGGCAAAGAGCTTGCCGAGCTCCTCGCCGGCGAGGATGCCGTAGAAGCCGGGCTGTCCGGCGATGCGCTGGAACAGCGCCGCAGCCTCGGCCGGCCGGTTCTGTGCGGCGAGCGCGCGGCCGAGCCAGTAGGTCCACTCCGGCTGTGTCTGCTCGGTCGCGGCGAGGCCCTCGATCGCCGTCTGCACGCCGCGCCAGTCCTCGACGCGCAGCTCGGCGCGTACGCGCCACGCGCGCTGCTCGGCGCTCATCGGCACCTTGCCGGCGGCGCGGAACCAGCGCACCGCCCCCGGCGAGCCCTGCAAGGACCCGTGATGACCGAGGGTCGCGTGAATGTAGGCGCGCTCTTCGGCGCCCAGCCGCTCCTCGATGCGTGCGAAGCGCGCGTAGGCGGACGACACGTCCTCGCGCGCGACCCGGACCAGCGCGGCCAGTGCCAGCTCGCGTCCCGCGCGCGAGAGGGCGAAGTTCGCCGGCAGGCGGTCGAGCCAGGCCGCCGGGCTCTTCATCATGCGGTCGAAGTCGGCGAGCGGCGGCGCGTCGGCGCCCGGCATCCACGACAGCGTCGCGCGCGCGTTCGATGGGTTGCGGCTGTCGACCTGCCGCCGCACGCGCCACCACAGCTCGTCGCTGCCGATGTGGCCCGCCAAGGTCAGCGTGCGGAACACCGGCTCGCAGGCGCTATGGTTGTCCGCGAGCTCCATCCAGCGTGCGCGGACCTCCTCCAGCACGCTCAGGTCGCCCGACTCCAGGCGCGCATTGCGCTGCAGGCAGCGCAGCTCCGCGTCCGGTTCGCGCAGGTCCGCGTACACCTGAAGGAAACCGCTCCAGTCGTATTCGCGCGCCATGCGTCGCAGCCAGTCCGCGCGCAGCCGCTCGGCGAGCAGGCTGTCGGCCTCACGCAGCAGGAATTCGTTGAGCTCGTCGACCGGCGGCGCTTCGGGACGGGCGAGGATGTTCGTCAGCCGCCAGTAGCGCACGTAGGGATCGAGCACGTGCGGCTCGCGCTCCGCAGCGAGGCGCTCCAGCATTGCACGGTCGCCGGTGCGCAGCGCCTCGCGCGCGGCGAGGATGCGGTCGTCCCCGATCTGCCCGAAGGCTCCCTGCGTCAGGCTCGCCAGCGTCAGAGCCAGCGCCGCCCACAAACCCTTTGCCATCCCTTACCATCCCCTTTCAATCAGCCCGACCATACCACAGTGAATTCCGCCCATCCTGCCCCCGGCATAGATTCCGCCGATCCCTCCGAGCAGCGCCGCGCCCTGCGCGCCCGCACCATCGCCGCGCGTCAGGCGCTCACGGCGACGCATCGCGCCGCGCTGATGCGCCATCTGGAAATCCATCTCGGCGAACTCGTCGCTCGCCTGGCGCCGACGAGCCTGGGCTTCTGCTGGCCCTACCGCGGCGAGCCGGACCTGCGTGCCTGGGTCACGCACTGGCTGGCGGCGGACAGCGCGCGCGTCGCGCTGCTGCCCGTGGTGCCGCATCAGGCCGGCCCGATGGAGTTCCGCCGCTGGATTCCCGGCATGGAAATGCCGCTCGATCGCCACGGCATCCCGCATCCGGCGCACGGCGAGGCGGTCGTTCCCGACATGATCCTCGTGCCGTGCAACGCCTTCGACGCCGCGGGCTACCGCGTCGGCTACGGCGGCGGATACTTCGACCGCACCCTGGCGGTGATGGATCCCGTCGCGGTGGGGCTGGGCTTCGAGTTCGCGCGGGTCGATGACGTGTGGCCCCAGCCGCACGATCGTCCGATGGACTGGATCGTCACCGAGGCCGGCGCCTTCCCCGCTCAGCCCAGGAACATGCGGTAGGCAGGATTGGCCGACTCGTCCGCGTATTCATAGCCGAGCCGGTCGAGGAAGTCCTGGAAGGCGCCCTTGTCCTCGGGCGGCACCTGCATGCCCACCAGCACGCGGCCGAAATCGGAGCCGTGGTTGCGGTAGTGGAACAGGCTGATGTTCCAGTCCGAATGCAGGCTGGTGAGGAAGTTCATCAGCGCGCCGGGACGCTCGGGGAATTCGAAGCGGTACACCAGTTCGTTGTTCACGTGCGGTGCCCGGCCGCCGACCATGTAACGGATGTGGCTCTTCGCCATCTCGTCGTCGGTCAGGTCCACCGCGGGCAGCTCGTGGCGTTCCAGCATCTCGACCACGCGCGTCGCCTCGGCGCGGTTATGCACCGCGACGCCGACGAAGATGTGGGCCCGCTGCGGATCGGCGTAGCGGTAGTTGAACTCGGTGATGTGACGGTTGCCGATCAGGCTGCAGAACTTGCGGAAGGAGCCCGGCCGCTCGGGGATCGTTATTGCGAACACTGCCTCGCGCTGTTCGCCGACCTCGGCGCGCTCGGCGACGAAGCGCAAGCGGTCGAAGTTCATGTTCGCGCCGGAAGCCACGGCAACCAGGTTCTTGCCGTGCAGGTTGTGGCGTTTCGCGTACTCCTTCGCGCCGGCGACCGCGAGGGCGCCCGAGGGCTCGAGGATGGAGCGTGTGTCCTCGAACACATCCTTGAGCGCCGCGCAGATCGCGTCGTTGTCGACCAGGATCATCTCATCGACGTACTGCTGGCACAGGCGGAAGGTCTCCTCGCCAACAAGTTTCACCGCAGTGCCGTCGGCGAACAGCCCGACCTGCTCGAGCTCGACGCGCCGGCCTTCGGCGAGTGAGCGCGTCATCGCGTCGGCGTCCACGGTCTCCACGCCGATGATCCTGGTTTCGGGGCGCAGGCGTTTGATGTAGGCCGCCACGCCGGCGATCAGGCCGCCGCCGCCGACGGCGCAGAACACCGCGTGGATCGGGTCCGGGTGCGCGCGCAGGATCTCCATGCCGATCGTGCCCTGGCCGGCGATCACGTCCGGGTCGTCGTAGGGATGGACGAAGGTCAGCTTCTCGGTCTTCTCGAGTTCCACCGCGTGGGCGTAGGCGTCGGAGTAGGAGTCGCCCGCGAGCACCACCTCGCCGCCGCGCGCCTTGACCGCCTCGACCTTGATCTGCGGCGTGGAGGTCGGCATCACGATCACTGCGCGCACGCCCATGCGCTGCGCGGAGAGCGCGACGCCTTGCGCGTGGTTGCCCGCCGAGGCGCAGATCACACCGCGCTTGAGGGCCTGCGGCGACAGGTGCGCCATCTTGTTGTACGCGCCGCGCAGCTTGAAGCTGAACACCGGCTGCATGTCCTCGCGCTTCAGGTGGATGCGGTTATGCACGCGCTCCGAGAGGTTCGTGGCGAGGTCGAGCGGCGTTTCCTCGGCCACGTCGTAGACGCGGGCATTGAGGATCTTTTCCAGGTAATCCGGTGTTGCGGCAGTCATCGGGGAAGCCTTCGCGGGGCGGCGCAAAGACATTGAGCGTATCAGCCGATGCGGCACTGCGGCAAGCGTCTTGCCGGCGGTGCCGTTCAGAGGGTTTCGCCGTCCGCGTCGAGCAGGCGCTGCTGGCGGTCGATGAATTCCTGCGTCGAATCGATGCCGCGCAACTGCAGGATGGTCGAGCGCACGGCAGCTTCGAGCAGCACCGCGATGTTGCGTCCGGCCGCGACCGGTAGGGTGGTGCGGATCACCGGCACGCCGAGGATGTCCTGCGTCTCGCGCTGCACCGGCAGGCGCGAGGGGTCGGACTGGCCCGGCAGGCGGCGTTCCAGATGCACGATCAGGCGCAGGCGCATTTTGCGCCGGCAGGCGGTCTCGCCGAAGATCGTGCGGATGTTGAGGATGCCCAGGCCGCGCACCTCGATGAAGTCCTTCAGCATCTCCGGGCAGCGCCCTTCGAGCACCGTCGGCGCGATGCGCGAGAACTCGACGATGTCGTCGGCGACCAAGCCATGGCCGCGCGAGATCAGCTCCAGCGCGAGCTCGGACTTGCCGGCGCCGGAGCTGCCGGTGATGAACACGCCGATGCCGAGCACGTCCATGAACACGCCGTGCAGCGAGATCTTCTCGGCGAGCTCGCGCGACATGTACAGGCGCAACTGGTCGATCACGCTCGCGGAGGGCTGCGGCGTCGTGATCAGCGCGACGTCGGCGTATTCGCAGATGCCGCGCAGGATGTCGGGGATCGCGCAGCCGTCGGCGACGATGATCGCCGGCGGGCGCGCACCGATGATCTCGGTGAGGTGGTGGGCGACCTTGTCGCGCGCATGGCGCTGCGCCCACGCGAGTTCGGCCGCGCCCAGGATCTGGATGCGCGTCGGGTGGATCAGGTTGAGGTGGCCGACGAGGTCGGCTGGCCAGATGCGCTCTTCGTTGACCGAGATGACCCGATCCAGCCGGCCGCTGACGTGCGTCAGCTCCAGCTGTTCGCGGTGCAGGTCATACAGCCGCGCGACGCTGGTCTGCCGCATGCGGGCCCCAGGAGGCGAACAGCGAATGGATCGTTGCGACGTCGGGTGCGTTCTGCAGTTGCTCGCGGAAATCGCGGTCGCTGAACATCTGTGCGAGCTCGGAGAGCAGTTGCAGGTGGGTCTCGTTGGCCTGCTCGGGCACCAGCAGCACGAACAGCATCGTCACCGGGCGGCCGTCGGGGGCGTCGAACTGCACCGGGACCGAAAGGCGCAGGAAGGCGCCGGCGGCGTCCTTCAGGCCCTTGATGCGGCCGTGGGGAATGGCGATGCCCTGGCCCAGGCCGGTCGAGCCGAGGCGTTCACGTGAAAACAGGCTGTCGAAGACGACGCTGCGGGCGATGCCCTGATTGTTCTCGAACAGGAGGCCGGCTTGTTCGAAGACGCGCTTCTTGCTGCTCGCGTCCAGATCGATGACGACGTTCGAAGGAGGCAGGAGTTCGGCGATGAGGCTCATGCGGGTCACCACCTGCACGACACGGGCCGTGCCGCTGCCGATCGGAGGCGGGAGGAGGCTCGGGGTGTGCGGCAGGCGCGGGTTGAAAACGCGCGAATTATAAACACACCCCGGACCCCCGGCGTGAACTAAAGGATCACAGCTCGGTCGGTTGCTGGTGCTTCAGCGTGTCGTGGCCGTGGTCGTGGTTCTTGCCCTTGTACTTGAGCACCTGGCGGTCGAGCTTGTCGGCCATGCTGTCGATCGCGGCGTACATGTCACCGTCCTCGCTCTCGACGTAGATGTCCTTGCCGCGCACGTGCAGCGTGACTTCCGCCTTCTGGCGCAGCTTCTCCACCGACAGGATCACGTTGACGCTGGTCACGTTGTCGAAGTGGCGGATGACGCGATCCAGCTTGGTGTTGACGTACTCGCGGATCGCGGGGGTGACTTCGACGTGATGTCCGGTGATGGTGAGATTCATGATGATTCCTCGTATTGTCAGATCGTCTTTCAGATCGCTTTGCGCAGGCTGACCGGCGGGATATTGAGTGACTCGCGGTACTTCGCAATCGTCCTGCGTGCCACCACGATACCCTGCTGGCCCAACAATTCGGCAATTTTCGCGTCGGACAGGGGCTTCTTCCTGTCTTCGGCCTCCACCAGCTGGCGAATCAGCGCCCGAATCGCCGTGGAAGATGCCGCCCCACCGGTGTCGGTGGCAACGTGGCTGCCGAAAAAATACTTCAGTTCAAACACGCCGCGCGGTGTGGCCATGAACTTCTGCGTCGTGACCCGCGAGACCGTCGACTCGTGCAGCTCGAGCTGGTCCGCGATCTCCCTCAACGTCAGGGGTCGCATCGCCACATCTCCATAATCGAAGAACTGCCGCTGCTGGTCAACGATCGCCTGCGAAACCCGCAGGATGGTGTCGAAACGCTGTTGCACGTTCTTGATCAGCCAGCGTGCTTCCTGCAGCTGGCTGGTGAGTGCGCCGCCCGATCCGCGGTTCTGCTGCAGGATGCTGGCGTAGAGCGAATTGATGCGCAGCTTGGGCATCGCCTCGGGGTTGAGCGTGACCGTCCAGCGGTTGCGCACCTTGCGCACGACGACGTCCGGCAGGATGTAGCGCGTCTCCTGCACCGAGTGCTGGGAGCCCGGATGCGGGTCGAGACGGCAGATCAGCGCGTGCGCGGCGCGCAGCGCGTCGTCGTCGCAGCCGGTGGCGCGCTTGATGCGCAGGAAGTTGCGCTCGGCGAGCAGGTCGAGGTGCTCGTCGACGATCTTCAGCGCGAGGTCGCGCGTCGGGCAGGAGGGCATTGCCCTGAGCTGCAGGCTCAGGCATTCCTGCGGGTTGCGCGCGCCGATGCCGGCCGGGTCGAGGTTCTGCACGTGGTGCAGCGCGATCGAGAGGTCGTCGAGGTCGTATTCGAGCTCGGGCGGCAGCAGCGGCAGCAGTTCCTCGAGCGACTGGTTGAGGTAGCCGTCCTCGTCCAGCGCCTCGATGATGAAGCGCACCAGCGCGCGGTCGCGGTCGGACAGCGGCGACAGGCTCACCTGCTGGTCGAGGTGGTCGCGCAGGCTGGTGCCGGCGGCCTGCAGTTCCTGGAAATCGGTGTCATCGTCATCGTCGCGGTTCGAGGAGCCGCTGCTCGCGCTCGACCATTCGCCGGCTTCGTCGAAGCTTGCCGGCTCGCTCTCGCCATGCGCCTCCTCGGGGGAGGCAGGTGTTTCGGTCTGGTTGCCGGCGGCTTCGCTCGGCTCGCTCGAGCCCTGGGCCGCGCCCGGCGAAAAATCGCTGCCGTCGCCGTCCTCGCGCTCGAGCATGGGATTCTCGAGGAGGAAGCGTTCCAGCTCCTGGTTCAGCTCCAGCGTGGACAGCTGCAGCAGCTTGATCGATTGCTGCAGCTGCGGCGTCAGCGTGAGGTGCTGGGAGATCTTGAGCTGGAGGGACGGTTTCATGGCGCTTCGCCGATAGTGGGCTCAGAGGCGGAAATGCTCGCCGAGATAGACGCGGCGAACCTGTTCGTTGGCGACGATCTCGTCGGGGCGTCCGCTGGCGAGCACGCGGCCTTCGCTGATGATGTAGGCACGGTTGCAGATGCCGAGCGTCTCGCGCACGTTGTGGTCGGTGATCAGCACGCCGATGCCGCGGTCGCGCAGGAAGCGGATGATCTTCTGGATATCGAGCACGGCGATCGGGTCGACGCCGGCAAAGGGCTCGTCGAGCAGGATCAGGCGCGGGTCGGTCGCGAGCGCGCGGGCAATCTCGCAGCGGCGCCGTTCGCCGCCGGACAGCGAGACCGAGGTGTTGTCGCGCAGGTGCGCGATGCCCAGTTCCTCGAGGAGTTCCTCGAGAAGCTCGTCGACGCGTGCGCTGCCGAGGCCCCGCAGCTCCAGCACGGCGCGGATGTTCTCGGCGACGGTGAGCTTGCGGAACACGCTCATTTCCTGCGGCAGGTAGGACAGGCCGAGGCGCGCGCGCGCGTGCACGGGCAGGTGCGTGAGCTCGGCGTCGTCGAGGCGGATGTCGCCGCCGTCGGCACGCACGAGGCCCACGATCATGTAGAAGCAGGTGGTCTTGCCGGCGCCGTTGGGGCCGAGCAGGCCGACCACTTCGCCACTGCCGACCTCGAAGCCGACATCGTGGACGACGGTGCGCGCCTTGTAGCGCTTCTGCAGTCCGGCGACCTTAAGCAGACTCATCGGGGTTCTCTTTCAATATCTTGCGTATCACGTCGGTGCCGAAGCCGCGCCCCTGCAGGAATCTCGCCTGCCTGGCCCACTCGCGCGCGTCGGCCGGCGTGGCGCCGAACTTGCCGCGCCACACGGTGCGGGCGCGTTCGACGTCATCCTCGACCGCCTCGACATCGAGTGCGGCGTCTATCGTGTCGCGTCCGACGCCGCGCTGGGCGAGCTCACGGCGCAGCCGCGCGGTGCCGAAGCGGGCGGCCTTGCTGCGCACCCAGGCTTCGGCGAAGCGGTGGTCGCTGAGCAGGCCCAGTTCGGTGATGCGGTCGAGCACGTCTTCGATCTCGTCGGCGGAGCCGTGCGGGGCGAGCTTGCGGGCGAGCTCGGCGCGCGAGTGCTCGCGGCGCGCGAGGTGCCGCAACGCGCGTTCCCGCAGGCTCGTCTCCGGCATGATCCCGTGAAGGGGCGTCAGGCCGCCTCGGCAGCCGGTTGCGCGGGCTCGGCCGGCAGTTCCTTGAGGCCGACCGCGACGCGCACCTTGTTCTCGATCTCGCGCGCGAGCGCCGGATTGCCGCGCAGGAATTCGCGCGTGTTGTCCTTGCCCTGGCCGATCTTGTCGCCCTGGTAGGAGTACCAGGCGCCCGCCTTGTCGACGATCTTTTTCTCGACGCCGAGGTCGATGATCTCGCCTTCGCGCGAGATGCCCTCTCCGTAGAGAATGTCGAAGTGCGCTTCCTTGAACGGGGGCGAGACCTTGTTCTTGACGACCTTGCAGCGCGTCTCCGAGCCGACGACCTCGTCGCCCTTCTTGATCGCGCCGGTACGGCGGATGTCGAGGCGCACGGAGGCGTAGAACTTGAGCGCATTGCCGCCCGTGGTGGTCTCCGGGTTGCCGAACATCACGCCGATCTTCATGCGGATCTGGTTGATGAAGATCACCAGCGTGTTGGTGCGCTTGATGTTGGCGGTGAGCTTGCGGAGCGCCTGGCTCATCAGGCGGGCCTGCAGGCCGGGGAGCTGGTCGCCCATCTCGCCCTCGATTTCGGCCTTGGGGGTGAGTGCCGCGACCGAGTCGATGACGACGATGTCGACGCCGCCCGAGCGCACCAGCATGTCGGCGATCTCGAGCGCCTGCTCGCCGGTGTCGGGCTGCGAGATCAGCAGGTCGGTGATGTTCACGCCGAGCTTCTCGGCGTAGCCGACGTCGAGGGCGTGCTCGGCGTCGATGAAGGCAGCGGTGCCGCCGAGCTTCTGCATCTCGGCAATGACCTGCAGCGTCAGCGTGGTCTTGCCGGACGATTCCGGGCCATAGATCTCGACGACGCGGCCGCGCGGCAGTCCGCCGAGGCCGAGCGCGATGTCGAGTCCGAGCGAGCCGGTCGAGACGGTCTGGATGTCCTTCTCGACGTTGCCGTCGCCCATCCGCATGATCGAACCCTTGCCGAACTGCTTCTCGATCTGCGAGAGCGCGGCGGCGAGGGCCTTGGCCTTGTTGTCGTCCATGTCCTGTCCTTTCAAAACGTTGGGGAATTATGGCACAGAGATTGCTGGTGCGCTGCAGGTCACTATTACGGTGCCCTGAAAATGATTATGTCATCAAGCCGGCGAGTGCGTGGATGACCGCCTGGCGCCGGATCCGAGTGCGGTCACCGGTGAAGTGAACGGTTTCGCTGCGCAGCTCGCCGTCACGTTCGCCCCACGCGAAGCACACCATGCCGACCGGCTTGGCGGCGGTGCCGCCGCCGGGGCCGGCGACGCCGGAAACCGCGAGGGCAAAGCGTGCGCGGCTGTGCGCGAGGGTGCCGGCGACCATTTCGCACACCGTCTCCTCGCTGACCGCGCCGCTGCCGGCGAGCGTCGCCGCGGCGACGCCGAGGAGTTCCTGCTTGGCCTCGTTGGAATAGGTCACGAAGCCGCGGTCGAACCAGCCGGAGCTGCCGGCGGTGGCGGTGACGGTCTCGGCGACCCAGCCGCCGGTGCAGGATTCGGCGCAGGCGAGCGTGGCACCGCGCGCGGCGAGCCAGTCGCCGACGCGGCGCGACAGGGCGTGCAGTTCGTCGTCGTTCATCGGATCACCCCAGCAAATGCTTCAGCACCGCAAGCGCGAGAATCGCATAGCCGGCGGCGATCAGGTCGTCGAGCATCACGCCGAAGCCGCCGCCGATGCGGCTGTCGGCCCAGCGGATGGGTTGCGGCTTGACGATGTCGAAGAAGCGGAACAGCACGAAGGCCGCCGCCTGCCACGCGAGGCCGGGCGGGGCGAAGAACAGCACCAGCCAGAACGCGACGATCTCGTCCCACACGATCGCGCCGTGGTCCGATGCGCCCAGGGCGCGGCCGGTGCGGTCGGCGGCGATGATGCCGGCGACGAAGAAGCTCGCGAGCAGCGCGAGGAAGACGAAATCCGAGATCGGCGCGCGCAGCAGCGGGTAGAGCAGCCAGGCGGCGAGGGTGCCGGCGGTGCCGGGGGCGCGCGGCGAGAGGCCCGAGCCGAAGCCGAGCGAGATGAAGTGGGCGGGGTGGCTCAGGAGCAGGCGGACGGTGGGGCGCATGGACGGCTTGGGCTGGAGGATTCAGGCGAAATGGTCGTAGCCGGCGTGGGCCGTGGTGTGCTCGCGCCCGTCGGCTTCGCGAAGTACGAGTTCGTCGGTCTTCGCGGTGATCGTGCCGATGCGCGACAGCGGCAGTCCGTGCTTGCCGGCGAGGGCGGCGAGGTGCTCGCGTCGTGACGGCGCCGCGGTGAAGAGGAGCTCATAGTCGTCGCCGCCGGACAGCAGGCAGCGCCGCGCGAGGGCTTCGTCGGCCCCGCAGGCACGCAGGGCGGCCAGCGGCAGCGCTTCGACCTCGATGCGCGCGCCGCAGCCGGAGGATTCGAGGATGTGGCCGAGATCGCCGAGCAGGCCGTCGGAGACGTCGAGCATCGCGCTGGCGACGCTGCGCAGCGCCTGCCCGAAGGCGACGCGCGGTTGCGGGCGGTGCAGGGCAGCGAGACAGGTATGTGCCGCTGCGGGCGCGAGCGCCGCTTCGCCGCGCAGGTGCGCGAGGCCGAGTGCGGCGTGGCCCGGTTTTCCGGTGATCCACAGGTCGTCGCCGGCTCGCGCGCCGCCGCGCGTGATCGCGGCGCCCGCCGGCACTTCGCCGAAGATGGTCACGCACAGGTTCAGCGGGCCGCGTGTGGTGTCGCCGCCCGCGAGATCGACGCCGAATGCGTCGGCGCAGGCGAAAAAGCCGCGCGCGAAGGCCGCGATCCACGCTTCGTCTGCCGCCGGCAGCGACAAGGCCAGCACGGCCCAGCGCGGTTCGGCGCCCATCGCGGCGAGGTCGGAAACATTGACCGCGAGCGTCTTCCAGCCCAGCGCCTTGGGCTCGGCGTCGGCGAAGAAATGCGTGCCGGCGACCAGCATGTCGGTCGATACGGCCAGTTGCATGCCCGCGCGTGGCGTGAGCAATGCCGCGTCGTCGCCGACCGACAGGGTCGTGTGCCGTGCGGGGCGGGTGAAGTGGCGGCGGATGAGGTCGAACTCGGAGGGCATGGGGGGGCGGGCGCGGTT
>NZ_WTVK01000006.1 GCF_012910805.1 Aromatoleum evansii
CAGGGAATCGTCGATTCTGATCGACGGCCGACCGGTCATCGCTCAGGCTCTGCAGGACCGAAGCGATGAATGACGACGTCCATCATGAAGCGTGGGGCGACCGAGTCGGGCCGGAGTTGCTCGACGCGGTTCGCCACGGCAACGTCCCGGAAGTGCTGAGGCGGCTCGAGGAAGGATTGCCGTCCGACTGGCAGGACACGGAGGGATGCAGTCTGGTGTTCTTGGCCGCATTCCACCGTCAGTGGGACATGGTTGACACCTTGTTGGCGCACGGCGCGTCGGTCGACCTGCCCGATCGTCGCGGCTGGACGCCGCTCTTCTGGGCCGCTTTCAATGGCCACGCGGACATCGTCTCATTCCTGATCGGCCGCGGCGCCAATCCCGACGTGCGCACGGGAGACGGGGAGTGGCCCTTGTTCTGGGCAGTATACAAGGGCCACACGGCGGTTGTCCGAAACCTGCTGATCGGCGGAGCAAGGAGGGACCTGCTCGATGAGGAGGGCCATGACATGCTGTGGCTCGCGCGGACTTTGAAGCGACGGGACATCATAGCGATGCTGGAAAGACGGTAAGTGACTTGCTTCGGCAACGGGAGCACGCAGGGGCGCATGTGCGCATCGCCGCTCAATGGGCCGCCGGGGATCACTTAATACGCAGAGCTCATTACGAGCAGGTACGAGTTGCCCTGCAGATCGGGGGTCGGCATCAGACGATACTAGAGCTCCCACTCGTACCCCAATACAGTCTCGCTCTTTTCCTTAGCGTCGAAATGACGCTCATATGGAAGACGACGCGAAGGTCACGTATTCTGCAGCGACGCCGCGTAGTGCTGCCCAACGCAGCGTAGTGCTGCCCAACGCAGCGTGCCGATGGACGGTGATGCGCGATGTATCCGGCAGGACTTGGCATTGACGGACGAAGGGCAAGCGAACGAAACATCGCCAAGTAGCTGGCGCACCGAATGCCACCTGAACAATCATCCGACCGATGCGATTACACTGTGAGGAGCATCATGCAGCACCATAACCGGGCACCGATCCGCAAAGCATTGGCCCTCGCCATCGCCTCATTCGGACCCGTGACGATGGCGCTCGCCGCCGAGCCCGTCGAGCTCGCGCCGGTGGAGGTCGTCGGCACCACGCCGCTGCCCGGTATCGGCCTGCCCAAGGACCAGATTCCCGCCAATGTCCAGAACCTCAGCGGCCAGACCCTGCGTGAGGCGGGCGGACCATCCCTGGCAGAAGGCCTGCAACGCCGCCTGCCCAGCGTCAATGTCAATGAGATCCAGGGCAACCCCTACCAGGCCGACGTGAATTACCGCGGCTTTTCCGCCTCGCCGCTGCTCGGCACGCCGCAGGGCCTGTCCGTGTTCCTCGACGGCGTGCGTGTGAATGAGCCCTTCGGCGACGTAGTGAACTGGGACCTGATCCCGCAGGCGGCGATCGCCACCACGGTGCTGGTGCCCGGCTCCAACCCCCTCTATGGTCTCAACACCCTGGGCGGCGCGCTGGCGATCGAGACCAAGCGCGGCGACACCCACCCCGGCGGGGAGATCGAGCTGTATGGCGGATCCTTCGGCCGCCGCGGCGGGTCCGTCGAACATGGCGGCAAGCGCGACGAACTCTCCTGGTTTGTCGCTGCGGAGGGGATGAAGGAGGACGGGTGGCGTGACCGTTCTCCGTCCGAGGTCGGCCAGCTGTTCGGCAAGCTCGCGTGGGCCACGGGGAAGACGGATCTCGCCCTCACGCTGGCCCACGCCAACACCGACCTCATCGGCAACGGCCTGGTGCCGAAGAGCATGGAACGTCAGCGGCACGAAGCCATTTTCACCCATCCCGACCGGACGAAAAACCGCAGCACCCTGCTGGCGCTCTCCGGCGGCCATTGGCTGAGCGACGACGACCAGATCTCCGGCACCGCCTACGTCCGGCGTACCCGCACGCGCACGCTGAACGGCGACGGCAACGACGGGTACGAGGACGAGTTCGAGGATTGGGCCGACGCTGGCTTTCCCACCGGGGAGGAACCCGAAAGCGGTGTGCTCAACCGTACCCGTACCGACCAGAACGCCGCGGGACTGGCCTTGCAGTGGAGCCGCATCGCCGGTGCCCACCAGTTCGCCGTCGGGGTGTCGCACGACCGCAGCCGTGCCAGCTTCCGTCAGAGTGAGCAGGGCGGCGAGCTCACCGGCAATCGCGGCATCGCGGCCGGGGAAGACGAGGAGCAGGTGAACAGCCTGCTCGGCCGCACCCGAACCACCAGCGTCTATGCGACCGACACCGTCACGCTGGCCTCCACCGTGCATCTGACAGGCTCGCTACGCTTCAATCGCACCCGGGTAATCAACCGCGACCGCATGGGCGACGCCCTCAACGGCGACTTCACCTACCGCAAGCTCAACCCCGCGCTGGGCCTCACCTGGCAAGCCGCACCGACCCTCACCGTGTACGGCGGCTTCTCCCAGGGCAGCCGCGCGCCGACGCCGATCGAGCTGGGGTGCGCCGATCCCGAAAATGCCTGCAGCCTGCCCAATGCGATGGCCGCCGACCCCTTCCTCGACCAGGTCGTCACCCGGACCTTCGAGCTGGGTGTGCGCGGCAGACTCGCCGGCAACACGCAGTGGAATGCCACGGTCTTCCGCAGCACCAACCGCGACGACATCCTCTTCGTCGGCACCGGCGGCAGCCTCGGCTACTTCACCAACTTCGGCCGCACACGCCGCGAAGGCGTCGAGCTGGGCCTTTCCGGGGAGACCGGCGCCCTCGATTGGCGCGTGAACTACAGCTACCTCGAGGCCACCTTCCAGTCCTCCGCCTGCATGCTTGGCGAGAACAACAGCACCGAGGGCGAGGGCGGCTGTCCCGACGACGAGATCCGCGTTTCGCGCGGCGACCGCCTCCCCGG
The DNA here is from genome assembly GCF_012910805.1 of Aromatoleum evansii. Lineage (GTDB taxonomy): Bacteria > Pseudomonadota > Gammaproteobacteria > Burkholderiales > Rhodocyclaceae > Aromatoleum > Aromatoleum evansii. The sequence goes on from NZ_WTVK01000006.1 coordinate 2,905, forward strand.
CCTGCCCGAGCACAGCCTCAAGCTCGGTCTCGGCTGGCGTGCCAGCGACGCGCTGCGCCTGGGGGCCGACCTCCTCGCCTACTCCGGCCAGTACGTGCGCGGCAATGAGAACAACCGCCACAAACCGAACGACGAGTTCGGAGGCCGCGGCAAGCTTCCCGGTTATGCCGTGGTGCACCTGAACGCCGACTACAAGCTCGCTCGCGGCTGGACCGTGTTCGGCCGCATCGACAATGTCTTCGATCAGCGCTACGCCACCGCGGGTGCGCTGGCCGGGAATCCTTTCGTCGGCACCGGCAACGCCTTTGAAGCAGATCCGGACGGATGGCGCCACGAGCAGTTCATCGCCCCCGGAGCGCCGCGCAGCGCGTGGGTGGGCATGCGCTACGCCTGGAAGGGCCTCTGATTCGTTGCGGGCAGAGTCCGTCCCCGCATAAAGAGGCATGTGTGGAGGTCACCCATGCTCAAACCCTTAGCCAGCGCAGCCTGCGCACGCCAGACCAGTCCAAGCGACAGCACGGCCAACGACTGCCCTTAATTGGCCGCGTCCCCCGCAAAATCGACAGCATCGGTCAACGGCGACACCGATCCCGAGGCGATGCCGTCGACGATCTCGATGCCGAACATCAGCGCATTGACCCACAGCGCAATCCATAGCACCCGGCGGTAACGCGGACTCACCGGTTGGTCGGGGGTGCAAACGGTGTCGCAGCAATCTGCCATGTTGATCTCGTGGGGGTTCGGGCCGTGGCCTTACTTGAACGGGTGCTCGAGCGACAGGTAAACCAGCACCCCCTGCGTTCCCGATGACGAGCCGACCCCAATCGGCCGGGAGACCCCGGACACGACCTGAAGCCCCGAATCGAAGTTGGCGGCGTAGCGGAAGCCCGGATTGATGAACATCGTCTTCTCGCGTTGTTTGTTGCCATCCGGCTGCACCACCTGAAAATTTGCTCCGGCTGCCTCCAGCATCAAGTTGAAATTCGGGGTCATCAGATAAATGAGGCTGGCCCCATAGTTCGAGCCCACCGTATCGGCACGGGCGCCGCCGGCTTCCTTCGATTTCGGCGTGTAGGTTCCGCCGAGATTCCAGTGGGTGACCACCGTGTCGGACAATTCGACACTCAGCGGCAGGTTCACCTGAATCCCCGTCGCCCCGGTGCCATGCCCTTTCTTGTAGTCGCCGGTCGGTGCGATGATCGACAGCCGAGGCGCGAAGGCGACGCGCTCGTTGGCGACGGCCTGATAGCGGTAGTTCAGGAGAATGTCGCCAACGCCGATCGAGGCGCCCGGATCAGGCGTCCGCAGCACGGGAATGGTGTAGGAGAGTTGGTGTGTTTCATCGGGGACGGGCCATTCTTGCGTGAACGAATAGGCCCACTCCTTCGACTGCTTCAGGTACATGAAACTCTGGATGTGCTGGACCACGCCAGCTTCCTGGTTGTAAGCCTCCTCGACCAGGAAGGAGTTGTCCTGGATCTTCTTGGCCCCTTCGGCCGAGGCGTAGAGGGGCAGACCCAGGGTCACGGCCAGCGCCAAAATGAAACGATGATTTGACATGAACGGTTCCTTGAAATAATGGACAGCACCAATTGAGGTCGGTTGAAAAGCGTGGAGTTCAACCGTTCAAGCGAGTATCTGTTGTGCATAGTAGCGCTGATTGATAGCTGCAGGCGACACATGGTCAAGCCGACATCGTCCTGTGTCACGAGGTGAGCTTCGACGGCACCGGCTATCCGCGCGGCCTGCAGGGCGAGGCGATTCCCTTCGGCACCAGGCTGTTCGCAGTCATCGACACCCTCGATGCGATGACCTCGAACTGCCCCTGCCGCCGGGGATAGCCATTCGACACCGCGAAGACGGAAATCCTACGCATGAGCGGTCGCCAGTTCGATCCGGAAGCTGTCCACGGTTCGCCGCGGACGAACAGATCCTGTGGCACATGGTCGAGATTAAGTGCGGGGACGCTCCTCTGGCCTGAGTTTCTTGGCCAGCAAGCGGGCCATGTGCCCCATGAGTACCGCGCGTTTCGCGAGGTTTACAAACAGGTAATCCACTCGTCATCGATGGGACAGCCACTCCGGCGCACACTGGCAATGTCTGCGAAGGATTCTGGCTCGACCACGCCGAGAGCGGATTCACAAACCATCACCGGAGACCATCATGAAATCCAGGACTGCCGTTGCCATCAGCGCATTCTCTGCTCTCATCGCGCTTTCCTTCGGAGCGAATGCCGCGCCGGAATCACCACCTGCCGGGCAGGCCACCAATACGGCGCCACCGACACAGGCAACTACCACACCAACGACACCGCGCCACAGTCACATGACCGAGAAACTCGGCGTACCTACCGCGTCCGCAGACTCGGACGACAAAACCGTGGCGAAGGAAAAAACACCGCTCCAGCGACACAATCACCAGCGCGACATGAAGTGACGAGGTGACGTCGCGGCATTTCATGCGTCATGAAATGCCGCGCACACACGGTGTGCGGTGTGCCTGCCGCCTTCTTGCGGCCGCAACGGGTTGTCCCGAGGATGCGGTGAATTACCGCTGTTGCGCCATCGTCCTGCGCAAGCGCTGGATCGTCGAGTGCGATCATGGTTGCATCAGGGAACGGCCCGCCATGCCTGTCGGCATGCGGGCCGTTCGACTGCAGCCGCTTCGCGGCCGGGTAGCTTACCTCCCTCGATGGTCGCGATGCAGCAGGCTGTCAAGACGCCAGACCTCATTGCCCTTCATCATGATTTTGTTGCCGTCCTTCGTTTCCATTTCATGACCCTCCTTCATTGAGGTAGCCCGGCCGAATTTATCTTCCATGGCCATCTTGCCGTCCTTGAAGATGTACACCGTCGAGCCGTCCTTCAATTCGTAGGACTTCTCGACATTACCCTGATCCACGGCGAAAGCCGAGGTGGCGATCAGGATTGATGCGGCAGCGGTAGTGAGTTTCGTGAACATGATGGCTTCCTCGTGATGTGTTGCAGTAGATGAAGTCGAGCAGGCCCGTGCGGTGAATTTCCTCATCCGGTCCCCGCTCGTGCGGCACGCCGATACCCGTCCCAGAAATCAGCGTCCCCGGTACAGCGGGCTCTCGGCGACGTACACCGTCACGCCTTCGGCGCCGGGAATGATTTTCGACAGCGGGAAACTGCGCATCGGGAACGCGTCGAAGGTCCAATTGACCGTCCTGTCGCCGACACGAATGGCGACGGTCTCCAGTTGCACAACGTTGAGATAACGCGTCGCCTTGTCGACGACGATCAGGCGACCGGGCGCGCCGCCGGGTGCGGCGTAACCGTAGGGGGCCAGTTGCCGCTCGGAGGCCTGGCTGGAAGACGCTTGGACGTGTTCCAGCCAGTGCGCGGTACCGCTTTCGGAATAGTCCGTGTGGGCGGATGCGCCGGATGCCGCAGCAAGCAGCGCCGTTGCAACAACCATGCGGTTCAATGTGCTGTTCATGGTGACTCCCCTTGCAGTGTCTGAATCGGCCGCTCACATGTGAGCGACCATGAGCACATGCTAGGAGGAAGCCCTCGACAGCAAGATGACTCCGAAATTACTTCGACTTCAGATGATTGTCATGTTCAGGACAGGAATGGCCGCGCTGGACGTGCGAACGCCAGCCAGCGCGAGAATCGCAACGCATGTCGTTTGCAACCGTGGTGCCTAATGCGACAGAGCATCGCTGGAAGACAAACACCGCCACGCCCGTGAAGCCTTGGACCATTTCCGGCAGGCAGCAAAGGAACAATGCAACCGGGAGCAGCGCCAACACGAACAGCAGGCTCAACATCTGCAGGCGGAGTTGCGGCAGCTGAATCAGACGCTCGGAGCCAAACAGGACCAACTGACCGGAGTCAGCAGGGGCAACGCGCGTTTGGCGGCCGAGCTCTCGCAGGCCCATGTGCAGCTTCACCAGATTCAGACGGAGGCGCGATCGCTCCGCGATGAATTGGCGGCGGCCACGGAAACGGGGCGACACGCTGAGTCGTTGAGCCGGCGCTTGGCGGAGCGGGAACTACAGATTGAGGAACTGCTTCGCGGCAAGAGTGTGCTCGAAGCCGCGCTCGCCGGGCAGAGCGAACGTCGTCAAGTCCTGGAAATCGAACTCGCGGCCGCCCAGGCATCACTATCGGTCAGCTCGTCAATGCGAGTGTCGGTGGTGAATATCCGGGAAGTGCGGGTGCTTATGGATCATGGCGGCGTGACTGTGCTGGTGTTCATGCGGTTCGCTACCGTCCCAATCGAAATCGTGCTCATGCTGGTGGTGCTCGTCATGCGCATGGCGGTGGCGGTGCTCGAGTGGGTCATGAGTGTGTTCGTGTTCGTGGTGCTCCGTCAGATGCAACCAGACGCCCCAGCCCATCAGGACCGCCGCCACCCAGAATGCCGGATAGGTCGATTCGCCGAGCAAAACCAGCGCCACCGCCGCGCCAATGAACGGTGCAGTAGAAAAATAGGCCCCTGTCCTCGCAGTCCCGAGGCCGCGCAGCGCCAACACGAACATTACGAGGCTGATGCCATAGCCGAGTAACCCGACGGCCATCGTGGCAAGCACGATGGCCATGTTCGGCACCATCGCCCCTAGCGAGAGCGCGAGCAGGCCATTCACCGCGCCGGCGATCATCCCTTTGCTAGCCGCAATGAATAGAGAATCGGAAGCCGACACCTTGCGGGTCAGATTGTTGTCGATCGCCCAGCACAGGCAGGCACCCGCGATCGCGAGGGGTCCGATCCAGCCGGTTACGTCGCCATCGCCTGTCGGCCACGACAGCACGACGCCGCCGGCCACGATGGCGAGCATCCCTAGCACAATGCGGCGGTCGGCGTTTTCCTTGAACACAACCCAAGCAATTACCGCGGTGAGCACTGTTTCCAGATTCAGCAGCAGGGACGCGGCCGAACCGCTCGCAGAGGTCAGACCGAACAGCAAGGCGACCGGCCCAAGCACCCCGCCAAAGAGGATGGCACCTAATAGCCAGGGCCATTCCGAGGGTACAAGGCCCGAGGGCTTCCAGCCACGATCCCTGATCAGTCGGACAAGCGTGAGGCCAATCCCGCTGCCGAGATAAAGCACGCCTGCGAGCAAGACCGGCGAAAGCTCGCCGACCAGCAGCTTGGCGAATGGCGTACTTGCGCCAAACAGGGCGGCCGCCAACACAGCACTCAGGACGCTGCGATTCATTGTCTTAGTATCCGGGTCAGACGCCACCGATTATCGGTTTCATTGTTGGGCATGAGCCCCATCCCAGGTGGAGATAGGGCTTCAGGGACTTAGAGAACGCGTTCGATGGTCTCGTAGTCTCCGTTGGTCTTCAGCGTAACGGTGACGTCGGTTCCCGAGCGGTTACGCCAGAACCAGCCGTGCTTGCCGTCGAAAGCGGCTTGCAGCGTTCCCGCATTGGCGGTTTCATTCCTGCCCTTGCCGTAGCCGTGATAGAAGCCTTTTGGCGCTTTGACCGGATCACCGTGGGTGTCGTAATTCACTAACCCCCCGACAGTGGACCACTCGTAGCGGACGCTGGCGTCCTTTCGCATCGTCAGCTTGACCTCCGCGGCCTCGCCGGGCTTCAGGCTGATCGTCACGGTATGACGCCGTGCCGGCGCTACTTCGGTAGTGCCCTCGGACCGCGATGTCACAGCAGGCGCCGCGGCGGCTGTTTGCCCGTGACCTTGCAGCGCGGCAGCGGTCGCGACTACCGGGGTTGCCGCCGGTGCGACGCTTGCTACGGGCGGCGCCTCTCCGGCATTCGCCTCGGTCGCGAGCGAAATCTTGATCTCTCCCATCTGGGAAAGACCGAGGGCGCGGCCGACGCCGGTGGGATCGATACCGTACTCCGCCGGCAGGATGGTGGAGACGAGCAGGCCGGTCGCGATCAGCGCGGCGATGGCGGTGGAACGCAGCAATTTCTCCGTGCTCGGCAGTTCGGCGCGGGTGGGAAGATCGGTGTTGTACATGAGTCAGGACTCCGCAGAATTCAGGAAACGAACAGGCCGGTGAGCTGATAGCCGATCAGCATGAAGCCGGCGCACATCATGGCGACGTTGGCGGTGTATGCATGCTTGAGGAAGGCGGCGGTGCGCCGCCAGTAGCCCATCGCGATCAGGATGGCCCCAAGTGCGAGCAACTGGCCGATTTCGACGCCGATATTGAAGGCCAAGAGGTTCGGTAGGAGACCGTCACGCGCGATCTCGAACTCCTGGATCTTTGCCGCCAACCCGAATCCATGGAAAAGGCCGAAAACCAGGGTCGCGACATTGGTGTTGGGCTGCACCCTGAACCAGCGCTGATAGGCCCCGAGGTTATCCAGGGCCTTGTACACCACCGACAGACCGATGATCGCGTCGATCAGATAGGCGTTCACGTTCACCCCGGCGTAGACGCCATATAGCATCGTGACCGAATTGCCGATCGCGAACAGGCTGACGTAGAGCGCGATGTCCTTCAGCTTGTAGAGAAAGAAGATCACCCCGGCAAGAGGCCTAGTTGAATGGAGCCGTGCCAGTGCCGAGAGGGGTATCGTCCTCCCGTGGTGACGGTGAAGGACGGGATCGGGAAGCGGCCGGGAAACACCCGCAGGTTGGCGCTGAGAGGGACAGTTTCGCCAGTCTGGTGCGAAAGGGGCGCGATCAGGTCGGTGGTCGAGAGGATCGGCGCGAGGCCGAGGAAGCCGGGAGTTCGAGCACGACGCGTCGCTCGATGCCTTGCTCCTCCCGCACAGCGGCGAGCAGACGGTAGCCGGTGCCCGAGATGATGCCGATGTGACCTTCGCGGCGGTAAGCGTCGAGCGTCAGTTCCTCGTCGATGCGCGGATGGTCGGCTACAAGCCCGGCGCATACCCTATCTTTCTCAGATGGGCAGTGACGGATCAACGGCTTCCGGCACCGGTTCGGCGTCGATGATGTAACCGCCGAAGCGCTTGATGTGGCTGGTGACGTAGGGGCTCAAGGTGGTCACGTCCTCCCGGGCAACCGGCAACCCCGTCCTTCGTTTCCATGTCATCGCCCTCCTCCATTGAGGTAGCCCGGCCGAATTTGTCTTCCATGGCCATCTTGCCGTCCTGGAAAATGTACACCGTCGGGCCGTCCTTCAATTCGTGGGACTTCTCGACATTACCCCCGTCTCCATGACTCAGGAAAACATGAACACTCTGATCCAGCCACCTTCGCCGATATGGTGCGCGACGAATGGTTGGATGCCACCCCCCGACGAGTTAGCCGGACCTAAGATGAGGTGATCATGGGCCCTGGAACGGTCGACTTCGAAGCCGCCTACTTCTTCTTGCCTTTTGCCTGGGCTAGTGCGCTGGCCGCAGCGGTTTTTGACTGAACGCTGGTTCGGCCGTCCTGGAGGACTTTGGATGCTGCGGACGCTGCAGGCGCCGAGGTTTGCTTTTTCGGTGCGCCCGTTTGTGACAATGTGCTCGCGGCAGCTGTCTTCGATTTTGCGCCGGTGGAATTGCTCTGCAACGTCTTCGACGCCGCCGTTGCGGCCTTGCTGCCAGTGGTCTTGTTGTTTGCCATGTTCCATCCTCCTGACAAGGTCAACTTCGGACTGCAAAAGGGGGGATACTGCTTGAGGTAGCTCGCCGTAGCAGGACACGGCTGCTGACAAGAATATACCTTTTTCATGGGGCAACCGTCCCATGCCCAAAGTCTGAATCGTGCGTCATGCTGTGTCGGTCCTGATACCCCACCCTACTCTCCGTCACGTCCTTCGCACCGCCAGACTTGACCTTAACTTCCAAGGCGTCCCTGCCCCCGAGAATCCTTCGTTAGCTGCCACTGAAGGTCACCATCACACGTGCGTGCGGCTTGGCGGCTAACGCGCGCGGTGCTATCGTGCGCCGTCACGTCCCCGAAAGAATAGTCATGACGCTGGACTCCGTCATTCAAAAACCCGTGGCCTTCGGCGTCGAGACCGCCTCGGATGCCGGTTCCGCCGCATCCAGCCCGGCCGGGGACGCTACGCCGACCCCGCGCAAAGTCTTCGCCTTCGACGACATGCACCTGCAGGTCGGCGACCGGCTGCAGCTCGAATGCCCGGCGCAGATGGGCATCGGCAGGGTCTTCGTGCGCGTTGTCGGCTATCTCGAGAACGCCAGCCTCATCGTCACCGCACCCACGCATGGCGGCCAGCGCGTGAACCTCGTGGACAACGACACCGTCGTGATACGTGCGTTCTCCCGTCAGAGTGCGTTCGCATTCCGTTCCTCCGTGCTGCGTACATGCAGGCTGCCGTTCGACTACCTGCACCTGTCCTTTCCGGAAGTCGTGCATGGCAGCGTGATCCGCAAGTCGACGCGCGTGCGCACCCACCTTCCGGCCAAATGCCTGGACGCGGGCGGCGAGGCGCAGGCGGCCGTGATCGAGAACATCAGCTCGACGGGCATCCTCCTCGCCTTGCCTCACAGTCCCGGCGCGCGGGGCGAAATCGTACATCTGGAATTCGATGCCCACCTGCATGACGTGGACACCCGTCTGAACGTCGAGGCGGAGATCGTGAGCGTCGCGCCCGGGCCGTCGGGCAGTGACGCCGCATGGCGCTGCGGGCTCGAATTCCGCAACCTGGAGCCGGGCGATCGCATGGTGATCAAGGGACTCGTCTACCAGCAGATCATCGAGAACCCTTCGAGTATTGCGTGACGCGCCGGCCGGCGCTCACCGCATCATAATCGGGGGACGGACACAGGCTCCCGGTCGGCTGGCACCCCGTTACCCGAGCCGGGACCGCCGGGAGCATTCGCAAGCACGCAACGCCCGCGACCGCCCTGCTTGGCGCCGTACATCGCGTGATCGGCAGCCAGCATCAATGCATTCGCATCCTCCCCGTCGCACGGGAAAAGCGCGATGCCGACGCTTGCCCCGACGTGCACGACGGTCTCGCCGAGTGGCACGGGCCGGGACAGTGCCGCGACGATCTTGTTGCCGATCCGGAGCGCTTGCGCTGGATCGTTCATCGCCTCAAGCAGGACCACGAACTCGTCGCCGCCAAGGCGTGAGACGGTATCGGTGGCGCGCACGCAGTTGCTCAGGCGGTCCGCGAGCACCTTGAGCAATTCGTCGCCGGCCGCATGGCCGAACCCGTCATTGATCGCCTTGAAGCCGTCGAGATCGATGACCAGGAGCGAAAAGACGCTGCCCTGCCGATGCCACCGCCCGATCGCGTGCTCGATACGGTCCTCGAGGAGCACGCGATTGGCAAGCCCTGTGAGGTGGTCGTGCCGTGCGGCCCTGATGAGTGCCACCTCGTTTTCCCGCAGGCGTTCATTCGCCGCGGCGAGTTCGGCGGTGCGCTGCGCGACCCGTTGCTCCAGCTCCCTCTCCGAACGCTGCAAGGTTTCGACCATTGTCTCCTTTACGGCGAGCATTTCCAGCTGCGCCGCTTCCTTGCCCCGGCGCACGATGTGGATACGGTCGGCAAGGGCGAAGGACAGGAGCAGCATCTCGAGTGCCGAGCCCAACTGCATCGCGTAGGTGGTGAAGAGGTTCGTCGGAAGCCAGCTGAGATTGCGCATGCCCATCACGGCCACGCCCCCGAGCAGCAAGCTCCAAGCGACGAGGAAGTACCGCGCACCGGGATATCGGTTGAGCAGGCAACGCACGCCCGCGACGACCGCGGTCAGCGAGAACGCAAGGCCAAGCAAGGAGATGAGGACGGCCGCAACCCGGTAGTTCACCGGCATCACCACCAGCACCGCGATGGCGAACCCGGCTGCGAGCACGACGATCAAACGGTCCAGCCGCGAGGTCTGTCGCCGTGTTTCGAGAAAGATCCGGGTGAAGAGCGCGCCGAAGAGGCCGGCGGCAGCGAAGCCGGACGGCAGAGCGACGTCGCCCCACGCCGGCCAGTTCGGCCAGAGGAATTGGTTGCCGAGACCGTTCAGCGACAGCTGACCGACGGCCATGGCGGCGACGAAGGCGACGTAGGCGAGATACACCCGGTCGTGCAGGGACAGGTAGAGCAGCAGGTTGTATGCACCCAACGCAAACAACATGCCGTAGTACAAGGCCAGGATCGCGTACTGGGCGTGGTCGTGGCGATGCAGCGCGGCCGGCGTCCATAGTGTCGCCGGGACGGTGAGACTGCCCTTCGACTCCACCCGCAGGTATACCGTCTGGACGACGCCCGACTCTAGGGCGAGCGGGAACACCAGGTTGCGATGCGCGAAGGGGCGGGCGGAGAACGGGCGCAAGTCGCCCCCCGTCTGCCGCGACATCCCGTTCGGGCCGGCCACGAACACGTCGACCCGGTCCAGCGACGGAAATCCAATCTCCAACAGCCAGTCGGCCGGTCTGCCCGCCTCCGGCTCGACATCGAGGCGCAGCCAGAAGGCGGACGCCGAATAGCCGAAATTGATGTCGTTTCCCTTGAAGCCGGCCGGACGGAATCTTGCGGCCACCGCAGGATCCGCCAAGTCCGCGACGTCGAGGATTCCGCGCTCGTCTTCGACGAAGTCCAGATGCCCCGCCAGCGGGACGGAGCCCGCCGCCACTCCGAGCCTCACGGGCTCCGCGTTCGCGTGTGAACCAGGCAGAAGCGCGGATAGCGACAACAACAGCGACAGCAGGAAATGTACAAGGCGCATGTCTGAGGTGAGTTCTGCCGGATGAGGATTGATCCTTATCGATCAGATGTGGCATGGGACACCCCATGACCCGGCGTTTTAGCGCCCTCCCCGGCGGCCGGATCGAGCGGCGATGGAGCGCGGCGTCTGAAGTGGGCGGCCAGCTTACGCGGCATTGCTTACAACAAACTTAACCATCATCATTGCGGCGCCCATTCCGTTCTGATGAACAACGGGGCTTGCATTGATGCGTGCTTATTGCGAATCCAGCAGGAAACAAACCTGCAAGAACAGGCCGGCTGTAAGACTGCAAACCCCTCGATCCCTCACGCCGCTGAATCTTGCTTTCCCGGGGACGGCCATGTAAGCGGTTTAGTCCCAGGGTCGGATGCGCTCACCCACCAAGGTGGAACCACTGACCGCTATAACGAGCCATCGATGCCTGGGGCGACTTTCAGCCGGTGGGCGTGGTTGCCGGCATCACGCCGTTCGACTCCCCGGCGATGGTGCCGCTGTGGATGTATCGGCTGGCGATCGCCTGCGGCAACACTTTCATCCTCAAGCCTTCCGAGCGCGATTCCTGCTCAACGCTACTGATCGCCGATCAGTTCCACGAAGCGGGGCTCCCCATGGGCATTCTCAATGTGGTCAATGGCGAGAAGGAAGCGGTTGATGGGCTGATCGTCGCGCCCGAGATCAAGGCTCTGAGCTTTGTCGATTCCACGCCGATCGCGGAATATATCTACAGCAAGGGTACCCGCACGCATCAGCGCTGCGCACTGAAGTCCCGCGAATACCCGGCTCATCAAGGGAAGGGGCAACAACAGCGGAAGTTCCTGCTCAGGACGCCACGACCTCAGCCCTGTTTTTCCGCAAACCGGCGCAGTCTGGCGCGACGATTCACTTTGCCTTGCGTCACAGCGTCGAGCGCGCGCTTTACCGCCACTCGATTAGCGTCAGCAGTGGGCGGCCGCAATTGCGCCGGGCGACATGTGCCAGCCCGTGCAGGGCTGTCACCTGAGCCTTGGGTATCCGGAGCATCTACAACGTACGCACTCCCGGCATAGCCGGCCTGGACGTAGCAGACATCTCAAGTACGATTATGGGCGTGCGGCCAGACGCTCCCGCACAGCCGGATCGACTTCCCGCCGAGTCAGCAGTTCTTTGAGCGTCGCCGGTCGAGATTTGAGCACCTCGGCAACGAAACCTCTTCGTTCCTCGATGACGGGCAGCACTTTCTCCCTCAGGAACTCCCGTTCGACCGGCAATATCCGTTCGTCGCCGATCACGTTGGCGATGGCCTCCGGCAATCCGGCACTCATCCGCGACAGGACGCCGCGAACCAGTCTCGGCGCCACGTCTGCCTCGTAGGCCATCGCATCCCAGTGCGCCCCCTCCACCCAGCCCGGCTTGTTTTCCCCGGCAATCGCCATGGCCATGGTCTGCCGGGGCAGATACGCCTCCACGCACAGCATGTCGTAAAACGGCGCGACCACCGCCTTGTGCCCGCGCATCAGAAAGGCGATGTTCTTGGCGTGGGCGTCCAGATTGCCGATCAGGTAGTTGAACACAACCCACTGGATCACGACGTTGGCCGCCACGATCGGACGTTCGATGAGGGCGCCCCGGAAGACGCCGAACAATTGATGCAGCCCCAGCCCGCCCTCGCTCTCGTATTTCTTCGATGGCGCCACCCCTAACGCCTGGCACAGGTCGATCTGATGGGTTCGCCGGACGGCCTGGCGGGCTTCCTTCGCCCCTTGTCCAGCCTGCAGTTCCCGGTCGAATCGCTCGATGACATAGAGCGGCTCCGGCAGGTGCAGCAGGCCGACCGCGGGCACCGGAACCTGCAATGCCCGGGCGAGGCGCATGCAGAAGAATTCGTTGGCGGGACAAAAGGGAAAGTCCGCACTGGCGTTCTCGGGCTTGACGATGTGGGTCGAGGGCGCCGAACCTTCGGGAAGGAACATCGCGCCGTTTGCGTCGATGCGTAGCCCCAGTTTTTCCTGAGCACCGGCCAGGGACATCCGGATTTCGTCCCAAGAGGCCATCAGCGGCAGATTGCGCGCTCGGGAGGCAAGGATCTTTTCCTGCAGCGCTTGCGGCGACAGCGGCAGCAGGACTTCCTCGGCCGACTCCTCGACGCCTTCCGGCATGAGTGAAAGCGCCCCTGCGGTGTCCTGTCCATGGCGCAGCAGGAGTGCCCATGTATCCCGCGGGTCAATCCGGTCCCGGACGGCAATCAACTCTCGCAAACGGCCTTCCGGCAGGAGGTTCTCGAAGAACCATTCGACCGGCCTGGCAGGGGCCGAATCCTTGAATTCCCGGATGGCGATCGGGAAATTCGGCGACAGCGCAAAGGCCGCCCACTCGCTCGCGTAGCAGAACTTCCACCACCCGTCCTCGACCTCGAGCGTTCCGACGCGGGCGCCGTTGGCCAGAACGACCAAGGCGCTCATTCTGTTTCACCCGGCAGCCGCAGCCTGAGCTCGATGCCAAAGCGACTACAGACGGCCAGCACTTTACCAACCTGCGCCGTAGCCTTGCCTTGCTCCAGGCCATTCAGAAAGGGCAGACTGACGTTGCACAGCGCCGCGGCATCGCGCTGGGTCAATCCCGACTCTTTGCGAACGGCCCGAACGATCTTCCCAAGTTCGGCGACCGAGGAGATACCAGCCTCTCGGGGTAGCATCGTCCCTCCGAAAATAAACGATCATTGAATCTTGCTCTACATCATCGTTGAGAGCAATGAAATTCAACGAACGTTGATCATTTCTATGAATTCCGTTCCGCGAGGCAATCCTCACCCATCCGTCTCCACATCCCTTGGTTGTTGTGCGCCTCGGCTCAGCAAGTTGTTGTCGCCAGTTGGAGTCCCCCGCGTCGGTCGAACTCGCGAGAGCCCTTACTCCTCTCCGTCTGCGCATCGGCACCGACCCGTTTGCTTGCGGCCGCCCTCTTTCACGATGTGGGGGAGTTGCATACGGACCCGGCGCTCCTCGATCCGCGCCGTCGGATTTGCGAGCACGAGTGGCGTCATATCTGTGTACATCCCATCACCGGCTATCTGATCGCGCGCGAGGCCGGGGGCTAGGCCTGCATTCCCTTGTGCGAACTCGACGAACGGCGTGCGGGGTCCTACGATTAACCATGGCAAATAGTTCCTCCGCCCGTCGGTGGTTCCTCACGGATCCGTGAACGTTCGCCGGCTGCAAACGCGTCGGACGGGACGTGACCCGGTCGTAGTGGGCCCCCAAGGACGGACGTGACGATCATCAAGGGAACGAAATGAAACGGCGCGATTTTCTTGCTATGGGCGTCACCACGGCCGGAATGCTCGCGGCCTGGCCTGTTCTCGCACAGACTGGCGGCCACAAACGGCGGGCGGCTGTCGTGATTGGAGTCAAGAAGGCGGGCAAGCTGCCGGTGCTCAAAGGGGTGACGTCCGGAACCCGCAGCGTCGCGAACTGGCTCGAAGCCGAAGGCTTCGAGGTGAGATGCCTCGTCGACGATAGTAAGCCCGTCAGAGCAAGCGAGATCTTCGATGTCATCGAGGAGTTCGTCGGACGCGGGACGCTCGACCAGTTGGTGATCTATTTCTCCGGCCATGGCTTTCTCAGCGGCTATTCCGAACACTGGCTGCTTTCGAAAGCACCCGACAACCCGAATGAAGCCGTCAGCCTGCGCGAAAGCGTCGAGCTCGCGAGGGAGTCGGCGATCCCGAATGTGGTCTTCATCTCGGATGCTTGCCGTTCCACGCCCGATAGTCTCGGCACCGGACGCGTGCGTGGCAGCCTGATTTTCCCGAATCGGGGCGTCGCTCGCGACGTGCGTGCGGACGTGGACCAGTTTCTTGCGGCCCTGCCGGGTGACCCCGCCTTCGAGGTCGCACTCCAGGAGAGTGTCGCCGCCTACGAGGGCATTTATACCGCGAGCTTCCTCGGCGCATTCGAACGTCCCGACGACACGATGGTGCGCATCGTGAACGGTATGCGAGTGGTGCCCAACAACATGCTTAAGTCCTATCTCGAGCGCGAGGTCCGCAAGAGGGCCGAAGCCAAGTCGATCAAACTTCGGCAGATTCCTGATGCCTACGTGACATCGGGTGAGACAACCTTCATTGGCCGGGTGACGCTCCCGGCACCGCAACCATCCCCTGTTACGCGGGATGTCCCTACGATTGTCGATGTAGCCGGCCTCGCGCTCGGGCGCGTTGGCGCAGGCGTTCTCGCGGCCGCCCTGCCGCAGTTGCCGGAGGGCACCATCGCCCACGCCGCTGCCGAAATCGGTTTCACCACGGCGCAGGATGCCATCCTCGGGGCCCCGGAAACCCGACAATTCGAGACACAAACCGGCTTTGTCGTCTCCGGTGCGCGAGTGACACAGGCGATCTGCAATCCGAAGATGCGCGTGCAGATCCTGACGCAGGGCGACGGACATGCCGTGGCGGCGCTTGTCCGCGTCGAGCCTGCAGGGGTGGTCGCCGGCAGTGTGGCGCTCGGCTTCTCCGACGGATCGGGCGCGGTGGTCGCAGTACTTGAGGGCTACATCGGCAACGTGGTCGTCGGCGCCGGGGGCGTGAGCAATGTGAGTTATATTCCGTCGCGGAACAACTGGCGGTGGGCCGACTACGAACAGCATCGCGCGCGCATCAACGAACTGCATGCGGCCATCGCCACCACCGCCCGCTTCGGCCTGTTTCGGATCGAAGGCGAACGAAGGAGCAGGACCGCAAGAGCCAGGCAGCTCGGCGACACCATTCGTATCCTCAAAGGCATCGACCCGACGCTCGGTCTGTACGCGGCCTATGCGTATTCCGACGCGGACCTGATCGACCAGGTGGAGTCGGTGCTCGGCTTCATGCGGGACGACTTGCGAACGGACCTCTTCGACGTGGCGATGCTGGCCGGGGCGCTCTCTGGTAGCCGCCGCAACGACGCCTATGGTCCTGTCCCATTTTGCCCGCTGTTGTCCCAAGGGTGGAACCTGCTCCGGGCCCGGGGCGTGCGCATGCCACCGGAAGTCGACGCCGCGCGCGATTACCTTCGCCCCGCATTGTGGACGACCTTCGATCCAGGAGGTATGCAGATCCTCAACCGGGCACTTCTGGAAGGGAGGCTGCGATGAGCGCCGACGAGTCTCGAACGAGCGCATCCGGCAAGCCGTGCTCGACTACATCGACAGAACACATAGTGAATCGCCGGCATATGTTGGAGGTGGCGTTGGCATTCGCCATCGCGGGCGTCCTTCCCATGTCGCGCGCGGCCCTTGCCGCGGGGAAGGTGAGGAGGCTTGTCCTCGTGCACGGACGCAGCCAGCAGGGGAAGGATCCCGCTGCTCTGCGAGCGGAATGGATGGATGCGTTGCGTCGCGGCGCACAGACACTCGGCCACGCGCTGCCGGTCGGGATCGAGGTCGCGCTGCCATTCTACGGTGATGCCCTGGCAGCATTCACCGAACAGTACGACATCCCGCTGACGACGGATGTTCAGACGCGGGGTGCGGCGGTGGACGAGGAGTTCCTCGCCTTTCAGGCGGAAATGGCCGAGAGCGTGCGTCAGAGCGCCGGCATCTCCGACGAGCTCGTCGATGCCGAATACGGGCCCAATCTCAGGCAGAAAGGACCCCTCAACCAGGAATGGGTGCTGGCGATTCTGCGCGCGATCGACAAGCATGGGGGTGGCATGAGCCAAAGCGCGCTTGAGCTGTTCATACGGGATGTTTTCCTGTACACCACCCGCGCAGGCGTCCGTGACGAGATCGACCGCATCGTTGCGAGTCACTTGACCGAGGCCCCCACGGTGGTCGTAGGCCATTCGCTGGGCTCGGTGGTCGCCTATAACATCCTGCGGTCCGACCGTCGGTCGCTCAACATCCCCCTGTTCATCACGGTCGGCTCGCCGCTCGGGATCCGCGCCGTCCGCGACCAACTGCGGCCACTTCGGTTTCCGCCCCCCGTCCAGGCCTGGTACAACGCCTTTGATGGCCGCGATGTCGTAGCGCTGCACGCCTTGGATGCGGCCAACTTCCCGGTCGTACCTGCGATCGAGAACAATCCCACCGTCAAGAATCACACCGCCAATCGCCATGGCGTCGTGGGCTATCTCGACGATCCCGGTGTGGTAAGACACGTTCTGGGCGCGCTGGGCGTGTAACGTCAGCAGGCAGGGGACGTACGGGCTGCCTTGCATACTTCCGCGCTCGTGCTGGCCGCATGCCGTCACTACAGCGGCTGTATCCGCCACGACAAGGCGGAGTAAACTTCGCCATGTCCAGGCATCGACCGTGATGCACCCTCGCCGTCTTTCCAAACCGCACGAACCGCCCCACCATGACCCTGACCAAGGCCGATCTCACCCAATGCATCGCCGACGCCATCGGATTCAACAAGCGCGGAGCAACTGAAATGGTCGAAGCCTTTTTCGAGGAGATTGCCACCGTGCTCGCGGGCGGAGAGGAGGTCAAGCTGTCTGGCTTTGGCAGCTTCCAGTTGCGTCAAAAAGACGCACGCCCGGGACGTAACCCGAAGACGGGGGACACCGCCGTGGTCCGCGCGCGTCGCGTTGTGGTGTTTCGCCCCAGTATCAAGCTCAAAGGTGCGGCTGGCACCGGCAAGCGACCGTCAGACGGCCCCGGCACGGCGGCTGCTACGCATCGTGCGACTCACAGTGCCCTGGACGACATCGAGGAGTTCATGTAAGTCGCTGCGGCGCGTCCGTGCCGCGATGCCGAATATGATGTCTTCTTGACAGACGTTGAAGGGCGACGAAAGGTGGTAGCGCACTATGCCGCGACCGCCCTGCCTGTCAGACGCAATCCCTGTCCAGTCGGACGAACTGATCCCGTCCACGCGCCTTCGCCAGATAGAGCGCCCGGTCGGCCCGTTTCAGTGCCGCTTCGAGACTGTCATCGCCGCCGCAGTCGAAGGCCGTCAAACCGATGCTCACGGTAAACGACAGCGTATGTTCGCCGTCGCTCACGCAGCACTGCCGGATCTGGCTCAGCAGGCGCCTGACGAACTCCTGCGCACTTTCAGCGTCAGTTTCGGGCAGCGTGATGCCGAATTCCTCGCCGCCGAGGCGGCCGACGATATCTCCCGCCCGCACGTTCAACGCCTTCGCGAGCGCCTTGAGGACAAGGTCTCCCGTGGGGTGCCCATAGGTGTCGTTGATGTGCTTGAACTTGTCCGCGTCAAGGGCCATCAGGGTCAGCGGACGCCCGTAGCGTCTGGCATTGGCGATCAGCTCCTCGGTTCGCCTGGTCCAGGCGCCGCGGTTCAGGACGCCGGTCAAGGCGTCCGTCGTCGCTAGACGCCGCATTTCTTCTTCAATTGCCTTTCGGTCCGAGATGTCGCGGATGACGCAAACGAAGAGCGCCGGATCTGCGTTTTCAGTGCAGCCGACGGTGGCTTCGATGAAAAACTCGCGGCCGTCCTTCGATTGGGCCTTGAGCTCCCGCGTTTGCAGGATCGGGGATTCTTCCGCGACCGTCGCACGGTTGACCGGAACGTCTTCGATCGCTTCCGGCTCTGGAAGCAAGAAGCCGAGGCTGCGGCCAAGCGCCTCCCTCGCCGAGTAGCCGAACATCTGCTCTGCGGCCGTATTGAACTCGACGATCTTTCTTTCAAGGTCGCACACCACCACGGCATCGGTCGCGGTATTCATGAAGAGCCGCGCACGTGCCTCGCTCAGGCGCAGTTCGTTCGTGCGTGCTGCCACCCGTTCCTCCAGGTGGATGTTGGCTTCCGCGAGCGCATCGACGGCCTTGCGACGACGCTGAAACTGGCGGTACGCAAAAACGGCGATGAGGATTAGCGCGAGGTTGCTGCTTATGCCTATCGCTACATACCGTCGAGCGATCTGCTGCCATGGGGCGAGAACCTGGCTCTCGCTGACAGTGGCCGTGACGACGAGCGGGTATTTCGCCGAGCTGGTGTACGCGCCAAGCGCCGATTCGTCCCCGAATAGTGCTCCGCCGCGGAAATCACCCTCGGCCGCGCGGTCGAGCAAGCCGCTGAACAGCGGCGTCTTCGACCAGTCGCGCGTGTAGCAATCCTCGCTGTCGGGCAGGCACGCAAGCGCCGCGCCACCGCGGAGGAACAGACGCAGCACGTAACCTTCCGGGAGGGCCTGGGCGCTCAGGATGTTCGCCAAACCGGCCGGATCGACCGCGGCAACGGCGACGCCCAGGAACAGGCCGCCATCGTTCGTGACGCGGCGGCTGGTCGGCACGAACCGTCCGGCGCGTCTCATATCGACCAGCGGTGGTCCGATATACAGGCCGGCATCCCAGGAGTCGGCCTGCGCGGTGAAGTACTCGCGATGCGCGATGTTCAGGTCCGGTGCCGGAAAGGACAAGGACGTCGCTGCAAGCTGACCGTCCGCGCCCGTTACCAGAAGCCAATGCACGTTGGCGGTGATCGCATGACGCCGCACCAGAAGACGGTGGATTTCGAGGTCGGTCAGGCCGGCTCTTATCCCGACGACTTCGCTGATGCCGGAAAGCGTGCGATCGTAGGTGTCGAAGAGTTGCTCGGCCCGGCGCAGCACGACATTGCTCGAAACCTTGAGATTCGCCGCTGCCTGTATCCCGAGCAGATCCAGGCCTTCGCGAGCCAGCAGGTGCAGCTGGAAGTCGACAAGGAAGATGATGGCGAGCACGGCCGCGATCCAACGGTATGCGATCTTCATTCGTGTCGCCCTGAAGGGCCGTGCAGGGTGGTGGGGAGACTTCGTGGGAAGTGCTACGGAGGCTGCACGACTTGCCGTGTTGGTCCATCGATTTCGCGGCCGAACCGATAATATCATCCGGCGCTCTGAATATTTTCCGCACGGGGAGCCACCGCCGAATACGGGCGCCTGACGCGAGGCTCGCGCCGCGCGCAGTCGGGCACGGGCCCAACCTGTGCAACGTTTGCACAGGTTGCAAGCGCCGGAGATGAGTAGCTTGGTGATGCGCAAGGTCTGCACATCAGCCCCCAACGCCCCCCCCCCGAGGAATCCTTGGTCGTTGCCACTGTCCGTCTGAATACAGCGTCGACGCAGCTTGGACCGCTCATCGCGTTGAGCCCCGGAGATGCAGGCCCACGTGCGTGGACAAAAAAATGCCGCCCGGGCCAGGGCGGCACTGTCGCGCGAGCGAGCCTGTTCAGCTCACCCCATTCCGTATGCGATCAGGCAGACTTCTTGGACGCCGCCGCCCTGGGCGACGCCCCTTGACCGCAGCGCTCGCTGCCGTCACGGTCGCTTCGGCGATCTCGGTCGCTTGCGTGGTCGCCTTGCTGACGCTGTCGAACACGTTGTTGGCGGCGTCGACGGCGGACTTAAAGGCAGCGAACAGGGCCTCGGAACCCGTCGGAGCGGACTTGGCGGCCTTGTCCAGCGCGTCGGTGAAGGTCTTGTTCAGCTGAGCCACTCGCACTTCGAAAAGCTTCGCGATTTCCTGCTGGCCCTCGGGCGCGATTTCATACACGCCGCGACCGTAGACGACCGTCCTATCAAGCATCGGCTGAGCCAACGTGCCTTGCAAGGCAAGCAGATCCTGCGGGGGCTTCACCGCGAGCACGGTCTTCGTGGCGGCAACGCTGTCGTCGAGCACCGAGCGGGCCGTGTTCAGATTCAGCTCGGTCAGGCGCTCGACCTGGGTGAACGCCTGGTTGGCAAGAGTCGCCAGGATTTCCACGCTGACTTGGTTGCCGAAGGCGAACTGCTCGCGGGCGGCAAAGGCGTTCATCGTCAATTTCCTTCGTGAGATCGGTTGAATCGTCAATGGCATCCGCATATCGAATTGCAGATCGGTTTGGCAGCGGTCTGGGTGGCGTCGGTCGTCGGAATCGTCGCCTACAACAAGTGGCAGGAACGCAAGCACCGCGAACCGCCGCGGCGTGGCGCCCCCCCCCCCGCGGAGCGACTAAGAGCGCAGGGCGGCTGACCACCGCAAACCCAGGTGTCGAATTTCAGTTCGACATTCTGGGGAAAATTCGGCCGACGTTGACACAGCGCGCTTGATGAAGCGCGGACACGCCGCCGGTCGAAAGCATACGAGGCGGCCGTCTTGCCTGCCGGCGACCACATCCCCCGACGCGACCGCAGCGCGTGCCACCTGCCGCGCGGCCTCCCGCGCAATCCGCCGCCGCGGCTCAAGCGACAAATCGGCGACAGGATTCTCTTTCTGCACCGTGTTTCTCCCCCCGCTCCGTTCGGCGACCTGGACCGCGCTCGGCGGCAGCTCCGACCGCATCGAGGGGCGCTGGAATCGCGTTCGAATCGATATCCCCGTCGCGTCCCGGCTACGCAGACGGGTACCCTCTTCGTCACGACTCGACTTTGCACCGGGCGCACGACGAAACTCCATGACGTCAAGATCGCCAACCGGGCGGAAACCATCACGCCAAGCGCACGGGTCATCGCGGTTTCTTTCAACGGGGTGCGCATCCTGACGTCCGAGGACCATGCCCGGATCGAAGCGGCAGCGAAACGGCATAACTCCCAGAGACGGTATCCGCTCATCCCCGAAGCGTGACCCGCGTCGCGGCCTCGGCGTCAACCGGCACCCGTCGGGCCCCTGCGCTCATCGGCCGGTCCGCGCGGCTCGACGCGGCGTTGATCGGACGGTCGCGGTTGGCCGCCCAGACAACCACGCCCGGCCGGTCAGCGCGGGCGCGCTCCGGCGGCGCCGTTCGGCTAAACTTGCCCTCTCGGCCCGACTCGTCCCACCTCCCGATGTCCGCCACCCCCGAGCCCAACCAGGATCGCCGTCGCCAGCCCGCCCCGTTCGACCGGCGGGCGCTGCTGCGTCTCGATCCGATGGACAGGATCAATGTCTTGCGGGCCGGGATCGAGTCCGTCGCGCTCGTGGCGATCGCCCACGCGATCGGACGGTCGTGCCCCGAATTGATCGACCTGCTGCAACTCGCGCGCCCCTCGCCCGTCAGCACGCCGCGGAAAGGCGTCCGACTTACCACCGCGCAGAGCGAACGTGTCCTCGCCTTCCTGCGGCTGATCGAGCGCGTCGATCACATGGTGACGATCGGCAGCGACGACAGCGCCTTCGACGCGGCACGTTGGCTCGGCGATTGGCTCGCCCGCCCCTGCCCGGCGCTGGGCGGGCAACGCCCCGCCGCCCTGACCGACACGCTCGAGGGGTATCGGGTGCTCGACCAACTGCTCTCGCAAATGCTATCCGGTGCCTACGCGTAGGTCGCCAACGATGATGACGATCGCGCCGTTGTCCTCCGCCCCGGAGTCCGGTGCGCCGTGTGCATCGCGATCCCGGGCATTGTGTGGTTCGTTGTGCCAATCGGCTGATCCGGGTTGGGGGATGGCTCGCCTCGGACGCGGAAAGACCCGCCGTAGGTCGTGGACAAATGGCGCATAAACAAGGCATTAGGACCCCGTCGTGGCGGAAACGCCGGCAGTCGCGGCAGGGTTCGGCCGCGCTACCGGCACAACGAACCACACAATAGCCGCACAGGGCACCGTTAGCGCTCCGGGCGCGGCCCCGGAACGGGCGCCTCGGACGCGAGCGGCCGCGCTCCCGGACCGAAGTCTTCGACGTGGCCGTCCCTCCAGCAGGCGACCACGCGCCCCGCGGCGACCGCGTCGCGCGCGGCCCGTTGCGTCGTTTCGCGGGCCAGCCGAATGATCGTCTCCACGGGCAGGTCTGAAACGTTCGGCGCGGCGCTCATGGCCTTTTCCCGGGAGGCACGCCGGCGCCCGCGGCGTCCGCGCGGCTCGCCGCCGCGGGCCCACTGTCAATCGGCCGATCCGGCTCCCGCTCCCGTGGTCCACCGGCCGCAATCACCGCCACGATCTCCGCGAGCGAGCGATCCAGGGCCTGCGCGAGCCTGCGGCACACCGACAGCCGCGGATCCTCGGTCCCGGCCTCGAGGCGCGCCAGGACCGCTTCGGGAATCGCGCTCAACACGGCCAGGTTGCGCCTCGACAGCCCGCGCTCGAGCCGCAGGAAGGTGAGCGTCCCCGGCACCGACAGCACAGGGGCCATGCGCTTTCTGGCGTCGATCAAGCCTTGCCTCCGTTTCGGATCGGCCTCCAATGCCCGCGCCCGATCACGCACGTCGCGCCAACCCGGCCGGATCGCCCGAGGGTGCGTCACATGGGGTCCTTCGAGCGTCATCACAAAAATCGGAACGGCCCCGGCCGAGGTGTCGCACCCGGCCGCAGTGCCGAAAAACCTAATGACCTGCATGAATCGCCCTCCCCCGATCGGCATCCCCTGATGCGCAGCATTATCGTCCAGTGGACGGGCGTCGCGACGACGCCGCGGTCAGGTGATCGGGGTCCGCGCGACTTGACATTATTGCGCAAGGGCCACGCGCGGCCAGCGCGGCGCGCGCGTCCCACGGGGCGTCCTCCGCTCCCCCGCGTACCAGCGCCGCAGGGGGTCCGTCGTGCGCGCGCCCGCCCCCGGTTTCCACGCCGAGATCCAGGCGGCGTCCTCGGCGACAAACACATTGACGTTACCCCGCAAGGGTTGGACTCCGACGGATACCGTACGCCGCCCACGCGTTCGCACCCAGCCGTGAAAGATTACCGCGCGAACTGCGGCAAGCAGCGTCTGCTCGCCGTGATTACAGAAGGAGGGGCGAACATTGAAGGAGCGGGGATTGCTTGAGAATGCGCTGCAGGCGCTCACGTCCTCTCCTTGGCTTTATCGCGAACGCGCGGTCAGATCTTTTATTTTAGATTCATACACTTAATCAAATACTATTTCTTCTCCTTAGGTTCGGGGAAGGAGATATTTCCGTACTCTGCACTACGCGTGGAGCATGCGATCGCCCGCTTGACTCCGCGCAACATCGTCACTGTCGTCACGTGGGATCCATCGCCTCCCGACGTACCGTCTTGAGGACCCCAGCCTGTTTGTCAGGCCAGTTCTGTGCCGACGGCGTCTCCCGATGCGCTACCGACCCACGCCAGCCGCCGAGCTCGTACCGGGCGGCCAGCCGAGTTGCACCGTCCCAATGGGGGCACGCTGCCGAGCACAGACAAAGAAAGAAAGCGACCGGGGGATCGGCCGCAATTACTTACACCGCGCCAATCCCAGCAGGCATCGGCCCTAGCCCAGCCCACGCGCTAACATGGCGCATTATCGAACGCAACCACCTCGATATGCAGGCACTCGACGCTCCACGTCAACGGCTGTCGGGTAGCCAGTTCCAGGCGCAGCGACATTCGCACACGTTCATCAATTTGCGAGGAGGTCCCGCTCAACCAAGCAACCGCAACACCGGGCGCAAAGTCCAGCTCGAAAAGTGCGACGTGTCGGCTTTTCCGCCCCATAAACACGAAACGGGGGAAAAGTTGTGTCAGCACTGCGCGCACCGCCGGTGCATCGAGCCGGCCGTCAAGGAGTTTCGCGCCCAGCGTGGTCGCATCGACGTCCAGCTGTGCCGCAATCTCCGCGCCGCTCCAGCCGATGTGCGCCGATTCCGTGTCCTTGAGACTCCGCTCCGCTTCGCGCAATGCCGCCTTTGCTTCGTCATACTCGCGCTCGAGAATTTCGTCGGGTCCATCTGAGCGGCGTATCATGCGCGCCAGTTGCTGCGCTTCATTCTGCGCCTTCGTCACGAGACGCTTGAGGCGCGCAAGCTCTGCCGCCGGCCCGCCATCGAGCCGTTCGCGCAGCCGTGCGCGAATGAGCGCAATGCGCTCATCGTCGAAGACATGCCGCAACGCGAACCCAACCACCGCGTTGAGCCCTGCGACGGAAACCGATGGGACCCGCGTGGGCGCACCAGGCGCCCCGACGCGCGAATTGACCACACACGTACCACACGCCATCCTGGACCCCGCATTCGTGACGCTCAGCACGCTGCCGCAGCAATTGCAGTGAATGAGTCCCGACAAGTGGTTCCGGCCACCGCCGTAGCCCGTTCTGCTGATGCCAGGGCCCTGCGCAAGCTTCCAGACTTCATCACTGACTAGACGCAAGTCCGGGCGAGGAAACGGAACGATTTTCAACTGCTTTCCAGACTTCTTGGCCTGATACTTACTGAAACTGCTCGCATTCAGCCGGAACTCTCCGCAGTAAATCGGATTTTCCAGCACCCGCTGAACCGCCGCTGGCCGCCACACGCGGCCGCGACGACTTGTTTTCACGCCTGAGTCATTAAGCCACGCGGCTATCTCGGCAAACGCGGCGCCCGCCAACCGTCGCTGATACATCTCACGCACAATCTCCGCCTCGGGCTCATGAATATGCCAGACGGTCCCGACAGCCCTGCCATCCTGGGCAAATTTTCGCTCACCGCGGTATCCATAAGGCGGTTGCGCGATCATGTAGCCGCGCACCAGTTGGCCCGTCATTCCGCGAGTAACCCGGAAGCTGATGGAGCGGCTTTCTTCAGCCGCCAATACGCCATAAAGCCCTATCAGGAACCGTCCATTCGCGCTATTCGAGTCGATGCCGTTAGCGGTTATGAGCCGCACGTCCCCTCGGTCCAGACGCTCTTCTAGCTCAGCAATCTGACGATAGTTTCTGGCAAGACGGCAAAATTCATCCACGAATAAGACGTTAAATTCACCCCGGTCCCATGCCGCCAGCAGGGCCTTGTATCCCGGGCGGTTCTGCGCCTCTTCGTACTTGTAACCGGACACCTCGGCGTCCTCGAAGAAAAGAACGTGGGCAGTACTGAAGCCCTGGCGTTCCGCGAGTTCCAGACAGCGCCGTTTCTGGTCCTCAATAGAAGTGGGACTTTGGTTCTCACCCGAATACCGCAAATAGAAGGCGATGATTGTCATCAACATAATATTCACCAAATAAGCTCGGGACGTGGCTCACACAGAGCGAGCCGGCGGCCCAGGCGATGTTCGCACCACCCCCTCCATCGAGCCTCCACCCCGTATAGCCACCGTCGCAAACTTTTGAGGGTTCCCTGCTGTCCCTTCCTATTAGTCGTAATCCGCGACGATTGCAGTTGCGTGACCATCGACGCCGCCTCCGTCTCAACGCCGCGCCTTATTCCCGTCAGTCGACAAAAGACTCGCCGCAAAGAGACTTTCCGTCTCCATACAACTACCGCCTGCCCCCGCCGTCCTCCATGGACCTCGACAGCTCTCACTTTCGCCGGGACGCCTATCCGCCAACCCCGTCGCGCGGTTCGCCCTTGGCTCATGTTTGGTCGTCCTTTGATGACATGCATTTCAAATCGAGGAGCAACCGATCCAGAACGAGGTCGATTAGGCGGTCAACGACCGGCGACATCACTGCCGGTGGCTCGGGCTTGACAACTCCCCTACCCGCCTTCCTTATAGCCACATCCACGCGTTGCGCTCGCACGGGGCGACGAGGGGCTTGCTGTTTCTTGCTGGGACTCATGACGTAATGCTCCTGATGAGGTCATGCTCCGGGAAAGTCGCGCGACGGTAACTAGACTGTCCATCAGCGGCATCACCAAACTGCGCATGACCTCCGTCGCGCCGCTGAAACGGGGGGCTGCGCAACAGTCGGTGCGCAGCATGGCGGAAGGCAAATACATGACGTTCGAGAAAGCTCGCGGGCGATATGTCTTTCAAATTCGTGTCCCCCTCGACCTCAAAATGGCGTTCCATGGAAAGACGACGGTTCGGGTATCGCTCGGAAAGGTGGTGGAAGCCGAAGCAATTGAACGGGCTGCCGCCTTGGCGACCAGCTGGCAGGCAAAATTCGCCAAGGCCCGCGGCAAACTCCTGGTACCGCGAACGGCTGCCGGCGCTGAAGTCACATGCGAACTCGACAGCGATGTCGCGCAACGCGCCGTCGCAACACATCGCGCGTTGCGCGTCGCCCCCTTGCAGGGCGAACTTACGCGGCTCCGCGGCAAAGACGATACGGCCTGGTCCGAAGCCCTGTGCGTTGCGCAGGCCGACCTGGACGCTGCACGCCGAAGGCTCGCGCGCGGGCAGCACAATGATGCGGTGACCGCGCTGGGAGAACTCAAATCGGCCTATGCACTCAAGTTTCGCCACACGGAAGACAGCCTCGTCGATTTCGCCGAACGCTGGAATGCCGACGCGGCGATCTTGGCTGAAGAGTGGCTCATGGTCCTTCATGGACGCCAGTCGCTCGACCGCCTCGTCGTGCCATCCGACGCGAAGCTGCCGCTCACCCGCTTCTTCGGCACCTGTGCGCAGACGCTGGCGGTGAGCTGGCGCGATCGCCTCGCAAGCGTCGGAAAAACTACCCGTCTCAAGACCTTTGAAAAATACCAGCGCATAGCCGACGATTTGCACACGGTGGTCGGCGAGCGGCCAGTCGAGGTACTTCGCGCCGGTCATGTCGCTGAGCTGACCGCGGTCTGGCGTAGCCGGGGCAATTGCACGACAACGATTACCGACAAGCTGCGTATTCTCGCCAGCCTGCTGCGCCCTGTCAGCGAAGCCGCGGCCGATGTGTGCCGACACGCCGTTCCCCGCACCCATCTCGGACGCGTACGTCGACGCCCGTTCAGCGCTGAGCAGCTCGCCACGTTGCGCTCCATCTATGCATCGAGCGATACGGCGTGCAGCGACGACCTGCACCTCGTCGACCTCATGACGCTGACCGGTGCTCGCCTGGGTGAGCTGCTTCAATTGCATACCGAGCAGCTCACCCGCACCGACCACGGATGGGTTGTCGCGTTTCGCGAGCGCGGCCAGGCCCGCCTTAAAACCTCGACGTCCGAGCGCGACTTGCCGATCAGCACACGCTCGATGGCGGACCTCGATGGATGGCTGACCGCGCGCAAGGCAGCGGGCGGACAATTGTTTGCGGACAGCGCCCCGGATCGCTATGGACACTACGGGGCTGCCGAAAGCAAACGGCTCAACCGAACGTTGCGCGAGCACTTCGCCGACAGGCGGCTCGTGCTGCAAAGCATTCGTAATACAGTCGGCCAGACGCTGCGACGCGCGAACGTCGACCCACGCATCAGGAGGCGTTATCTCGGCCATGCAGACATTGACGTTCACGACAAGTATTACGACCCCGCAGAATTGCTCGGCGCGACCGACCTGATGGCGGCGACGCCGATACTGGGCGAACTGGTCACCCGGATACGCGGAACATCACCGTTTCCGGGGGCTCAGGCATAAGGGGGGGACGGTCAACTCGTCGAGGAGCTTCCGCCACCCGCACCCGGCTCGTATCGCAAAAGATCTGCGACCACTAGCGGACGAGATTTCAACTCAATCCCTGCCGCGTCCAATGTGCGTCGCAATTGCAGCACAAGCGCGACAACATGCAGGGAGGTTCGCAAGAGGTCGCAATTAATAACAAACACCCTCGACTCTCTCGCATCAGCTGATGACGATCCATCCCCTTCGCCGGGCAATCCCGGTCGCAGAAGGAGCTCGACTTCGTAGTCGGGCAAGGTGAATTTCACGGAGGCAGGAATCTGACCGGGTAACCGCACGGCGGGAGCGCAAAAGCGCAGACCGTAGATTTCCAGATAACGCGCGACAACGAGGCATGCGACGTCAAATACCGGACCGCCGAGGGTCTCCCAGCCCTGCAAAGGCCGTGGCGGCAGCAGTCCGGCAATCTCCGATAACCATCCGCGGTCACACACTTCCTGGACGCCAGAAAGATCTATCTGCAGCCAGGCATCGAGCGTGGAGTAATGCCGTATGTAATCGACAAACTCAGCGACTTTTGTTGGCGGGTCGAAACTCGTCGCATCGAACCCTGCGAGAGCCATTACCTGTTCGAAATCCCCAGCGGCAAGAAGCCGATGACAAAGCTCGGGATAGTCGAACAAGACTTCACTCGGGTTGGAGCAAGCGCGATTGAGCAACACCGCCGCAATGTCAAACACGCGCAGCTCATTGATCGAAGTAATCTCAAACGTTGTCGGCCAGCCCAAGATCGATGCAATGCGGCGGCGCAGTTGCGGAGCTTCGCGCAGCTTGGCCCACGCCGCGGGTTCCAGCACGGCGAGTTCGATGAAGCTCTGGACCTCGCACCTGCGCAGCCAGTCGATCCAACGGATGAGTTGCTCACTCTCGCTGCCTTCGATTTCAATCCAATGCGTCATAGCTTGGCCCTCACGAAAGCACGCGCGGCAGCGCGACGGGCAGTCTCACCGCAGCGATCGCGCTCACGAGGGGCGCCAGCGGCATCTCACCGTACTGCCGGCTGATACTCGCTGACACGTGCCCGGTCAGCGCGTCATGGACGTCCTCAGGGATCATGGCGGCGCGGCAAAGTGTCTTGAACGTATGTCTAAAACTATGAAAGACGACGGTCGGATCCGAAATGCCGAGACCTGATCGAGTACGCAGGTAGCGCTGGAACCACTTTCCCCAATTGCCGCCCCTGCGTCCGTCATGATCCGGCTCTAGAGCAGGGAACAGCCATTTGCTGCCGGCCTCCCCGATTGCCTCGACATAGTCGAGCAGCCCGCCCCGGATCAAGTCTGGATGCAGTGGCACCGTGCGCCGCGATCCTTCATTCTTCACCCGCTGCTCGGGGTCTTCGTCGGTGATCCGCATTACGGGACCGTTGGAACTATCGACGTAAATGTCGCTGCTTCTGAGCTGCGCGATTTCCTCGAGCCTTGCGCCTGTCGCGAGCGCAATCATCGGAAGCCAAGCACATGCTTCTCCGCCGCCGCCGATTGGTCGAAATCCCTGCGAATAAACCTTCGAACTGAAAATTCGCGTCAATTCAGCGACGGTAAACGCGCGACGAACGAGCGTGGGCACCTTGGCTTTCGGAATCTTTAACCCGCGCGCGACGTTTTCGGAAAGCAAGCCCGCATCGAAGCCCACTTGGAGTAAGGTGGAGATGAAGCCGATTTTCTTGCTGACCGTTGCCCTGGCCAGTTTCTTGTCGAGCAAGTGATCGCGGAACGCCGCTACGTCTGACCGCCCCAGTTCCGCTGCCTGCACTTTCGTGAACTGACGGAAGACCCTAATCGCCGCCTGCATTTCGCGTTCTGTGCTCGCCTCGCGGGTACGGTCGATTCTCTTCCATGTATCGAAGAGCTCATCGTCCGAGACCGACTTCGCATGCAACGGTCGAATGATCTGAGGAGTGACGAAACCGGCGGACGGGGCTACTGGCGCCAGTCTCTGTTGAACTCCCAAGGGCTCCAAAGGCGGGCTCTCAAGGCCGCCTTCTGCGATCAGGCTGACTCCGGCAAGGTCAATTCGCGCCGTCTCGTGTGCCGTCGAAAAGCGTGCCAACCAGTCGCTGGCAAGACGCAAAGCGATCGGACGGGCAATGCCGCGGTCCGCCGTCTGCAGGTTGACGCGGATAATCTGCCCGAACTGGGCAACTAATGCTGCGGGAACACGAATTTGGAAATAGTAAGAACCATGGTGTAGTGCGAGGTAGCTCATGCAGCTTCTCCAATAGTTGAGAAAAGCTGCGAGCGTCACCTGTACGCCAGGTTGTAACACCCGAGGCGAAACCGGAGTTCCCGGTTTCGCTAGAACCTACGCCACTTACGGCCTAGGTGGTGTTACTGGCGGAGAGAGCGGGATTCGAACCCGCGTCAGGGTATTACCCTGAACACGCTTTCCAGGCGTGCGACTTAAACCACTCATCCATCTCTCCGTGGAAGGCGCGCATTGTAGCAGAACGCCCGCGATAAGAAACCCCACTTTCGCCATCATTTCCCTTCCGCCGCAAATCTCCCCTACTCCCCCGGGCAGGCGCAGCGCGCGGGTCTTACTTCGACTCCGTGAAGATGCCCGGATCATCTGCAGGCAGCCGCGGGTAGCGTACGTAATCGACCAGCGCCCGCACCTCTGCCGGCGGAGGCGGAGTGAGCAGGCTGACGAGGACGATCGTGAGGAAACCCAGCGGCACGCCGAACACGCCGCTCGAAATCGGGCTGATGTCGAACCACGCGTTCTCCATCGAGCCGCCGAAGAAGGCATGCGTGCGGACGAAGTAGTAGATGGTTACGGCCGGCCCCGCGAGCATGCCTGCAACGGCGCCGGGCCGGTTCGCGCGCTTCCAGAAGATGCCCAGCACGAGCGCGGGGAAGAAGGCCGCCGCGGCAATCGAAAAGGCCAGCCCGACCATGAACAGGATGTTGTCCGGGCGCAAGGAGGCGACCCACGCGGCCACCACGGCGACCACCAGCAATTGCGACTTGGCGATGACCAGCCGGCGCTGCGTGCTGGCACCCGGGTTGATGACCTTGTAGTAGAGGTCGTGCGACAGCGCATTGGAGATGGTAAGGAGGAGGCCGTCGGCGGTTGACAGTGCGGCAGCCAGGCCGCCCGCGGCGACGAGACCCGAGATGACGTAGGGCAAGCCGGCGATCTCGGGCGTCGCGAGCAGGATCACGTCGGTGTTGAGGCTGAGTTCGGCCAACTGGAGGATACCGTCGCCGTTGATGTCCTCGATGTTCACCATGCCCACCTTGCCCCATGAGACGAGCCAGTTCGGCAGCATCGCAATGCTGGTGCCGATGAGGTTGTTGTACACCTCCCACTTCGCGAACACCGCGTAGGCCGGCGCCGTGACGTACAGGAGGAAGATGAAGAACAGCGCCCAGAAAACCGATTTGCGCGCCTCGACCACGCCGGGCGTGGTGTAGTAGCGCATGAGCACGTGAGGCAGCGCGGCGGTCCCGACCATCAGCACGAAGACCAGCGCGAGGAAGTTGTTGCGTGCGGCCTCGCGCCGCTCCGGCGTATCGCCAGGGTGGGCCTGGGCGTGCCGCGGCGGGGGGCGCGACCGCTCGATCGCGTCGACCCGCGCCCGCTCCCAGAGTTGGCGAGCCTGCTCGGGCGTGCGCGGAAGATCGCGCAGCGCACGCTCCATGTGTGCGATGTCGCGCGCCGGGGCGTTGTTCAGGCGCAATGCGTTGAGGCGCTCGATGAGCTCGCGCCGCTCCGCGTCGAGCGAATCGGGCAGATGCTCGATCTTGGCAACGTAATCACTGGCACGCTGCTTGAACTGCTTGCGCACCGCCACCTCTGCGTCGTCGGTGAGCAGCTCGCTTTCCTTCTCGGAGAGATTGCCGAGCACCGTGCCGTACATGGCCGGCGCGACCGGTATGCCGGTGACCTTGTAGGAAAGGATCGTGACCGGCACGAGGTAGGCGACGATCAGGATCACGTACTGGGCGACCTGCGTCCAGGTCACAGCCCGCATGCCGCCGAGGAAGGAGCACACGAGGATGCCTGCGAGGCCGACGAAGAGTCCGATCTCGAACTCGACGCTGACGAAGCGACTGGTGATCAGGCCGACCCCGTAGATCTGCGCAACCAGATAGACGAAGCTGGCGATGACGGCGGCGACCAGGCCCACGACGCGCGCGGCGTTGCCCTGGTAGCGCGCCCCGAGGAAGTCCGGAATCGTGTATTGACCGAACTTGCGCAGGTAGGGGGCGAGCAGGAGCGCAACGAGCACGAAGCCGCCCGTCCACCCGGTGACGAAGGCAAGCCCCTCGAAGCCGGAGAAGTACAGCGTGCCGGCGAGGCCGATGTACGAGGCCGCGCTCATCCAGTCGGCTGCTGTCGCCATGCCGTTGAACATGGCAGGCACGCGGCGCCCCGCGACGTAGTACTCGGACACGTCGGCAGTGCGGCTCATCACGCCGATGCCGGCGTAGATCGCGATGGTCGCGAACAGGAAGACATGCCCGATCACGCCCGGCGACATGCCCATCTGCTCGCCGATCGCCAGCACCCCGACGAAGCCGATGAAACTGAGCGTATACCAAAGGTAGTACCGGCGCAGGCGGCGCGCGAAGGGCGACGGTCCGGTCATGCGGGCAGTCGTCCGTTCGGGCGGCGCAACGCAGATCCCGAGGATTCACGCCGCGAGGGTTCGGCCTTCAATACTTCACCCTCGCGTAGTACGACTTCTCCGCGGCTTCGCGCGCCTGGCGCAGGGTGCGGATGCCCATTGCCGCGAGCAGCGGAATCATCTTCAGGAAGACCTCCGCGGTGACGATCGCATCGCCCAGGGCCGTGTGCCGCCCGAGGATGGGCAGGTTGAGCCGTTCGGCGATCGCCTCGAGGCGGTGCGATTCCTGATTCGGGTGAATGACCGCGGACAGCAGCAAGGTGTCGAGCACGGGCTGGTCGAAGCGGATGCCGGTCGCTTTCTCCTTCAGCTGCAGGAAGCGCATGTCGAATGCCGCATTGTGCGCGATCAGCACCGTGTCCTCGGCGAACGCATGGAATGCCGGCAGCACGGCCTCGATGGTGGGCTGGTTCTTGAGCATGTCCTGGGTGATGCCGTGGATCTGCACCGACTCCGGCGACAGGTAACGGCACGGATCCACGAGCTGCTCGAACGACTCCTGGCGCAGCAGCTTGCCATTGACGATGCGGGTGGCGCCGATCTGGATGATCTCGTCGCCCTGCGAGGGGTTGAGTCCGGTCGTCTCGGTGTCGAAAACGGTGTAGGTCAGCTCGGTGAGCAGGCGGTCGTCCAGCGCACGCGACTTGTCGGACCAGTTGAAGAGGTCGAAGTCGTAGTATTCGGGCCGGCTTTCGCCCTTCAGGATCGTCGCCTCATCGAGCTGCTCCTGCGGCACGGCCGCCGGCAGCAGGATGCGGAAGAACGCGCGGTGACGGACCTTCTCGCGCTCCAGCCACATCTCGCCGTCGTGACGCTCGATGACGTCGCGCACCGTCAGGGGGCTGTTCTCGTCGCCAAAGCGCATCGGCTCGAGTTCCCAGCTCATCACGGTCTCGGTGCTCATCGCCTGGCCGGACCAGATGAGGTCGAGGTGGACCAGGCGACCCGCTGCGCTCAGGCGGAAACGCACCTCGCGCACCTCGAACTCGTCCGAGAGGCGGTTCGCCAGGTACGTCAGCGCCTGCAGCAGCGAGAAGCTGTCGACCTTGACCCACAGCGTCTCGTCGACCTCTTCCAGTTTCGTCGGCAAGCGGACGACGTTCTCGATGCGGCGTTGCACGGCGGCGATGAGGTCGGCCCCGAGCATCTCCTCGAGCGGCCAGCGCGCCTTGAGGGAGTCGGCGAATTCGTTGGCGGTCTCGTCGAGCCGCGTGCTCATCGCCCGCACCTCGTCGCGGATCACGGTGCGGAAACGCTCGCGCAGGTCTTCCTGCAGATCGGGATACTCGAGCATCTCGGCCGCGGCGCGCACGTTGGCGAGCGCGGCGCGGTTGCCTTCGGTGAGCGTATGCAGCATCTGGTCGCGCTTCGATTCCGTCTCGAAGGTGCGCGTGATGTTGTCGAGCATGAGGATGAAGCCGGTGATGGCCCGCTCGCCACCCTCCCCCTGCGTCACGGAAAGCACCGGCGCCATCTGCGCCCGCAGCAGCTGGCCGGCACGCGTGGTCGTGACGAAGTTCGCGACCGGCTGGGTCGCGCTGCGCCGCAGCCGATGCTGGATGCTTTCCAGCGCGTGATTGACGAGATTGCGCTCGAACACCGCATAGATCGAACGCCCGAGCCCGATCAGCTCGCCACCGCCAGCGACTGCCGGCGCGTCGGACAAGGCGCGGAACTGCTGCCGAGCGCGGTGGTTGTAGAGCAGGATGCGGCCGTCGAGGTTGCACACGACTACGCTCTGCGTGAGCTCCGACATGAGGGCCGCGAGGCGGTTCTTCTCCTCCTCGACGGAGTGCTTGGCCTGCGAGATCTGCGCCTCGACATCCTGCAGCAACTCGTCGCGCTGCTGCGCCAAAGCGTTCACGGCCTGCGAGAGCGCCTGCACCTCGGGCGGCCCCTCGGGCTTGACGCGGAATTCGTGATTCGCGCCGAGCATCAGCTTGAGGTGCTCCTCCATGCGCAGGAGCCCCCGGACATATTGCCGGAACAGGTTGCGCACGACCGCCATGCCGACCGCGAAACCGGCGATGGTCATCAGCGTACCCAGCGGCAGGTGCGGCACGACCGCGTCGATGAGGCGCCCGCGGTCGGCCTCGCCCGCTTCCAGCCACACCAACCCGGCCGTCAGCACGAAGGGGCCCGTCATCAGCAACGCGAGGATGCACACCGCGAGGATGAAACGCGCACGAGCGGTCATCCGTCAGTGCTCCGCAAGCATGCTGCGTACGCGCTCCACGAGTTCCTTGGTCGAGAACGGCTTGGTCATGTAGGCGTCCGCCCCGAGGGCCAGCCCCTTCGCGACCTCGGTGTCGCGCCCCTTGGCGGTCAGCATCAGGATGCGCACCGACTGCAGCTCGGGATTGGACTTAACCTCCTGGCACACCTCGAAACCGCTCTTCTTCGGCATCATCACGTCGAGCAGCACGAGATCGGGCTTCTCGGAGCGGATGCGCCGCGCCGCCTCGTCGCCGTCACTGGCGATGCTCACTTCGTAGCCCTCGCGCTTCATGAGGAACTCGAGTGAAATGACAATGTTCTGTTCGTCGTCGGCAATCAGTATTTTTTTGGCCATGCTCTCCCCTTTCCTTCCTCGTATTCTAAGTCATTGCGCGGTCCGGGCCGTTGCCGGCCTCGGGCGACAGCGGCAGGACGAAGCTGAACGTGGCGCCTTCTCCCGGTCTTGACTGCACCCACAGCCTGCCGCCGAAGTGCTCGACGATCTGCCGGCTGATCGGCAATCCAAGCCCGGTGCCCTGCGGACGCGAGCGCTCGTCGCCGCCCTGGCGGAACTTCTCGAAGATCACCCCCAGCTGCTCCGGCGCGATACCGGGTCCGTTGTCGGTCACATCCACGCGGACCTGGCCCACATCGCACGTCAGCCGCACACGCGCCACGCCGGCATCGGTCGGCACGAACTTCGCCGCATTGGAAATCAGGTTCAACAGGACCTGCAGCAAGCGGTCGCGATCGGCGCGCAGGCGAGGCGCGCTGTCGGGAAGGTCCAGCTCGAGCAAGGCCCCGCGGTCGCGGAACAACTGCTCGGTGGTCTCCACGGCATGCGCCACCAGTTCGCGCATGTCGATGTCGGTGTTGTGCCATTCGGCATGGCCCGACTCGATCTTCGCCATGTCCAGCACCTGATTCACCAGCCGCGTCAGGCGTTCCGTCTCGGAGACGATGATGCCGAGGAAGCGTTTGCGGTCCTTGAGGTCGATCCTGGGATCGTCCAGCAGCATCTCCGAAAACGCGCGGATGGAGGTAAGCGGAGTGCGCAGTTCATGCGTCACCGAGGACATGAAATCGTCCTTGAGCCGGTCGAGCTCCTGCAGACGTTCGTTGGCGGCCCGCAGTTCGGCGGTTGCCGCCTCCAGCGCCTGCGACTTCTCCTCCAGCTCGTGCGAATACGCACGCACCTGCGAGGCTTCGTCGAGGATATCCATCACCTCGTCCAGCCCGAGCGGCTCCTCCTGCACCACGGACGACACCATCACGCGCGCGGATGCACTGCCGATGGCGCCGGCCAGCTGGGTTTCGGCAAACTGCACCAGCCCGGCGTCGGGTTTCAGTTCGGCGATGCTGGCAACACCACGTTCGCGCGCGTACGACTCGAACATCCGACGAGCCCGCTCCGCGCCCAGAAAGCGCGCCACGAGCGGCTGCAGGTCCTGAACCTGCGCGCTGCCGCGCCAGAAGGTCGCCGGGGCGTCCTGTCCGCGGCTGAAGACGTCGACGAAGAGCGTCGCCTGCGTCGCCTCCTGCCCCGTGGGCACGCGTGCGAGCGACACGAGCACGTAGCATGCGATGTTCGCGGTCAGGCTCCAGAACAGCGCATGGCTGATGCTGTCCAGCCCTGCCAGGCCGAAGAGCTGTTCGGGGCGCAGGTAATCGAATCCGAACAGTCCCTGGTCGAGGAAGGCCCGGTCCAGCCAGCCGGACTTCGCCACGGAGGGCAGCATCAGGGTATAGGCCCACACGACGAAGCCCGCCAGCAGGCCGGCGAGCGCGCCTTCGCGGGTGCCACCGCGCCAGTACATGCCACCCAGCATCGCCGGCGCGAACTGCGCGACCGCGGCGAAGCTGATCAACCCGATGCTCACCAGCGCGTAGGCCTCGCCGGCGAGGCGGAAATACAGGTAGCCCAGCAGCAGCACGACGACGATCGCGCCGCGACGAATGCCGAGCAGAAGTCCGGTGAGGTCCGGATGGTCGCTGCGCTTGAAGCGCTCCGTGCTCAGCAGCAGCGGCATCACGAGGTCGTTGCACACCATCGTCGACACGGCGATCGTCTCGACGATGACCATGCCCGTCGCAGCGGAAAGACCACCGATGAAGGCCAGCAGCGCGAGTGCGCTTTCGCCATGCGCCAGCGGCAGGGAAAGGACGAAAGTGTCGGGATCGACGGTGCCCCGGCCGAAATACAGCAGTCCCCCCAGCGCGATCGGCAGCACGAAGATGTTGATCAGCAGCAGGTAGCCGGGAAAAAGCCAGGTCGCGCGGCGCAGGTGCTGCTCGTTCACGTTCTCGACGACCGTCACCTGGAACTGGCGCGGCAGGAAGATCACCGACAGCATCGCGAGCAGCGTCAGCGCGAACCAGCCGCCGTAGCCCGCCGAGCTCGCGGTCCTGAGACTCAGCAGGGCCGCGAGCTCGGGATCCGCAAAGGCGCGCGCGAAGATGTCGTCGAATCCTTCATACACGCTCCAGGTGACGAAGCCGCCGACGATGAGGAAGGCCAGCAGCTTGACGACCGACTCGAACGCGATCGCCGCAACCATGCCTTCGTGGCGTTCTGCGGCGTCGAGGTGGCGGGCGCCGAACAGCACCGTGAACAGCGCGAGCGTCAGCGCGACATACAGCGTGCCGTCATTGAACCAGCTCGCCGCGGCAAAAGGAAAGACGCCACTGTTGTCGCTGCCCGTGAGCACGGAATAGCCGCTGGAGATCGCCTTCAGTTGCAGCGCGATGTAGGGCACCATGCCGACCACCGCGATGATGGTCACCAGGCCGCCCAGCAGGTGGCTCTTGCCGTAGCGGCTGGCGATGAAGTCGGCGATCGACGTGATGCGGTAGGTGCGCGAGATGCGGATCATCTTCAGCAGCACCACCCAAGACAGACTCATCGCAAGCGTCGGCCCGAGGTAGATCGGCAGGAACCACACCCCGCCGGATGCCGCACGCCCGACACTGCCGAAATAGGTCCACGCCGTGCAGTACACGGCGAGCGACATCGCGTAGGTCCACGGATTCGCGATGATCGAGCGTCCCTGCTCCGCACGCCGGTCGCCGTACCAGGCGACCGCGAACAGCACCAGCAGGTACGCGAACGATGCGGCGACTACGACGGTGCCCGACAGCATCCCCGCCTCCTCAACGTGCGCCGCGTTCGGCAATCCACGCGACCACCGCGATCAGCAGCGCCCAGACGATGAACAGGCAGGCCCACAGCATCGGCATGCCGAAGAAGGGTTCGGACCTGTCGAGCAGGGACAGCACGGGATAGTTGAACAGCAACGCTCCGCCCAGGAACGTCGCGACGAGCCTCTGACCAGCCAGACCTCTGCGCATCATGTCTCCCTCATGATGACGATGGCTACCCGGAGTATACCGGGGCCCGCCCGGGCCCTCGCGAAGCGATCTCCCGGGCAGGAAAAAAAAGGCGCGCTTGCGCGCGCCTTCTCCTCCTCCCACTGCCGGCTCGCGCCGGCTTGCCTCAATTATTCTTATGCGGGGCCGGTCTCTCGCGGACCGGTCTCCCGTCATGAAGGGTCAGCCCGCGGCTTGCTTGAGCTGGTCCAGGATCGCCGGGTTCTCGAGGGTCGACGTATCCTGGGTGATCTCCTCACCCTTCGCCAGCTGACGCAGCAGCCGGCGCATGATCTTGCCCGAACGGGTCTTCGGCAGGTTCTCGCCGAAACGGATGTCCTTGGGCTTGGCGATGGGTCCGATCTCGTGGCCGACCCAGTTCTGCAGGTCCTTGATCATCGCCTTGGCGTCTTCACCGGTCGGACGCGCCCCCTTGAGCACGACGAAGGCGACGATGGCCTCGCCCGTCAGGTCGTCCGGACGGCCCACGACCGCGGCCTCGGCAACCTTCTCGTGTGCCACGAGCGCCGATTCGATTTCCATCGTGCCCATGCGGTGGCCCGAGACGTTCAGCACGTCGTCGATGCGGCCGGTGATCGTGAAGTAGCCGGTTTCCTTGTCGCGGATCGCGCCGTCGCCGGCCAGATACAGCTGGCCCTTGAAGTCGTCCGGGTAGTAGGACTTCTTGAAGCGCTCGGGATCGCCCCAGATCGTGCGGATCATCGACGGCCACGGACGCTTGACGACGAGGATGCCGCCCTGCCCGTTCGGCACTTCGGTACCCGTCTCGTCCACCACGGCGGCGATGATGCCCGGGAAGGGCAGCGTGCAGGAGCCCGGCACCAGCGGCGTCGCGCCCGGCAGCGGGGTGATCATGTGGCCGCCGGTTTCGGTCTGCCAGAAGGTATCGACGATCGGGCAACGGCCGCCGCCGACGTTCTCGTGGTACCACTCCCACGCGGCCGGGTTGATCGGCTCGCCCACCGAGCCGAGGATGCGCAGGCTCGACAGGTTGTAGTTCTTCGGATGGACGGTCGGGGTGTTCTCCGCGGCCTTGATCAGCGAGCGGATCGCGGTCGGCGCGGTGTAGAAGATGTTGACCTTGTGGTCCTGGATCATCTTCCAGAAGCGGCCGGCGTCCGGGTAGGTCGGCACGCCTTCGAACACGATCTCGGTTGCGCCGCAGGCGAGCGGGCCGTAGGTGATGTAGGTGTGACCGGTGACCCAACCGATGTCCGCGGTGCACCAGAAGACGTCGTTCGGCTTGATGTCGAACGTGTACTTCATGGTCAGGATCGCGTGCAGCAGGTAGCCGCCGGTCGAATGCTGGACGCCCTTCGGTTTGCCCGTGGAGCCAGAGGTGTAGAGCAGGAACAGCGGATGCTCGGCATCGACCCATTCCGGCTCGCAGGTTTCGGCCTGGCTGGCGCAGACCTCATGGAACCACTTGTCGCGGCCCTCGACCATCGTGCAGGCACCGCCGGTGCGCTGGACGACGACGACGTTCTTGATGGACTCGCAGCCACCCATGCCGAGCGCTTCGTCGGCGATCGGCTTCAGCGGCAGCGCCTTGCCGCCGCGGAACTGGCCGTCGGAGGTGATCAGCGCAACGGCGCCGGCGTCGTTGATGCGGTCGCGCAGCGCCTGGGCGGAGAAGCCGCCGAAGACGATGGAATGGGTCGCGCCGATGCGGGCGCAGGCCTGCATCGCGACGACGCCTTCGATCGACATCGGCAGGTAGATGACGACGCGGTCGCCCTTCTTGACGCCCATGTCGCGCAGCGCGTTGGAGAACTTGCAGACACGCGCCAGCAGGTCCTTGTAGGTGACGCGGGTGACTTCGCCGTTGTCGGCTTCGAAGATCAGCGCGACCTTGTCGCCGAGCCCGTTATTGACGTTGCGGTCGAGGCAGTTGTAGGAGACGTTCAGCTGACCGTCGGCGAACCACTTGAAGAAGGGGGCGTTGCTCTCGTCCAGGACCTGGGTGAAAGGCTTTTTCCACTCGACCAATTCGCGGGCCTGACGCGCCCAGTAGCCCTCGTAATCGTCCTCGGCTTCCTTGCACAGCGCGCGGTAGGCGTCCATGCCCGACACCGCGGCGTTCTTGACCATCTCTTCCGACGGGTAATACAGACGGGGCTGCTGTTCGTTCGACATACTGACCTCTCCTCAACTATTCAAAGTAATTGAAGCGCCCTGCCGGGCCGACCGGTCGAGCCGGTCTTGTTAGTCGTTCGCTGAAGATGCTGCTTTCGCGATCTGGTCCGCATTTAAGGCTGTGTATCTTACACAGGACTTACACCCATCCGCCGTGGAACATTGCCCATTCCGGTGGGACTTCACGGGCTGCGGGCTGCTAGAATTGCGCCCCTACCGAGTGACCCGGCCTTACCAGGAGATGCGCCATGACCGTGATTCGCGAAGAAGACCTGATCCAGTCCGTCGCGGATGCCTTCCAGTACATCAGCTACTACCACCCGCTCGACTACATCAAGGCTCTGGGCGAAGCGTGGGAACGTGAGGAGAGCCCCGCCGCGAAGGATGCGATCGCGCAGATCCTGACGAACTCGCGCATGAGCGCCGAAGGCCATCGCCCGATCTGTCAGGATACGGGCATCGCCGTGGTGTTCCTCAAGGTGGGCATGAACGTGAAGTGGGACGCGAAGATGAGCGTCCAGGACATGGTCAACGAGGGCGTGCGCCGCGCGTACAACAATCCGGACAACAAGCTGCGCGCGTCGGTGCTGCTCGACCCCGCCGGCAAGCGCCAGAACAGCAAGGACAACACCCCGGCCGTCGTGCATTACGAGATCGTCCCGGGCGACCACGTCGAAGTGATCTGTGCCGCCAAGGGCGGCGGCTCGGAGAACAAGACCAAGTTCTACGCGCTGAACCCGTCCGACTCGATCGTCGACTGGGTGCTGAAGACCGTGCCGACGATGGGCGCCGGCTGGTGTCCGCCGGGCATCCTCGGTATCGGCATCGGCGGCACGCCCGAGAAGGCGATGCTGCTGGCGAAGGAATCGCTGATGGCGCCGGTCGACATCCACGAACTGAAGGACAAGGCCGCCTCGGGCGCGGCACTGACCCGCGTCGAGGAACTGCGCCTCGAGCTCTACGAGAAGGTCAATGCGCTGGGCATCGGCGCGCAGGGCCTGGGCGGCCTGACGACCGTGCTCGACGTCAAGATCATGGACTACCCGACGCACGCGGCGAGCCTGCCGGTAGCGATGATCCCGAACTGTGCGGCGACCCGCCACGTGCATTTCGAGCTCGACGGCTCGGGCCCGGCGAAGCTGGAAGCGCCGAAGCTGGAGGACTGGCCGGACGTGACCTGGCAGGCCGACACCAAGGTCGCCACGCGCGTGAACCTGGACACGCTGACGAAGGAAGAAGTCGCGTCGTGGAAGCCGGGCCAGGTGCTGCTGCTCAACGGCAAGATGCTCACGGGCCGCGACGCCGCGCACAAGCGCATCCAGGACATGCTGGCGAAGGGCGAGAAGCTGCCGGTCGACTTCACCAACCGCGTGATCTACTACGTCGGCCCGGTCGACCCGGTGCGTGACGAGGTCGTCGGTCCCGCCGGCCCCACCACCGCGACGCGCATGGACAAGTTCACGCGCATGATGCTCGAGCAGACCGGACTGATCTCGATGGTCGGCAAGGCCGAGCGCGGCCCGGCGGCGATCGAGGCGATCCGCGACAACAAGTCGGCCTACCTGATGGCGGTCGGCGGCGCGGCCTACCTCGTCGCCAAGGCGATCAAGAGCGCGAAGGTCGTCGGCTTCGCCGATCTGGGCATGGAAGCGATCTACGAGTTCGACGTTCAGGACATGCCGGTGACCGTCGCCGTCGACTCCAACGGCACCAGCGTGCACAACACCGGCCCGAAGGAGTGGCAGGTGAAGATCGGCAAGATCCCGCTCGCGACCGCCTGACCCGCGCGCGGACAGCAAGCTCGCGAAGCCCGGCCGCTCACGCGATCGGGCTTTTTTTCGTCCTCGCAGTCGACGGGCATCACATCCCGATACATCTGCAGCCCTTCACGCGCTTGACCTTCAAGGCCACCGGCCCCTAAAGTTCGGACATGTGGGATTTTTTCCCACCTGCAAACCTGAGGAGAAAGCGATGAAACTTCATCCCGGAATTTCCGTTTCGTTTTACGCCGCGGCAGCCCTCGCCTTCGGGCTGCATACCAGCCTCGCCTCCGCACAGGAGGTCACGGCT
The DNA here is from genome assembly GCF_012910805.1 of Aromatoleum evansii. GTDB lineage: Bacteria > Pseudomonadota > Gammaproteobacteria > Burkholderiales > Rhodocyclaceae > Aromatoleum > Aromatoleum evansii. The sequence goes on from NZ_WTVK01000006.1 coordinate 45,036, forward strand.
ACCACCACGACAGCCGCCGAAGTCGAATCCACCGACGCCACCGTGTCGACGGACGCTACCGCGAGCGCAGCGGTTTCCCGCACGCAGGGCGCCATGCCCCAGCACAGCGTGGAGACCGTCCTCAACGCCGATGGCACAACTACGGTGACCCGCACGCGCACCCTGAGCGCCACCGGTGCCGCACCGGCCCGCGTGCGCACCAAGGAAATGACGTTCAACGCCGACGGCGGCCTCGCGAGCCAGACGACCACCGAGGTGCGCACGGCTGCAGACGGCACGGTGCTGAGCGAACGCAGTTCCAGCCGGACCACCGCCGAGGGCGAAGTCGCGCGCACGCGCAGCGACTCGCACCGTGCCGCGGTCGAACGGCCCGACAACGCGGAGCGCATCGCCCGCGCCGAGCGCCCCGAGAAGCTCGAGCGGTTGGAGCGGCTCGAACGCGTGGAGCGCCCCGAGAAGCCCGAGCGGCTCGAGCGCATCGAGCGTCGCGTACGCGACTGATCGGGATCGCCATCGGATGCCCGCGTGCTCCTCGTACCACGGTCGGGGCACGCCGGGCGATCACATGCGGGGTCAGGCCCAAGTCCGCGGCGGGGATGGGAAGCGAACCCCGCATTGCATGGAAATTTTTCCCACGTCCGATTACACTATGAACGCCTGACCCCGGAAGAAACGACCTCATGCATTCCCCCACTCCGCCGACCTCGCTGCTGCAAGCGCTCAGGCGCGTCATGCGGCCGCTGGTGCGACTGATGGTGCGCAAGGGGGTGACCTTTACTTATTTTTCCGACATGCTCAAGGGCGTCTTCGTCGAGGTGGCCGAGCAGGAGTTCCGCCTGGACGCCAATGCGCCGAGCGACAGCAGGATCAGCCTCCTGACCGGCGTGCATCGCAAGGACGTGAAGCGCCTGCGCAGCCACTCGCCGGATGTGGGAGACGATCTGCCCGCAGCCGTATCACTGGGAGCCCACCTCGTGAGCACCTGGCAGACCACCCCGCCGTTCTGCACCCGACCGGGCGACCCCGCACCCTTGGCGCGACTCGCGAGCACCGGCGGAGAGCGTTCATTCGACGCGCTCGTCGCCCGCGTCAGCAAGGACATCCGGGCGCGCGTGGTGCTCGACGAATGGCTGCGACTCGGCATCGCGCGAGTGGATGAACACGACCACGTCCATCTTGAGACTGCGGCCTTCGTCCCACAGAAAGGCTTCGACGAGAAGGCGGCGTATTTCGGCCACAACGTGCATGACCATGCCTGCGCAGCGGTGCATAACCTGACGACCGAGGGGGCACCGTATTTCGAGCGCAGCGTCCATTACGACGCCTTGTCCGCGGCCAGCATCGCGCGCCTGCGGGACGCCGTCTCCAGCGAAGGGATGCAGGCGCTGCTCGCCTTCAACACGCTGGCTGCGCAACTCGAAGCGCAGGACACGCCGAGCGCCGATGCGCGACAGCGCGTGACGATAGGCCTGTATTTCTACAGCGAGGCGACTTCGGCCACGGTGCCGTCCGAAGAGACCGCGCCGAAGATTCCCGCATGAGCCATCGCGTCCATTTGCTGCGTCACCTGGCGGCGGGCCTCGCGCTCGCGCTGTGCGGCATTGCCCCGACCCTTGGTGCGCCGGTGTGCGTTGACCCCGGCGGCATCGGCGGTACGGGCGCGCCGCGGCGCGAAGGCGGTATCGGCGGCACGGGAGCGCCCGCATCCGGCGTCGGCGGGACGGGAGCCCCGGCGGCATCCGGCATCGGCGGCACCGGAGCACCGCTTGCATCGGGAATCGGGGGCACCGGCGCGCCGCTCGCCCAGGGCGGGGTCGGCGGTACCGGCGCCCCGGCCCGCGAAGGTGGAACCGGCGGCACGGGTATCGTGGGCACGATCACGGGTTTTGCGTCGATTTGCGTGAATGGCGTGGAGGTGCATTACGACGACTCGGTCCCGGTCACCGAAAACGGTATCGGCGGAAGCGTGTCGCGCCTGGCGGTCGGGCAAGTCGTCGCCATGGAGACCGGTAGCTCGACTCGTGGCCTCGAAGCGCGCACCATCGCGATCGTCCACGCCTACGAGGGTCCCGTCACGGGAACCCTGAGTGCCCGGGCACCGCTGCGCGTGATGGGTCAGCCGGTGCGTCTCGTGCAGGGAGCGAAGGTCGACGCGGGCCTACACGTCGGCGAGATGGTGCGGGTGAGCGGATTCCGCAATGCGTCCGGCGATGTGCTTGCCACGCGCGTCGAGCGGGCGCCGCAGCTGCGCGAGGCGAGCGCCATCGGATCGCTCGACCGCGACGGCACCTTGCGCGGCCTGGCGCTGGGCGGCCATCGGGGCGAGGATGGGGACGGCGTAAACGAATCACTGGTTCGCGGCACGTGGACGGGAAGTGCGCTGGCGGTGTCGCACACGAGCGCGAATCCGACGATCCCCTTCGCCGGACGCGTGCGCAACGCGCTCGTGGAAGGGCTGGTGCTCGATCGCGCCGACAGGCGCATGGACATCAGCGGATTCGAGGTGGAACTGGCTGACGGAACCGAATTCGCGGACCGCACGGCAGGCACACCCGACAAGGACGCGCGCGTCCGGGTGCACGGCACTTTCACCGGCGAGCGCAAGATCAAGGCCACGCGCATCGAAATCGTGCGCGACGGTTTCGGGGTCGCCGAGGCCGGCGAAGGCGCCCGGTCGGGCAAGAAATCCGGCAAGGACGATGACGACAAGGACCGCGGCGGACGAAAGGCACGGGTCGAGATCGACGAGAAGCGGATACGCATCGAGACCGAAAACGAATCGGGGCGCGAGCGCATCGAGCGGGAGCTGTCGCCCTCGGGCGAAATCGAACGCGAGCGGATCGAACGCACCGAGGTGAGCCCGAGCGGGGATCTGCTGTTGCGCGAGCGCATCGAGACACGCACCTCGGGCGACCGTGTCGAGACTCGCGAACGCATCGAACGCTTCGACGGCAGCGGCCGGGTCGAGCGCATCGAACGTATCGAGCGTATCGAGCGTATCGAACGGCCGGATCGCATCGAGCGCGTGGAGCGGCCGGAGAAACTGGAACGGCCGGAACGCATCGAACGCCCCGAACACGACTAAAGCACACCAGGAACAAGACCCCCGACAATGAGGAGAGTCCAATGAAGCACAAGCGCATCCTGCTGGCCCTGCTGCTGTCCGGCAGCGCTGTGGCCGCCGGCACCGACGCCGGAACGGGCACCGAGGCCAGCAAACTGAGCGTGACGACCGGGCTGGATTACTCGACCGGCGACTACGGCACGGATACCACCAGCGAGATGTGGTACGTGCCGATCGCGGCAAAGTACGAGACCGGCCGCATGACCTACAAGATGACGATCCCGTACCTGCGGGTGACGAACGCAGTGGTGAGCCCGGACGGGGATCCGATCCGCGGCACCGACTGCTCCGGCACCGAGACCGGACTCGGCGACATCACTGCGAGTGCGGGCTACAACCTGCTGGACGGCAGCGCGAACGGTTTGCTGGTCGACGCCGTGGCGAAGGTGAAGATGCCCACGGCGGAGAGCAAGTGCCTGGGCAACAACAAGACCGATTATGCGCTGCAGTTCGACGCGGCCAAGTCCTTCGGCACCGTGACCGCATTCGGCACTGCGGGCTGGAAGGACATGGGCGATTCGGACCTGCGCAATCCCTTCTACGCATCCCTCGGGTTCGGCTACAAGCTCGCCCCCGCCACCACCGTCGGCGCAGCCTACGACTGGCGCGCGCAACTGCGTTCGGGCAGCGATCCGATCCGCGAGGCTTCGGTCTTCGTCAGCCAGAAGCTGAGCCCCGCATGGAAGCTGCAGGTGTATGGGGTAAAGGGTTTTTCCGACAACAGCCCGGACTGGGGCGGCGGCATGATGGTCGGCTACACGTACTGAGCGTCATCCGGTTTGCACGGCTCCGGCGGGGCCGGGATCGCGGGAGGACAACCCTCCGCCCGCAGTCCCGGCCCCGTTTTCCATTCTTCGAGAGGATAAACCGACCGAATTCCCGAAATTGATTCAAATCATGGAGTGCTCCCCTCCCGCTGCCGAGAATGCCTGCAACCTTCGGGTTATTTCTCAATCACTCGGACGCATGACAAAACAATGAGGGACAAACCATGAGCGGTACCTTCACAAAGGCGATGGCCCGCAACATCTTTTATGGTGGCGCGGTGTTTTTCTTCCTGCTGCTGGTGGCGTTGAGTTTCGACACCATGAGCGGCCTGCCGAAATCCGACAACCGTGCGAACCTGACGGAGTCGGTCCTGCGTGGCAAGCATATCTGGGAAACACGCAACTGCATCGGTTGCCACACGCTGCTGGGCGAAGGCGCTTACTTCGCTCCGGAGCTGGGCAACGTCTATCCGCGTCGCGGCGCCGAGTTCATCAAGGCGTGGATCAAGTCGCAGCCGACCGGCACGCCGGGACGCCGCCAGATGCCGAACTTCAACCTGACCGAGCAGGAGCTCGACGACATCGTCGCCTTCCTGAAGTACACCTCGGAAATCAACACCCAGAAATGGCCTCCCAACATCGAAGGCTGAGCGCATCGGATCGACAACTTCAAGGGAATACATAACCATGAAATATTCATCGCAATCGGTCGCGATGCCGTACTTCATAGCGGCCATCGGCCTCTTTGTGGGACAGATCATCTTCGGCCTTGTCATGGGTCTGCAGTACGTCGTGGGCGATTTCCTCTTCCCGGAAATTCCGTTCAACGTGGCGCGGATGGTGCATACCAACCTGCTCATCGTGTGGCTGCTGTTCGGCTTCATGGGCGCCACCTACTTCCTCGTTCCCGAGGAGGCGGAAACCGAGCTGTATAGCCCGAAGCTCGCGTTGCTGATGTTCTGGATCTTCCTTGTCGCAGGCGCGGCGACGATCCTCGGCTACCTGCTGGTGCCCTATTCGACGCTCGCGGAGATGACCGGTAACAACATCCTCGCGACGATGGGACGGGAGTTCCTGGAGCAGCCGCTGCTGACCAAGATCGGCATCGTGATCGTGGCGCTGGCCTTCCTGTTCAACATCACGATGACGATGCTGAAGGGCCGCAAGACCGTGATCAGCATCGTGCTGCTGATGGGCCTGTGGGGTCTGGCGATCTTCTTCCTGTTCTCGTTCTACAACCCGGGCAACCTGGTCAAGGACAAGTTCTACTGGTGGTGGGTTGTGCACCTGTGGGTGGAAGGCGTGTGGGAACTGATCATGGCGGCGATCCTGGCCTTCGTGCTGATCAAGGTGACCGGCGTCGATCGTGAAGTGATCGAGAAGTGGCTGTACGTGATCATCACCCTGGCGCTCGTCACCGGCCTGATCGGTACCGGCCACCACTACTTCTGGATCGGCACGCCGGAATACTGGCAGTGGCTGGGTTCGGTGTTCTCGGCACTCGAACCGATCCCGTTCTTCGCGATGACCGTGTTCGCCTTCAACATGGTGAACCGTCGCCGCCGCGAGCATCCGAACAAGGCTGCCGTGCTGTGGGCACTGGGCACCGGCGTGATGGCCTTCCTCGGCGCCGGCGTGTGGGGCTTCCTGCACACCCTGGCTCCGGTGAACTACTACACGCACGGTTCGCAGATCACCGCGGCGCATGGCCACATGGCCTTCTACGGTGCCTACGTGCTGGTGGTGCTGACGATCATCAGCTACGCGATGCCGCTGCTGCGCGGTCGTGCCGCCAACGACGAGCGTGCCCAGGTGTGCGAGATGTGGGGCTTCTGGCTGATGACGATCTCGATGGTCTTCATCACTCTGTTCCTCACCGCGGCCGGCATCCTGCAAGTTTGGCTGCAGCGTGTGTCCGACACCCCGATGCCCTTCATGGCGGTGCAGGACCAGGTCTCGCTGTTCTACTGGATGCGTCTGTGGGCGGGCGTCGTGTTCGCCGCGGGCCTCGTGACCTACCTGGCGAGCTTCTTCGTCAAGGGCGAGAGCAAACCCCTGATCCATGCATGATGGATCCTCGCTTCCGGCCCTCCGCGGGGCCGTGAAGCGGTTGCGGGGCGGCTTCGGCCGCCCCTTTTTTGTTTTGGACGGGCACTGGGTGATATTCCCCACTCTTTCTTTCACCCAATCCGTGAGTTAACCAGAATCAAGGTTCGGCGTTGGCACTCTCCCTAGACTGGGACACATGAATACATGCGTCCAAACACTCGTGAGCCCGTCTGCCGCCCCGGCCGTCGCGTCCGACGGTTCCGCCAGGCGCCTGCCCGGCGACCTGGCGATCTGGTTCTTCATCCTCGCCGAACTGCTCGCCTTCGGCGCCTTCTTCCTCGCCTACGCCTTCGCCCGCGCCAACAACGTCGAACTGTTCAATGAGCAGCAGCTGGCGCTGGACCGCAATGCCGGGGCGCTCAACACCATCCTGCTGCTGACTTCGAGCTACCTCGTCGTACGCGCGGTGCAGGCTGCAGAGGCCGGCCAGAGCCGCCGCGCGGCGACCTGGATCGCCGGCGGATTCGCCTGCGGTGCGGGCTTCGTGGTCGTGAAGCTGTTCGAGTACGTGGCGAAGTTCGCGGCTGGCGTGAGCCTGTCGTCGAGCACCTTCCACATGTTCTACCTGATTCTGACCTTCTTCCACTTCATGCATGTGATCCTGGGGCTCGTGATCCTCGCGGCGCTGTGGAACGGGGCGCGCAAGGGGCGCTACGGTCCGGGCAACATGAACGGGATCGAGACGGGTGCCGCGTACTGGCACATGGTCGATCTGGTGTGGCTGATCCTGTTCCCGCTGGTCTATGTGATGCGTTGAGGGCTGTGACTACCATGCGAAACCATGAATCCCCGACCCGCGCCCTGCACCACTCCGATCACGGCACGCCGCTGCGCGCCACAGTGATCTGGGTCGTGCTCATCGCCGCGACGATCGTGACCTGGAGCGTCGGCGAGAACGGCGGTTCCGGCCCCGCCGTCGTCGGCCTGCTGTTCGCGATCGCGTTCGGCAAGGGGGCCCTGATCATCCTCGACTACATGGCGCTTCGCCGCGCCCCGCTGATGTGGCCGCTGCTCGCGCTCGGGTGGATGACGCTCGTGTGCGCCCTGATCGGCATTGCCTACTGGAAAGGACTCGCCGCATGATGCTCGACACCCCCCACCTCGACGTTCCCTTCTACCAACCGGCCGGCGACGAGATCGACGTCTTCGAGCATGCGTGGAAGAACCGCCTGCCGCTGCTCATCAAGGGCCCGACCGGCTGCGGCAAGACGCGCTTCGTCGCACACATGGCCGCGCGCCTCGGCCTGCCGCTGTACACGGTGGCCTGCCATGACGACCTCACGGCGGCGGATCTCGTCGGCCGCCACCTGATCGGCGACGGCCAGACGGTGTGGTGCGACGGCCCGCTGACGCGCGCGGTGCGCGAAGGCGGCATCTGCTACCTCGACGAGGTCGTGGAGGCACGCAAGGACACCACCGTTGTGCTGCACCCGCTCGCCGACGACCGCCGCATCCTGCCGATCGACCGCACCGGCGAGCTGCTCGCTGCGCCGCCGTCCTTCATGCTGGTGGTGTCGTACAACCCCGGCTACCAGAACCTGTTGAAGGGCATGAAACCCTCGACGCGGCAGCGCTTCGTGAGCCTGCGCTTCGATTTCCCCGCCACGGAGCGCGAGGAGGCGATCCTCATCGGCGAATCCGGCTGCGCCCCCGACCTGGCGAAACGCCTGGTGTCGATCGCGCATGCCTTGCGCACCCTCAAGGACCAGGATCTCGAGGAAGCGGCGAGCACGCGCCTGCTGGTGTACGCCGCGCTGCTGGTGCGCGACGGCATGGATCCGGTGACGGCCTGCCGCGCGGCGATCGTCGAGAGCCTCACCGACGACCCGGAAGTCGCCGACGCACTGATGGAGGTCGTGTCGGCCACCTTCGGGCGCTGACACGCTTGCCCGGGTCAATCGGCCTGCGACCATGTCGGACCAGGAAGCCGAACTCCTCAAGGAACAGATGCCCGGGCCACGCCTCGCGGTTGTCGCGGAGGCGCTTTTCCTCGCGAACCTGCTGGTCGCGCCCGGGCTCGCCTTCCTCGTCCTGCTCGTGCTGTGGCGGCGCCATCGCGACGACGCCTCGCTGGTGGTGCGCAACCACCTGCAGCAGACGGTGATTGCGAGCCTCTACGGCGGTGCGATGCTGGTTGGCGTGAGCGTCGGGATCTTCCTGCTGGGCGGCTTAGACGACCCGTGGTCGTGGGTGCTCGGCATCCTGTATTTCGTTTCCTTTCACGCCACGCTGGTGATCTTCGGCGTCGTCGGACTGAATCACGCGATTCTCGGCCGCAGCTGGCAATACCCCTTCATCGGCCCGGATCTGTACGAGTAAGTCCATGAACGCCCCGCTCCCCTCCCCCTTGCCGGTAACGCCGCAGGACGACGCCAGACCCACACGGCGCGTGATTCCCATCGCGACCGCAAAACCGATGGGACACAACCGCACGCAGAAGAAGCGCATCGCCTTCCAGATCGGCTTCTTCACGCTGTTCGTCCTTGCGCCGGTGTTCGACATCCTCCGCTACGACCTCGACGCGGGCCATGCCTGGCTGCTCGGCATGGAATGGCGGCTAGGCCTGGACGACTTCCTCGCCGGGCGCATCGGTGCGCTCGAAGCGGGCGCGAATGTGATGTTCCGCCTCTTCGTCCCCATCCTTGTCGGCGCGGCGGCCTTCCTGTGGGTCGCGTGGAAATGGGGGCGCCTGTACTGCGGCTGGCTGTGCCCGCACTTCTCTGTCGTCGAGACGATCAACAAGCTGATGCAGAAGGCCTCGGGCAAGCCCAGCGTGTGGGTCAGGGAACCCCTGCCGCCATGGAAGGCGGACGGCACGCCGTGGCGCGCGGATGCCCGCTGGTGGCTGGTCGTCGTTCCCGCGGCGGTATTCTTCGCCTTTCTGTGGGCGGTGGTGTTCCTGACCTATCTGCTGCCTCCGGCGGAGGTCTACGGCAATCTCTTCGGCGGAGCGCTCACGCGCAACCAGACGATCTTCCTCACCGCCGGCACCTCGGTGCTGACGCTCGAGTTCCTCTTCGCGCGCCACCTCTTCTGCCGCTATGCCTGCGCGGTCGGGCTGTTCCAGAGCCTCGCGTGGATGAGCAACCGCAACGCGATGGTCGTCGGCTTCCAGCGCAAGCGCGCCGCCGACTGCGCGAGCTGCCTGCCGGACCGCCAATCGGCGTGCGACGCGGTGTGCCCGATGCGGCTCACTCCACGCAACATCAAGCGCCTGATGTTCACCTGCACGCAGTGCGCGCAGTGCGTCGAGGCCTGCGAGCAGAGCCAGCGCGACAATCCGCAGGGCTCTTTGCTGCATTGGGTCACCAACGAGGCCGCGCGCCAGAACGAGGCCGGATTCCGCTCCGGCAAGCAACGCTAGCCAGGACAAGGACATGGAAGAAGCCGTAGGCAAGATCTGGCACCGTCTGATCACCCGCGCCGCGATCGGCAACCACCCCGATGCGGTCGTACGGCTGAAGGACATCGAACGCACGGCGGGCGTGTTCTTCCGCGCACTGGGCGGCGATCCGGGCCTGCGCGTGGCCGCGGCAACCAACGATGAGCATGGCGCACGGCGCGGCTTTCTCGCGCGCATCGCCGGCGCGGGCGACCGGGCCGCGCGCGCGCGGATGGATCCGTCAACGCTGCGGCTGCCGCCCGAGATCGACGCCTTTCCCGAAAAGTCGCTGAACCGCGACCTCTACCTGTGGCTTGCGGCGCTGGCCGCCGCGCACGAGGGCCTCGAAGCCGACGGCGAGGACGAAGCCGACCGCGACTTCCGCCGCAACCAGTTCGCGACCTGTGCCGCGCTGCATGCCTGGCCGGGGCTCGCACCGCGCTACCGGCGGCTCGTCGAAGCCTATCTACCCAAGCGCCCAAAGCCCGAGAAACTGCCCCCGCAGGAGGCCGAGCGCGAACGCGCGATCCGGCGCGCACTCGAAGCGCCGGGCACCGTGTTCGCGCTCCCCGCCGTGCCGCAGGGCACGCCACCCGCACACCCCGTGCTGCTGTGGCTCACCGGCTCACTCGCCCCGGCCGGCAGCGCGACCCGCCGCGGCAGCGCCGACCCGGAACAGACCGCCGATGGCGGCCCGCCCGCCTTCGAGGAGTCGGAACGCCGCGCCCATCGCGCCGAGCAGGTCGACATGCCGAAGGAGAAGAACGGCCTGCTGCTGATGTTCCGCGCCGAGAGCCTGCTTGCGATTGCGGAATTCCTGCGCATCAACCGCCCGGCCGACGACGACCCCGATCCCAACGCCGCCGACGCGGCACGCGACCTCGACCATTTGTCGCTGTCGCAGGACAAGGAGCGCGTCGCCTCCAAGGTGCGTTTCGACCTCGACCTGCCCTCCGCGGCCGAGGACGACGTCGTGCTCGGCGACGGGCTGCCGCTGCCCGAATGGGACTACCGCAAGGGCGTCCTGCTGGAAGATCACGTCCGCCTCGTCGAACTCGCCGCACGCGACGCCCAGCCCTGCCCCCTGCCCGAGCACCTGCGGCGCACCGCGAAGCGCCTGCACCAGCAATTCGCGGCACTGCAGCCGGGGCGGCGCTGGATCAAGGCGCAGGTCGACGGCGCCGAGCTCGATGTCGACGCCATCGTGCGTGCGCAGACCGACCGCGCCGTCGGCCGCCACCCGTCGGACCAGCTCTGGTTGTCGCTGGAGAAGCGCGAACGCGACCTCGCCTGCATGGTGCTCGCCGACCTCTCGCTGTCCACCGACAGCTGGGTGTCGAGCGAGGCCCGCGTCATCGACGTGATCCGTGACGCGCTGCTGCTCTTCGGCGAAGCGCTGGGCGCGACCGGCGACCGCTTCGCCATCGCGGGCTTCTCGTCGGTAAAACGCAACCAGGTCCGATTCCATCGCCTGAAGGACTTCGGTGACCGCTTCGATGACCGCATCCGCGGTCGCATCAGCGCCATCAAGCCGGGCTACTACACGCGCCTCGGCGCCGCGATCCGTCGCGCGAGCGCCCTGCTGGCCGACGAACCGGCCGCGCGCCGCATCCTCCTGATCCTGTCGGACGGCAAGCCCAACGACCTGGACCTCTACGAAGGCCGCTACGGCATCGAGGACACGCGCGTTGCCATCGCCGAGGCGCGCAAACAAGGGCTCGTGCCGTTCTGCGTCACGATCGACCGCGAGGGCGCAGGCTACCTGCCGCACCTCTTCGGTCCCGCCGGTTTCGCGGTGATCCGCAAGCCGGAGGAGCTCCCCGCGCGCCTGCCGATGTTCTATGCCCAACTGACACGATGATGCCATGCCCGTGACCACAACCGAGCGCGAGACGTCGGCCCCGCTCACCGTCAAGGAGCACGACACCGGACACGTGTGCCGTCTGCTCGCTCATGTGCCCCTCCTCGAGGGACTTGCCCCCGAGGAACTCGCACGCTTCGCCCGCGGCGTGCGCGAGCAGCACGTCGACAAGGGCGATGTGCTCTTCCACCGCGGCGACCCCTGCCACGGCTTCCACCTCGTGCTGTGCGGCCAGATCAAGCTCGCATTCACGTCGGCCGAAGGCCAGGAGAAGGTCATCGAGATCATGCGCCCGGGCCAGAGCTTCGGCGAGGCGGTGATGTTCATGGAAAAGCCTTACTTCGTGATGGCGCAGGCGCTCACCGAAAGCCGACTACTGCACATCGCGAAGAGCGTGGTGTTCGAGGAGATGGACCGCGACCCCACCTTCTGCCGCCGCATCATCGCCGGGCTGTCGCAGCGCCTGCATCACCTCATCGCCGACGTCGAGACCTACTCGCTGCTCTCCGGCCGCGAACGCATCGTCGGCTACCTGCTGCGCGAGGAGGAAAGCAGCGGCGAACCGGGCCTGTGCGGACGCGTATCGATCCGCCTGCCGACCAGCAAGGGGACGATCGCCTCGCGGCTCAACCTCACGCAGGAGCACTTCTCGCGCATCCTGCACGAGCTGGCCGAAGCGGGCCTCATCGTCGTCGAAGGGCGCACGATCCACATCCCGGATATCGAGCGGCTGCGCACGACCAGCGCCCGCTACTGAACCGCAGCGGCACTTGACGACAGCGCAGGGGGATGTGTCAAAAGTAGTAGCGGCATCGCAGGTCGTAACTGATAATTGATTCCCGTTCCCGCAGACACGGAAATCATGAGCGTCACCGACAGCTGGCAGGAATTCGCCGCATCCGCCGCTAGACAGGCAGGAAACCTGCATGTCGCCTCGGTCAGCGACAAGGTGCGCGAACTGCACCAGCGCATCCACGAGCGCTACCCCGCCATCGCGCGCATCGCCGTCGCGCTCTACGACCCCGAGATGCGGCGCCTCAAGACCTTCGTCGCCAGCAACGACCCGGGAATCTCGCCGCTGAACGGCTACGAATGTCCGATCGACAGCGTCCCCTCGCTGCTGGCGATCGCCGAAAGCGGACAGGCGCGCGTCGTGAACGACCTCAGCAAGCTGCCCGTATCCGACACGACACACTCGCGCTGGCTGCATCACGAAGGTTTCCTGTCCAGCCTCACCCTGCCGATCCGGCGCAGCGACCAGCTGCTCGGCTTCCTGTTCTTCGACGCGCGCGAACGCGACGTCTTCACCGATCCCGTGGTCGCCGACCTCCTCCTCTACGGCCATCTCATCGGCATGATCGTGACGCAGGAGCTGGCGACGGTGCAGATGCTGGTGGGCGGGCTGCGCCTGGCGAGCCAGTTCGCCCACGTGCGCGACCTGGAGACCGGCGCCCATCTCGACCGCATGGCGCGCTATGCCCGTCTCATCGCCCGCGAGATCGGACCTTCCCACGGCAAGACGGACGACTACGCGGAAAACATCTTCCTGTTTTCCGCCCTGCACGACATCGGCAAGGTCGGCGTGCCCGACCGCATCCTCCTGAAGCCCGGCAAGCTAGACGACGCCGAACGCGAGGAGATGCGCCGGCACGTCATCGTCGGCCTGCAGATGGCCGAGCGACTGATCAACGACTTCGGCCTCGCCTCGCTGTCGAACATCGACATGCTGCGCAACATCGTCATCGCGCATCACGAGCGCATGGACGGCAGCGGCTATCCGCACGGCCTCACCGGCGACGCCATCCCGCTCGAAGCACGCATCGTGGCCACCGCGGACGTCTTCGACGCCCTAGCCTGCGCGCGCAGCTACAAACCCGCCTGGACGCTGGAGAACGCCTTCCAGGAAATCGAACGCATGTCGGGCACCCAGCTCTATGCGCCTGCGGTACAGGCCCTGCTCGACTGCCGCGAGGAAGTCGAAGCGATCTATCAGCGCTTTCAGGACGCCATCGTTACGCTATAATCCGGCCCGCGCCGGCATAGCTCAGTTGGTAGAGCAACCGCCTTGTAAGCGGTAGGTCATCTGTTCGAGTCAGATTGTCGGCACCAATCAAGTCAATGCGTTAGCCCGGTCAGTTTGATCGGGCTTTTTGCTTTCCGGGGCCCGTCGGCCGGCGCGACGTCTTCACTTCAGTGCCGCAGCTGCACGCGCTGGGCGCGTTCCGAGCGCCACGCTGCGAAGGCCTCGGCGCGGAGCGGCTCGCTGATGACGTAGCCCTGCGCGACGTCGCAGCCCTGCGCCGACAGGTGTTCCCAGCCGGCACGATCCTCGACCCCTTCCGCGACGACCTCCAGTTCCAGGTCATGCGCGAGATCGATGGTCGAGCGGACGATGACGTTCGAGTCGGTGTTGGACAGCATGTCCTGCACGAAGGACTTGTCGATCTTGATCGCGTCGACGGGCAGCCTCTGAAGGTAGGCGAGCGAGGAGTAGCCGGTGCCGAAGTCGTCGATGAACAGGGCGGTGCCGAGATCCTTCAGGCGCTGCAGGCACTCCAGGCTGCCCTGCGGGTCCTGCATCAGCGCGCTTTCGGTGAGTTCGAACTGGATGTCCTCGGGCTCGGCGCCCCAGGTCGCGAAATGGTTGCGCACGCGCTCGATCAGCTTGGGATCGCGCAGGTCGCGCGCGGAGAGGTTCACGGCCACCGGCACGCTGAGCCCGTCCTGGCGCCAGACGTAACTCTGGCGGAAGGCGGCCTGCATGACCCAGTCGGTGAGCGGGCTGATGAGTCCGCTGTGTTCGGCGAGGCTGATGAACTCATTGGGCCACAGGGTGCCGCGCTGGGGATGCTCCCAGCGTACCAGCGCTTCGACGCCGCACAGCTCGCCGCTGGCAAGCCTGGCCTTGGGCTGGCAGTAGAGGCGCATCTCGCCGTTGTCGATCGCGCGGTGCAGGTCGCCAATGAGTGCGAGCCGGCGCGCACATTCGCGGTCGCGCCCACCGGTGTAGAGCGCGTGCCCGTGACCCTGCTGGCGCGCCTGGTGCATCGCGACGTTGGCGCGGCGGATCAGTGCGTCCGCCTCGGTGCCGTGGCCGGGGAACACCGCGATGCCGATGCTGCCGCCCGCGTCGAGCATGATCTCGCCGATCGTCACGGGTTCGAGCAGTTCGGTCAGCAGGCGTTGCGCCGTGCGCGACGCGGCGGCGGCATCCGAACGGGGCAGCAGGATCGCAAACTCCGATTCGCCGACGCGGGCGATGGCGGAAGCGTCCTGGACGACGCGCCGGATGCGGGTGGCGACCTCGCACAGCATCGCGTCGCCCTGCTGGTAGCCGAGGGTTTCGTTCACCTCCTGGAAGTGATTCACACCCAGCACGAGCAGCGCCAACGGACCGCTGTGCGACTTCGCGGCGTCGATTTCGGTGCCGAGGCGCATGCGCAGCCTCCAACGGTTCGGCAGACCGGTGAGCGCGTCTTCCTCGGCCATGCGCTTGATCGTTTCCTGCGCTTGGCGGCTCCGTTCGCGCAGGCGCAGCGTGGCGATGCCGAAGGAGAGATCCTCCGCCAGCTCGCCGAGCAGGCTGGCTTCGGCCTCGTCGAAGGCGTCCTCCTCGGTCGCGGCGATCGTCAGGTTGCCCAGGATCTCGTCTCCGTGCCGCAACGGAAATGCGCTGACTGCCGCAATGCCGCGCCGCAGGTCCTCGTCACGCCACGGAGCCAGCGCTGCGTCGCTGCGGATGCTGCGGCCGATGCTGGGTTGGCCGGTACGGATCGCCACGCCGGTGGCACCATGTCCGCGTTCGCCTTCCCCCCATGTGAGACGCTGCCACTCGAGGAAGGCGCGATCGATGCCATGAAAGGCCATGATCGCGACGCTCTTCGCTTCGTCGTGCTGCGCGTAGCCGACCCACGCGAAGCGGTAACCGCCATCCTCGACGATGATCCGGCAGATGTCCTGCAGCAGCCCCTGCTCCTCGGTGGCGCGCACCAGCGCGCGGTTCGCCTCGCTGAGCGTCTTGCGTGCGCGGTCGACGCGGCGCAGGGCCTCCTCCACCACGGCGTGACGCTCGGCCCAGCGCAGCACGACCATGCCGTAGGCGAGTGCATTCGCCGCCTCCTGGAGGAGGTCGACGGAGCCGGCAGTGAAGTCGCCCACGCGCGCGGACACGATCTGCAGCACGCCGAGCACCTGCGTCGCATCACGCAGCGGCAGCAGTGCAAGAATCGACGCCTGCCCGGCCGCGACGAGGAAGGGTCGTCCGGCCTGCAGGGCTTCACGCGCGGCAAGGCCCCACGGCGAATCGTCGAGCTGCGGGGAGCTGCTCTCCCCGACGTCGTCGGGCAAGGGGACGGAGGATGCGACGCGCTGCAGCGTGCCGCACTCCGCATCGGCTCGAGCGATCGCCGCGTATCGGAAGGCGGCCACATCGACAATCGCCTGGCAGACATCACGCACCAGTCCGGGTTCGTCCATCGCGGCCTGCACGGCGGCGTGGGTCACGCGCAGCACGGTCAGGGCGCCGCTCGGCTCCGACCCTGCCGCCGAAGGAAGCGTCGGCGGCATCTCTTCCCTCTCCGACAATTGCTCGTCCATCGCCATGGCACGCCCCTGTCAGCCGCTGGCCGCCCATTCGCGGATCAGCGCCAGATTTAGACACTTCGTGCGCCGCAAGGTTGATGCGACCGCATCGCGGCAATGGCCCACGGACCACAGCCACCGAGGCGCGCGATCGCCGCCGTTACCGCGCTCAGAGCTTGTAGCCGATCTGCCGCAGCAGCTTCTTGCGCGCGTCGATCTTCTGCTCGTCCTCGATCCCGAGCGGCGGCGAGCCGTCCACGACGCCGATGATGCCCCGCCCCTGCCCCGTCTCCGCCAGCAGGACCTCGACCGGATTGGAGGTCGCGCAGAAAATGCGGCACACCTCGGGCACCTGCTTGATCGCGTTGAGGACGTTGACCGGATAGAAACCTTCGCCGAGGAAGACGATGAAGCTGTGACCCGCGGCGATGGCGCGGGCGTTGGCCTGGGCCAGCAGGACCATCGCGTGGTCCGTGCCAGACCAGCGGATCAGGCAGTCGCCCGATGCCTCGCAGAACGCGAGTCCGAAGCGGATGCCGGGCACGGCATTGACCAGGGCTTCGTGAATGTCCTCGACCGACTTGATGAAGTGCGTCTGGCCGAGGATGAAGTTGATCGGTTCGGGTTTGTCGATCCTGACTGCTATCAGATTCATGATGTCTCGCCTCCCCGATATGGGGCCGCGCCATGTCGTCATGCGTGAACGATGCCTGCGGGCGCGGCCATCCATTTCACCATAGCACCCGGCCGGGCCAGGCGCGGGCCAGCCGCGCAAGCGCCGGACGGCCCCGGGTGATCAAGCGCGGGCGAGCCAGCGCCCGAGCAGTCCGTTCAGTTCGTCGGGCGAGAACGGCTTGCCGAGAAAGTCGTCCATACCAGCCTCTCGACAGCGTTGCAGGCTCTCGTCGCGCTCGCCGGCCGTAAGTGCGACGATCGCCGTGGGCGTCTGGCCGCGTTCGCGCTCGTGCTCGCGCCATGCCCGACTGGTTTCCCAACCGTCCATGCCGGGCATGCGGCAATCCATCAGCACGAGATCGAGATTTGCATCGCTGCGTGCGACTGCGAGCGCCTCTTGCCCCGACGCGGCCACCTTGACCTCGCAGCCCAGCGCTTCGAGCAAACCACAGCTCGCTTCGCGGATACCCGGATCGTCATCGACGAGCAGCACCCGCCCGGTGAACTCCGCCACCGCCGGCGGCTTCACCGCCTCGCGCCGCAGCCACCTGACGAGCGTCGCGAGCAGGACGTCGCGATCGACGGGCTTCGACAGGTAGTCGTCCATGCCGGCCTCGATGCATTTTTCGCGATCCCCAGTCATCGCGGACGCGGTGAGGGCGATGATCGGCGTGCGGCGTGCCGGATCCTCGACCAGACGGATGCGGCGCGTCGCCTCGTAGCCGTCCGTACCCGGCATCTGGCAGTCCATCAGGACCAGGTCCGGCCTCCATTCATGCACCAGCGCAACGGCCTCGTCGCCGTTGCGGGCCGCCTGCACGACACAGCCGCCGGCGCGCAGATATTCGCCGAGCACCTCCAGGCTCACTTCGACATCGTCCGCGAGCAAGACGCGCACACCCGCCAGTCGCGTGGCGACCGCGTGCGGCACCGCTCGCGGCACGGGCGCGGGAAGCGGATCGCCCGGCAGCAGAGGCAGCTCGAACCAGAATGTGCTGCCCCTGCCCTCGTGGCTATTGACTCCGAGTTCGCCGCCCATCAGTCCCACCAGCTGGCGGCAGATCGTCAGCCCCAGGCCGCTGCCGCCGAAGGTGCGGGTGGTCGAAGCGTCGGCCTGCGCGAACTTTTCAAAGATGTGCTCCTGACAATGCCTCGGGATCCCGATCCCGGTGTCGCGCACCTCCACCCGGAGCCGTCCGCCGGCAGCATCCTCCGACTGCCACCCGACGTTCAGGGTCACGCCGCCGGACGGGGTGAACTTCACGGCATTGCCCAGCAGGTTGTCGACCACCTGTCGTATCCGCACCGGATCGCCCTGCAACAGTGGTGGGACGTCCCCGCTCCAGGAGATCCTGAAGCGCAGGTTCTTCCGCCCTGCAGCAGCCTCATGGATCAGCGCGACGTCGCCGAACAGCGAACGCGGCTCGAAACTCTCCGGCCGGATCGCGAGCTTGCCGGCCTCGATGCGCGAAATGTCGAGAATATCGTTGACGATGTCGAGCAGCTGCCGGGCGCTGTCGTTTGCCAGGCGGACGTACCGGTCCTGCGTGTCGGTCAGGGAAGTGTGACGCAGCAGATCGAGCACGCCCAGGATGCCTGTAAACGGGGTGCGGATCTCGTGGCTCATGTTGGCGAGAAACTCGCTTTTTGCCCTGCTGCACGCCTCCGCTCGCTCGCGCGCACCGCGCACTTCGGTTTCGGCGGCCTTGCGCTCGGTGACATCGTCGAAGGTCAATACCACACCGCGACCGAGATCCGCGGGATCGATCGCCTTGCACGACAGTGCGCACCAGAACACCTCGCCGCTGCGACGCCGCATCTGCGTTTCCATTCGCAGCACTTCGCCTGCCATGAGCCCGGGCAGCGCCCGGCTGGCAACCTGTTCGTGGGTTGCCGCATCGGGAAACAGGTCCGCCGTCCTGAGGCCGATCAGGCCGCCTTCCGAATGGCCGAAGATCTCGGCCATCTGGCGGTTCGCGCGGGTGATGCGGCGGTCAGCAGGATTGCTCGCGTCCACGTAGGCGATGCCGACGGCGGCCGCATCCAGGGTGGTCTGCTGGACGGCCTCGAGCTGGTCCTTGGCGCGTCGCAGGCCGAGCTCGGCCCGGCGCGCATGCAGCAGGGCCCAGCCGAGCACCCACATGAGCAGCGCGAAACCCGCGATGATCGCGCCGATGATCAGCCGCATGCCGTCCATCCGTTCGGCGAGTTGCGCGTTCAGGGAGGACAGCATGCCCCAGCGGTCGAGTTCGGCCGCCTCGAAATCGTCCGCGAGCCGGTGCACCTCGACGGTGGCCTTGGCAAGAAGCTGGTCCGCGGACTCGCGGTCGAGGAGCGCGACACGTGATACCGCTTCGTGGATCGGGGCGATACGGGCAAGCAACTCGCGACGCAATCCGGGAGCCTCATCCAGCCCTTCCGCCCCGTAACTCTCGGCAAGCGCGAGCGCTTCCGCAGCCCGAGCGAGATGCTCGCTGCGCTTCAGGACGTCGTCGTCGGCACGCTCGATGCGCTCTTGCGCATGGCCCAGGAAGTAGCGCGCCTTCAGCAGCGTGCGCGCACCATGCACGGCGTTGAAGTTCGCGCCGAGAAACTCCTCGTGCAGGGTATTGAATCGCGCGAAGCCGATGATCAGCATCACGCCCGCCAGGACCGCCACGATGTAGATGATGAGCGGCAGGCGCTGCGCGCCCTTCGAATCGTCCTTCAATCTGAACATCCCTTATGTTCCGGGCAGGCGCGGAGCTCGCAGGTTGTACCCGGTGAAAACCCCTTTTATTATCACGGCTATTTTCCGCTCAGGATACCCGGATGGACAATACGCGCGACGCCGGTTTTCAGCCTGCGAAGCCCGCGCGCCTGCCGCGCCGCATCGGCCTGTTCGCTGCCGCAGCCTTTGGAGCGATGGCCTGCTGCAGCGCCGGGCCGGCCACGGCCGCGATTTCGGACGACGAAGTGCGCGTCGGACTCCTCGCGGACATGAGCTCCATCTACGCCAACATTTCCGGCCACGGCTCGGAGACCGCCGCACGGATGGCGATCGAGGATGCCGGAGGGCAGGTCGCCGGCCGGCCGATCAGGCTTGTCGTCGCCGACCACGGAAACGATGTCGTGCAGGCGGTCGAAACCGCCCGCCGCTGGCTGGACGACGACGGCGTGGATGTGATCGCCGACGTTGTCGCCTCGCCCGCAGCACTCGCCGTGCAGGAGCTGAACCGTTCGCGCGGCGCGGTAGTCTTCTACAACGGCGTGATGACTTCCGACCTCACCGGCTCCGCCTGCGCCCCCACCGGCATTCACTGGATGTACGACGGCTACGCCTTCACGACCGCGATCGGGCGCGAGCTCACGCAGCGCGGGGCGCGTTCGTGGTATTTCGTCACGGTCGATAACGCGTTCGGCCAGAACGTGCAGGCCGACCTGACCGCAGTGATCGCGGCCAACGGCGGACACGTGATCGGCGCAACCCGGCACACGCTCGGGCAGGAGCAGCTCTTCGCCCAGCTCCGTCAGGCCGCACAGTCGGGCGCCGACGTGATCGCACTGGTCAATGCCGGCGACGACATGATCCGCGCCGTGCGCCAGAGCTACGACCTGCTCAGCGTCAGCAAGGGCCAGACGGCGCTCGCCGCGGTCGCGACGACGCTCAACGACGTGCACCTGATGAAGCCCCAACTGGCTCAGGGGCTCAAGCTCGCGCACGCCTTCTACTGGAACCGTGACGCCGAGGCGCGCGCCTGGTCGGAGCGCTTCCGCGCGCGCACCGGGGCAATGCCGAACGACATGCAGGCCGGGGTGTACTCGGCCCTCACGCATTACTTCAAGGCCGTAGCGGCGAGCGGCAGCGACAAGGGCACGACCGTGGTGGCGAAGATGCGCGAACTGCCGATCCGCGACCCCATCGTACGCAATGCCAGCCTGCGCGAGGACGGCCGCATGGTGCACGACACCTACCTGATGGAAGTGAAGAAGCCCGCCGAGATCACCGTCCCGTGGGACTACCTGCGCATCCTGCGCACCATTCCCGCAGAAAAGGCATTCAAGCCGCTCGCCGAGGGCGGCTGCCCCCTCGTCAAGCACTGAACGGCGATCAGCTGCCCCCGTTACCGCCGCACGGCGGCAACGGGGGGAGCGACTACTGCCGCTATTCGGTCAGTTCGACCCGATCGCGGAAGAACCCGAGCGCCTCCGGATTCGCGAGCGCCTCCAGGTTCTTCACCGGCCGGCCATGCACCACGTTGCGCACCGCGAGTTCGACGATCTTGCCGCTCTTGGTGCGCGGGATGTCGTCGACCTGCAGCACTTTCGCCGGCACGTGGCGCGGCGTGGTGTTGTCCCGGATGGTCTGCCTGATGCGCGCGACGAGGGCGTCGTCGAGCACGAGCCCCTCGCGCAGCTTCACGAACAGCACCACGCGCACGTCGTTCGGATTCTGCGGCGGCCAGTCCTGCCCGATCACGAGCGACTCGACGACTTCCGGCAGGCGCTCGACCTGGCGGTAGATCTCGGCGGTGCCGATGCGCACGCCGCCGGGGTTCAGGGTCGCGTCCGAGCGGCCGTGGATGACGAGACCGCCATGCTCGGTGATCTCGCAGAAATCGCCGTGACACCACACGTTGGGAAAGCGGTCGAAATAGGCGGCGTGGTACTTCGAACCGTCCGCGTCGCCCCAGAAACCGATCGGCATCACCGGGAAGGGCCTGGTGCAGACGAGTTCTCCCTTGGCCTCGCGCAGCGGCCTGCCCTCGTCGTCCCAGACGTCGACCGCCATGCCGAGCCCGCGGCATTGGATTTCCCCGCGCCACACCGGCAGCACCGGCGAGCCGAGAACGAAGCACGAGATGATGTCGGTGCCGCCGGAGATCGAAGCGAGCTGCAGATCGGCCTTGATGTCGCGATAGACGTAGTCGAAGCCTTCCGGCACGAGCGGGCTGCCGGTGCTCATCATCACACGCACGGAGGCGAGGCTGTGCGTCTCGCGCGGCTTCAGATTGAACTTCGCCGCAGCGTCGATGAACTTCGCCGAGGTGCCGAAGTGCGTCATGTGCTCGGCGTCGGCGTAGTCGAAGAGGATCTGGTTGTCGGACGCGAAGGGCGATCCGTCGTAGAGGAGCAGCGTCGCCCCCGCGGCGAGGCCCGACACGAGCCAGTTCCACATCATCCAGCCGCAGGTGGTGAAGTAGAACAGGCGGTCGCCGGGCTTGACGTCGGCGTGCAGGCGATGCTCCTTCAGGTGCTGCAGCAGCGCCCCGCCCGCGCAGTGCACGATGCACTTCGGCACCCCGGTCGTGCCCGAGGAGTACATGATGTAGAGGGGATGATCGAAGGGCAGCTGCTCGAAGGCGATGTCGTCAACGAAATGGAACGGCGCGATGTACTCGGCCCACATATGCGCATGCGGGATGCCCTTCAGATCGTGTTCGGCGTGGACGTACGGCACGACCACCACATGCTTCACGGATGGCAACTGGCGCACGATGTCGCCCAGCTTGCCGAGGATGTCGATGGTCTTGCCGCCGTAGAAGTATCCGTCGCAGGCAATCAGCACCTTGGGCGCCGTCTGGCCGAAGCGGTCGAGCACACCCTGCACGCCGAAGTCGGGCGATGCGGACGTGAAGATCGCACCGATGCTCGCCGCGGCCAGCATCGCGATCACCGTCTCGGGCATGTTCGGCATGTAGGCGGCGACGCGGTCGCCCTTCTGCACGCCCATGTCGCGCAGCGCCGCGACGAAGTGGGCGACGGCACGGTACATCTCGCCGTGGGTCATGCGGTTCTGCACGCGGTCCTCGCCCCAGAACACGAGCGCATCGTGAGCGTCGCGCGAGCGCAGCAGGTTCTGCGCGAAGTTGAGGCGCGCGTCGGGGAACCACCTTGCACCGGGCATGCGGTCGCCATCCACCAGCACGCGTTCGCCGCGCTCGCCGATCACGCCACCGCCGGTCTTGTCACCCTCCCAGACGCTCACCCAGAACTCCTCGGGCGAAGCGACGGACCACGCATGGAGCGTATCGTAGTCCGGCAGCGACCGCCCCCAGCGTTTCTCGGCGGCGAGGCGGAAGGCCGTGACGCCGGCGGATGCGATGCGTTCGGCGGAAGGGGTCCAGAGCGGAGCGGCAAGTTTGTCGGTCATGGGAAGCACCATCCGTTTTAGTGTCACTCCATTCTATCCTTGCAGCATCACATTGATTATCCCGGCGATCAAATACCTTGCGGGCTGAGCCCTTCGACGCGGCTCAGGACGAACGGAGGTGATTGATCACCGCCTTGATTGCACCGCACCCGATCAGGAGACGAGCTTCGCGACGGTGTTCTCGATGCGACCGAAGATGCTGCGGCCGGCGGCGTCGAACATCTCGATGCGCACGGTGTCGCCGTCGCGCATGAAGGGCGTTGCGGGCTTGCCCTGCTCGATCGTTTCCCAGGTGCGGACTTCGGCGAGGCAGCAGTAGCCCACGCCCCCGTGCTCGATCGACGAGCCCCACAGGTTGCCGGCCTTGTTCGAGACGGTGCCCGAGCCGATGATCGAGCCGGCTTCAAGTTCGCGCGTCTTCGCGACGTGCGCGACGAGCTGGCCGAAGTTGAAGCTCATGTCGACG
The DNA here is from genome assembly GCF_012910805.1 of Aromatoleum evansii. Classification (GTDB taxonomy): domain Bacteria; phylum Pseudomonadota; class Gammaproteobacteria; order Burkholderiales; family Rhodocyclaceae; genus Aromatoleum; species Aromatoleum evansii. The sequence goes on from NZ_WTVK01000006.1 coordinate 68,134, forward strand.
CCGGCATTCGGCTTGCCGAAGAGGCGCTCGTTGAGATGCACGACGAGCGGCAGATGCACCTTCGCGTCGCGCCAGGCATCGCCCAGTTCGTCGGGCGTCACCGCGACGGGCGAGAAGGCCGAGGCCGGTTTCGACTGGAAGAAACCGAAGCCCTTCGCGAGCTCGTTCGGGATCAGGCCGCGCAGCGACACGTCGTTCACCAGCATGACGAGACGGATCGCCTTCGCGGCCTCGTCCGGCGTCGCGCCCATCGGCACGTCGCCGGTCACGACCGTGACTTCGGCCTCGAAGTCGATGCCCCAGCTCTCGTCGGCGACGACCTTGTCGCGCGGGCCGATGAAGCTGTCCGAGCCGCCCTGGTACATCAGCGGGTCGGTGTAGAAGCTCTCCGGCACGTCCGAGTTGCGCGCCTTGCGCACGAGCTCGACGTGGTTCAGGTAGGCCGAGCCGTCTGCCCACTGGTAGGCGCGCGGCAGCGGCGAATGGCACGCGGCTTCGTCGAAGGGCTGCGCATCGACGGCGCCGCTGTTGAGCGCCTCATACACCTGGCGCAGCTGCGGCTCGCAGTCGGACCAGTTGTCGAGCGCCGCCTGCAGCGTGCGGGCGATCGCGGGAACGGCGCGGCAGCGGGCGAGATCGCGGCTGACGACGACGAGGGTGCCGTCGCGCCCGCCTTGCTTGAGGGTCGCGAGTTTCACTTGAACATCTCCTTGTAGCGTCCGTCGTGCATCCAGGCGGCGTGCTTCGGCGCGCGCTTAGTCTGCGCCCATTCTTCCAGCATGTCCCATTTGACCTTGTCGAGCGCCTCCAGCATCTTCGGCGAACCGGTGTTGGCGGCGAGTTCGAGCCGGTGGCCGTTCGGGTCGAAGAAATAGATCGACTTGAACAGTGCGTGGTCGGTCGGTCCGATCACCTCGATGCCGGCGGCTTCAAGGCGTGCCTTGGCGGCCATCAGCACATCCATCGACTCGACCTGCAGCGCGAGGTGCTGCGTCCACGCCGGGGTGTTCTCGTCACGCCCCATCCTAGGACGGGTCGGCAGCTCGAAAAACGCGAGCACGTTGCCCATGCCGGCGTCGAGGAAGATGTGCATGTAGGGGTCGGCCTCGCCCGTGGAGGGTACGGCATCCTCGGCGATCGACAGGATCAGCTTCATGTCGAGGTGCTTCTCGTACCAGCGTGCGGTTACGAGCGCGTCGTGGCAGCGATAGGCCACGTGGTGGATCTTCTGGATCAGCATTCCGGTCTCCGTAGCGTTTGTCAGGCGCCTTCGCGCGCGATCTGCATCGCCTCGCGCAGCACCGAGATGTCGCCGATGTGGTTCGCGAGCAGCAGGATCAGGCGCGCATTCACCATCGCGCTCTGCTCGTCCGTAAGATCGCGGTGGGTGTCGATCAGTGCCTCGTAAAAATCGTCGCCTGGCGAAAAGGCGCGGAAATGGCGTTTGCCGGGTTCGTGCAGGTTCGGTTGCGTGTTTAGGGCCATGGCAGTCTCCATCAGGCGTTGCAGGTGGCGCGCGCCACGGCGGCACGCACTCGGGCGACGTCCAGCACGCGCCAGCGGGCGGCCACGTGCTGGTCCGGGCGCAGTAGGTAGCTCGTGCCTTCGCGCAGGTCGTAGCGCTCGCGCACACGGCCCTTTGCGTCGATCAGCGTCTTCAGGCCGGCCGGCGCGGTTCCACGCTCGGCGACGACTATCGCCTCGACCGGGATCTGCGCGTCGACGAGGCTGCGCAGGGCCTGGGCAGTCGGCGCGTCGAGTGCGCTTGCGTCCGGGATGTAATGCAACAGTTGGAAGCGGTTCCCGACGGCGCGGAGCAGCCATTGCGTGCCGTCGGCCATCGCGACGGGGGCGTCGTCCATCGGTGCTCCGGGGATCATGGTGCCGGCGAAGACATCGCTATCGGCCGTGTTCAGGCGCGAACCGACAAGGAAGCTCGGCACCGAGAGGCGCCCGGAATTGACCAGCGCACGGGCGAACGGGAATTGCTCCGCCAGCCCCAGCACCGCATTGCGGAAGGTCGTGCTCACTGTGCTTTTCGGCGTGATGAAGTCGGTCGAGCGCGTCGAGTTCATGATGTTCTCGTCGGCGGCGTAGCAGCGCTCCTCCGAATAGGTGTCGAGCAGCGTCGCCGGCGCCTTGCCGTCCATCACGAGCTTGAGCTTCCACACGAGGTTGTCGGTGTCCTGGATGCCGGAGTTGGCGCCGCGCGCACCGAAGGGGGAGACCTGATGCGCGGCGTCGCCGACGAAGAGCACGCGGCCGTGGTTGAAGCTGTTCATGCGACGGCACTGGAAGGTGTAGACGCTGACCCACTCCAGCTCGAATTCGCGATCATCACCCAACATCGCCTTGATGCGCGGGATCACCTTTTCCGGCTTCTTCTCTACCTCCGGATCGACGTTCCAGCCGAGCTGAAAATCGATGCGGAACACGTTGTCCGCCTGGCGGTGCAGCAGCACCGACTGGTTGCGATGGAAAGGCGGGTCGAACCAGAACCAGCGCTCGGTCGGGAAATCCGCCTTCATGACGACGTCGGCGATCAGGAAGCGGTCCATGAAGATCTTGCCGTCGATGTCCAGGCCGAGCATCGTGCGGATCGGGCTGCGTGCGCCATCGGCGACGATCAGCCAGTCGGCACGCACCGTGTAGGCGCCGTCCGGCGTCTCGACGCGCAGGGTCGCGCGGTCGTCGGCCGGCGTCACGCCGATCACATTGTTCTTGAAGCGGATCTCGAGGTTCGGCAGCTGGCGTGCGCGCTTGATCAGGTCGTCTTCGAGGTAGTACTGCTGCAGGTTGATCATGCCCGGCCGGTGGTGGTCCGGCTCGGGGCAGAGGTTGAAGTTGAACACCTCCTCCTCGCGGAAGAAGGTGCGCCCCACGTTCCACGACACGCCCTTTTGCACCATCTCGTCGGCGCAGCCGAGACGGTCCAGCACTTCCAGCGTGCGCTTCGCGTAGCACACGCCGCGCGAGCCGATCGACACCGTGTCGTCATTGTCGAGCAGCAGCACGCTCTGGCCTTGCTGGGCGAGGTCGATCGCGGCCGAAAGGCCCACCGGGCCCGCGCCGACGATCACCACCGGGTAGTAACCCTCTTTACCTTCGGCGATCTCCGGCGGGCGGACGTATTCGAACTTCGGGTACTGGAACGTGCTCAGCACGGGTGTCTCCTCCATGTGTTTCGTCGCTCCGGCGCCGCATCTGGACGTGCGTTGGGCCGGAGTCCTGCACCGGTGAAGGTGCGACTTTGATCGGCTGATTGCTCAGCCCTGAAAATCGGGGATCGGAGCCGTCAGCGGGCGGACGGCCCCGCAACCATCACTCCTGCAGCGAGTGCCACATCTGCTGGTCGCGCTCGGCGGTCCAGATGCGCGGATCGCGGATGCCGCTCGCCTCGTCGTGGGCGCGAGTGACATCGAAGGGCAGGCAGTGCTCGTAGATGAAGACCTGGCCGAACTTCGGGTCCATGTTCTTGCGCGTGTGCGCCATCGTCGCCTTCAGGTCGAAGCCCTGCGCAACCGCCTCCTGCGCACTGCGGTACAGCGTCGAGACGAAGTCGCGCGTGTAGGCGAGACCGGCATCGACCGCCTCGCGGCCGATCAGCGCGGGGCCGCGGCCCGGGACGAGCTTGTCGAATTTCATCGCGGCGAGCCTGTCGAGCGTCTGCGGCCAGTCGGCGAGGTAGGCGTCGCCGGTGTAGCAGGCGGCATCGGCCTCGACGAGGTCGCCCGAGAAGCAGATGTTCTGCGACGGCAGATACACGATGGTGTCGCCCTTCGTGTGGCCGCGGCCGACCTGCTTGATCTTCACTTCGAGCTTGCCCAACCAGACCGTCATCTCGCCTTCGAAGGTGATCGTCGGCCAGGTCAGGCCCGGCACGCTCTCGACGGCCTGGAAGAGGCGCGGGAAGCGGCCGATCTCGGAATCCATGTCCTGCTGTCCGCGCTCGACGATCAGGTCCCAGGTGTCGCGGCTCGCGATGATCTGTTCCAGGCCTTCGCTCTTGTAGCCCGACGCGCCCAGCACGCGCACCGCGTGGTAGTGCGTCAGCACGACGTACTTGATCGGCTTGTCGGTGATCTCGCGCACCTTGGCGATCACGCCCTGCGCGGCGACGGGGGTCGCGGTGGCGTCGATGATCATCACGCCGTCGTCGCCGATGATCACGCCGGTATTCGGGTCACCCTCGGCCGTGTAGGCATAGGCGTTGTCCGAGAGCTTGTCCCAGCTGATCTTCTTTTCTTCGAGGTCGGCCTGCGAGGCGAATTTCTTGGTGGTCATGGTTTTGGGGTCTCTGTGGGTGTGGGGGACGATTTGAATCCTAGACACAAATTCGTCTATGGTCAATTGCTTCGGTATTATCGAATCGCAGAATGCAGTCACCGCTGACTCGTGCTCCCACTGTCCGCTCGAGGACGTGCGAACGCCGATCACTGTTGTAACGTGATCAGCGGTATCGGGTAACACAGGGAGAGGGAGACGGAGCGTCTCTCACCGACTGGCGGCAGGACGCCGGCACCGGACGCGGTCACGACCTTCGTCGCGGCAGTCCGGGCGCAAGGATGCGCTTTTGACCTCCGACGGCGCGGAGGCAAATCGGAGGATGTTGCGTGTGCAGCCGGGACTTCGGACGCGGGCCCGATCCAGGAACGGATCGTGCCGCGCAAACTCCGACTCAGGCCGCCTTGTTCAGGTGACGATACTTCGCAACGGACGATGCCCAGGCCTCACCGGCTTCGCCGAATGATCCCGCCGCGGCTGCGGAAAGATCCCTCAAGCTGCGCTCGAAGAGATTGAACGCCCCTTTCCAGGCTTCCGGCGCCGGGAACGTCATCGCGGGGATGGCAAGCTGATAACCGAGCAGTCGCGCAGACTCGAGTTGTGCGGCCGTCACCGTCTCGTAGCTATCCTTGGCAAGCGCCAAGGTCTTCTCCAACAGTGACTGCCCTAACGCCAGTGGCAAGCCGGCCGGGTCAGCGGCGGGTTTTCCGCTTGCGGCGGCTTTCGTCGCCGCAACACACTCCTCGAGCGCTGCGCGCGAAACCGCAAGGGTGCTGCGAGTGAGATGCTCGGTGCAATCCAGATAGACGCGGGACGATGCCATGAAGGCGTCGACCGTGTTCGCGAAGGATCGCTCAATGCTGGTGTGGGGTTTGGTGGTCATTGTGATTCCTTTCTTGAATCTTCCGGCAACAAGCAACCCTGACATATGACTTGTCATTGATCCTGCTGCTCGGGATGTGCCACTCGCAGGCGGATGCCTGCGGCGGATTTGGGGGATAAATCGAGTATGGCCCTTTACTACTGCGAGTCCACCATTTGTTTGTAACGCCGGCAGACGGTCGAATCCGCGGCAAGCTCAAGTGTCGGAGACTCGTTTCCGCTTCTGCTCATACATCAATTGATCCGCACGCAGGAGATACTCCGACAGGCTCAGTTCGGAGCTCGGATCACATTGCACGATCCCCGTGCTGAATGAGATCCGGTAGGAACAATCCGGCCGCGGCGTGAAGTCTGCGAGGCTCTGTCGTATCCGGGCCTGGAGCACGTCGGGCTGCGAGGTATCGATCGTGAACACGGCAAATTCGTCGCCGCCGATGCGGGCAAGGACGTCGGCATCGCGAAAGCACCGCTGCAGTATGCGCGCCACATCTTCGATGAGATCATCTCCGACATCGTGCCCATATGCGTCGTTGATCGCCTTCAAGCGATCGATATCGATGAAGACGAGAGCACTTGGCACCCGCTGGCGACGGGAAAGCTTGAAACTGCGCTCGGCGTGAAGGAAGAAGCCGCGCCGGTTCAGGAGGCCCGTCATCATGTCGGTCACCGAGATCCTGTGGATTTCCTCTTCCACGGAGTCCCGCCTCAGCAACTCGACCGCATGAAGACGGGCGGCTTCTGCAATCTCGGTCGACTTTGTCTCGATCCGGTCTTCGAGCGTTTTCCGGAAATTGACGTTGCCGAGTGCGGCTCCCGTGATCTCACCAAGCAGGCGCAAGGTCGGAACCAGCCGTGCGAGTTCCTTGCGGTACCCCTGCCGATACCACACCGACACCAGCGCCCCCATCGGCCTGACGGGCGGGAACGGATATGCGATCAGGCTTGCGATGCCAAGCGCAGCGAGTTCGTCCTCGCGCATGCCGGAATCCGGTGCAATATCTGGAAGCAGGATCGGTGTCCGGTCGGCCATTGCGCGTCGCGCAATCCGCAGCAAGGCCGACGCTTCCTGCGTCGGCATGGGCCGTCGGTGATGGCCGAATTCCGTGACGAACTCGCGCTCGCCGTCATGAACGACCAAGAGGCTCCCGTCCGAATGGAGAAGATCGGGGATGGCCTGCCCCGCAAGTTCGAGGACTTCCCCGAGGTCGGATGCCTGCAGGAAATCACGTCCAAGGGCAAGGAGACGTCGCAGCACCACGGAGCTCTCCGCCGGTCCCTGTGCCATCGCAGTTCCCCCTCAATGATTGCCCCTCGACGTCGAGCGACAAAGGCCGGTCCGGACTACCCGCCTGCGGCTGCAATGGGTCAGGACTTGATCAACGTTAGCAGAATATCCGCGTACCAGGCGCAGTTCAGGCCCAGCGCCTCGTCCTGAGCGAGATCGCGCGTCCCGACGTCGAGCCTCGCCGAATGCACACCGAGCAACATCCACGGCAGATCGCCATAGCTCGCTGGCGGATTGGCCACTCGCATCACCACCGGCGCACCGCTGGTGCCGCGGTGGGTGCGCGCATCGGTCAGGAAATAACCCTCGCCCTTGAAGCGTAGTCCGAACGACGACGCGACGACTGCGTGGCGCACCACCGGCATGTGATGCAGGGTGTCGTGAAAGCCGAGCGGGAAGCCCACCACCAGCAGCGAAGTGCCGATTTCGACGCGGTCGAGCAGCCCCGGCAGATGCGCGGGCATAAAGGCGCGGTAAACCAGCTGTGCGGGGAGCGCCCCACGCTCGACTTCGAGAACTGCCACGTCGATATTGCCCGCGGCGTCGAATCCCTGGCGCCACAAGGCTCGACCGTTGCGGTACAGCGGCATCGAGAAGCCCGTCGATTCCGCGAGGTTGTCGGGATTGTTGTGCAGCTCGAGTTCGATGCGGTCCGGGAAGTGCCGGGTCGGCTTGTCGAACAGCACGTGGCGGCTGGTGACGACGAACAAGCGCTGATCCATCGCGAAGAAGAACCCGCTCGCATTCGTCAGTGGCCGCTGCCGATCGAAGGTGACGATGGGCACGGTCGTCAGGAGCAAGGATTCGATCATTCGCAGGGCACCGTCATGGATCCAGGCTGGCCGCCGCCGGACCCGTGCAGCGATTTCGATCGCGAAACGACCGGCGGGCGGATTTCGATCTACTGCAGCATACGCCACAATGGCCGACGGGCCCGGGCGCGCAGTCTCGATCGAGTGCGCGTCCCGGGCCCGTCCATGCCGCAAACGCGGATCAGGCCGCGATCGCCTCCAACGCCGGATAGTCGATGTAGCCTTCCGGGCCGGGCGCGTAAAAGGTCTTGGGGTTCGGCGCGTTGAGCACCGTGTCGTGCCGCAGGCGATGCACGAGATCCGGGTTCGCGATGAACAGGCGACCGAAGGCCACCGCGTCCGCCCTGCCCGACTCGACCGCGTCGATCGCCATCGCGCGGTCGTAACCGTTGTTCGCGATGTAGGTGCCCTTGAAGGCCTTGCGCGCCCAGGCGAAGTCGAAGCCCGGCACGTCACGCGGCCCGCCCGTCGCGCCTTCGACGAAATGGATGAACGCGATGCCGCGCTTGTTCAGTTCCTCGACGAGATAGCCGAAGACCGCCTGCGGCTTGCTGTCCGACAGGTCGTTGGCGGGCGTGACCGGCGACAGGCGGATGCCGACGCGGCCCGCGCCGATCTCGGCGACCACCGCGTCGATCACTTCGAGCGCGAAGCGCGCGCGGTTCGCGACCGAGCCACCGTACTGGTCGGTGCGCTGGTTGGCACCGTCGCGCAGGAACTGGTCGACCAGGTAGCCGTTCGCGCCGTGGATCTCGACGCCGTCGAAACCCGCGCGGATCGCGTTCGCCGCGGCGCGGCGGAATTCCTGCACGACTTCAGCGATCTCCGCGACGCTCAGCGCACGCGGCACGGGCACTTCCATCTTGCCGTTGCGCGTGTAGGCGACGACGTTCGGCCTGATTGCCGAGGGGGCGACCGGCTGCGCACCACCGGTGAGATCCGGGTGCGTGACGCGCCCGACGTGCCAGATCTGCGCGACGATCTTCGAGCCGGCTTCATGCACCGCCTGGGTGATCGGTTTCCAGCCCTCGACCTGTTCGTCCGAGTAGATGCCTGGCGTTGCCATGTAGCCCTTGCCCACGGGCGAGACCTGCGTGCCTTCGCTGATGATCAGGCCCGCGTTGCTGCGCTGGCGGTAGTACTCGACGTTCATCGGGCTGCCGGGAATGTCGCCGGCGGTCTCATCGGCGCGGCTGCGCGTCAGCGGCGCCATCACGACGCGGTTGGCGACCTCGATGTCGCCGATGCGTGCGGGCTGGAACAGTTTGCGGGTGTCGGATTCGCCGCCATTGCGGGCGGCCTGCGGGTGCGGAGCGTTCATGCGGGGATGTCCTTCGTTGACTGCAATCGAAAACCGGATCAGTCGCCTGATCGACTTGCTGCGATTATGTCCATGCCTGATCCGATGGAGTAGCCAGCAGTAGTGATAGCATCTATTCCCTACAGGAATACACCGGAGCCGCGATGGACCGCATGCGCCTGATGGAAACCTTCGTCCGCGTCGTCGAGACGGGCAATTTTTCCGCCGTCGCGCGCGAGGCGCGCACCACCCAGTCGGCCATCAGCAAGCAGGTGCAGGCCCTCGAAGCGCTCGTCGGCGCGCCGCTGCTCGTGCGCTCGTCGCGCAGCCATTCGCTCACCGAGGCCGGTCAGCTCTACTACGAGCGCTGCCGGCAGGTGCTCGACACGCTGGAGGAAGCGCACATCGAGGTGCGCCGCACCGAGCATGAAGTCGGCGGCGTGCTGCGCGTCGCCGCCCCGGCCGCGTTCGGGCGGCTGCACATCGTGCCGCGCCTGCGCGAGTTCTACGCGCGCTACCCCCGCCTCAAGCTCGACCTGCAGCTCGACGACGGTTTCACCGACCTCGTCACCGCGGGCATCGATGTCGCCTTCCGCGTCGGCGAGCTCAAGGACAGCCGCCTCGTCGCCCGCCGCATCGGCACCGCCCACCGCGCCACCCTCGCCTCGCCCGCCTACCTCGAAACCCACGGCGAACCGCAGCACCCGGACGAGCTCGCGCAGCACAACTGCCTCATCTACACCGGACTGGCTACGCTCAACGAATGGAACTACCGCGACGGCGAGGAGCGGCCGCACGCCATCCGTGTCGACGGCAACTTCCAGTCGAACAGCTCGGAAGCGATCCGTCAGGCGACGTGCGAGGGGCTAGGCATCAGCTACTCGCCGCTATGGACCTTCGGCGAGGACCTGCGCGCCGGCCGCGTGAGAGCCATCCTCACCCGCTACCGCCCGCCCTCGCTGCCGCTCAACGTCGTCTTCCAGCCCGCGCGCCGCCCTTCGCTGAAGGTGAACAGCTTCGTGAACTACTTTTCGGAAGCGTTCAGCCGCGATCCGGACATCGCGCAGATGCTGACTGCCGACCCGGACACGGCAGATGCGGCCACCGACGCCCTGCCGGGTTCCAGACTGCGGAGATGACCGCCCCGACCGGCGCCGCTTGATGACGCCGATTGCCCCGCCCCACACGCCTCGACCGCCCGCTCATCACGCTCGACATCGAACCCGCCCGAGTCCCTTGACTTCAAGGGCCCGATGCCGGAACGTCCGCCCATGACGATCCTGACCCGCGAAAAGCTCGTCGATGGCAGCTTCCGCAACGGCCTCGACATGCCCTCCGATCTCACCTGGAGCGACGCCGAGCTCGATCTTTCGCTCGCCACGACCCTGCAGGCGCGGCCCGGTGGCGCGATGTGGATCTTCGCCTATGGCTCACTGATGTGGAACCCGCTCATCGCCTTCGACGAGCAGCGCATCGCGACGCTCGATGGCTGGCATCGCAGCTTCTGCGTGCGCTCGATTTCCTATCGCGGCACGCCGGAGCGGCCCGGTCGGGTGCTCGCGCTGGAGCCGGGCGGACAAGTCCGGGGCATGGCGCTGCGGCTGAATGAGGACCAGGCCGCCACCGAACTGCGCCTGCTGTGGGCGCGCGAGATGTGCAGCGGCGTCTACCGTCCGCTGTGGGCGCCGCTCCTCCTCGACGACGGCCGCACGGTGACGGCGATCGTCTTCGTCGTCAATCCGACGCAGCCGCTCTACGAGCCGGATGCAACGGTTGCGTCGGTCGCCCGGATCGTCGCCGATGCCGCCGGCGTGGTCGGCTCCAATGCCGACTACGTCCATGCGCTCGACACCGCTCTGGCGGACCGCGGCCTGCGGGATCCGTATATCGAAGCGATCGTCGACGAGATCGGGCGCGACAAGGACGGAGCTGCGCAGCCCGGCGCATGAAATCATCGGCATCGTCACGAGGGGCGCTCTGCGTCATCTGTGGGCTTGACGAGCAGCCGACAAGCGATCGCACCAATATATTGACGTTTACGTCAACGTAATTACAATCATCGGAACAAACAACGCGGGGCACGGCGACTCAGGATTCACCTCCGGTCGTCCGCGGAATGCACCCAACCAGCCCAACCGAGAGAGCCCTCTAAATGACCGACCTGAACACCCCCGGCATCCATTCCTGCGACCATTGGATCGAGCATCCGCAAGGACGGATCTTCGCCCGCTCCTGGACGCCAGCGGGCGCGGCGGGCAACCCCCGACCGCAAAGCCCGATCGTGCTGTTCCACGATTCCCTCGGTTGTGTCGAGCTTTGGCGCGACTTTCCCGCCGCACTCAGCGCCGCCACCGGACGCCGGGTCCTCGCCTACGACCGGCTGGGCTTCGGCCGTTCCGATCCACGCCGCGACCTGCCGGCGCTGGACTTCGTCGCCGACGAAGCAGCAAGCTATTTCCCCATCGTGCGCGAGCAGCTCGGTATCGGGCGATTCGTCGCGTTCGGGCACAGCGTCGGCGGCGGCATGGCCGTGAACTGCGCGGCCGCCTTCGGCGCGGTGTGCGAAGTGCTGATCACCGAATCGGCGCAGGTCTTTCCCGAAGAGCGGACGCTGAGCAGCATCGCCGAGGCGAAGGAGCAGTTCCGGGACGACATGCAACTGAAGCGGCTCGAGCGCTATCACGGCGACAAGGCGAGATGGGTTGTCGATGCCTGGACCGAAAGCTGGCTGCATCCGGAGTTCGCCGCATGGACGCTCGAAGGCGTGCTGCCGCGCGTGACCAGCCCGGTCCTGGCGATCCACGGCATCCACGACGAATATGGCACCACGACCCATCCGGAAATGATCGGCAACCTCAGTTCCGGGCCGTCGCGCGTCGAGATCCTGCCAGACACCTACCATGTGCCCCACCGTGAGCGCCCCGCGGTTGTGCTCAATCTGGTGGCCGAGTTTCTCGACTCGATCGGATAGCGCACAAGAAAGCAGGGCGGATGAGCCGCGCAGCGGCTTCATCCGCCGAATGCGCAGCTCGTTCCGTCCCGGGACCCGCCGCCCGATTACGTCCGGAACCGCTCCCGCAACTCGCGCTTCAGCAGCTTCCCCGACGCGTTGCGCGGCATGTCCTCGACGAAGTACACCCGCTTGGGCACCTTGAACGCGGCCAGATTCTCGCGCACGTGCGCGATCAGCTCGTCGGCGCTCGCCGTGGCGCCCTGCTTCAAGGCAACCACCGCCGCGACGGCCTCGATCCAACGTTCGTCCGGCAGGCCGATCACCGCGACCTCGCCCACTGCCGGGTGAGTGTACAGGCACTCTTCCACCTCGCGGCTCGCCACCACCACCCCGCCGGTCTTGATGATGTCCTTGATGCGGTCGGTGATGTAGAGATACCCGCCCTCGTCGAGGTAGCCGACGTCGCCGGTGCGGAACCAGCCGTCGGCAAACGTGCCGGCCGTCTCTTCCGGCTTGTCCCAGTAGCCGCTCATCAGCTGCGGCGAACGATGCACGATCTCGCCCATCTCCCCGGGCGCGACGTCCTGCATGTTCACATCGACGATGCGCGTCTCGACGTTGAAGATCGGCCGCCCCGCCGAGGCCGGGCGCTCTGCGTGCTCCTCGGGACGCAGCACGGTCGCAAGCGGTGCGATCTCGCTCTGGCCGTAGCAGTTGTAGAGCCGCAGCCCCGGCAGGCGCGACGCGAGCTCCTGCAGCACCGGCACCGGCATGATCGACGCGCCGTAATAGCCCTTCTGCAGCGAGGCGAGGCGCGCCGCGTCGAAACCCGGATGACGCAGGAAGGCGATCCACACCGTCGGCGGCGCGAAGAAGGACGTCACGCGCTCGCGCTCGATCAGCTCGAAGCAGCGGTCCGGCTGCGGCGCCTGCACCAGCCGCGTCGTGCCGCCGACCAGCAGCTGCGGCATCAGGAAGACGTGCATCTGCGCCGAGTGGTAGAGCGGCAAGGCGGCCAGCGAGACGTCCTCGCCGCGGATGTCGGTCGCGAGCAGCGTGCTCGTGTATTCGGCCAGCAGCGCGCGATGGCTCATCATCGCCCCCTTGGGCGCGGCGGTCGTGCCGGAGGTGTACAAGAGCTGGGCGATGTCCTCGTCCGTCGTGTCGATGTGCGGCGCCACGTCATCCCCCGCACCCTGCGACCACTCCAGCACGTCCCGCCCGCTGCCGCCGTGCAGCGTCCCGCGCCATTCGCAGCCCAGCGTCGGCCCGAGCGCCTCGACGTGCACCGCCATGTCGGCATCGCAGAACAGCGCACGCGCGCCCGACTGGTCGACGATGTAGCGCAGCTCCGCGTCGAGCAGCGCGTAGTTGATCGGCACATGGATGAGGCCGGCCTTCACGCAGCCCAGCCACAGCAGCACGTAGGCATCGGAATTGCGCCCGTACGCCGCGACGCGGTCGCCGGCGACGAGGCCCAGCCCCAGCAGCCGGTTGGCCACGCGATTGGCCGCGCGGTCGAGCTCGGCGTAACGCCAGCTGCGCGCCTCGAAACGCAGCGCCTCGCGCTGCGGGTTGCGGCGCACCGATCGCGCGAATGCATCGCCGATCAGGTTGCGCGCCGCCCGGCGCGCGTTCTGGTTCAGGTCGTCGATTTTCACGGCACTCATCCTCTCGTCTCCATTCTTGTACCGGGGCCTCGGCTGCACCCCTGTTCGTGTGCTTACTTGCGTCGTCGCTTCAGATCCGTTCGATCACCGTGGCCGTCGCCATGCCGTGGCCGATGCACATCACCTGCAGGCCGAACTGGCCGCCGCGATGCTCCAGGCCGGCGAGCATCTTCGCCATCAGGCCCGCGCCGGTGCCGCCCAGCGGGTGGCCGTGGGCGATCGCGCCGCCCCACGGGTTGAGCTTGTCGAGGTCCGGCGCAAACTCGCGTGCGAAGCACAGCGCGACGCTGGCAAAGGCCTCGTTCAGCTCGATCCAGTCGAGGTCGCGGAAAGACAGCCCGGCGATCTCCAGCGCACGGCGCGCGGCGGGGATCACGCCGGTGAGCTGCATCACCGGGTCGGAACCGACTGCGACGCGCGCACGGAAACGCGCCCGCGGTTTGATGCCGAGCGCCTCGGCGGCCGCGCGGCGCCCCACCAGCACCGCCGACGCGCCGTCCGACATTTGGCTCGCGTTCGCGGCGGTGACCCCACCTTCGCCCGGCTGACGGAACACCGGCGCCATGCCGCGCATGCGGTCTACGTCGATCGATGCGCGGATGCCTTCGTCGTGAGCCAGGGTAATCGCCGCCCCGTCCTTGTCCACACCGTGCACCGGCAGGATCTCGGCGTGCAGGCCGGCGGCCCGCGCAACTTCGGCGCGGCGATGGCTCTCGATCGCGAATTCGTCCATGTCCGCGCGCGACAGCTTCCACTGCTCGGCGATGCGCTCGGCGCTCTCCACCTGATGCGGGATCGCGTAGCGGCGCAGGATGTCGGGATGCAAGCCGTCGAAGCCGCGGAAATCGCCCTTGCCCAGCGTCAGGTCGAGGAACATCGGCACCCGGCTCATGCTCTCGACGCCGCAGCCGATTGCGAAATCGAGATCGCCCGCCGCCACCGCCTGCGACGCGGCATGCACCGCGAACTGGCTGGAGCCGCACATCCTGTTCATCGACACGCCCGGCACCTCGGCCGGCAGGCCTGCCAGCAGCGCCGCCTGGCGGCCGATGTTGGCGCCCTGCTCGCCCGCCTGGCTCACGCAGCCCGCGAGCACGTCGCCGACGCGCTCGACCGGCAGGCCGGTGCGCTGCAGAACGCCGCCGATCGCCGTCGCCAGGAGTTCGTCGGGGCGGGTCTCGCGCAGCGCGCCGCCGCGGCGGCCGAAGGGGGTGCGGACGGCGCCGAGGATCAGCGCTTCATTGGGGTGGGATTGGGTCATCGATTGCTCCTGTCGTTCAAGCCCGCTGCATTTCCCGGGCGATGATGTTGCGCTGGATCTCGCTCGTGCCTTCGTAGATCTGCAGCACCTTGGCGTCACGGAAGAGTTTTTCCACCGGATACTCGGTCGAGTAGCCCATGCCGCCGAAAATCTGCACCGCCTCGGTCGCGGCCCACATCGCCGCGTCGGCGGCGAAGGCCTTGGCGATCGAAGCCTCGATCGTGTTCGGCCGCCCCTGGTCCAGCAGCCACGCCGCCTGGTAGGTGAGCAGGCGCGCCGCCTCGAGCTTCATGCGCATCTCGGCGAGCTTGTGTGCGACCGCCTGATGCTCGATCAGGCGCCTGCCCATGCTGCGGCGCTCCGTTGCGTAGGCCAGCGCCTCGTCGATGCAGCGCTCGATGAGCCCGACCCCGAAGGCCGCGACCATGGGCCGCGAGTGGTCGAACACCGCCATCGCAAGCTCGAAGCCGCTGCCCTCCTCGCCCAGCCGGTGGTCCTCGGGCACGAACACCTTGTCGAGGAAGACCTCGCAGGTCGGCGCGGCGCACTGCCCGAGCTTGCCCAGCGGCTCGCCGACCGACAGCCCCTGGCTTGCGCGCGGCACGATGAAGGCCGTCATGCCCCGGTGGCCCGCATCCGGTGCGGTCTTGGCGAAGACGACTAGGAACTCGGCGACGTTGGCGTTCGAGATCCAGATCTTGCTGCCCGTCAGCATGTAACCGCCGGACACGCGCTCGGCGCGCGTCCGGATACCGGCCACATCCGACCCCGCTCCCGGTTCCGTCATCGCAAAGCTCGCCAGCGCCCCCTGCGCCGCCGCGGCGAGATAACGCCTGCGCTGCGCCTCGGTGCCCGCAATCACGATCGGCTCGGTGGCCAGCGCATTCACGCACAAGGCAGTGCCGATGCCGAGGCAGCCGCGGCAGAAGGCTTCGGTCACCAGCACCAGCTCGAGACAGCCCAGACCGCCGCCCCCGACCGATTCCGGCAGATTGATGCCGAGCAGGCCCAGCTCCTGCGCGCGTTGATGCACCTCGACCGGGAAGGCCTTGCTGCGGTCCGCCTCGGCCGCACGCGGCACGATCTCGCGGTCGGAGAAACGCCGCGCAAGCTCGCGGATCTCGCGCTGCTCCGCGTTCAACTGAAAATCCATGATCTCTCCTCGAAACCGCCCCCTCGCGGGCGGCGGGCGCATCTGTGCTTTAATTGCCAGAGCGTGACGCATCGTCGCGTCAATCGCCGCACCGGCAACGGCTTAAATGTTTCAGATGTCTCGATTTGCGATCCATACTATTGCGTATGGTGACGTTTGTAGATGGCAGAAAACGCCCATCGATTGACATTTTCTGCCACCCATTCGCCGACTCAAGTGGAATCACGAAAGCATGAACCGGCCATCCGTCACCGTTCCGATCCACATGATCGGACAGCTCGTCGAGCGGCTCGGAGAGCGCCGGGCGCTCGCCTGGGACTGCATCGCCCGCGCCGGCATCGCACCGGCGCTGCTCGAACAGGAATCGGCGCGCGTCACCGTCGAACAGTTCGCGCTCTTCTACCGCACGCTCGCGGTCGAACTGGATGACGAGACACCGCTCTTCTTCTCGCGCCCCCTGCGCGCGGGCACGCTCAAATTCCTGTGCCTGTGCCTGATCGACGCCGCCAACCTGCGCGTCGCGCTGCACCGCTTCTGCGGCTTCTTCCGGCTGATGCTGGACGACCTGCAGTTCGAGATGCACGACGATGACGGCCTCACGCGCATCGCGCTGGTCGAGCGGACCGACCTAGGCGAGGCACGGGTGCTGATCCTGGAACTCATGCTGATGCTCGTGCAGGGCATCGCGTCGTGGATGATCGACCGCAAGCTTCTCTTAGCCCGCGTCGACCTCGCCTACCCGCCCCCGCCGCATGCCGGCGAATACATCAACATGTACGCCGGCCCGGCGCGCTTCGACCGCCCGCTCACGGCGCTCCACATCGACCCGATCTTCATGGATGCCCCCGTCCGCCAGGACAAGACCTCCCTCGCCGCCTTCCTGCGCAGCGCCCCGATGGACTGGATCCACGTCTCGGTAAGCGAACGCCTGGTCACCCACCGCGTGCGCGACCTGCTCGAAGCGCGCCTCGGCACGCCGCAAACGGTGGAGGACGTCGCCCGCGCCCTGCACATCTCGCCGCGCACCCTCGCCCGCCGCCTCGACGCCGAAGGCACGCACTTCCAGGCGATCAAGGACGCGCTGCGCCGCGACGTGGCGATCGCGCGCATCTCGCGCTCGGATGAATCCATCGCCAACATCGGGGCCGAGCTGGGCTTCGACGACCCGGCCGCATTCAACCGGGCATTCCGGCAGTGGACGGGAACACCACCCGGAACTTATCGACGGCGCGGGGCGGATCCGCGCGCGGGTTGAGCTTCCCGGAACATTGCCACCGCCCTTCGACCAGCCTGGCCTGAACCCAGCCCAAGGGCTCAGGACGAACGGAAGTATTCAATTGCCGGGTTAATCATGCGCCGGCCGCCGCGCCAGGATCCCGAAGTGGTACGGCGCGGCGTCGCCCAGCTCGACCGGCCGGACCGCATCGAACCCGGCCTCGACCATCCAGGCGGCACACTGATCCGGCCGAGGACGAATCGCCAGGGGCGGACCCCGCGGCGTTTCGATGTCGCTGCGCCAGTGAATCACGGACAGGACGCCGCCCGGCTGCAGGCTTCGATAAGCCTCGCGCAGCAAGGCGACGGGGTCTTCGATATGCAGCAGGTTGAAGAGCATGGCATGGCCTTGCGAGCCATCCGGTACGCCCGTGCCGTGCTCGACGAAGTCGCGCAGCTCCGCCCGGATGTTCGATAGACCGGCACTCTGCGCGCGTTGTCGCACCAGGCTCACCATGCCCGGCTCGATGTCGAGTGCGGTTACCAGGCCCCGTGTCCGGGCGGCAGCAGGCAGGGTGAAGGTACCGTAGCCGCAACCCAACTCCACCAGGTTGCGGCCATCCCCCCGGGCAGGCAGAAGGCGATCCAGGATGCGCACGGGGTCGAAGAACGAAGCCCAGTACGCCTCGTCGGGCATGCCGCTTTCGCGTCCTTTCATGGCTCGACCTTCGATGCTTGGCTCGCGCCGCTCAAAACACCAGCACCTTGTCGGCAGCGGCCGTCCATTCTGCGAGTTCCTTCAGGGTGCTGCGCCGCACGCCTTCGACCAGCTGGTCGTCGCCCAGGCCGCGAGCGTCCATGCAGGTGCCGCATAGCGCCACCTCGCCCCCCACCATGCGGACCATGTCGCCGGCGTTGTAGTACCCGTCGGGCACTTTCTGGCCGCTCTTGGCGCAGCCGACCGCGTCCCCCATCAGGAACACGCGAACCGTCTCGCCCTCCATCCTACCCAGCGTACGGGCCAGGCGCAGTGCGTTGTAGCTGCGCTCCGTTCCGTAGGGTCCATCGTTGAGAATGAACAAGGTGTTCATGGCAACCCCCTGGCTTCTGCGTTTGAGTTCAGTTCTCGACAGGCAAGCCGTTTGCGCTCCACTCGGTCACCCCATCGGAAATCTTGTGCGCACTGAAACCACGCTGCCGCAGCAGTCGGACGGCTTCGTCGGACATCAGGCAGAACGGTCCGCGGCAATAGGCGACGATTTCCTTCCCGGCCGGCAGCTCGGCCAGCCGTTTTTCGAGTTCGGCGAGCGGCATCGAACGGGCATGCGGGAGGTGCCCGGCGGCATATTCGGCCTCCGGCCGGACGTCTATGACCACGACGTCGCCGCTGCGGGCCTTGGCAAGCAAGGACTCCCGGCTCTCCGAGGTGAGCGCATCGGGGGCGGCGGCCATCCGCTCCAGCGCCACGCGCAGTTCGACCAGATGCTCCTCGGCCACTTCACGGACGTTGAGCCAGAGCCGAGCGACGTCCGGACCGCTCAGCCGGTAATGGATGAACTTGCCCTCCCGGCGTGTTTCCACCAGGCGTGCTTCGCGCAGCGCACGCAGATGGGCACTGGCCAGCCGCATGTCGATATGGGCCTGTTCGGCGAGCAGCTCGACCGTCTTCTCGCCCTGCGCCAGCAATTCGATGAGCTCCAGGCGCTTCGGGCTGGAGATCGCCTTGCCGATGCGGGCGACGTGCTCGTAGAGGGATGACTTGGTGACAGCCTGATTCATACGCACAATCTAACGATTATTGGATTGTACGTAAAGCGCTTCAACCGGAGCACACGGTGCTGACCAATAGCTACACCGTCACCCCTTGCGCAGTTGCGCACACACGAGATCGACCACGTCCGCGTCGATCGTGTGCCCGACCTCCGGCAACAGGTTGAGTCCGACCTCGGCGCCGATCGACGCGAGGCGGTCCGCCGCGGCGATGCTGTAGCGCGGGTCGATTACCGTGTCGTCCTTGCCGTGAATGAGCTGCACGGCCGTCGCGGGCCGAACCCTGGGCGGCTGCGCGAAACGCCCGGCGATCGCGATTACCTGCGAAGCAAGTCGATCGGCGGTCTGGGTCGATTCGAGGGCCATAATCGCGCCCTGCGAGAAGCCGATCAGGGTCGTCGCGTCCGGCCCGACGCCGGATTGTTTCTGCCAGTCACGCACGGTTTCTACGAAGCGCGGCATCGCGGCGGCGACACGTTCGAGGCGGTTCTCCTCGGTGACGCCACGCACGGCAAACCACTGCCAGCCGATGCCGAAATCACACGGATCCGGCGATCGCACGCTCACGACGCATGCGGAGGGATCGGCGTGCGCAATGGCGTCGGCGAGCGGCAGGAGGTTCTGCGGCGTCGCGCCGACGCCGTGGAACAGCAGCACCAGCCGCCGCGCGGCGGCCGGTTTCCGGACGAGGACGGTATCGTCGTTCATGTTTGTGTCCCGGTTCAGCTGCGGGAAGGAATCAGTGCTTGTCGTCCGACGATGCCAGCACGGCGTCGAGGGAGGCCCGGCCCGCGCCGCTGAACGCGAGCGAGATCGAGACCGCGAGCAGCGCCAGGCCGAATTCGTAGCCGTTGTTCTTCATGAACAGCCCGTTGGCCGCATGCACGCTGAAGATCGCGACCAGCATCGCGAACGCCAGCACGGCCGACGCGGGGCGCACGAGCAGGCCCACGATCAGCGCGAGGCCGCCGAAGAACTCCGCGCCGCCCGCCAGCAGGGCCATCAGCTGGCCCGGTGCGAGACCGATCGATTCCATCCACTGCCCCGTGCCCTGCAGGCCGTAGCCGCCGAACCAGCCGAAGAGTTTCTGCGCGCCATGCGCTGCGAAGATGATGCCGACTGGAATGCGCAGCGCCAGGGGACCCCAGGCGGCTTTGGTAGCGAGAAGGCGATTGACGAAACCGTTGCTCATTTTTCTTTCTCCATTGATTGGGGTTGGGGCTGGCCGCATGTCTTCGTACCGCTTGCTGACCGTGGAACGAACTGTACGCGGCGAGACAGTTGAGTCAAATAGCTCTAATTGAGAATTTATGTTCCATTATTTGCAACAATAATCTTGTGAGAACGATGTCCGCGAAGCACCCGCATTCGTCATCAATGCGTACGTTTTGTTCTTGTTCGGGCAACAGTCATGCCCCCTCGTCGCTGTTTATCTTCCACGTCGCATCCCATACCTTCTCGCCCATAGGGCAATGCCCACAACAGAGAGAGGACAAGAACATGCTCGTGAATGGCAAATGGGCGGAAAAGTGGCAGCCGGTGCAGCAAAGCGACGCCGACGGGCGCTTCATCCGCCAGCATTCGGGTTTCCGCGACCGGATCGGCCCCGACAGCGCGAAGGGCTTCGCCGTCGAAGCGGGCCGCTATCAGCTCTACGTCGCCTACATCTGCCCGTGGGCATCGCGGACACTGATCGCGCTGCACCTGAAGGGACTCGAGAACGTGATCGACGTGTGCGCGGTCGACCCGCGCCTGGGCGATCAGGGCTGGGCCTTCACCGGACGCGACGACAGCGACCTCGACCCCGTCAACGGCGCGAGCTACATGCACGAAATCTATACGCTGGCCGACCCGACGCACACCGGCCGCGCGACGGTACCGGTGCTGTGGGACAAGAAGACCCGCACCATCGTCAATAACGAGTCGTCCGACATCGTCCGCATCTTCGACAAGGACTTCGGCGCCCTTGCGACCGGAGACGTCGATCTTTGTCCGCCGGAACTGCAGAAGGAGATCGACGCGGTCAACGAGCGCCTGTACATGAGCTTCAACAACGGCGTGTATCGGGCCGGCTTCGCAGGCACGCAGAAGGCCTACGAGGAAGCGGTCGCCGACGTGTTCGCGACGCTGGACTGGATGGAAGGCCGCCTCGCACGGGCGGACTGGCTGGTAGGCGACCGGCTTACCGAGACCGACATCCGCGCCTTCGTGACGCTGGTGCGCTTCGAGCTCGCCTATTACAGCCTGTTCAAGTGCAACCTGCGCCCGCTGTCGGCCTACCCGGCTGTACGTGCCTACCTCGTGCGCCTGCTGGCGATCCCGGCCTTCGCGGCGAGCGTCCGCCCCGACCACATCAAGGCGGGCTATTACTCGATCAAGGCGCTCAACCCCACGGGCATCGTTCCCGTCGGCCCCGAACTGGACTACCTCGAAGCGCTGGGCGCCGCACGCGGCGATCGCCCCGCCCGGTCCGCGGCATAGGCGCCGCACGACGCGAAGCCGCGCGCCCGGGCCGCGGCTTCACACAGAGTCTTACAAAGCAGTCGTGCGCGACGGTGCACGGTGCCTGCCGGCGGCGCGTTGACCACTCACAAGGAGGTCAATCATGGCTCGCTTACTTACTGCAATCCTCGTTGCCACGCTGCTCGGCGGCTGTATCGTGCTCCCCGTCGGCCACGGCGGCTACCGCCACCATGACCATTCCTGGGGCGAACGCCATCATGACGGCGGCCACCGCTACTGGAGCGACCGCGACGGTTCCTGGCGCTATCGCGAACGCCGCTAAGCCTTTATCCCTCGCCCGCGGCAAGGCGGCGCGACGCGGCCGGATCCCGAAACACCAGCGGCATCGCCGTGCCCTCGCCCCGCTCGGCTCTCGCCAGCGCCTCCGTCACCAGGTGGTGGGCTGGCGACTTGTCGCACACGGGGTCGGCCGCCGCCGGGTCGCCCGCCAGCATCCAGGCCTGGCAGCGACAGCCGCCGAGGTCCTTTTCCTTCTCCGGGCAGGTGCGGCAGGGTTCCTTCATCCAGCCATCGCCGCGGTAGCGGTTGAAGCCTTCCGACTCGTACCAGATCTCGCGCACGCCCATCTCGCGCACGTTGGGAAAGGCGAGCCCGGGGAGCATCTTCGCCGTGTGGCACGGCAGCGCGGTGCCGTCGGGCGTCACCGTGAGGAAGACGTTGCCCCAGCCGTTCATGCACTTCTTCGGGCGGGTCTCGTAATAATCGGGCACGACGAAGAAGATGCGGATGCGATCGCCGTATTTCTCGCGGTATTCGTTGGTGATGCGCTCGGCACGTTCGAGTTGCTCGCGCGTCGGCAGCAGCTGATCGCGGTTGAGCAGCGCCCACGAGTAGTACTGGTTGTTCGCGAGTTCCAGGTATTCCGCGCCGAGCTCGACCGCCATCTCGATGATGCGGTCGATGTAGTCGATGTTCAGGCGATGGATCACGCAGTTCATCACCATCGGCCAGCCGTTGTCCTTGATCATCGCCGCGACGCGTTGCTTGAGATCGAAGGTGCGGGTGTGCGACAGGAAGTCGTTCAACTCGCGCGTCGAATCCTGGAACGAGAGCTGGATGTGGTCGAGGCCCGCGGCCTTCAGCGCCGCCGCACGTTCGGGCGTGAGGCCGACGCCGGAGGTCAGGAGATTGGTGTAGAAACCCAGTCGGTGCGCCTCGGCAACGAGCACTTCGAGGTCGTCACGCTGCATCGGCTCGCCGCCCGAGAAGCCGCACTGCACGCTGCCGGCGGCACGCGCCTCGCGCAGCACGCGCAGCCAGTCGTCGGTCGACAGCTCCGGCCCGCTCGTCGCGAAATCGACCGGGTTGTAGCAGAAGGCGCAGTGCAGCGGACAGCGGTAGGTCAGCTCCGCCAGCAGCCACAGCGGCGGGCCCGGCTGCGGCGCGGCATTCGGTCCGGACATCGCGAGTCCCTCCACTACGTTTCGATCCACTGCTGGGCGCGCGCCATCGCGAGGAAGTTCGCGACGTCGTCGGCAAGCCCGCTTGCGCCGAAGGCATCTTCCAGCTCCGCGACGATCGCCGCCTCCGTGCGGCTACCGTCGCAGCGGCGCAGGATCTCGCCCGCGCTCTGGTTGAGCTTCACCATCCCTTCAGGATAGAGCAGCACCCAGGCATTCTGTGCCTCTTCCCACTGCAGGCGGAAGCGGCGCGACACGCGCGGGCCGGGCTCGGCGGCGCTCATGCCTTCGGCCCGGTGATCTCGACCCTGCACTCGCTCAGCATGATCGCATCCGCCAGCGCCCACAGCACGTCGAGCTTGAACTGCAGGATCTCCAGCGCGCGCTCCTGCAGCGCACGGCTGCGGCTGAAGTAGTCGAGCGTGAAGCGCAGGCCGTGGGCGACATCGCGCCGCGCCTGCGTGAGGCGGTTGCGGAAGTACTGCAGCCCCTCGGTATCCACCCACGGATACATGTCGGGCCAGGTGTCGATGCGCTGCTGGTGGATGTGGGGCGCGAAGAGCTCGGTCAGGCTCGACGCGATCGCCTCCTGCCACGGACGCTGACGCGCGAAATTGACGTAGGCGTCGACGGCGAAACGCGCCGCCGGCACGACATGACGCAGCGAGGTGACGTCGTCGCGCGTCAGCCCCACGGCCTCGCCGAGGCGGATCCAGGCTTCGATGCCGCCCGGATCCTTGATGCCGCCGATCTCGTAACCGTCATGATCGAGGATGCGCTGGATCCACTCGCGCCGGATCTCACGGTCCGGGCAGTTCGACATGATCGCGGCGTCCTTCACCGGGATCGCGATCTGGTAGTAGAAGCGGTTCGCGACCCAGCCCTGCAGCTGCGCGCGCGTGAGCTTCCCCTCGGCCATCATCACGTGGAAGGGATGATGGATGTGGTAGCTCGTGCTCTTGCCGCGCAGGCGGGCCTCGAACTCCTCGCGGCTCAGCGGCGGCTCGTTGGCCATGCCGGTACGGGCGGCGGCATCCTCGATCGCGACGTCGAAATCCATGCTTCTCTCTCCTTCCAGTGCCATCCGTCCTGGGACGTGGCGTGCTCTCAGAACGACAGCTCCATGCCGTCGAAGGCGAGCTCGATGCCGTGCGCCGCAAGTTGCGCGCGCTCGGCACTGTCCTCGTCGAGGATGGGGTTCGTGTTGTTGATGTGGATCAGCACCTTGCGGGTGCTGGCGGGCAGACGGTCGAGCCATTCGATCATCCCGCCCGGCCCCGACTGCGGCAGGTGCCCCATCGCGCGCGAGGTTTTCTGCGAGGCACCGAGGCGGATCATCTCGTCGTCGGTCCACAAGGTGCCGTCGACGAGCACGCAGTCGGCCATTTGCATCGCGGCCCACACGTGGGCCTCCATCTCGCCCAGCCCCGGCGCGTAGAACACCCGCCGCCCGCTCCTGGCATCGACGAGCGTCACGCCGATGTTGTCACCGGGCCGCGGACGGTCGCGGTGCGGCGAATACGGCGGCGCGTTGCTCGTGAGTGGCAACGCCTCGAAGCCGATGCCGGGCGCGCCGTGCATCGCAAAGGCGCCGAAAAGCGGCACCTCCTGCCAGTCGAGGCCGCAGTAATGCGACAGCACGTTGAAGAGCGGATTGCCGGCCGAGAGGTCTTCCCGCACCGCGGAGGTGCACCACAGCTGGTGCGCGGCGCGGTGCTCGCGCAGCATCAACAGCCCTGTCGTGTGGTCGATCTGCGCGTCGATCAGCACGATCGCGCGGATCGCCGTATCGCGCAGCGCACGCCCCGGCTGCAGCGCGGGGAACGCTCGGATCTGCTGCAGGACGTCGGGCGAGGCATTGAAGAGCACCCAGTTCTCGTCGTCGCCGCTCACCGCGATGGACGACTGCGTGCGTACACTGGCGCGCACGGTTCCGCGCCGCAGGCCGTCGCAATTGCGGCAGTTGCAGTTCCATTGCGGGAATCCGCCCCCTGCCGCCGAACCGAGCACCCTGATCTTCACGCTCTCACCTCCTCCTGCGACGGCACGAACCCGCATGTGCGGGCCATGCCGGGGACGCTCAGCGCGTCGCGATGTACATCGTGATTTCGAAGCCGAAGCGGAAATCGCAAGCCGAGGGGGTTTCCCATTTCATGATGTGTCTCCTGTGTCGTCGATTGTGGTTCGAGGAAGCGACCGCAGCCTTGTTGCCGGGTCGAAACAGAGGATGCTCCACCTCCTCGCAGTCGCGAATCCAAAAAGTGGGGAATTTCACCTAGCGATTTTCATGAGACCCAAGGCAGCCCCCGGCGCGTCCCGGCCCGGGCGTATTCCAGGCTCGGGGAATGCGCTAGGATCCCGTGCATGCAAGCCATCAACCCGCCCTCCGGACCCGCAGCATCGCCGCCTTTCCCGCCCATCGAACCGTGGCAAAGCGGCTGCCTGCCGGTCGGTGACGGGCATTCGATCCACTTCGAGCAATGCGGCAATCCGCAGGGACTCCCCATGGTCGTGCTGCACGGCGGCCCCGGCAGCGGCTGCTCGCCGCGCATGCGACAGCTGTTCGATCCCGCGCGCTTCCGCATCGTGTTGTTCGACCAGCGCGGCTGCGGACGCAGCACCCCGCGCGGGGAATGCGCGCACAACACCACGGCCGATCTCGTCGCCGACATCGAGCGGCTGCGCGGGCATCTTGGCGTGGAGCGCTGGCTCGTGACGGGCGGCTCGTGGGGGGCAGCACTTGCCGTCGCCTATGCCGCGGCGCATCGGGAAGCCTGCCTCGGTGCGATCCTGCGCGGCATCTTCCTGACCGGCCCTGCGGATCTGGAATGGTTCTTCGTCGGTGCCGGTGCATTGTTCCCGCAAGTCTGGCAAGCACTCGATGCGGCCACCCCCGGGGATCGGCAGCTTCCCCTGACGGACCGCCTGTTCGATGCGGTGCAGGGAAACGATGCGATCGTCGCGGCCGAAGCGGTGCGACGCTGGATGCAGTGGGAGGCGACACTCGACAGCGGTTGCCCTGCCCCGCTGCCGGTGTTTCCGGACGCAGACGCGCAGGCGGCGCTGCTTGCGAAGTACCGGTTGCAGGCGCATTACCTGCGCCGCCACTGCTTCCTTGGCGAGCCGCACCTGCTGGAACTCGCGGCAAGGCTCGGCGGGCTTCCGGTCGAGATCCTTCACGGCGAGAAGGATCTCGTATGCCGGGTCGAGAATGCGCGGCGCCTGCAGCATGCCGTGCCAGGCAGTCGGCTGCGGATCGTCGCGGACGCGGGGCACAGTCCCTTCGCGCCGTCGATGCAGCAGGCGCTGACGGACAGCGCCGTACGGTTCCTTCCCACTCAAGGCTGAAGCAACGCGGCGAAAGGTCCGGCGGCAGCATGTTGCTCGTAGGCTTGCCGGAGAAGACGGCGCGGGACCGCGTCACCGGTACAATCTCGCCTTCGCGACACCCGACAGCCCATGCGTCCCCGAACCGCCCCCGACTACCTCGCCGACCTGCTGCTGCGCAAGTACCCGCAGGCACACGAGGTGCGAACGGACAAGGCGCTGTACGACTACGTCCAGGACATCAAGACCGGCCATCTGCGCAACGCGGGACAACTCAGCAAGGTCGCCTTCGACAGCAAGCTGCACGTGATCCAGCACGCCCTCGGCACGCACACCCGCGTCTCGCGCGTGCAGGGCGGCAAGCTCAAGGCGAAATGCGAGATCCGCGTCGCGACCGTGTTCCGCGACATGCCGGAAGCCTTCCTGCGCATGATCGTCGTGCATGAGCTTGCGCACATCCGCGAGCGCGAGCACGACAAGGCCTTCTACCAGCTGTGCCGGCACATGGAGCCGGATTACCACCAGCTGGAGTTCGATGTGCGCGCCTACCTCTGTCACCTCGACGCAACGGGCAGACCGCTGTGGTCGGCCACTGCCTGAACGGGCTCAGTCGGTCAGCGCGCGCACCTTCACCGGCCGCCCCTTGAGCCTGCCCGCGGCCAGCCGCCGCACGGCTTCGCCGGCGATGTCGCGCACGACCGCGACATAGGTCGTCTGGTCAGTCACGGTGATCTTGCCGACCTGCTCGCGCGTGAATCCGGCCTCGCCCGTCAGCGCACCGAGCACGTCGCCGGGGCGGATCTTGTCCTTGCGCCCGCCGAGGATCTGCAGCGTCACCATCGGCGGCACCAGCGGCGAATCGTCACCGCTCTGCAAGGAACCCAGGCCGTGCCACTCCGGCTCGATGCCCGTCACCTGCGCGATGGTGGCCACGCGGCGCTTGTCAGCCGGGCTGCACAGCGTCAGCGCCCAGCCGTCCTCGTCGGCACGGCCGGTGCGGCCGATGCGGTGGATGTGGACTTCCGGATCCGGCGTGACGTCGACGTTGATCACCGCCTCGAGTTGCGCGATGTCGAGCCCGCGCGCGGCCACGTCGGTGGCCACGAGCACCGAACAGCTGCGATTGGCGAACTGGATCAGCACCTGGTCGCGCTCGCGCTGTTCGAGATCGCCGTGCAGCGTCAGCGCACGGAAACCCTGCTTGTGCAGCGCCTCCACCAGATCCCGGCACTGCTGCCGGGTGTTGCAGAACGCCAGCGTGCTGACCGGACGGTAGTG
Organism: Aromatoleum evansii; assembly: GCF_012910805.1. Classification (GTDB taxonomy): domain Bacteria; phylum Pseudomonadota; class Gammaproteobacteria; order Burkholderiales; family Rhodocyclaceae; genus Aromatoleum; species Aromatoleum evansii. The sequence goes on from NZ_WTVK01000006.1 coordinate 95,247, forward strand.
CCTGAGCAGCGTGCCCACGGCCTGCAGGCGTTCCTCATGCTTGATCTCGTAGAAGCGCTGGCGGATCTTGCTGCCCTCGTGCTGCTCGGGCAACTTCACCTGCTGCGGATTGCGCAGGAACTGCTGGGCGAGCCGCTCGATTCCCTCGGGATAGGTCGCGGAGAACAGCAGGGTCTGGCGCCGCGCCGGGCACCGGCTGGCGACGAACGCGATGTCGTCGTAGAAGCCCATGTCCAGCATGCGATCGGCTTCGTCGAGCACCAGCGTGTTGAGCGCATCCAGCCTCAGGCTGCCGCGATCGAGGTGATCCATGATGCGCCCCGGCGTACCGACGACGATGTGCGCGCCATGCTCCAGGCTCGCCCGCTGCGGACGCATCGTCGTGCCTCCGCACAGGGCCAGGATCTTGATGTTGTCGGCAGCTCGCGCGAGACGGCGGATCTCCTGCGTCACCTGGTCCGCCAGCTCGCGCGTCGGGCACAGCACCATCGCCTGCACCGCGAAGCGGCGCGGATTCAGGTTGGTGAGCAGCGTCAGCGCGAAGGCCGCGGTCTTGCCGCTGCCGGTCTTCGCCTGCGCGATGAGGTCGTGGCCGGCAAGCGCCAGCGGCAGGCTCGCGGCCTGGATCGGCGTCATCGTCCGGTATTCGAGCTGCTCCAGTGTCGCCAGCAGCGCCGGCGACAGCGGCAACTCGCCGAACGGCCGCCCGACTAGCGTCGGCCCCGGCGCGGCCGTGGTCGGGTCCGGGGCGGCCGCATCCGCCTGCGGCGGGGTCGATTCGCTCATGCTCACCTCGCGCCTCAGCCCTTGCGCCGACGCGCCGCGCTGGCCGGCTTGCGCCAGTGTCCCGCGCGCTTCCTTTCGGTTTCGACGGTCTTGGGCTTGGGCATCAGCAGGTTCTGGCCCGCCCCTTGTCCCGAAGCGCGGTGTGCAAGGATCGCGGCATTCAGTTGCTCGGCCGTCGGCACGACCGCGCCCTGCTCGCCCTGCGCGACATGCGCACCGAGCCGCTGCCTGACTTCGAAGATACGCTCGGCCGTATCGGCCTTCTTCGGCAAGCCGGTGACGATCGCCTGCGAGGCCGCGCTCAGCGTGAAGCGTCCCTCCTCCGCGCAGACGAGGCCGTTCGTCGCCAGGCGTTCGAAAGACTCGGCCAGCTTCGCCTCGGACGGAATCGCCCCCTGCAGCAGATCGACTGCGGCGATGGCTTCGACAAGCTCGGCGGGGCGCCGCTTCGAAGCGAGCGCCAGGGCAAGCAACAGGAGTGCGTCAATATCGTGAAGCGGGTGCATCGAATACCTTTGGAAAGCGGCGGGGAAATGAATCGGCGAGGAGCGCAGCGTACAACGGCCGCGATGCGGAAGAGCGCGGCAGACGCCAGAGACCTTCGGCAAGGGCGAGAGTGTAAGCGTTCGGAGCGCGCACGGCGCCAATAAGTTGCGAGCGCCGCAAGCGCCCCCTACCCCCTCAGCGCGGGGGAAAACGCACGCTGTCCGGCCCGATCCGTGTCATCTCCGGGCAGCCCAGCAGCGCCAACGTTCGATCCATCTCCGAACGCAGGATCTCCAGCGCCCGCGCCACGCCCGGCCTGCCCGCCGCCGCGAGGCCGTACAGCGTCGCCCGTCCCGACATCGCCGCATCCGCCCCCAGTGCGCGCGCCTTGACGAAATCGCTGCCGCGCCGCAGGCCGCTATCGATGACCAGCGTCATCTCCGGCCCCGCCGCCTCGCGGATCTCGGGCAGCACCTCGATCGGTGCAACGCAGGTGTCGAGCTGGCGGCCACCGTGATTGGTGACGACGAGGCCGTCCACGCCCAGCTGCTTTGCGCGCAGCGCGTCGTCCGGGCGCAGGATGCCCTTCACGAGCAGCTTGCGCGGCCACAGCTCGCGCAGCCACGCCACATCGTCCCAGTTCAGCGATGGGTCCATCTGGCTCGACAGGAAGGTCGCCGCGTTGCGCGCGCTGTCCTGCCCCGGCGGCAGGAAATCGCCGAGATTGCGGAAGCGCGGCATGCCGTGCGGGATCAGCACGTCGAAGAGCCAGCGCCAGCGCGTCGCGACATCGACCAGGTTGTCGACGTTGAGCTTCATCGGCGCGCGGTAGTTGCGCCGGTCCCACTCGCGATTGCCGAAGGCCGCGACGTCGGTCGTCAGCACGATCGCCTCGGAGCCCGCAACTTCGGCGCGTTTGACGACGCCGGCGAGGTTCTCGCGGTCCTTGAAGGGATAGATCTGCATCCAGTGGCGCACCCCGGTTTCGACAATGCGCTCCAGCGACACCGTCGACACCATGCTCTGGCACATCGGGATGCCGGCATCGCGCGCCGCCTCGGCGAGCATCAGGTCCCCCTCGTGCGACAGCAGGCCGTTGAAGCCGGTCGGCGCGATGATCGCCGGCATCGCGATGCGGCTGCCGAACAGTTCGCAGCCGAGGTCGCGCTCCGACACGTCGACCAGCGTGCGCGGCTGGAAGGTCACCGCGTCGAAGCTCGCGCGGTTCTGGCGCAGCGTCACTTCGTCATCCGCGCCGCCGTCGAGGTATTCGAAACAGAAATTGGGGATGCGCGCCGCGGCCATCGCACGCAGTTCGACGATATTCTGGGCGCGACGCGGATCGCCGCCCCGGTAGAGTTTGCGCATCGGCATCGCGCCCGTTCCCAAAGCAAAAAAGTCCGCCCCACGATACCGGAGGCGGACTTTGCTTGCCAGTCGTCCATCATGATACGGAACGCTCCACGCGCGGCACGCGACGATGAATCGCGCGCGCCGGGCTGCGGTTCACCCTTCCCGCACCAGCCTGCGCTCGCTCTTCGGCCGCGCCGGCAGCGGCTTCGAGCATTCGAGGAAGCGTCCACGTCCCTTCTGCGCCTGCGCCCTGCCCCCCACCCACACGACCTCGCCGCGCGAGATCGTCACGCCCGGCCAAGCCCTCAGATGCATGCCCTCGTAGGGCGTGTAATCGACGTTGTGGTGCAGCATCTCGTTGCGGACCGTCACATCGACATCGGTGTCCCAGATCACGATATCCGCATCGCAGCCCACCGCGATACTGCCCTTGCGCGGATACAGGCCATACAGGCGCGCGACGTTGGTCGAGGTCAGCGCGACGAAGCTCTGCGGATCGATGCGCCCCGTGAGCACGCCCTCCGAGAACAGCAGCGCCATGCGCGTCTCCAGCCCCGGGATGCCGTTCGGGATCTGGTCGAAGGACGCATCCTCGCCCGCCGCCTTCTTGCCCTGCGGATCGTCGAAGCGGAAGGGCGCGTGGTCCGACGAGAAGACCTGGAACACGCCGTTCTCCAGCCCGTCCCACACCACCTTCTGGTTGGCCTTGTCGCGCGGCGGCGGGCTGCACACGCACTTCGCGCCGTGCAGGTCGTCGCCCTCGAGGTGCTCGCTGGTCAGGAACAGGTACTGCGGGCAGGTCTCGCCGTACACCTGCAGGCCGCGTCCCTGCGCCCAGCGGATCTGCTCGACCGCCTCGCGGCCGGACACATGCACGATCAGCACCGGCACGTCGACGAGCTCGGACAGCGAGATCGCCCGATGTGTCGCCTCGCGCTCGACCAGCATCGGCCGCGATGCCGCGTGAAAGCGCGGCGCGGTGTGGCCGGCCGCGAGCAGCTGCTCGGTGAGCCACGCGATGCAGTCGGTATTCTCGGCGTGGATCATCACCATCGCCCCCTCGCGCCGCGCCACCGCGAGCGTCTCGAGGATCTGGCGGTCGTTGAGCTTGAGGTCGTCGTAGGTCATGTAGATCTTGAACGACGTGTAGCCTTCCTTGATCAGCTCCGGCAGTTCGCGCTGCAACACGTCGGGGGTGGGGTCGCTGACGATCAGGTGGAAGGCGTAGTCGATCACCGCCTTGTCCCCTGCGCGCGCGTGGTAGTCATCCACCGCCGCACGCAGCGACTGGCCCTTGAACTGGCACGCGAAGGGCAGCACCGTCGTCGTGCCGCCGCAGGCCGCCGAGAGCGTGCCGCTGTAGAAGTCGTCGGCCATCTTCGTGCCGTCGTTCATCGGCTGGTCGAGGTGGCAGTGCCCGTCGATGCCACCCGGCATCACGTAGCGTCCGGCCGCGTCGATTTCCTCGCGACCGGCGGGCAGATTCCTGCCCAGCGCGGCGATCACGCCGTCGCGCACACCGATGTCGCAATCGAACTCATCCGCCGCCGTCACGACGTGGGCGTTGCGCACCACCAGGTCGAAACTGTCCATTGTTGTCTCCATATTTATCGGGGTCTGGCCGGCGAATGCGATCTCCACTGTTGGGAACGACACGCCTGTCCAATATAAATCTGTATTTTGTCGACAATTTATCGATGTTTTATTAGACACGCAAGCAAAATTCATCGACCACGACCGACCCAGACAAGGCAGATCGGACTTGCGCACAAGGAAGCCAGTAGCTCGAACGTCGACTCAATAGCTTCGAAATGCAGACAGGCCGTGGACTTTTCTTGCCGCTCCATCCGCGCGAATCGTAGAATTCGGGCTTCGGCCCGGCTTTGCGGGCCCCTCAGGCGCAGGACGACAGGATGGAAAAAAAGACGGTCAAACAGCGCGGCAGCCGCGCATCGTCGCCCGCCCCCTTGCACGATGAACGGCCGGCGAACGAGGGCGAAGGCGGTGCGTCGGACCAGGAGATCTACGAGCGCATCATCACGTCGATCATGGAGCACCGCCTGCCGCCGGGCACCAAGCTCGGCGAGGACAAGCTCGCGAAGATCTTCGGCGCGAGCCGCGCACGCGTGCGCCAGGTGCTCGCGCGCCTCGCGCTGGAGCGCGTGGTCGTGCTGCACCCGAACCGCGGGGCCTTCGTCGCCGAGCCCACCGTGGAGGAAGCGCGCGAGGTCTTCGAAGTCCGTCGCCCGCTCGAAGCGCTGGTCGTACACCGCATCGTCGCGAAGAAGGACCCGGCGATCGTCGCCCGCCTGCGCGCCCACGTCGCAGCCGAGGAAGCCGCCCGCGCCGCGCGCGACCGCCGCGCCATCATCCGCCTCTCGGGCGAATACCACGTGCTGCTCGCGGAGCTCTCCGGCAGCACCCTGGCCGCGCGCCTGATGCATGAACTGGCGTCCCTCACCTGCCTCATCATCTTCCTCTACGACGCCCCTTCCGTGCCCGCCTGCCGCGACCAGGAGCATTCCGAGATCACGCAGGCGCTCGCCGACGGCGACGAGGCCGCCGCGATCCGCCTGATGACCGAGCATCTCGAGCACGTCGAGGCCTGCCTCGACCTTTCGCGCGGCCGCCCCGAGGAACTCGACCTGGAAGCCGCGCTGGCCGGCTGAGTTCGCTTCCCCGTCAGGAGAAGATCCGCTCCAGGTCGTCGTCCTCCTGCGCGGCGAGGCTGATGTCGAGCGACTGCTCGACGTGGTCGAGGTGATGCAGCATCAGCGCGGCGGCGGTCTCCCCGTCGCGTTTTGCAAAGGCCTCCACCAGGCGACTGTGCTCGTCTTCCGGACACGCCCGCCCCACGGGCGAGTCGTACAGGATGATGATCAGGCAGGTCAGCAGCGTCAGCTCGCGCATCTGCCGTGCGAGTATCGCGTTGCCGGCCATCTCCGCGATCTCGAGGTGGAACTCGCCCGACAGCCGGATCACCTGCTGGCGGTCGCGCTGCGCACGCGCCTTCTCCTCGGCAAGGACCAGCTCGCGCAGCCGCGCGAGCTGCGCGGGCGTCGCCGACAAGGCCAGCTTGCGCGCCAGCGCCGGCTCGATCAGCCGCCGCGCCTCGAACACCTCGCGCGCCTCCTCCACCGTGGGCTCGGCGACGAAGGCGCCGCGGTTCGGCACCAGTGTCACGACCATCTCGTGCGACAGGCGCGCCAGCACCTGCCGGATCATCGCCCGGCTCGCGCCGAACACCGCCGCCAACCGCTCCTCGACGAGCTTGCGGCCCGGCGCGAGGCGATGCTCGATGATCGCCGCAAGGATGCGGCGATAGATCGCCTCCGCGTCCGCACCCGCTGCTGCCTTCGACCGGCGCTCCTGCCCGAGACGCACCACCTTCGCGTCGCGGACGTCCTGCGGGCGCTCTCGCGCGCCCGAACCATTCTGAACCATCTGTCGAGCCCCCATTCCGCCCTCTCATCGGGTGCAAATTCATTGTTAGCGAACTATAAACTTTTTTGTCTACAATTCGTTGACTTCATGTTGGCAGCAGCCCTATAGTTCATCGCACGACGGTAACGAGTCATTCCCGAACGGCGATCTATCCGGTCGACACTTCGGGCCTGAACCGGCAACCAGAAAAAGAAATGGTGCGAGGCCGCGATCCGGCACTCGCTCCCCGTAGGCGGCATCAAGCCCTTTGGAGGCGCCGGCACGGTCACATGGTCGTGGCGGGATAGCCAAAACTCATCCAAGCTGTGGAAAGGAGACACCACATGAAAGCTGAAATCGCCCTCGACCGGGCGGCAGCCGTACCGGAAACGCAGACGAAGGTCCGCTGGCGGATCTTCCTGATGATGCTGTTCCTCATCTCGATCAACTACATCGACCGGGCCTCGCTGTCGGTCGCGATGCCGATGATCGCCGCGGAATTCGACATCGGGCCCGCGACGCAGGGCCTGCTGCTGAGCTCCTTCTTCTGGACCTACGCCTTCATGCAGATCCCGGGCGGCATGCTCGCGGACAAGTACGGCCCGCGCCACGTCATTGCGGGCGCCACCCTCGGCTGGGGCTTCTTCCAGGCGATCGCGGGGGTCTGTACCGGCTGGGTCAGCCTGCTGATCACGCGCCTGGGCCTCGGCGCCGCCGAAGCGCCGATCTACCCTGCGGGCGGCAAGCTCAACGCCATCTGGATGACGCAGAACGAACGCGGTCGCGGCGCGACCCTGCTCGACGGCGGCGCCCCGCTGGGCGCGGCGCTCGGCGCGATCCTGATCTCGGGCCTGATCGCCGTGATGGGATCGTGGCGCGCAGCCTTCGTGATCGCCGGCGTCGGCACCGTGATCGCCGGTTTTTGGGCCTGGTCCTACATCCGCAACCATCCGCGCGAGCATCCGGGGGTCAATGACGCCGAGGCCGACTACATCGAGGAAGCGCACGCGAAGGAACTCGCGGCATCGCCGAAGGTGACCAGCGGCAAGATCATGGAATTCTTCCGCTACCGCTCGGTGTGGGGCATGTTCTTCGGCTGGATGTGCTTCAACGCGCTGTTCTACGGCCTGCTGACCTGGATGCCCAACTACCTGTCCAAGCAGCACGGCTTCGACATCAAGCAGATGGGCGGCGCGGTGTTCATCATGTTCTTCGCCGGCTTCGTCGGCGAGCTGATCGGCGGCTGGATCGCCGACAAGTGGAAGGAAAAGGGTGCCTCGCAGGGCAAGGTGCTGCGCACGCTGTTCGGGATCGCATCGATCATCGCCACCGTGTCGATCTACAGCGTCGCGAAGATCACCGATCCCGTCACCGTCGTCGTGATGCTCTCGGTCACGCTGTTCTTCCTGCGCTGGTGCGGCCTGTTCTGGTGCGTCCCGTCCATCCTCGGCACGCGCAACCGCGTCGGCTTCCTCGGCGGCGTGATGAACCTGGGCGGCAACTGCGCGGGCATCGGCGTGCCCATCCTCGTCGGCCTCATCGTCCAGGCGACCGGCTCGTACTACATGGCGCTGATGCTGTTCGCCGCCGCCGGCGCCGGCCTGTTCATCTGCTCGACGATGCTGATCGACTACGACAAAAAGATCCCGGTCTGATCTCCCCCCGGGGCGCCGCGGTCATCCCTGCCGCGGTGCCCCACCCTCCCCGACCGGACGCCAACGAGAATTCCCATGAGCAAACGCATTCGCCTGGGCGTGCTGACGCCCTCCTCCAACACCTCCCTCGAACCGCTGACCAGCGCCATCGTCGCCGAAGTGCCCGGCGTATCGGCCCACTTCTCGCGTTTCACCGTCACCGAAATCTCGCTCAAGGACCAGGCCCTCGGCCAGTTCGACGACACGAAGATCCTCGAAGCGGCAAAACTGCTCGCCGACGCCCATGTCGACTCGATCGGCTGGAGCGGCACCTCCTCCGGCTGGCTCGGTTTCGAGCGCGACGTGCAATTGTGCCGCCGCATCACCGAAGTGACCGGCATCCCCGCGACGACCTCGGTGCTCGCGCTGAACGAGATCCTCGCCAAGACCGGCACGAAGAAGCTCGGCCTCGCGACCCCCTACGTGCCCGATGTGCAGGCGCGCATCGTCGCCAACTACGCGACGCTCGGCATAGAGGTGCCGTCCGAGCAGCACCTCGGCATCAGCGTCAATTTCGACTTCGCCGAAGTCGCCGAGGACACGCTGCGCACGATGGTGCGCGAAGTCGCCAAATCCCGCCCCGAAGCGATCACGACCTTCTGCACCAACCTGCGCGCCGCCCAGCTCGCCGACGAGCTCGAAGCCGAAACCGGCATCCCGCTCTACGACACGGTCTCGACCGTCGTGTGGAAGCAGTTGCGCATGGCCGGCATCGACACGCGCACGATCAAGGGCTGGGGTCGCCTGTTCCGCGAAGTGGCCTAAAGTGAAATCGGATGAATCGAAAATGAAAATCCTGCTGCTGAATCCCAACACCTCGCAGAGCGTCACCGACCGCATCGCCAACGCGGCGAAGGGGGTGGCCGGCGCGCGCACCGAACTCGTCACCGCGACCGCTCCGCGCGGCGTGCCCTACATCGCGACCCGCGCCGAAGCCGTGATCGGCGGCGCCGTCGCGCTCGAGATGCTGGCCGAGATGCACACCGGCGTCGACGCGGCGGTGATCGCCGCCTTCGGCGACCCCGGCCTCGGCGGCGCACGCGAACTCTTCCCGATCCCGGTGATCGGACTGGCCGAAGCGGGCATGCTGACCGCGTGCATGCTCGGCAAGCGCTTCGCGATCGTGACCTTCTCGCAATCGCTGGAGCCCTGGTACCACGAATGCGTTGCGTGGCACGGCCTGCGCGAGCGCTGCGCCGGCGTGCGCGCACTGGGCGGCAGTTTCCGCTCGATCTCGGACGTACAGGACGAAAAGGAAGCGCTGCTGGTCGAACTCGCGCAGCAGGCGGTGAACGAGGACGGCGCCGACGTGGTCGTGCTCGCCGGTGCGCCGCTCGCGGGGCTCGCCCGCCGCGTACGCGACCGCATCCCGGTGCCGGTCGTCGACTGCGTCGAGGCTGCGGTCAAGCAGGCGGAAACGCTGGTCGCGCTGAATCCGCGCAAGGCCGTTCAGGGCACCTTCGCACGTCCCGGCGCGAAGCCCTGCGTCGGCATCGCCGAGCCGCTAGCGCGCTGGATCAACCATGAGTGAGGCCCGTCGCGCGGACGCGCGCAGCCTCCTCGCCCTTCAAGGAGAATGGCTGTGAAACTCGTTCGCTTCGGAGCTCCCGGCACGGAGCTCCCCGGTCTGATCGACGCCGAAGGCAGGATCCGCGACCTGTCGGGCGTGCTGCCCGACATCAACGGCGCGGCCCTGTCGCCGTCCAGCCTCGCGCGGCTGCGCGGACTCGATCCGCAAAGCCTTCCCGTCGTTCCGGCCGGGACCCGACTCGGGGCGCCGCTCACGGGCATCGGCAAGATCGTGTGCATCGGCCTGAACTATGCCGATCACGCGCGCGAAGCCAACCTGCCGATCCCGCAGGAACCGATCATGTTCATGAAGGCGCAGACCGCGATCTGCGGCCCGAACGACGCGATCGTCCTGCCACCCGGCTCGGAGAAGACCGACTGGGAACTCGAACTGGTGATCGCGATCGGCACGACGGCGCGACGCGTGGCGGTCGGCGACGCTCTCGGCCACGTCGCCGGCTACCTGGCCGGGCTGGACATGTCCGAGCGCTATTGGCAGCTCGAGCGCGGCGGGCAATGGACCAAGGGCAAGAGCTTCGACACCTTCGCACCCATCGGCCCGTGGCTCGCAACCGCCGACGAGCTCCGCAGCCCCGGCGAGCTGGCGATGCAGCTCGCCGTCAACGGCGAGCGCATGCAGGACAGCAACACCGCCAACATGATCTTCAGCCCCGCGCAGATCATCAGCTACGTCAGCGGCGTGATGACGCTGGAGCCGGGCGACCTCATCTTCACCGGCACCCCCGCTGGTGTCGGCATGGGCATGACGCCGCCGCGCTACCTGCGTGCGGGCGATCGCGTCGACGCGTCGATAGCAGGGCTGGGCGACCAGCAGCACGCAGTCGTCGCCGACTGAGCGTACCGAGCATCAATCGCCACGCCGTGAGCGCGGCGGCGATTTTCCCTGTGGGAGCGGCTTCAGCCGCGAAGCAGCGTTTCCGCCGGAAGTGAGGCCCCATTCGCGGCTGAAGCCGCTCCCACGGACGGGGCCTCGCAGGAAGTTACTCCCGCACGGCCGCTACTGCGGCCTTATGCCACCGGTGACGCCGCTCAGCGCAGCATCGCGTTGAGCGCCTCGAGCGCCTTGCTGCCCGGGCACAGGTAGGCATCGCCCAACTGGTTCAGCGGCTTCTCCACCGTATTGAGGTGGGTGTGCATGTCCTGCCCGCTGCTGTCGACGTACAGCAGTCCGGTCACGATCTCGCCCAGCGCCTGACGCTCCTGCAGGTGGTTCATCGCACCGATGCGGTCCGAAGGGTCGTAGTCGACGCCCACCTTGCGCAGGTGCAGGATCGACCCGTCGTGCTGCACGACGCGGCGCAGGCTGCCCGGCGGGTAGGAGGCCTCGATCTGCGCCTTGGGCAGGATCACGTCGATGCGGTTCACCGCCGCGTTGTGCTCGCGCACGTAGTCGTAGCTCTTCGTCGACCCGCTGTGGTTGTTGAAGGTCACGCAGGGGCTGATGACATCGATGAAGGCGGGCCCGCCGTGGCGCAGCGCGCCCTTAATGAGCGGCACGAGCTGTTCCTTGTCGCCCGAGAAGCTGCGGGCGACATAGGTGGCGCCCAGTTGCAGCGCGAGCGCGGCGAGATCGATCGGGTTGTCGCTGTTGATGACGCCCTTCTTGCTCTTCGAGCCCTTGTCCGCGGTCGCCGAGAACTGCCCCTTGGTGAGGCCGTACACGCCGTTGTTCTCGACGATGTAGGTCATGTTCACGCCGCGGCGCATCGCGTGGGCGAACTGGCCGATGCCGATCGAGGCCGAGTCGCCGTCGCCGGAAACTCCCAGGTACAGCAGGTTGCGGTTGGCGAGCGCCGCCCCGGTGAGCACCGAGGGCATGCGCCCATGCACCGAGTTGAAGCCGTGCGAGTTGCCGAGGAAGTAGTCCGGCGTCTTCGACGAGCAACCAATGCCGGAGAGCTTGGCGACCTTGTGCGGTTCGATGTCGAGGTCGAAGCAGGCCTGCACGACCGCGGCGCTGATCGAGTCGTGGCCGCAGCCGGCGCACAGCGTCGAGATCGCGCCCTCGTAGTCGCGGCGGGTGTAGCCGAGCGCGTTGCGCGGCGCGTCGGCCGCGAGGAGCTTGGGTTTGGCGAGATAGGTCATGAGGCCACCTTGCGCTGGGGTTGTCCGATGGGGCTCACCTTGCGGTCGTTCAGGGCGTCGGCGATCTTGCCGGCGATGAAGCGCGCCGTGATCGGCGAACCGTCGTAGTGCAGCACGCGCACGAGCTTCTTCGGATCGATCTCGCCTTCGTTGACCAGCAGCGTGCGCAGCTGCGCGCTCTCGTTCTGCTCGACGACAAACACCGCGTCGCGCTCGGCGATGAACTGCATCACCGCGTCGCTGAAGGGGAAGCCGCGTACACGCAGCGTATCGACGTGGATGCCGTCGGCCGCGAGCAACGCGCTGGCCTCGGCCATCGCGGGCGCCGTGGAGCCGTAGTAGATGACGCCGACGTGTGTGGGCTGCTCCGCCTTCGTCAGGATCGGCGCCGGCACGAGATCCTTGGCTGTGTTGAACTTCCGGCGCAGGCGCTCCATGTTGTACACGTAGTCGGTGCCGACCTCGCTGTACTTCGCATACGGGTTGCGCGTGGTGCCGCGCGTGAAGTACGCGCCCCGAGTCGGATGGGTGCCCGGGATGGTGCGGTACGGAATGCCGTCGCCGTCGACATCGAGGTAGCGGCCGAAGTCCTTGCCGGCCTCGAGCTCGTCGTAGGTCATGAGCTTGCCGCGGTCGTAGCGCCGGCTGTCGTCCCAGTCGAACGGAGCACAGAGCTGATCGTTCATGCCGATATCCAGATCCGACATCACGAACACCGGCGTCTGCAGCCGCTCGGCCAGATCGAAGGCCTGCGCGGTGAGGCTGAAGCACTCGTAGGCGTCCTGCGGGAACAGCAGCACATGGCGCGTGTCGCCGTGCGAGGCGTAGGCGCAATTGAGCAGGTCCGACTGCTGTGTGCGCGTGGGCATGCCCGTCGAGGGGCTGCCGCGCTGCACGTCGACGATCACCGCGGGAATCTCGGCGAAGTACGCCAGACCGAAGAATTCCTGCATCAGCGAGATGCCCGGCCCCGAGGTCGCGGTAAAGGCGCGCGCGCCGTTCCAGCCGGCGCCGATGACCATGCCGATGGAGGCGAGCTCGTCCTCGGCCTGCACGATGGCGTAGCGTGCTCGGCCGTTGTCGGGATCGGTGCGGAACTTGCGGCAGTAGCTCGAGAAGGCTTCGATGACCGAGGTCGAGGGCGTGATCGGATACCAGCCCGCGACGGTGGCGCCGCCGAACACGGCACCGAGGCCGCAGGCGCTGTTGCCGTCGATCATGATGCGGTCGCCCACCGCGTCGGCGCGCTTCACCCGGAGCCCGATGGGGCACGGCAGGTGCTGCCGCGCGTAGTCGTAACCCAGGCGCAACGCATTGACGTTGGCCTTGATGAGCTGGTCCTTGCCGCGGTAACGGTCGACGATGAGCTGCTCAGCCGCGGCGAACTCCATGTCGAGCAGCGCAATCAGGGCACCGACGTACATGATGTTCTTGAACAGCTGGCGCTGGCGCGCGTCCTCGTATTCCGCATTGCACATCGCGGTGAGCGGGATGCCCAGCACGGTGATGTCCTCACGGAACTTCGACGGCGGGAGCGGCTTGGTCGAGTCGTAGAAGAGATAGCCGCCGCGGTCGATCGCGGCAAGGTCGCGGTCCCAGGTCTGCGGGTTCATCGCGACCATCATGTCGCAACCGCCGCGCGCACCGAGCCAGCCGGCTTCCGAGACGCGCACCTCGTACCACGTGGGCAGGCCCTGGATGTTAGACGGAAAGATGTTGCGCGGGGCCACCGGCACGCCCATGCGAATGATCGCGCGCGCGAAGAGTTCGTTGGCCGAGGCGGAGCCCGAGCCGTTGACGTTCGCGAACTTGATCACGAAGTCGTTGGTGTGTTGAATCGCTGGGGTAGTCATCTCAAACCTCCGCGCCGGCTTGCGCGATGTTCACCTCGAATTTCTGCATGTCCCAGGCGCCCGTGGGACAACGTTCGGCACACATGCCGCAGTGCAGGCAGACGTTCTCGTCCTTGACCATCACGCGCCCGGTCTTGAGCCCCTCGGCGAGGTACAGCGCCTGCTCCCGCTCGCGCGACGGCGCCTTGAGGCGGCCGCGCAGCTCGTCTTCCTCGCCGTTCTGCGTGAAGGTGATGCATTCGGTGGGACAGATATCGACACAGGCGTCGCATTCGATGCACAGCTTGGGCTTGAACACGGTGGCGACGTCGCAGTTGAGGCAGCGGGCCGTCTCCGCACAGGCGAGCTTGAAGTCGTAGCCGAGTTCGAACTCCGACTTGATGTCCTTCAATGCCTCCTCGATCGACCTCACCGGCACCTTGCGGCGCGCGTCTTCCGACACCTGGTTGTCGTAGCTCCACTCGTGGATGCCCATCTTCTGGCTCACGAGGTTCATCGTCGCCGGCGGCCGCTGCGTCAGCGGCAGCTTGCGGCAGAAGAGATCGATCGAGATCGCGGCCTCGTGGCCCTGCGCGACCGCGGTGATGATGTTCTTCGGCCCGAGCGCCGCATCGCCGCCGAAGAACACGCGCGGCAGCGTCGATTGCAGCGTCTGCGGATTCAGCACCGGCAGACCCCAGCGGTCGAAGTCGAGGCCGATGTCGCGCTCGATCCACGGGAAGGCGTTTTCCTGGCCGATGGCGATGAGGACGTCGTCGCATTCCATATGCACGTCCGGCTCGCCGGTCGGCACCAGCGAACGACGGCCCTGGTCGTCGTATTCGGCGCGCACCTTCTCGAACAGCACGCCGGTGAGGCGCCCGTTGCCATGCGTGAAGGCCTTCTGCACGAGGTAGTTGTGGATGGGGATGCCTTCGTGCAGCGCGTCCTCCTTCTCCCACGGCGAGGCCTTCATCTCCTCGAAGCCGCTGCGCACCACCACCCGCACGTCCTCGCCACCGAGGCGGCGCGCCGAGCGGCAACAGTCCATCGCGGTGTTGCCACCGCCGAGCACGATCACGCGCTTGCCGATCGAGGTGACGTGGCCGAAGGCGACGTTCGCAAGCCAGTCGATGCCGACGTGGATGTGCGCCGCGGCCTGGTTGCGTCCCGGCAGGTCGGCGTCGCGCCCACGAGGGGCGCCGGTGCCTACGAAAACGGCGTCCCAGTCCTGCGCCAGCACTTCGCGCAGGCTGCCGATCCAGTGATTGCGGCGCACTTCGACGCCCAGCGCCTCGATGTAGCCGCACTCCTCGTCGATGACGCTGTCGGGCAGGCGGAACTTCGGGATCTGGCTGCGCATCATGCCGCCGGGCGACGAGCCGCTGTCGAACACCGTGACCTGGTAGCCCTGCACCGCCAGGTCGCGCGCCACCGTCAGCGAGGCCGGCCCGCCGCCGATGCACGCGATGCGCTTGCCATTCTTCTTCTCGGGCGGCCGCGGCAGGCGGTCGTGGATGTCATCCTTGAAGTCGGCCGCGACACGCTTGAGGCGACAGATCGCGACCGGCTCCTTGTCGACGCGCCCGCGCCGACAGGCCGGCTCGCACGGACGGTCGCACACCCGTCCGAGAATCCCCGGAAAGACGTTGGAGCGCCAGTTGATCATGTACGCAGTGGAGAAATCACCCGCTGCGATCTGCCGGATGTATTCAGGCACGGGCGTGTGGGCCGGACAGGCCCACTGACAGTCGACGACCTTGTGCAGGTAATCGGGGTTGCTGATGTCGGTCGGTTTCAAGTGCGTCCTTCCTGTCTCGGGAAAAGCGTGCGTATGAACGCGCCAATCAATACATGCATCATTGTGCACAAACTGCACTCAAATGCACGCTGCACTGCAACATGCATCATCCGATTCCATGCGCAATGAGCAATCGTACATTTTCCGGACAATTCCCGTATCACACCTGCGTCTCTTGTCGCATTTCCGGACAAGTTTTGCGGTGGCCACGGCCCAGGGCCGCGGACTTCAGGAACGGTTCACCTTCGCTTTCGCAGAATGTGTCCCATGCCACCCCGGCATGCATCGGAAACAGGAGACCGCCATGAACATCCGTCACTTCACCCTCGCCGCTGCCGCCCTGCTGATCGGAACCAGCGCTTTCGCCGACCCAACGTGCACGGCCGCCGCGAAGGATCCGCAGCCCGCCGCAAACTCGATGCGGACGTTGGTCGATGCAGGCTTCAAGTTCCAGAAAGCGAAGGTCACCAAGAGTGACTGCTACGAACTGAAGGGAACGAACACCGTCGGCGACCGCGTCGAGATCTATCTCAACCCAGCAGACGGCACCAACGTCAAGACCGAGACCAAGCACAACAAAAGCTGAGCCCGTAAAGGGCCGGTGGTGCGGACGAATGCCTCAGGCCGCCCCACCCTCGACGGGACAGCCTTCGGCGCGCCACCGCAGCATGCCGCCGGCGAGGTTGGCCACCTCGCCGAATCCCGCCCTCTGCAACAGCACGACGGCCTGGGCCGAGCGCGCGCCCGAGCGGCACACGGCGACCACGGGCCGCGCCTTGTCGATCTCGCCGCTGCGTGCGGCGAGCTGATCGAGCGGAATGAGTTTCGCACCGCCGATGTGGCCGAGCGAGCCGTCGAACTCGTCGGGCTGACGCACATCGATCACCTGCACCCTGGCCCCCGCCTCCTCCAGCACGTGCGGCTGGATTTCCCAGATGCCGCCGAAGGTGAAGGTGAGCGGCGCCCACGTCGGATCGCCCGCACCGACCAGGCCTTCAGCCGGACGTCCGCAGTTCAGGTTGGCCGGCACGGCGACGTCGATCTGCTTCGGGTGCGGCAGCCCGAGGTTCTTCATGTAGCCCGCAAAATCGTCCGCGCTGCTGTCGCCACCGATGCGTGGGTTCCAGTTGCGTTCCTCGTCCACGCTGGTGACGGTTAGCCCGCGGTAGTCGTGCGCCGGATACAGCAGGCAGCGGCCGGGCAGCGAGAAGATCTGCTCGTGCACCGAGCGGTACATCGTCCCCGCGTCGCCCTGCTGGAAATCGGTGCGGCCGCAGCCACGGATCAGCAGGCAGTCGCCGGTGAAGGCCATCGACTGGTCGTCCAGCACGTAGGTGAGGCAGCCGTTCGTGTGCCCGGGCGTCGCACGCACCTCGAGATGGCGCCCGCCGAACGCGATGCGATCGCCGTGTTCGAGCAGCCGGTCCGCGCCGTGTGCGCCGCTGCGGCAGGACAAGGCGATGCGGCTGCCGGTGCGCTGCCGCAGCAGCCATGCGCCGGTCACGTGGTCCGCATGCACGTGCGTTTCCAGCGTCCAGCGCAGGCTCAGGCGCAGTTCGTGGAGCAGCGCGGCATCGCGCCGCACCTGCTCGAAGACCGGGTCGATGAGGAGCGCGTCGCCACTCAGGGCATCGCCCAGCAGGTAGGTGTAGGTCGAGGACGGCGCATCGAAGAGTTGCCGGAATATCAGCATGCTGTTTCCTCCCTGTCGTTCTTGTCCGGCGCAGCGGGCAAACCGCCGCGGGCATCGTCTTCGATTGCCGCGGCGGAGGGAGGTTCAGCATGCCACCCGGCACGGCCGGGCGATAGCGTCGCTCAGTGGCCGGCCTGGACGGGCTTCCAGCCCGGATGGTCGAAGTACTGGCCGTAGTTGTTGAGGGCATTGACGATATGGACGACGCCCTTGCTGCGGTCACCGGCAGCCTGCTTGCCACCGACGACTCCGGCGCCGTCCGCCAGCTCCGCGATGACGTTGTGCAGCACCGCGTCGGCTTCCGGCGCGAGCTTGCAGTTGCCGACGATGTAGGCGAGTTGCTCGTCGACCGCCTTGCCCATCGCCTCGTACTGCGCCGTCGTAAACCGGCCACCGTGAATCGCGTGGAGCTTCGGCTCGACGTTCGCACGGATCTTCACCATCCCCTCGCGCAGCGGTGCATCGGTCTGCCATTTGCTGCCCGCATTGAGCTTGAGCGCCGGCGCGTTCGCGCCGTGGTTGTGGGCGTCCGCAGCGAACGCCTGGGGTGCCCCGGCCAGTGCCGCGGCGGTGATCGCGCAGGCGGTGAATAGTCCTCTTGCCGATACAGTCCTCATCATCCGAATCCTCATTTAACATCCTTGATTGAATTGCGCGGCATCCCGCCGCCCGGATACTGCGGACGCCCGCACGGTCGTGACGGCGTCCGCCAATTGGCGCGACAAACCCGTCACCGCGCCGAAACTTCCAGCGTTTCGTCCAATGCGCGCCACCCCGGATGGGCGAACATCGTCCCGTACAGATTCAGTGCCTGGACGACCTTAAGCAGCCCCATGCGGCGCGCATCGGCGTGGGCAGCACGCTGCATCAGCGCGATGCCATCTGCCATTTCCACGAGCAGCATGTGCAGGTGGCGCGATGCAACTCCATCCTTTGTGCAGCACGCGATCATCGCGGCGACGCGCAATTCGAACGTGTGACCCAGCTCGGCTAGCCGCACCGCGTCCGTCGCCGCCTGCGTTCGCGGCGACGCGTTCGCGTCGATCGCGGCGCGCATGTCGTCGATGCCGCTGCGCACACGCTCGTCGGGGCGCCAGTTGCGGGCGGCTTCGGCCGTGATTGGAGCGAGGTTTGCGGGGACGAACGCTGCGGAACCAGATGTGGCCGCGACGACGGTGGAAGCAAGGGCAAGCGCCGTGGCGACGGCAGGCACGACCAGGTTCGGGCGCATGGGTGATCTCCTGAGTGTTCAGGCCCTTACCCTATGCCTCTGAAGATGAACACAAACTGAATGAAATCATGCCAGCGCGGCCCCAACCTCACCTGCTAGATTGAATCAGAGGGAGCCTTCACTGCCAGTTGCAGGAGAATCGCCATGACCAATCGCTACATTTCCGAGATCGTTCGCGAGCAGGATCCGCTGATGCTGCCGCCCGATGCGTCGGTCGCACAGGCTTGCGAGCGCATGTGCGCGCGTCACGTCGGTGCGGTGCTGGTTGCCGACAGGGCGCATCACCTGCTCGGCATCTTCACGGGACGCGACGCGGTGCGCGCGCTGGGACGGGGCTGTGACGCCAGGCACACCCACCTCGACGCGGTGATGACGACGGGCCCGGCGACGATCAGGCCAGACGCCCACGCGATCGACGCGTTGCGACTGATGAGCGACGGGGGCTTCCGTCACCTTCCCGTCGTGGAAAAGGGAAAGGTGATCGCGATCGTCGCGCGCTCGGATTTCGAAGGCCTCGAGCTGGATCGCTTCGAGGAGGAGAAGGCGCTGTGGGAGCACATCGGCTGAGGTGCCGGCAGCTCCCGGGCAGCGGCGGCGCGATACGCCGCCGCTGCCCGGCCTTTCAGATGTAGGTCGCGGGCTTCTTCGGTGCGTGGCGCATGTGCAGCGACAGCCCCAGCGCGGCCATATGGAGCGAGTTGCGGCCGAGAATGGTCTGCGAAAGGGGCAGGAACTCCTTCTCCTCGAAGTCGGCATGCGCACGGTAGCGCGTCACCAGGCGCTCGACCTCGGCAGCGTCGAGGTGGCTGTCCTGCCCCTTCGCGACGCGCTTGAGCTCGGATTCGAGGCGTTTCCAGATCGTCTCGAGTTCGCGGTGCTCGTCGGTGAGGCGCTTGGCGAGCGCCTGCACCTTGTCGTGCTCGGCGCCCTTCTCCGCGCTCTGCAGCACTGCCGGGAAGAGCTCGCGCTCTTCATCGAGATGGTGCTCGAAGATCGCCTCGCGGAAGAATTCCAGCGCGGTCGCGGCGATCTCCCGCGCGCGGGCGGCGGGATCGAGCAGTGCAGGCAGCTCGCCCAGCATGTCCAGCTTCTTCAGGATGCCGGAGTGGCAATCGGAGAAGTCGTGGAGCGGTTCCTTCTTGGCAGCATCAGACGGGGTCGTCATGTGGGTATCCCCTGTGTTCGTTGTGTCGTCAGGCGGCTCATTTGCCGTTCATCATGGCCGGCAGCCAGGTCGAGATCTCAGGTACGGCGGCGATCGCGACGAGCACCATCATCACCGCTGCAAGGAAGGGAATCGTCGCGGCGAAGAGCGCCCCCATGCGGATGTCGGCCTGCACCATGGCGATGTAGAGGCCCGGGCCGACCGGCGGCGTGACGAGGCCGATCACCGTCGCGACCGTGCACACGACCCCGAAATGGATCGGATCGATGCCGAGGCTGGTCACGACCGGCATCAGCAGCGGCACGACGACGATCAGCACGCTGATGCTCTCGAGGAACATGCCGAGAACCAGCATCAGCACGATCACCAGCAGCAGGAACACGAAGGGCGAATCGGTCAGGTTCTTCATATACTCGACGACGAGATCGGGCACGCTCTGGAAGGCGAGCACCCAGCTCAGGACCGAGGCCGCGGCGATGAGGCCGGTGATGGTCGCGGTGTTGGTGCCGACGTCGAAGAGGATCTTGCCCAGATCGCGGACGCCGATCTCGCGATAGACGAAGCCCAACACAAGCGCCATGACCGCGGCAATGGCGCCCGATTCGGTCGGCGTCATCACGCCGGCCATGATGCCGCCGATGACGACGAGCGGAATCAGCGCCGGGACCAGGCCTTCGAGCAGAACCTTCACCGAGGCCGAGCGATCGCCGCGCTCGCCCGCGGGCAGGCCGGGACCGAAGATGCCGAAGCACATGATTACGAGCGCGAGCGCCGCGACGATCAGAAGGCCGGGGAGGATGCCGGCGATGAACAGCGGCGCAATGGGCTGCACCGCGACCACGCCGTAGATGATCATCAGCATCGACGGCGGGATGATCGGGCCCAGCAGGCCCGCCGACACCGTGACGGCGCCGGAGAACGCGCGGTTGTAACCGGTGCGCTCCATCGCCGGGATCATCACCTTGCTCATCACGCCGATCTGCGCGACCGCCGAGCCGAGGATGGACGCGGCCATCGCGTTGGTGAAGAGGTTGGCGTAAGCCAGCCCGCCCTTCATGCTGCCGACCAGCACCTCGGCGACGGCGATGAGGCGTTGCGTGAGGCCCGCCTTGTTCATGATCTCGCCGACCAGCAGGAACAGCGGGATCGCGAGCAGGCTGTTGATCTCGAGCGCGCCGTAGAGCTGGATGGGGATCGAATCGTACAGCACCGCGAGGTCGTTGGTGGCCATGAACACGACCGCGGCGATGAGGATGGTGCCGACGATGGGCAGGCCCGCGAAGAGCAGGCCGAAGAAGACGATCAGGGTGATCATTTGACGGCTCCCTTGAGGGCAGCGCGGGCGTCGCGCAGGATGGCGGCGAACTGGTGCCAGGCCATCACCGCCATCGCAGCGGGAGCACCGAGTAGTTGTACCAGCGGGGCAGCTGGGTGGTCGCGCCAAGCTCGACGCGCACCTCGGGACGGCTGACCCAGTCGAGGCCGAGCCAGCACACGAAGGCGAACAGGCCCAGCATGACCAGCCCCAGCACCGCGAGCAGCGCGTGACGCGCGCGCGGACGCAGTGCCTGCGGCAGGAAGTCGATGGTGACGAGCTGGCCGTGATGCACCAGCAGCGACAGGCCGAAGAGGGTCGCGAAGACGAGGAGCTGCACCGAGATTTCCTCGGCCCAGAAGATCGGGGCACTGAAGAAATAACGCATGAACACCTGCGCGACCATGATGCAGGCGATCGTGGCCGTGAGCGCGATCACCAGGCCGCGCTCGATCGCGGCGAGGCCTTTGTCGGCCTTCTGAATGTGAGCAAACATCGGATGGGTTCCCGTGTGGGGCGCGGCGAAGCGGAACGGCCCTCCCGGGCGGTTCCGCGCGTCGCTATGTGATGTCGATGAGTGTCCCGGAGGAGCGGATCAGAGATCCTTCGCCTGCTTGTAGAAGTCGGCGATCAGCGGGTTCTTCGCGACGTACTGGTCGCGCACCTTGCCGCCCACCGCCTGGAAGGAGGCGATGTCGGCCTTCACGATGTTCGCGCCGTCGGCCTTTGCCTTCGCCAGGTTGGCCACGTCGGCGTCGATCGCGGTCTTGTAGCCCCACTGCTCGGCCTCCGCGACGACCTTGGCGATCATGTCGCGCTCGGCCTGGCTGCGGGTATCCCACCACTTCTTCGATACCACGATCACGGCCGGGAAGGCCATGTGGCCGGTGAGCGTCAGGTTCGGGGCCTGCTGGTGGAACTTGAGGCCGACCAGCGCGTCGAGGTCGATGTCGACCGCATCGAGCAGCTTGGTGGTCAGCGACGGCGCGACTTCGGACAGCGGCATCGCCGTCGGCGCGGCGCCGTTGGCGTTCCACCAGTCGTTGTACACGGGGCTGGGGAAGGAGCGGATCTTCTTGTTCGCGAGATCCTTCGCCGAGGCGACCGGCTGCACCGACAAAACGTGGCGCATGCCCGCGAAGGTGTAGCCGAGCCCGATCAGGCCGTGCTGCTCCAGGCGCTTGAGCATCTCCTTCGCGGCGGGCGTCTTCGCGGCGCGCGTGGCGTGCGCGACGTCCTTGAACACGTAGGGCAGCGACCAGCCGAGGAAGGACTCCTCGCGGTTGGAGAGCCCGCCGACGGTGAACACGCCGAACTGTTGCGCGCCGGCCTGCATCAGGTTGATCATCTGCCCTTCGTTGCCGAGCTTCTGCAGCGGGCTCACGGCGATCTTCATCTTGCCGCCGGAGGCGGTCGCGAGATCGGCCGAGATCTTCTCCGACACCTGGTGCCACACATGGGTCGGCGGGGTGATGTGGCCGAGCTTGAGCGCCTGGGCCTGGGCACCGACCGCTGCGACGGACAGGGTGACGCCGGCAACCAGGGCGCGAACCATCTTCTTGATTTGCATTTCAGTCTCCTCGGGGTAACTGCTGTAACTGCTCGTTATCGGAATAAGGGGCTCACTTCGCGTCCGGCTGCAGGGCGGGGGCAGCGCGACGGAAGGCGTCGAGCTCGCCGCAGGCGCGGTCGATCGCAACGATGTTGGGATACGGCGTCAGGTCGACATTGAAGCGGCGGGCGCTCTCGACCTGCGGGATCAGATACACGTCGGCAATCGTCGGCGCGTTGCCGAAGCAGAAGGCCCCGCGCGACGTGTCGGCCGCGAGCAGCGCTTCCAGGGCGTCGAAGCCGGCCGTGATCCAGGTGCCGCACCACGCCAGCACCGCCGCCTCGTCGCAGCCCAGGCTCTTGCGCAGGTATTCGAGGATGCGGCGGTTGTTGATCGGGTGGATGTCGCAGCCGACGATCGCCGCCAGCGCGCGCACGCGGGCGCGCTCCTCGGCGTTCGCGGGCAGCAGCGCGGGCGTCGGGTAACGCTCTTCGAGCCACTCGATGATCGCCGGCGACTGGATCAGCGTGAGGTCGCCCTCAGTTGCCTCCAACGTCAGCGCCGGCACCAGCGCCTGCGGATTCACCGCCTTGAAGGCGGCACCGAGGTGCTCCTCGGTGCGGAGATCCACCGGCACGTACTCGTAGTCGATGCCCTTCAGGTTCAGCGCGATGCGCAGGCGGTGCGAGGTGCCGCTGCGGAAGAAGTTGTAGAGCTTCATCGACATTTTCCCGCTCAGTCCTTGGCGAGGCAGTTGTCGACATTCCAGCCGTACAGCCACTCCATCGCGTCGTAGAAGCGCTCCGGCGTGCGGCCCTTCCACAGGTCGTTGCGCACCAGGCGCTCGACGCCCTTGGCGTGGTAGATGCGGCCCATCTCGCGCGAGGACAGCACGATGCGCGCGGTACGGGCGATGCGCGAGCGCTGGTAGAGATCGAAGGCCTTCTCGAAGTCATTGCCATTGACGCGCAGCGCTTCGCCCAGCGTCACGGCATCTTCGAGCGCCATGCAGGCACCCTGTGCCATGTACTGCGTCGTCGGGTGCGCGGCGTCGCCCAAGAGCGTCACGCGGCCGAAGGACCACTGGCCGATCGGCTCGCGGTCGGCGGTCGCCCAGCGCTTCCAGCTCTTCGGCAGGTCGATCAGCTGGCGCGCCTTCGGGCAGATGCCCTGAAAGTAGCTCTGCACCTCCTCGCGGCTGCCTTCGGTGACGCCCCACTCTTCCTTCTCGCGGCTATGGAAGGTCACGACGACGTTGTACTGCTCGCCGCCGCGCAGCGGGTAATGCACGAGGTGGCAGTTCGGGCCGACCCAGATGCTCGCGGCATTCCACTGCAGGTTCTCGGGGAAGTCCTTCTTGTCGATCACGGCGCGATAGACGACATGGCCGGTCACGCGCGCCGGGTCATTGACGTATTGCGTCCGCACGACCGACTTCACGCCGTCCGCACCGATCAGCGCGACGCCGCGGAAGGCGTTGCCGTGCTGGTCATACACCGTGACGCCGTTCGCATCCTGCTCGACGCGCTGGACGTGGGTCGAGGTGCGGAATTCGACGCGACCGGTTTCCTGCGCGCCTTCGAGCAGCGACAGATGCACGTCCACGCGGTGAATCACCGCGTACGGGTTGCCGAAGCGCTTGCGAAAGGCCTCGCCGGTGGGGATGCGGCCGACGAGGGTCTCGTCGAGCGCGTCGTGCATGACCATCTCGTCGGTATACACCGCGCGGCCGCGGGCCTTCTCGCCGACACCCAGGGCGTCGAAGGCGTGGAAGGCGTTGGGGCCGAGCTGGATGCCGGCGCCGATCTCGCCGATCTCGGCCGCCTGCTCCAGCACCAGCACCTGGAAGCCCTGGCGCACCAGCGCGAGTGCGGCTGCGAGGCCGCCGATGCCGCCGCCGGCGACGATTACGGGAAGTTGTTGCTCGGTCATGTGTGTCTCCTCCATCTCGTTCAGTGGCGGCGGAACGGCACGCGCTCCGCCGGCGATTCCTTACTCGGCCGCGCCGATCGTCAGCTCGATGTCGCCGACCTGGTCGACGTGGCCGGTGATGCGGTCACCGCTCTTCACCGCGCCGACACCTTCCGGCGTGCCGGTGTAGATCAGGTCGCCCGGCTCGAGGTGATAGAACTTCGACAGGTCGGCGATCAGCTCGGGGATGCTCCAGATCAGCTGCGACAGGTCAGCGGTCTGACGGGTCTCGCCATTCACCTGCAGGTTGATCGCACCCGTGCCGAGCACGCCGAGATTGCCGATCGGCACGATCTCGGTGCACACCGCAGACAGTTCGAAGTCCTTGCCCAGATCCCACGGACGGCCCTGCTCGCGGGCCACCAGCTGCAGGTCGCGGCGGGTCATGTCGAGGCCCGCGGCATAGCCGTAGATCAGTTTTTCAGCATCGGCCTCGGCGACGCGGAAGCCCGGCGCACCGATCGCGACGACCAACTCCATCTCGTAGTGGTAGTTCGAGGTGCCGGTCGGGTACGGCACGGTCGCGCCGGATTCAACCAGGGTCGAGGCCGCCTTCGTGAAATAGAAAGGCTGGGCGGTGGCCTTGTCGACCGGACGCCCCATCTCGACGGCATGGGCGTGGTAGTTGCGGCCGACGCAGAAGATGCGCTTCACCGGGTAGCGGGCTTCGATGCCTTTTACCGGCAGGGAATAGACCGGCGAGGGCGGGAAGAGGTATTGGGTGTCGGACATTTGTTTAGTCTCTCGATGTCAGGACTTCGATAAGCCTGGTTGCAATTAAGAAAGTTGGAGCGCTGCGCGCCTGCTCCCTCCCCTTCATGGGGGAGGAACACGGCCGGCAACGGAATCCATCAGGCGCGCACTTCGTAGACGCCCAGCTTCTTGTGCAGCGGGCTTTCGTCGGCCACGAAGATGAAGGCCGGCTCGCTCGCGGAGCGGTTCTTCAGCGTCACCGGCGTATAGCCCGGTGCGCAGCAGGTATCCGCCGGCGACAGCGCGAAGCGGCTGGCCTCGATCGCGACCTCGGCGCTGCCCTCGATCAAGTGGAACACCATCGCCGGCGAGCGCGCGGGCAGGTTCAGCGTCTCGCCCGGGCGCAGCATCAGGGCGGAGAAACCGAGGATGTTCTGGCAGTCGGAGCCGTTCTCAGGATTCACATAGGCGACCTGCACAGCCTCGACGTCCGGTTGCGACTCGGCCAGGCTCAGCAGCGCGGCGCGGGCATCGGCCCAGGGGTAACGCAGCATCGGGTAGCGGCGCGCGCTGCCGCGCGAGAACACCGGCGAGGGCACGATACCGCCGCGGACGTAGCTGCGCTCGAGGCGCGTGCCGGTCACCTGCTGCTCCTTGCCTTCGACCGCATAGGACGTTTCCGTGTAATACACCAGCGGCAGGTCCAACACGTCGAGCCACACCACCGGCTCCTTGCCGTCGTGGCCATGCTCGTGCCACAGGCCGGTCGGAGTCAGGATCAGGTCGCCGCGGCTCATCGGGCACTTCTCGCCGTCGACCGTCGTATAGGCGCCCTCGCCTTCGACAATCATGCGCACCGCGTTCGGGGTATGCTTGTGCGACGGCGCCCACTCGCCCGGCAGCAGCAGCTGCATGCCGAGGTAGATCGCCGCGCTCGCCTGCATCTTCTCCAGCCCGTGGCCGGGGTTGGCGAGCACCAGCACGCGGCGCTCCGCCTTTTCGATCGGGGTGAATTCGCCAGCCTGCAGCAGCAGCGGGCGCAACGCCTCGTATGACCACATCACCGGCTGCGTACGACGCGAAGGCGTGCCCGGGGGCAGCACCGCGCGCAGGCTGGGCCACAGCGGCACCAGGTTCTGTGCGCCGAGGGACTCGCGGTAGGCGAGCGGCAGATCTTCGAGACGACCAAGTTCCTGCATTCCTGACTCCTCCATCGGGATATCGCCGCCGGCTAGGTGAAAAACCTTTGCGCTAAATCAAAGCGTGCAGCGATTCGTTGTGATGGAGCGCAATTTATCGATCGATAAATATTCCGTCGAGGCAATGCATGGAATAATATGAATTCGAATTTCGAATAATAATCGCGCGATGAACACCCCCGAGCTTCGCCTGCTGCAAGTCTTCGATGCGATCCACAAGACCCGGAGCGTGAGCCGTGCCGCGGAGTTGCTGGAACTGGGCCAACCCGCCGTCAGCATCGCGCTCGGCAAGCTGCGCGAGCATTTCTCGGATCCCCTGTTCGTACGCACCTCGAGCGGCATGGAGCCGACGCCGCTCGCCGACGAGCTGGTGCAGCCGATCCGCCATGCGCTCGATGCATTCGACGCGGCGCTGGGCCACCGCAGCAGCTTCGACCCCGCCACGTCGGAGCGGAGCTTCCGCATCTGCATGACGGACATTACCCACCTGGTGCTGCTGCCTCGCCTGTGGGGCCAACTGCGCGCCACCGCGCCGGGCATCCGGATCCAGATCTCGCCGCTGGACGACGACACCGGCCGCAAGCTGGAAGCGGGCGAAGCCGACCTTGCCGTCGGCTTCATTCCCGCGCTGGAAGCGGGCTTCTATCAGCAGGCGCTCTTCCGCCAGCAGTACGTGTGTCTCGCCAGCGCCGACCACCCACGCATCCATGGGGGTCTGACGCGCGAACAGTTCGAGGCGGAAGACCACGCCGTCTTCCGCACCACCGGCACGGGTCACCAAGTGATCGAGCAGGAAATCGCCCGCCAGGGCATCAAACGCCGCATCGTGCTCGACATCCCGAACTTCCTCGGAGCGGCCTTCGTCGTCGAGCACACCGACCTGCTGATGACCGTGCCGCGCAGGCTGGGGGAACTGCTGCGCGGTC
This sequence comes from Aromatoleum evansii, assembly GCF_012910805.1. GTDB lineage: Bacteria > Pseudomonadota > Gammaproteobacteria > Burkholderiales > Rhodocyclaceae > Aromatoleum > Aromatoleum evansii. The sequence continues at coordinate 122,042 of NZ_WTVK01000006.1, forward strand.
GCGGCGAATTCAGCGTCCTGCCCGTGCCCTTCCCGCTACCCGATTACACGATCAAGCAGCACTGGCACGCGCGCTTCCACCACGACCCGGGCAATCGCTGGCTGCGCAGCCTGATCGCCAGCCTGATGTCCGAATCCGGCCTGCGGCCGCAGGAAGGCGACGGCCGCTAGATTCGAGCGAGCAAAGCCTCGAAACCCGGATACACGTCCGCCGCAATGGCGAACTTGCGTGCGTACGCACCGCGTTCGCCGCCGCTGCGCAGCGCATCGACAAAGCCCTCCCGATCATGCACCCAGCTTCCGCCCACCAGCGTCACACCACGGGCGAACAGCGCGTCGGGCAGGCAACCCGCGCTCGGCCCGATCATCGCGAACCAGCGCGCGTCGCCGCAGAAGCCCAGCATGTGGTCGAGGGTGTCGTTGAGCAGCAGCGTGCTGGTCGACAGCACCTTGCGGCAACCCGCCAGCTCCGCCGGATCGAGCGTCACGCGATAGCCATCCCGGTCGCCGGCCAATTCCGCCTTCAGCTCCACCACCGTGAGCTGCGCGCCGCACTTCAGGATGCGGCCGAGGAGGGGCGTAAACAGGCCTATCATGCCGATGCGCTCGCCCGGCTGCAGGTCCAGACCGCCGATCGAATCGGCGCTGGTATCCGGCCGGTACCCGGCGCGGTCGAAGAAGCAGCGCGTCACGGCGTTCGCAGCGGCGAAACCGAGCGTGCGCAGGATGCCGCTGCCGCCCGCGTAGGCACGGGCGAGTTCGAGCGCATCTGCCCCTGCGAGGGCAAAACCGTCCTCCCCGGCGCGCATGCGCGCCAGCGTGTCGTCGAGCAGCACGTAGGACAGCCCCAGCGAACCGTCCTCGAGCTCCAGCGCGCAGAACTCCCCGCGGTCGCCCGGTAGCGGATCGACGCTGGCCGGCGGCAGATGCAGCGCGCGCACCCGCGGCAGGGGTCCGCGTGCGGCGATGCGTTCGAGTTGAGCGAGGTAGGTTTCGGCAAAGTTCATGCGGAATTCTCCGTCTAAGGATCGCCCCGGCGCCGGCCCGCGCGCACTGCGGCGGAAGCCGTCGCCCCGGAGATCGTGGCATCTCGGTTCGCCTGCGTGCGCAGCGCCCCGGGGAAGAAGCGCGCGGTGAGGCTGTTCGATTCGAGCGGCGAATCCGTGTCGACGCCGCCATAGCGGCGCCAGTCGCGCACCCAGAAGATGTCGTCGGCCACTTCGAGGAAGCCGATCGTCTCGCGGTCGCCCACCAGCACCCCCTGCACGCGCAGTCCGCGCTCGCGGCGCATCGTGCGCAGGCGGGCGGCAAGATCAGGCGTCGCCCCGAACTCGCCATCGGACACGAGCACCAGGTCGGCCTGCTGCCAGCGCGCCTCCTCCAGCTTCGCCAGCGCCGCCTCGATCGGCCCGCACACGTCGGTGCCGCCGCGAAAAGCCTGGCCGAGGAAGCGGGCGAGCCGTCCGATGCCCTCGGCGTCGACCGGCAGCGTCATCCCGACAATTTCGCCCGGACCGCCGAAGCTGAACACGTGGCATGTACGTTTCTGCGCGTGAGCCGTGCGCACCGCCTCCAGCACCGCCGCCTTGGCGACCGCCTCGGCGCCACCGCGCATCGACCCGGAGGTGTCGACGCACAGCAGCATCGGCCCCATCTCGAGGCGCTTCCGCGGCTGCGGGCGCGGCGTCGGACGCTGCACGGCCTCCTCGTGCCGACGGATCTCCTGCATGCGGTCGTCGTCCTCGTAGCACAGCAGCGTCCGCTCCGCGCGCCGGGCATGCCAGACGAGCCGCAAGCGGGGGTGTCCGAGCAGCATCGCCTCGGCCGGCAACATGCGCGCGATGCGATCGGCGCGGTGGATCCCGCGCGTCTCGCCGGGCATGTCGGGAACGCGCACGGTGCTGCGTTCCGCGCGATGTGCGGTCGCCTCCTCGATCACCTGCACGGTGACGCGCCCAGCTTCGTCCGGCTCGTCCGTCTCCGCCGCGCGCCCGAGGCGCCGGATCAGCGCCGCGAGTTCGGGCAGGCGCTCGAGCAGCCGGCGGATGCGCACGACCTCCTGCCAGCCCTCGCTGCGCAGCAGCCCGCGGATGCGGTCCCAGCGCGTGCTCTTGGCGTCGTCGGGGATCATGCCGAAGACGTCCGCCAGCTCGTCCATGTCGCCGCAACGGTCCTGCCAGTCGGCGGCAAAGGCGTCGACGGCCATCCCGACCGCCCGCGCCTCGTCCGCACCGCGGTCGAGATAATCGACGATGAAATCGACATGGAAGAGGATGCTCATCAACACGGTGTCGGCGAGCTCGCCCTCATCCCGACAATAGCGCGCGAGGTCGAGGCCCTGCATCGCCTCGACCAGCCCGCGCGCGATCGCGGGCGGGGGCCAGCGCCACGCCTCGAACGGCGGCAGCCGGCCCGAGACGAGCGCCGCACGCAGCTCCGCAAGGGCCGCAAGCCGCGCCTCCACGCAGCCCTGCGCGTTCGTCAGCCCGCCCAGCCACAAGCCGCGCACGAGTCCGTCCAGCGCCGCGAGCCGGCTTTCCTGCAGCGCGAAGAGCAGCGGCGCGGGACCGGCAGGAGCGTTCATGCGCACTTCAGGCGGAAGAAAGCGGTTCGTGCAGCACGGGCGCAGGAGCCTCGCCGCCTTCGCCCGCCGGCAGACGCGGCAGCGCCTCGAAGCCGGCGCGTGCCGCGAGAATCCGCTCGCGCAGATCCGCCAGCACGCGCGCCGTCCCCGCGAGGCTCCCGTCCGCACGCCCCGCGAGCCCGGCATCCAGCCACAGGCTGCGAGATCGGTATTCGGCCAGGTCGCGACGCCGCGCGGCGAGCTCCGCCGCGTATGCATCGAGGCGCGCGACCAGCTCGTCGATCTGTCGCGTGCGCGCGCCGATGTGCGCCGGCCCGTAGCGGCGCTGCCGCGTGTGCGTCAGGCGCAGCGCCTGCGCCCCGCCCTTGGCGTCGCCGATCTCGTCGGCGAGATCGCCTGCGGAGAATCGCAGCCGGCCGCTCTCGTCGTAGTCGAGGTCGTTGGCATTGCGCTCGGCCTGCAGCTGCGCCTCGAAGGCCTCGACGACGCGCGTGACGCGCGGCGGCGCGAACGCCTCGCGTACCCCGAGCCGCGCGCACAGCCAGTCACCCAGCGCGGCCTGGCGCGGCGCGTCCGGCGCCGTGCACCAAGGCAGCAACAGCAGATCCCACAAGGACACGGCCCCCCGCCCCTCGCTCGCCGCAGCGACGCGCAACAGGCGCGCCGCCTTCACCCAGCGGCGGTCCGACACGTACACCGCTGCCGCGCCAAGATGTGCGCGCAACTCGGCGAACATCGCCGTCACTTCGGCAGGCAGCACCACCTGCCCTGCCACGGTATCGAGCGCGGCGAGATCGGCGGCGCCGAGCGCCTCCGCATGCCCTGGCGCCTGCCAGGCCCGCGACGGATCGGCACCCAGCAACTCCGTGAAACCGTCCGCACTCACCGGCGCAACCGTCACCCGCAGCAGGAAGCGGTCGAAGAACGCCTCCGCGACCTCATCCTCGGGCACTTCGTTCGTCGCGCCGATCGCGCTGATCAACGGACAGCGCTGCCGCCCCGCGCCGTTGTCGAATTCACGCTCGTTGAGCAGCGTCAGCAGCGCGTTGAGGATGGCGCTGTTGGCCTTGAACACCTCGTCGATGAAGGCGATCGACGCGTCGGGCAGGAAACCCGCCGTGTGGCGTTCGTAGCGATCCTGCTCGAGCGCCTGGATCGACAACGGCCCGAAGAGCTCCTCCGGCACCGAGAAGCGCGTCAGCAGACGCTCGAAGTAGCGCGCGTCGCGAAAGGCGAGATGCAGTCGGCGCGCAAGCTCGCTCTTCGCGGTGCCCGGCGGGCCGATCAGCAGGGTATGTTCGCCGGCGAGCGCCGCGAGCAGCGCGAGGCGCACGACATGGGAACGCTCGACGAGACCGTGCTCCAGCGTTGCAACGAGGCGAACGAGGCGGCAGTGGAGATCCGGAACGGGTGGGCGGTCGGAGGGCATTTGATGATCTTAGCGCGCCCCATCGGCAAGGGAATTGATCCCTGCGAAGATTACCCCGTCCGCTTCAATCGTCCTGCATCAGTTCGCGATGCACGCGCACCGCGGTGATCCGCGGCCGGATGACCCGCCCGCGCGCTTCCACGTTCGCGCGCGTGAACGCTGCGCCCAGCAACAGGATCAGCGACGAGTAGTTCACCCACATCAGCAAGAGGACCAGCGAACCGGCCGCCCCGTAGGTCGACGCGGTCGCGGTCGTCGACAGGTAGAGGGCGATCAGACTGCGTCCCACCGCGAACAGCAGCGCAGTGACCATCGCCCCGAGCCACACGTCGCGCCAGCGCAGCACGACGTCCGGCAACACGCGGAAGATCGTCGCGAACAAAAGCGTTACGACCAATAACGACACCCCCCAGTCGAGCCCGATCAGCAGCGGTGGCGGAATCGGCACCCAATCGCTCGCGAACTCGACCACCGCACGCACCGCCACGCTCAGCAGCAGCGACACCAGCAGCACGAAGCCGATCGCCAGCACGATCGTCATCGACAGCAGGCGCCCCTTCACGTAGATGAAGATGCTGCTGCGCGTCGGCCGCGGCGCCACACACCAGATCGCATTGAGCGCAGTCTGCATCTGCCCGAACACCGTCGTCGCGCCGAACAGCATCGCACCGAAACCCGCCAGGGTCGGAAGGATTCCGCTCTGCTGGATGCGGCTGGCCTTCACAGCCGTCTGCACCGCCTGTGCCGCCTGGGGGCCGATCGCCGCCTCCAGCTGCTGCGCCATCTGGCCCTGCGCCGCCGACTCGCCCAATACCAGGCCGACGATCGTCACCGCCACGATCACGACGGGCGCCACCGAAAATACCGTGAAGAAGGCGAGCGCCGCCGCGTGCACGAACACCTGGGCATCCAGCCACAGCTGCACGGTCCTCTTCAGCACCGCCATCCAGTAACGCACCCAGCTGCTCATCGCCCCGGCTCCCGCTCGATGATCCCTTTTAGCCCATCCGGATAAGTACGACAAGCTGACCGGCCATCGCGATCCCACCGATGCGGGCACTCATGCAGTGGTATGCTCCGCGCCGGCGAGCAGGCTGCGGATCACCGGATGATCGACCTTGCGCTGTGCGGAGATCGCATAGAAATGCTCGACCACGTCCGGACAGCGCCCCAGCAGCGCCAGGCCGCGCGAGCGCGTGAACTCGTCCGACGAGAGTTCCGGCGCAGGAAACGCCCCCAGCCCGCTCTCGCCGAAGGTTGCCAGCAAGGCGCTATCCTCGAATTCGCCGACGATACGCGGCCGAATACCATGACGCGCGAGCCAGTCGTCCAGGCGGCTGCGCACAGCCGAATCCGGTGTCGGCAACAGCAGCGGCAACTCGGCGAGGCATGCCGGAAAATCGCGTTCGATTTTCTCGGCGATGTCGGCCCGCACGTACCACGCAACCGACGACTTCCCGAGCCGGTGGCTGAACACGCGCAGGTTCGGATTCGCCGGGGCAGGCCGGTCGGCCAGCACGACATCCAGGCGATGCAGGGCCAGATCGGCGAGAAGGTCATCGAAATCGCCCTCCTGGCACTGCAGCCGAAGGTTGGGCGTCTGCACCGCCGGCTGCAGCAGGTGCCGCACCGCCGGCTTCGGCAACGCACCGGAAATACCCACCGCGAGACGCACGCCCTGGGCATTTGCCGCCTCCTGCACGGCAGCCGGCAATGCTTCGCCGAGCTGGAAGATCTGCTCGGCAAAGTGCGCCGCCGTCGCCCCCGCATCGGTGAGCTCGATCCCCCGCCCCACCGACTTGAACAGCGCGTAGCCGAGCGAACGTTCCAGTTCCCGCACCTGGGTGCTGACCGTCTGCACCGCCATCTCGAGCCGCTCTGCCGCCCGCGCGATCCCCCCTTCCTTCGCGACGACCCAGAAGTAATAAAGGTGACGATAGTTGAGCGGTTGCATTTAGCTTCCTTTTTCTCTGACTAAACGTACTTTAAATTCATCTTCCGCGGAAGTGCAAGTGCCCGTATCCTGCACACGTCGCATGCACCCTCCGGTGCGGCGGACCGCGCCCCTTCAGGGAGTCCGCGGGACAAGGATTGCAAACACTCAAAGGAGGCCCTGCCCTTATGAAACTCACCCGACTCCTGCTCACCGTCTGCGCGCTCGTCCTGAGCGTCGGCCTGACGGCGAACGACGCCGAAGCCAAGCGCCTCGGCGGCGGCAAGTCGATCGGCACGCAGAGCAGCACTGCGCAATCGTCGACCACCACCGCCCGCACGGCTGACACCCCGACCGCACCGACGGCCGCCGCCGCAGGCCAGGCCCCGCGCAAGAACTCGTGGCTCGGCCCCGTCGCCGGCCTGGCCGCCGGCCTGGGCCTGGCCGCCCTGGCGTCGCACCTCGGCATGGGCGAAGAGTTCGCCAACATGCTCATGATCGGCCTGCTCGTGATCGCCGCAATCGCCGTCTTCCGCCTGCTGATGCGCAAGCGCACGCAGCAACCCGCCATGCAGTACGCGGGCATGGGCGCCGGTGGCGGCAGCATCCCGATGCCGTCGCAAGCGCAACCGGCCTACGGTAGCGCCGCGCCCGCCGCCGCGCCCGCAAGCAACGCCCTGCCGGCAGGTTTCGACGCAGAAGGCTTTGCCCGTCAGGCCAAGGTGAATTTCATCCGCCTGCAGGCTGCCAACGACGCCGGCAACCTCGACGATCTGCGCGAATTCGTGACTCCGGAAATGTTTGCCGAGTTGCAGATGCAGATCAGCGAACGCGGCACGGCTCCGCAGCAGACCGAAGTGATGGAGCTCAACGCCGAAGTCGTCGAATGCGTCGAGGAAAACCGCCGGTACCGCGTCGCGGTGCGCTTCCGCGGCCTGATCCGCGAAGAGGCCGGTGCCACTCCGGTCAACTTCGACGAGTTCTGGCACCTCACCAAGCCGGTCGAAGGCACCCAGGGCTGGCAAGTCGCGGGCATCCAGCAACTGAACTAAGAAAAGAACCAACCCCACCGAGAGAAAAGGGCGACCAGCCGCAAGGCGGTCGCCCTTCTTCATGGGCGACGCGATTCAGCCCTGCCCGTCGCGAAACCGGATCTCCCCCGCTTTCTCGGGGTGCTTGCCCCGCCGCCCTGCATAGAACTCCCGGATCACGGCAAGATCGCGCTCCACATCACCAGTGAGCGTCACCCACGCCCCGATGCCCGCCTCGCACCGGTCGTAGTCGATCAACACCAATCCGAGCGGCACGCCCGCCTCGAGAGCCAGGTGATAAAACCCTGACTTCAGGTGCGGCACATGGCCGCGCGTTCCCTCCGGCGCAATCGCAATCAGGAGGCTCTCGGACTCCGCAAAGCGACGCACCAACTGCCCGACGAACCCCGTGCTCACGCGCCGATTCACGGGAATGCCGCCTAGCCAGCGGAACAGCGCCCCGAACGGCGGACGAAACAGCGAATCCTTGGCGACGTACGAGATCCTCAAACCGGACGCCGAACGTGCGAGCACGCCGATCGGAAAGTCCCAGTTGGACGTGTGCGGATACACCATCACGACCCCTTTCGGGCCGGGCGGCGGCACCAGCACCACGCGCCAGCCCGCCAGACGCAACAACAACCGCGCCAGCATCGAAGCTCCCCCACAGGCATCCGAAACCGCTCAAATTGCGGACAATCAAGCTTCCGCACCAAGCCACGGCACTATCCGGCAATTCCCCCGAAGCGACAACCGGCACACATCGCCGAAAAGATCGGCGCAAAAAAATTCTTGCATACGGGGATGAAGTTGGCTATAGTTCTGTTTCTCCGACGCGGGGTGGAGCAGTCTGGCAGCTCGTCGGGCTCATAACCCGAAGGTCGCAGGTTCAAATCCTGCCCCCGCAACCAAACAAATCGAAGGCCCGCACTCGTGCGGGCCTTCGTCTTTTCGGGCGTCGGCCGATTCAACGGCAAGGCCCCTGCTCCTGCCGCCTTTCCGTTCCGCTAACGGAACAGTGCTCACGGCGAGCCCCTCCGGAGCTTCTCCTCACCCGCGATTCCCCTCATTGCGGACGGTGCTCGCCTCCTGCGCGAGCGACTCGCGCTCCGCGCTCTCAGGACACCCCCCATACATCCGACGCGTGCGCGGCACATACTTGGCCGGGATGACTTGAAACTATCGCACCGATGCATAGAAATCGATAGAAAGTGCAATGCTGGGCGGCTAAGGTGAGTAACGCTTCTGCCCCACTCACCGTCGCAAGGAGAACTCACGCATGAACAACGAGAACAAGTGTCCCTTTACCGGCATGCATGGCGGACGTACAACGGTTGGCGTTCGGTCGAATCGGGACTGGTGGCCGAACCAGTTGAACCTGAACATCCTTCACCAGCACGCACCGGCTTCCAACCCAATGGGCGCCGACTTCGACTACGCCACCGAGTTTCGGAAACTCGATCTGAGCGCGCTGAAGAAGGATCTGCACGCACTGATGACGGATTCCCAGGACTGGTGGCCCGCCGACTGGGGGCACTACGGCGGCCTGTTCATCCGCATGGCGTGGCACAGTGCGGGCACCTATCGCACCGCCGATGGCCGGGGTGGTGGCGGCACCGGAAACCAGCGCTTCGCGCCGGTCAATAGCTGGCCGGACAACGGCAATCTGGACAAGGCACGCCGCCTGCTCTGGCCGATCAAGCAGAAGTACGGCAATAAGATCTCCTGGGCTGATCTGATGATCCTGGCGGGGAACTGCGCGCTCGAATCCATGGGCTTCAAGACCTTTGGCTTCGGCGGCGGACGCGCGGACATCTGGCAGCCCGAGGAGGACATCTACTGGGGCAACGAGGACACCTGGCTTGGCGACAAGCGTTACAGCGGGGACCGCGAACTGGCCAATCCGTTCGCCGCGGTGCAGATGGGCCTGATCTACGTGAACCCGGAAGGCCCGAATGGCAACCCGGATCCGGTGGCCTCCGGTCGCGACGTACGCGAGACCTTCGCCCGCATGGCAATGAACGACGAGGAGACCGTGGCGCTCGTCGCCGGCGGACACACCTTCGGCAAGGCCCATGGCGCCGGCGACCCGGCCCTCGTCGGCCCCGAGCCCGAAGGAGCCCCCATCGAAGCGCAAGGCTTGGGCTGGATCAACCGCTTCGGTTCCGGCAAGGGCGGCGACACCACCACCAGCGGCATCGAGGGCGCGTGGAAACCGAATCCGACCACGTGGGACAACGGCTACTTCGACATGCTCTTCGGCTACGAATGGGAACTGACCAAGAGCCCGGCCGGGGCCCACCAGTGGGTGGCAAAGGACGTCAAGCCGGAACACATGGTTCCGGACGCGCACGACCCGGGGAAGAGGCATCCGCCGATGATGACCACGGCCGACCTGTCGCTGCGCTTCGACCCGATCTACGAGCCCATCGCGCGCCGCTTCCATCGGGATCCGCAGGCCTTCGCCGACGCGTTTGCGCGCGCGTGGTTCAAGCTGACCCACCGCGACATGGGGCCCAAGATCCTCTACCTCGGCCCCGAAGTGCCGGCCGAAGACCTGATCTGGCAGGATCCGGTTCCCGCCGTCGATCACCCCCTGATCGACAGCGCGGACATCGCCGCGCTGAAGGCCAGGATCATGGCCTCGGGACTGTCGGTGGCCGAACTGGTTTCCACCGCCTGGGCCTCGGCGTCCACCTTCCGCGGCTCGGACAAGCGCGGCGGCGCGAACGGCGCGCGCATCCGTCTGGCACCGCAGAAGGACTGGGAGGCGAACCAGCCCGATCAGCTGGCCCGCGTCCTGGCAACGCTCGAGGGGATCCAGCAAACGTTCAACGGCGCCCGGACGGACGGCAAGAAAGTCTCGATGGCGGACCTGATCGTGCTGGGCGGCTGCGCTGCTGTCGAAGCAGCGGCCAAGGCTGGCGGGCATCCGGTGGACGTGCCATTCACCCCGGGCCGCGGGGACGCATTGCAGGCGCAGACCGATGCGGAATCGTTCGCCGTGCTGGAACCGTTCGCCGATGGTTTCCGCAACTACCGGAAGCCGGCCTGCACGGTGTCGGCCGAGGAGATGCTGGTGGACAAGGCGCAACTGCTGACCCTGAGCGCCCCCGAAATGACGGTGCTGGTCGGCGGCCTGCGTGTCTTGGGTGCCAATGCGGGAAATTCGCCGCACGGCGTATTTACCCTGCGGCCTCAGGTGCTGACCAACGACTTCTTCCTCAACCTCCTGGACATGCGAACAGAGTGGAAACCGACCTCGGATGCAGGCGACTGCTTCGAAGGGCGTGACCGCAAGACCGGTGTGCCCAGATGGACAGGCACCCGCGTGGACCTGGTCTTCGGCTCCAACTCGCAGCTGCGCGCATTGGCGGAAGTCTATGCACAGGACGACGTGCAGGAGAAGTTCGTGCGCGACTTCGTGGCGGCCTGGAACAAGGTGATGAACCTGGACCGCTTCGACGTGAAGTGATTCGGCGAAGACGTTCCGGGGGCTCCCGGCCTCCGGAACGCCGATGAAGGTCCTGGCGAGGGCTACAAACGGGCGGCGCCAAGGCTTTCAGGCACATCGACTCCGGCCACGCCCCCTCCCCCCATTGCTGCAATTGGCCAGCAGCCCACGGGCCGTCATGCAGCGGAATGTCGTGCCCCTCCGATGGATGAACTCCGAGCGCCCGGTTCCGTGCACGCGCAAGGGTGACGGAACAATCCACATGAACCAGCCCCACCCCGTCAGCTCCGGGGCCTCGCAATGATCGCGGCTACCAATACCCCGGGAGACGTGAATTGCGGCCCCTGGAAAGTATCGCCCCGACCGACGACAACAAATCCATAACATCGGTCTGCTATCTAGACGGACGTGCACCTGCGTCGCAGGCTCGCACCGGGGTTCCCACCTGCTGTCCACCGATTGCCACTGGAGTAAGCAATGATCGCCACCGCAGAAAAAATCGTCGATTCCGGCAAGGCCGGTCTCGACACGATGACCGCCGTGTTCAACATCGCCTTCGACACCAGCGCCCGTCTGATGGCGTTGAACCTCGGGACTTCTCGCACCCTGTTGCAGGATGGCGCCAGCCGGGTCACCACGATGCTGGATCCGCAGAAGGCGGGCGAACTCCTCACGCACGACATGGGGCTTGGCCAGTCGGCGATCGACAATGCGACCGCGTGCGTCCGCGGCGCCTACGAAATCGTCAGCGAGGGACAACAGGCGATCCTGCAGCTCATGGAGCCGCGAATCGCCGAATTCAACCGCGAACTCGCGACCAGCATCGACAACGCGGCCCGCTCCGCACCCGCCGGCACGGACCTCGCCCTGGCCGCCGTGATGTCCGCACTCCAGCTCGCCAAGCGTGCGACCGGCGCGAGCGAACCGGCCAGCGAAGGCCCGACCGAAGCGAATGAGGAAAGCTCGCGCCGGGCAAGGAAATCGGCATAGGGCACGATCCCATCCACCGCTCACCGTCTGAGGCGGTAACCACCCGCAAGCTTCCCGGGCACCACTGACCGTGCTCACGTCGATCCCTGCGCACCCGATGGTGGTGCGCAGGGATTTTTTTCGCCGAACTCGGAGAATCCCCACTACACGTCTGCGCCGCAATGTCACGACGACCGCCCTTGATCTCGCGATAAAAGCGTATAAACTGTTTTAACGATATAAACCGCCATCAGCCGGACGATGCAACCGGGACGATGAAGCGCGCGCAGGACAGGGCTGATCTCAGCAACCAGACGCAGACGGGAAAGGAGGGTGTGACGAGGCGTCTGCAAAGGCTTCGGCGGCTTGCCGTCGCGGCCCGACCTCCCCGGCCGGCTGGCCGCGGTTCCACACGCAAATGATGCTCACGGTCATCGACGGCAACGGGGCGGGAATGCGCCCTGCCAACCGCCACCAGAAGATCCTCGAAACCGCTCGTCACATCGAACAACACGTTCGCGCGGGGCATTTCAACGTCGGGCAATCCCTCGCGCAGGCACTCACACCGATAGAGCGGGCGGTTGTCACCGAGAGGCTGTTCCGCAACGGCTTCGGTGAAGACATCGTCGTGCGCGTGCTCGCACCGTAGAGCCTGCGCGGAAACGTCGCCGGCAGGAACGCAACGGCAGCACGCGCTATTTGGCCGGGCGCCCGGTCTTGATCCGCTCCACGCCATCGAGCGCCGCGAGGAAGGCCGCGTCCGGCATCGCCACTAGGACAGCCAGCCCCGCCCGCAACAGTTCGCTCTTCTTGATTTCGCGACCGGACTTGAGTGCACGCTGCTTGAGTTCGCCGAGCCGTGCATGATCGGCTTCGGGAAACGTGAAACTGTCACGCACCAGCTTCGGTTTCCTGAGGCCGTTCCTCTTGCCTTTCCCTTCCTTTGCCGCCGCCTCGTCCGCAACGGCCGCGGTCGGCGTACCGCTCGCCGCGACGGGGGCCGGGATCCCTTCCACGCCCTTCCCACTCGAACGCACATCTGGTGCTGCGGCCCGATCGGCGCGGCTGCGGCCTCGTGCGCCGGAAGATACTTTCATCAAAGACCTCACTCGCAACCGTTGAAAACCGTATAAACACATTATGCGGGATTGACCGATGTAACAAGGCACCCCCGCTCACGCCATATCCTGGCGGGTTCGCTCCGACGAACTCGCCGAGGACCAGTCCGCGGCATGGCCCTAGACGACCGCGAACGCTTCGAGGCGTACCTGTACCCGCGGAGGCACGCCTTGCTGCAGACTCTCCTGCCAACGCCCGACGTGCGCATCGATCGGCAGGCGCAGCAACTCGAGTTCCTGCATGCCTTCATCCGGATCGCAAACGGCCCGTGCGTGAAGCGGCTTCGGCAGCCCCCGGCGAGAACGGGACCGGACATCGTCGTCTCGCCGATCCCCGATTTCAAACGTGCGCTGTTCGAGCGAACCAGGAAACGTCGCACACTTGCCGACGACGCGAACCGAATTCAATTTGCGACCATATTGCAATGCACCAATGAAGGTGTATTTCTTTGCTAGAATTCGGGTTTATCGCAAGGGGGATCGAGGGCATGGGGCAAGAAATCGAGCGCCGGTTTCTCGTTCGGGATCCGCAGATCCTCGATGGCAGAGTCGGCAAGCGCATCGTCCAGGGCTACGTGGCAAAGGAATCCGGTGCGATGACGACGCGCGTGCGGATCCACGGTGACCGTTCCTATCTCACGCTGAAGGGTCCACGCCAGGGCTTCGTGCGCGACGAATTCGAGTACCCGATCCCCACCGACGATGCCTGGCACATCCTGCTCGAGCACTGTGGCAATCGCATCATTCAGAAGACGCGGTATTTGATCGAATACCTCGACCATCTGTTCGAGGTCGACGTGTTCGAAGGCCGCCACACCGGGCTCGTCATTGCCGAACTCGAGCTCTCGCACGTGGGGCAGAAAATTGCCCTGCCCTCCTGGATCGGAGAGGAGATCACCGGAGACAAGCGCTTCGGGAACTTCTTTCTCGCACTGTTCGAAGGACCGGTTCGCCCGGAGGACAAACCGGTGGGACCATCGCCCGCCGTTTGTTCCCATTGCTTGACGATGCACTAGGCGCCGGTTTGTTGCTCCGGAAGCAAACGACCTGAGAGACGCGCCCGGCCTTACTTCGCCGGGCGTCCGGGACAGGCGCTCGAGCTCAACTCATCCGCTCGACCTGAGCAGCGCTCGAGCATGAGCAAGCAGCCCCCTATCGAGAAGCAGTCGCCGCATGCTGTTTGCCAGCACGGACGGCAACTGCGCATCGGCGGTCCAGGCAAAAGCGTCGATCTCGGGAACCTGCCGGCCGGTTTCGTAGTGCGCGAAGTAGCTGGAGCACCGGCAAAGCTCGGGCCGGATCTCGTTCGACATGGCGCCGACCGCAAACAGGTGCAAGTCCTTGCCCCGGTAGTAGGCGTGGCGACCGATATCGACGAGGCGATCGGCTGCGAACTCGAGACCAAATTCCTCGCGTGCCTCCCGGAGTGCGCAGCTCGCCGGCGCTTCTCCCGCCTCGATGAGCCCCTTGGGCAGATCCCAGTGACTGCTTCCCGTCGAGTGGCCGAGAAGCAACTCGGAGCGCTCATTGACGACCAGTAGGCCGCAGGAGAGTTGCTTGATTGTCATGGTCGCAGAAGCTTTCATCGTGAAACGGTGAAACGGAGAAAAAAAGGTGCATACGTATCGCTTCGGACCCGCGACAAAGGAATACGGTTTCCGATGCGGTGTTGTACGATGCTTGCAATCCGACCGGCGCGCCCGCCGCGGTCCGGCCGGCAACCCTGCCGTTACACGATACGAGGAATAACCATGACCATCATCGTCGCTTATGCCCCTCGCCCGGAAGGCCGCGCCGCCCTCGATAAGGGAATCGAGCTCGCGCGCCGTTTCCAAGAGCATCTCGTCGTCGTCAATGCCGGCCCGGGCGGCACTGCGACCGACCCCTCGCTCGCCGATTCCGCCGACGCCGAGGACATCGAGAAGATGCTCGCGTCGTCCGGCATCGACTCGGAATTCAAGCAGTTCGTGCGCGGCAAGAGCGCAGTCGAGGAAATCGAGGAAATGGTCGAAAGGCTGCAGGCATCCCTGGTCATCATCGGTTTGCGCAGACGCTCGCCGGTGGGCAAGCTGTTCCTTGGCAGCACCGCGCAGGATCTCCTGCTGAAGGTGGACTGCCCCGTGCTCGCGGTCAAGGCCGGCTGACGCGCGGCAATCACCGCGCGACGCGAAACCGGGGCGGGCCCTCGCCCCGGTTTTCCGTAGGCGCCGCAGAGCACTAGCGCTGGAAACAGGTTTCGTTTCCGAAGTTTCCGCCCTTGAATTCGGGCTGGTAGTAGTACTTCGTGAACATCCACTTGCCGTTCTTGCCCTTTGCGAACGACGCCAGCCCGGTGCCGTAATCCTTGGGCAACGGATCGGTGTTCGCGAAGAAGATGCCCATCTCCCTGCCCTTCGCCGCAGCGTGGCCGGGGTACTCGCCATATCCGGGCACCTCGAGCTTGAAGCGATAGGCGCCATGCTCGCCGTTGCTCTGCGACGGCACGAGCTCCAGGGTCACGACGCCGTTGTACGGCCCTTCATGGCTGTCCATGCCGCGGCAGTCATAGACACCGCTGTAATCCGTTCCCTTGAACGGCACTGGCGCCATGCGCATCGATGCGGGCTTCGCGGCGGTTGTCGTCTGCGCCAACACGGGCGCCGAACACAGCAGCAGGACGAAAAGAGCGGACGAAGGAATTTTCATGGAAGCACCGGGTCGATGAGGGTTCGATATTCTAAATGCGAAGTTGCGCAAGACTTCAGCGTCAGAATTGAACGTCGAAGGAGATCCCGATGAGCGACAACACCTACACACCACCACGAGTCTGGAAGTGGGAAGCCCCCAGTGGTGGCAAGTTCGCCAACATCAACCGCCCGATCGCGGGCCCCACGCACGAGAAGCCGCTCCCGGTCGGCAAGCACCCCTTGCAGCTGTATTCGCTGGCGACACCGAATGGCGTAAAGGTCACGATCATGCTGGAGGAACTGCTCGAATGCGGGATCGCCGGGGCCGAGTACGATGCCCACCTGATCCGCATCTCCGAAGGCGACCAGTTCGGCAGCGGCTTCGTCGCGCTGAATCCGAACTCCAAGATTCCCGCCTTGCTCGACTGCAGCGTCACTCCGCCACAGCGGGTGTTCGAGTCCGGTGCGATCCTGCTGTACCTCGCGGAGAAGTTCGACGCCTTCGTGCCGAAGACGCTCGCCGGGCGGACCGAGTGCCTGTCGTGGCTGTTCTGGCAGATGGGCAGCGCCCCCTTCCTGGGTGGCGGCTTCGGCCATTTCTACGTCTATGCCCCGGAGAAGTACGAGTACCCGATCAACCGCTATGTGATGGAGGCCAAGCGCCAGCTCGACGTACTGAACCGCCAGCTGGCCGAACGACGTTACGTCGCCGGCGAGGACTACACGATCGCCGATATCGCGATCTGGCCGTGGTACGGCGGGCTGGTGTTGAACCAGGTGTATGAGGCGGGGGAATTCCTCGAGGCGCACACCTACACGCATGTGCTGCGCTGGGCACGGGAAATCGCCGAGCGCCCGGCCGTCCAGCGCGGCCGCAAGGTCAATCGCACCTGGGGCGAACCCGGCGAGCAGCTTCACGAGCGGCACGACGCGAGCGACTTCGAAACCCGCACGCAGGCCAAGCTCGCGACGGGGCAGAACAACTGAGGTAGGTCCCTGCGCGAGGAACCCTCGAGAGGCGCGTGCTCAGGCTGCCGCAGGCCCCTCCGCGTTGTTGCGCGTCTTGCGCGTCGGCACGGATTTCGGGTCGCAGGTGATCGGACGGTAGATCTCGACGCGGTCGCCGTCCTTGAGGGCGGCGTCGAGCTTGACCACCCGCGCATAGACGCCGACCTTCTGCAGCTTGAGGTCGATGTGCGGGAACAGCCCGAGAATGCCGGAACGCTCGATGGCGTCCTTGACGTTGCTGCCTTCGGGTAATTCGACCAGCAGCGATACCTGCTGGCCCGGTTCCGAATACGCCACCATGATCTGCATCGACACACTCCTTCAGCCTTGCGCCACGGGCACCGCTGCGGCCGCCCGCGCCCGCCGCCCCTCGAACACACGCTTCGCCGCGAGCAGCAAGCCGAGCACGGCGAAACCGCCGGGCGGCAGGATCATCAGCAAGGCGCCCTCATAGGCCGGCACGCGCATTTCGAGGAAAGCGAAGCTCGGCCCCAGCAGCAGGCTCGCCTGTGCGAACAGCGTCCCGGCGCCGAACAGCTCGCGGATCAGGCCGATCACGGTGAGGGCCAGCGTGAAGCCGAGCCCGGTCGCCAGGCCGTCGACGGCGGACGCGGCGACGCCGTTCTTGCTCGCGAAGGCTTCCGCGCGCCCGAGGATCGCGCAATTGACGACGATCAGCGCGATGAAGAGCCCCAGCACCTTGTACAGCTCGTGCGCCCACGCGTTCAGCGCCAGATCGACGATCGTCACCAGCGTCGCGATCAGCACGACGAAGACCGGGATGCGCACCTGCGTACTGACGACATCGCGGATGAGCGACACGAGCATGTTCGACACGACCAGCACGGCGGTCGTCGCCAGTCCCATCGCGAGGGCGTTGGTGCCGGTGGTCGTCACCGCCATGGTCGGGCACAGCGCGAGCATCTGGGAGAACACGACGTTGTTCCCCCACAGTCCCTCGCGCAGGATGCGTGCGTGGCTCATGAGCGACCTCCCAGGATTTCGGCGCGCTGCGCCGAGAAGAATTCCAGCCCGGCGCGGACCGCCTTCACCACCGCGCGCGGCGTGATCGTGGCGCCGGCGAAGGCGTCGAACACGCCGCCGTCCTTCTTCACCGCCCACTGCGCCGGCACCAGCTCGGTGAGCGACTTGCCGGCGAAACCGTCGATCCATGGAGACTTCGCGCGGTCGATCTTGTCGCCCAGTCCTGGCGTCTCGGCGTGCTTCAGCACGCGCACGCCGAGGACGCGCCCGTCCGCATCGACGGCCATCAGCAGCGCCACCTCGCCGGCGTAGCCGCGCTCCGCCATGCGGAAGACCGCGCCGACCGGAGCGCCCGCGCGCCGGGCGACGTGCACCCGCACCGGCCCGCGCGTACCGTCGACCTCGACCACATCCGCCAACAGGTCGTTGTCGGCAAAACCCTTGGGCATGACCTGCGCGAGCGTGCTACGCAGGTCGCTCGCTTCGGCGGCCGCGATGGGCGCCTTCGTCGCGCCATGCGCCCACGTGAGCGCAGCACCCGCCAGCAGGGCGGCAAGGGCGAGCAGGACGGGCTGATAGCCGAGCCGCTCGCGGATCGCGGCGATGCCGCGCGGTGTTTCGGGAGCAATCATTCGGCACTCCCTTGCGTGGCCCGGATCGGCGCACCGCGCCGCGTCCGCCCCATGATCCGCGGGCGACAATAGCGGTCGATGACCGGCGTCAGTGCATTGAACAGCAGCACCGCGAAGGCGATCCCTTCCGGATAACCGCCCCAGCTGCGGATGATCCAGGTCAGCAGACCGATGCCCAGCCCGTAGAGCAGCTGCCCGGAGGCCGTATTCGGCGACGTGACGTAGTCGGTTGCGATGAAGAAGGCGCCCAGCACGACGGCGCCGGAGACGAGATGCGTCGTGACGGGAAGGTAGTGCCCCGGATCGATCGCGTGCGCCACCGCGGCGGGCAGCGCGAGCCCCGCGAATACACCGAGCGGGATGTGCCAACGGATCACGCCGCGCACCACCAGGTAGAGTCCGCCCAGAAGTAGCAGCAAGGCCCCAGTCTCGCCGAGGCTGCCCGGACGGGAACCGTGCCATGCCGAAAGCGTGCCGCCGGCCGCGTCGAGCGCCTGCGCGAGATCCATGCCCCGCGACAGCTCGGTCTTGGCATGGCCGAGGAGCGAGGCCGAGGTCACGGCATCGGGCACCGGCACCACCCCGAGCGTGATGCGCAGCCCTTCGATGAAACCCGGCGCCCCCGCCGACCCGAGCGGCAGCGGCGCCACCCAATGCGTCATCACCACCGGAAAGGACACGAGCAGCGCCACGCGCGCCACCATCGCCGGATTGAAGAGATTCTGCCCGAGCCCGCCGTACACCTGCTTGCCGATGGCGATGGCGATGAAGCCGCCGAGCGCGCCGATCCAGGCCGGCGCCCACGGCGGCAGGGAGAGCGCCAGCAGCCAGCCGGTGAGCAGCGCCGAACCGTCCCACAACCGGCTCTCGCAGCCGCGCAGACGCTGACAGAAAACCTCCGTGAGCAGAGCAGCCCCGACAGTGATCACGAACAGATTCACCGCCGGCCAGCCGAAAATCCAGAACCCGAACAGGGTGGCGGGCAGCAGCGCCAGCTGCACGCGGCGCATCGTGCGTCCGACGTCCGCCCCTGCGTGCGCATGCGGAGCCGCCGCCGGCATGAACTGATCGCCGGCGCTCATGCGCAGACTCCGGATTCCTCGTTTTCGGTCTCGGCAGCCTTCTCGACGGAGGCGGCCGCCTGCTTCACGGCCGCGGCCGCGGCCACCGTCGCAGCCGCGCGCCGCGCGAGTGCCTCGGCCTTCTCGCGTTCGTCGCGCTCGATCCGTTCGGCTTTCGCCCGCGTGAGGCTGCGGATCGTCTCATTCCGCTGCGTGCCGCGCGCCCGCGCCGCGAGCTCGCCCTTTGCGTGGTGGAAATACTGCACGAGCGGGATGCGCGACGGACACACATAGGCGCAGCATCCGCAGGCGATGCAGTCCGCGAGGCCGAAGCTCGCGGCCTTGTCCACCTCGCCCGCACGCACCCGCGCGGCGATCTCCAGCGGCAGCAGGCCGACCGGGCAGGCGCGCATGCAATCGCCGCAGCGGATGCACGGACCGCCGTCGCCCTCCCCGACCTCCGCCGCATCGAGCACCAGGATTCCGCCCGTGCCCTTGATCACCGGAACTTCGAGCGTCGACACCTGCATGCCGGTCATCGGCCCGCCCAGCAGCAGGCGCGAGGGGCCGCCATGATCGGCGCGCAGGCCGCCGCAGAAGGCGAGCACCTCCCCGGCGAGCGTGCCGATAGGCACTTCGACGTTTCCCGGCTCGCGCACGCAGGCGCCATTCACCGTGACGAGGCGCGATACCAGCGGACGCCCGAAGCGGACTGCGTTGCGCACCGCCACCGCGGTGCCGACGTTATGCACGACGACGCCGATGTCCGACGGACGCCCCTCGGCCGGCACCTCGCGCCCGGTCAGCACGAGGATGAGATGCTTTTCCGAACCCATCGGATAGCGCGTCGGGATCACCTCGACGCGGATGCGCGGCTGCCCGGCCACCGCCGCGCGCATCGCGGCGATCGCTTCCGGCTTGTTGTCCTCGATGCCGATCCGCGCCTCGCGCGCGCCCGTTGCGTGCAGCATGATCGCGATGCCATCGACGGCCTCCGCGGCACGGTCGCGCATCAGGCGGTCGTCGCAGGACAGGAAGGGCTCGCACTCGCTCGCATTGATGATCAGCAGCTCGACACGCGCGCCGAGCCCGCCCGAGAGCTTCACGGCCGATGGAAATGCGGCGCCGCCGAGGCCGACCACGCCCGCCTGCGCCACGCGACGGCCGATCTCCGCCGGGTCGAGCGCGAACGGATCGTCGCAGGTTTCCAGCTCGCACCACTCGTCGCGGCCATCGCTTTCAATGGTGACCCCCCGCACCGGCAAGCCGGACGGATGCGGCGCGACGATGTCGCCGATCGCGATCACGCGCCCCGACGTCGGCGCATGGATCGCTGCCGACACGGCCCCCATCGGCTCGCCGATGCGCTGCCCCTTTTTCACGAGATCGCCGACGGTGACAACGGCGCGCGCCGGGCTGCCGATGTGTTGCACCAGCGGCACGTACACGCGGGCCGGCGGCGGCATCACGCGCAACGTGGCATCCGCGGCCGGACGCTTGTGGTCATCGGGATGAACGCCGCCGCTGAAATGCGCCGCGCGCAGGAATCGATCGAGAATGCCCATGTCCGTCCCCTCCTCAGCCCTGCAACGCCGGTTTCGGCCAGAACCACTGCTGCAGCGTGACCGGCACGGGCTGCATCACCATCGCCTCGGTGGGGCATTGGTCGATGCACTGTGCGCAGCCGCTGCACGCATCACGCAGCACGTTATGGATCTGCTTCGGCCCACCCAGGATCGCATCGGTCGGGCACGCGCGGATGCAGCGCGTGCAGCCGATGCAGATCGATTCGTCGATGTCCGCGACCAGCGGCCCCGGATCGTCCGCGCCGCCGAGCTCGACGCTCACGCCCAGACGCTGCGCGATCGTCACCGCGAGCGATCGCCCGCCGGGCGGGCAACACGCCGGAGACGCGTCCCCCGCC
The DNA here is from genome assembly GCF_012910805.1 of Aromatoleum evansii. Lineage (GTDB taxonomy): Bacteria > Pseudomonadota > Gammaproteobacteria > Burkholderiales > Rhodocyclaceae > Aromatoleum > Aromatoleum evansii. The sequence goes on from NZ_WTVK01000006.1 coordinate 142,834, forward strand.
GCGATCGCCGCCGCCGCTCCGGCGCAGCCGGGAAAACCGCACTGACCGCAGTTGGAACCGGGCATCAGCGCCTCGATTTCCTCGACCAGAGGATTGCCCTCCACATGGAAGAAGCGGTTCGCGATACCGAGCACGGCGCCCAGCACCGCTCCGAGGATCGTGAGACTGAGGATGGCGGCAAGCATGATGTGTTCTCCTCAGGCCGGGATGAGCCCGGAAAAGCCCATGAAGGCGAGGCTCAGCAGGCTTATGGTGATGAAGGCCGCGGGCGCGCCCGAAAAGGCTGCGGGCACGCTGGCGAGCGCGAGACGTTCGCGCAGGCCGGCGAAGATGAGCAGGACGATGGTGAAGCCGAGCGCGGAGCCGAAGCCGAACAGCACGCTCTTGAGGAATCCGTAACCCTGCTGCACGTTCAGCAGCGCCACGCCCAGCACCGCGCAGTTGGTCGTGATCAGCGGCAGGTAGATGCCCAGGCTCTCGTACAGTGCAGGACTCGTCTTGCGGATCGCCATCTCGGTGAATTGCACCGCGGCGGCAATAACCAGGATGAAGCTTAGGATGCGCAGGAAGCCGAGCTCGAACGGCGCCAGCAGCCAGTGTTCGAGCATCCAGCTCGCCGCAGCGGCGAGCGTGATCACGAAGGTGGTCGCCAGCCCCATCCCCAGCGCCGCATCGATGCTCTTCGAAACCCCCATCGTCGGGCACAGGCCGAGGAACTTCACCAGCACCACGTTGTTGATGAGCGCGGTCGACAGGAGCAGCAGCAGGTATTCGTTCATGCCGCGTTCCTCTGTCCGCCAGTGTCACCCGCAAGCGCGCTTGCGTGCCGCAGTACCCGTGGTCCCTCCGCCGCCCGCACGCCGGCCCAACGTGCAAGTGCGAGGCCCGCCGCCAGGCCGCCCGCCATCGCCAGGGCGATGATGTGGTCGCCGCCGCCCGCCATGTCCGCCAGCAGCGCCGCCCCCAGCATCACGGCCAACGGCAGCGCGTACGCCGTCAGCGCGGCCCGCGCCAGCGCATCGTCGCGCAGCCCGACGACGATCCTGTCACCGACGGCAAGCCGATCCGCCGCGACGGGGACGCAGCGCGCCGCCAGGCGCCCTG
>NZ_WTVK01000070.1 GCF_012910805.1 Aromatoleum evansii
CCCCTTCCCCCCGCACCACCCGCTGCGCCCGGTCGCGCCGGTGCGCGGCGGCGAAGCTCGCGATCGCCCACATCAGGAAGCAGCCGAACAGCAGCAGGTCGGCGAGCGCGCCGTTGGCGAGCAGGTGCGCGAGCGCCCACAGCTGCACGCCGAGCACCATCGGGTGGCCGAGCTTCGCCCGCAGTCGCGTGCCGGGCACGTAGGCGGCGGCGATCAGGACGAAGGCGGGCAGCGTCAGCACCGCGGCCAGGTGCCGCGTCCACAGCGGCGGCGCCCACAGTACGAGCGGGTCGAGCCGCGCCGCGCCGTAGCCCCACACAATCAGGCCGAGGCCGATCGCGGAGGCGAGCGAGTAGGCCAGCTTCCACTTCGCCAGGCCGTAGTGGGCGATGTACTGGGCGCGGTTGTCCTCGGCGAAGATGCGCGCCGAATGGGTGCTGAAGAACAGCAGCAGTCCGAGGATCAGGGCGGTCATGGGGGGTTCTCCGGGTGGGTTGTGAGAGGCGAGTCGGCGCCGGGTGCCCCGTCCGCGGGCGGCGCTGCTTCGCAGACGACCGCGTCGCCGATGCGCAGCACGCCGCCAATAAGGACGCGCGCGGTGACGCCGCCGTGGCCGCGCATGGCGTTGTAGCCGCCGGGGCCGAGCACGTCCTCCATACGCGAGCAGGGCTCGCAGATGCCGGTGAGCTCGAGCACGACCTCGGCGCCAATGCGCAGCAGCAGCGGCTGGTCGCAGAACAGCGTCCGCGCGGCGAGCAGGTTCAGGCCGGAGACCACCAGGTTGCGCCGCAGCAGCGCCGGATCGACCTCGTCGCGGCCCGCCAGCGCCGCGATCGCCGCCAGATGCTCGGCCTGGATCAGGCTCAGCTGGCGCTTGCCGCCACCACGACCGGAGGCGGCGCAGTGATCCCCGGCGAGCCCGCGGCCGGCCAGCGCGCGCGCCTCGCCCACCGGCTGCGCCGCAGCCCGTCGCTCCGGGCGCAACAGGATCGCCTCGAGCCGGCCGGCGTGGGCGAAGCGGCGCGTCAGCGTGCGCAGGTCAACAGGCTCGGCAGCGGAGGCGGCGGAACGGGCAGGCGGCATGGCGGTCAGTGCGGATGAAACACGGCGGACGCATCATCCTACCGCGCCTGCCGTCCCCCGCCCCAGCGCACGCCATGGTTCCGATCCACGCACTGCTCGCCCGCATCCGCTGGGACCCCGCCTTCGGCCGCGGGGAGTTCGTCATCGGCTATTACGACCGTGTCGCCCGACACATTGTCCGCGTGCCGCTGCGCCGGCTGGCGTTCCCGGATCACGACCACTTCGCCTGCACCCTGGTCGATGACGAAGGCGAGATCCGCCAGCTGCCTTTGCACCGCATCCGCGAAGTGCTCAAGGACGGCCGTCTGATCTGGCAGCGCGACGGCCCGCCCGGCGAAGCCCCGCTCCGCCACCGGCCTTCAACTTTGCTCGGCCGTCACCCAGAATGAGCTGCACGCGCACGGCCGTTGTTCTCCAGCATCTTGGCATTCGTTCTGCGAATCATCCGCGATGGCGGCTGCGACGGTCAAAGCTGGCGCGTCTCCTTCCCGCTCTTGCGGCATCTCGTCGATCTCTGAGTCGCGCCCCTGGCGGGAATTGCCGGACAGATACGTCGATGATCGGCGACTTGGGTTCATATCGACACGACATGTCACCACTCGACTTCATATCCGCTGCTGCGCCCACCGTGGCCGGTGGGGCGCAGACACCCCTTCCCGACCAGATCGACCAGTTCCCGGTAGGCGGTCGCACGGCTGCTGTTGGTCAGGCTCCTGTACTTGCGGGTGTTGATGCCGCCCTCGAATCCGTCCGGGCCGGCATCGAGCAGACGGTTGAGCACCTTGCGCTGGCGCTCGTTGAGCGCCGTGGCCTGATGCCTGATCCAGAACCGCGCCTTCGCGAGCGTATTGGCCACGGTCTGCTCGGCTGCGGTCGCAGCCGCCTCGACCTGGGTCAGAAACCACATCAACCACTCGGTGACGTCGAGCCCGCCGCGCTGGGTGTGCTCCAGGATGTCGTAGTAACGTTGCCGCTCCCGCAGGATCTGCGCGGAGACGCTGAAGAGACGCATCGGCTGGCGCTCGTCTTGTGACAACGCCATGTCGGTGATGGCGCGCGCAAGCCGGCCGTTGCCGTCCTCGAAGGGATGCAGGGTCACGAACCAGAGGTGCGCGAGACCGGCACGGATCACGCCATCGAGGCCGGCGTGCGGCCCGTTGAACCATGCAAGAAACCCCTCGAGCTCCGCTTCCAGACCCTCCCCGGGTGGCGCGATGAAGTGGACCTTCTCATTGCCGATACCCCCCGAGACGACCTGCATCGGCTCAATGCCACGCAGTACCCCCACCCGGATCGCGTGCAGCCCCGAGTAGCCGGTCGGAAACAGCGCCGCCTGCCAGCCGAACAGGCGCTCGAGCGTCAAGGCGGCATCGTGGTGCCGCGTCGCGTCCAGCAAGACGTCGATCAGCCCGTCCACCGCGCGCGGCGGCGCGGCCAGTCCCGCCGTCGGCAACCCCAGATGGCGCGCCACCGAGGAGCGCACCGCATCGAGGTCGAGCCGCTCGCCCTCGATGGCGCTGGTGGTCACGCCGTCCTCGACCAGGATGGCAGCCACCGCCTCGAGCGTGAGATTGACGTCGAGTAATCGGGCCGCCCCGAGAACCTTGCCTTGGGCCAGCCGGGCGTGCGCGAGCGGCACCGCCAGTTGAGCCACGTCCCAGCGGAAGCCGGGCCAATCGGGTTGCTGCCAGATCCAATCGAGAGGCGCTTGCATGTTTTATTCGCTCCAATACATGAAGCGATTATGGCGATGAATCGCTTCACCGCCAAGGCGTTCAGCCACCCGCGCAGATCGTCCGCTATCCGCGCCTTGGGACGTTGCCGTAAGCGCTCGCGCCGTATCAGTGCTCTCAGTAGCCCGCGGTGCTGGTGACCTTGGCCGCCCGTTGGGGCGGCATCTTCATCATGTCCTTCGTGCCCATCGGCCACCAGGTCAGGCGATTCATGGGTGCGATGTCCGGTTCCGTGCTGGTGCCCTACTGGCGCCGCTGGCAGTGCACAGCGACGGCGGCGCCAAGCTGGCGCTGACCACAACGGCCGCTGTTATGCTCGTGTTGAAGACACCTCTGCCGGCGATCGCTGCCGGCATTGTTGCGGCTGAGCTTTTCAGGCAACTCTGAGCTTGCACTGGAAGACTGCAGAAGGCGGAGATCCGGTCCCGGCGTCGCCGGAAACTAGTGGCTGCTGCGGTTCGCAGGATCGGAACGCTGGCGCTCGGGCGGACACTGCGACGACAAGCATTGCCCACCTATGAGCGATCTTCTTCGCGGTCGCGGCTCTCGGGGAGGCGTCTAGTGGAAACTTCGCCACCTCGCGGACGTCGTCGGCCGCGCGATGATTGCAGATTCACGAATCCAGTGCGGAACCGTTTAAAAACAGGCGGGCCCGCTCATCGGCGGGCCCGGTTTTGTAGATCGTTCTACAACCACTTTGGATACTGCGATTCGCTAACTACTTGATTCTATGGGGCGACATACCGGGATCGAACCGGTGACACCTGGAGCCACAACTCGGTCGTCAATTTTAAGTTATTGTTTTTATTGGTCGTCTACACCACGCGCCCGTTGCAGATGCATGGTGTCAGCAGGTTGGTGCTTCATGAAGTCACGCAAATCTCACGCAGGCGTTTTCCCCGGAATCGCCACCCTTCGGGCGGGTTCAGCATGAAAAACCAAGTCAATAGGCGCTTGAGCTTTGGCTGAGGCTGGACTGCGATCTGAGCCTATTCTGGGGCGTTGCACCAGAGGCTCGGTTCCCTTACCATTCGCGCAGAGCGTTCCCTAATGGGCCTCTGTTGTGCCGGCGTTGCTCTTAGCACCCGGTGCCGCCTGTTGCCCCTTAGGCCAAGGCGGGCTTTCCTGAATTCACACGGAGAGGCCCTGCAATGGCCAAAAACCTCGCTTCAGCCCGCACCCACGCCTATATCGCGCAATCCTGCCGATGCATCTACTGCGGCGCCCCAATGTGGTCGCAGTCCCCCGAAAAATTCGCCGCTGCCCACGGTATCAGTCTCGTTGACGCTCGCCGATTCCAGTTGACGGCTGAACATCTCACCGCGCGAAGCGAAGGTGGCCGCAACAGTGCGCTCAATATTGCGGCAGCCTGTCTGTTCTGCAATATGAAGCGCCATCAGCGCAAAGCGCCGCCGGCGCCACTCGCTTACCAAGCCTTAGTGCAAATGCGAATCTCCCAAGGCAAGTGGCATCCCAAGCATCTGCTCAAGAAGGTGTTGCACTTGGGTGATCTTCGCGCATGAGAGTGGACTATTCCGTCTGCCTCGGCTGCCTCTCGCGCCTCTACCAACGCATGCCCCACTCCTTCGATCCTGCGTACCCCGACGATCATGCTGAGAGGGAAACTCACGCCAGCGGCGGGTTGAACGTAAAGGCGATCGGACCGGATCAAAGGGCGGCGACGTGCTCCCAATAATCGCCATACTGCATCTCAGCACGGCCTCCGATCGGACGGATATAGGTGCAGAACAGGTCCCCGTGGCGTCAGTGCCATGCTTTCGGCGTTATCCTTGACTGCGAAAAGCGGTCGATCGTGCGGCCCACGTGAGGTGGCCGCGCGGAGGTCGAAGCGGAGATCCTTACTACTAAGATCTAGAAAACGCGTCTCCAAAACCACCAATGACCTGTTCATTCGCGATCGGTAGGCTGTGGGCTCCTATCCACTCAGCAAGGAGCACACCATGTCCAAGCAGTCGCAAACGAAGCCCATGAGCCAACAGCAGCTGAACCATCACGCCAATCAACGCAACCCGAATCGGGGCACGAGCGGCACCAATGCTGCCAATGGGCAGGTTCACGGTAACCGTGGCCATCAGATCCAATTGAATCAGAAATCGCGTTAAGGTCCGCGCTTCCCCGGGCGCCACCCCGGGGAGGCCCTCTCTCATGGAACGATTAACGATGCACGCTAGCTTCCCCACGCTAGGTCAAGTGATGAGGTTCGCGTTCGCCGCATCGGGCGTCCTGCCCCGCAAGCGAGGCGAAGACGATGGGGTGACCGAGCAGGACAAGAAACGGATCCAGCAGCAGCTGAAACGGCTCGCGGACGAAGACGGCAAGCTGCTCGACCAAAGCCAGGAACTGATTTCACAGCTCTCGAACATCCTTGCCGCTACCCTTACAAACACGAAAGCCCTCGTTTCGATCGGCGAGACCACGATGGATCTGTTCGAGGTCTACAACGCCGTCGTGCAGGACGAGGGGACCTTCCTCGGCGAACAAGAATCGATCGCATGGTTCTGCCGCATTCATGCCATCCCCCGCTTGGTGCTTTCCATTCAGAAGCACCTCCTGCGCTTTAACGTCGCTGCCTCGGGCCTCATCACTCCGGACGAGGCGGACTGGTATCTGCCGACCTTCTCCCAGGACGGCATCACTTGGCCGCTGGCAAAAGCCATGCGTTGGGCCTACCGCGTCTGTGACACCAACCGAACGCGCTTTCACTACCCAGGAAAAAGCACCTGGACCGAGAACGAGGAACTGGCGCGTAATCTGGCAAACGCCGAGGATTGGTGCGAGGGACGACGAACACCCTCCTGGACCGCCCTCCATTGGACTTTTTCGCGGTCATTCGAGCACCTCGCGTCCATTGAGGACGTTAACGACAAGCGTGACATCACCGAATCGCTTCGCGAAAGCATTCTGCTCGTGCTTTTCCTCGCGCGGTTAAGTACCTATGTGTGCAAGGCGCTTGCACAGACCTACGGGCAAACGTTCCTCGAGCAGCTTGTGAGCCAGTTTCAGCAGCACCGTGCCTGGCTGGCCGTGGAGACTGCGTCGCTTCGCGACACGACGGCCGACTACATCCGGGAAAAGGCAGTGCCCGCGTCTGCTGTCGATGAAGTGTGGTGGCAGTTCTCCGATGCGTTCTGGAGATGGTTCAGTTACCGTTCCATAGCAAGCGCTCATCAGGTTCACGCTTTGCTCGATCCGGACAGTGATGACCAGTTCCCGGAGGAGACGGTGGCCGACCTCATCTCGATGTTCGGGGACTACGGCGTGCGCACGACCCTCGAAAAGATCGCGATCAGCAGCGAGACAAAGATCCCGGACGGGTTTGCGCAGTGGCTCCACGCCGGCCTCGATCTCAAATCCAATCCTGCCTGCAGCGACGACGATATCGATCGCTATGAGCACGAACTGCACGACAGGAACCTTTCGTCCTGCCTCGGCTGGCTCGCGTCGTGGCTGCGCGCTGTGGCTCGGTACCGAGCGGAAGACTACCGCGCCGCCTTCGACTACATTGAAGAGGCCTTCCAGTGCGCCAAGTACAGAGCCGGCAAGCACCAGTACAAGCTTGTGAACCAGTACGTCGAACTCGCTGCCAAGGTGGGCAGCTGGAAGAGCTTCACGAAGGGCATCGCGTGGGCGCGCTACCTCGGCCTGCAGGTACGGTGGCTGCGCGACAAGGATCCCACGGAGGAGAACCTGCGATTTGTGTTCGCGACGATGAAGGTGGCACGGTACGCCGAGCTGTGACCCGTATCGTCTCCTCCACCGGCAAAATTGCGACTGCTGACTGCGCCACATGCGGACCACCTCACGAGGCGGGAGCCCCTGATGGGGATCGTGGTCCTCATAATCTTTGTCGTACCAATCTCCGGCAATTTCTCGGCCTGACCCGCCGTTAGCCGACCTCCCGATATCCGGTGGCAATGCCGTGGTTACCTGCCGCTCATCGCACAATCATGGCCGGCGTCCGGTCTTCAAGTCGCCTAACTAACGCGAACTCCCGACCGGAAGCGAACGTCAGCTCAACGTCCCAGACCCTGAGTGCGCACTTCGCTACGTCAATCGGCTGTCCTCGGGCGCCTGATTCGGCAGCCTGTCGCGCGCCGTGTGAATGGTCCAGGCCTGCTGATCGGCGCCACCTAGATCTTCAGCAAAGCCGACTATGGCACGGTGGCCGACGTGGTGGGGAGCTTCGCCTAGGGGTTCGTGATGACGACCTTCGGCGCCGGCATCCAAACCCTGACGCCGGCCTCGGTGGCTACCCCAATTGAAGGTGAAGCTGCCTGCCTGACGTCCCTTCGCGGCCCGTGGCGCTTCAGGGCCGCGAAATCTGGACCGGGATGTTCGTTTGCGGCTGCTCCGCCGAGACAGCCCCGATCGACCTGACGACTCCGCTGGAGTCGGTCAGCTGCCAGCGGGCTACCGTACCGGAGGAAACCGAAAGCCTGAGGCTCTTGAACAAGCCATCCTCCGCAATCATGTCCATGTCGGATGCGATCGCCTTCAGGGCCAGGGAGTAAACGGTCTTGCCCGCGATCCGGCCGGCCAGCATGCCGCCGCGAACCGCGTTGTCCATCGGCGTGATGCCCACCGCATCGGCGACATAGAGCTCTGCGAGGCCCTTTTCCGCTTCGTCCGCGGCCTCGGAGACACGCTTGATCACGGCCTCCACCTGCGCGACGCGCGCCTGCGCGAGCTTGTCCTCGCTGTACTTGGCGCCACCCTTGATGGTAGCGACCCGCGCCTGCGCATCCCGGATCGACGAGCGCAGTTCCTTGATCCTCGTGCGAGCGTTCTGCGCGGCCTGCTCCTCGGGCGCGGCCCTGGAAGCATCCGTATAAACCATGCTGGCCGGCTCGAGGATGGTACACCCCGTCATCTTCGAAAGTACCAGGCCGCGCAGCGCCCCCTCGACGACTGGCACCACCGAGCTGCTCTCGAAGGCATACACGGGCTTGAGCGAGGTGGCTAGAGACATGGCGAACTGCGCGACGAGCAGGCCTCCCGCAATGCCCGCGGATTCGGCTGTGAGACCGCCGCTGGGCGGCTTCACGGCGTCGGCGGACTGGGTGTCGAGATCCTGGCGGACCTCCTGCAGTTTCTCCGCCAGCTGGCCGAGGCTGCTAAGCGCCCCGCGCGAAACGCTCAGGAGCGTTCGAACCGATGCTTCATCCATGTAGAGAATCGCGGAGTCCTTGCACAGTACCGCGGGGTTGAGGCTACTGACGATCTTCGTGGCGATGGCTTCGGCATCCCCGTACGCCAGCCGGTTGTAGCTTCCCTGCAGCTTCGGAGCCTTTGGATCGGCCACCTTGTATTTCTGCGGATCGGGGATCAGGGACTTGAGCAACTCCGCCTTCATCTTGGCGAGTTCGAAGTCCGCCTTAGCCGCCTCTGTTTGGGATTTGGAATCCGCCGTGGCGCGCTGGGCGTTGGATGTCGCTTCCTTCAGCAGTTCCGCCGCCAGCTCGGCGCGCAGTTTGGCTGCGTCGACTTCTTCCTTGGTTGTCTGCGCGGCGGCCAGCACCGCATGCAGCGTAAACGTCGCAGCCAGGGTCGCGCGAACATATGTCTTCATTTTCAGTTCTCTCCCTCGAGTGTGCGCAGCCGTAGAGGCAGCCATGGAGGTCGTCAAGCCCCATCGGAGTGACGACGGCGGTCAAATGAATTGGCGCACGCGCAGTTCGTAGTCGCGCACCGTCTGCGACATACGCCGGTGGCGCCGTGCGAGCCGGTTCCTGTCTTCCATCCAGTCGACCAACTGCCGCAGGAGGCCGAAACGGTCGGCACAGGAGATCAGCGTGGACGTCCACTCTTCCCGCTGCATTGCGAGCGCCGTCTCGAAGTGGTCCGGGGCCAGCTCGACGGGCCACATCCCGTTGTCGCGGGCGGCTTTGGCGGCAAAAGCGACCAGGGATTGCGGGGTGCAAGCCCGTGCCACGGCCCGGGCCACGGGATAGATCTCGGGCATCCGCCCCACCAGAATTTCCTTGACCTCCGAGCCCACGTTCTCCATGCCGAGGATGAGGACGCAACCCTCCCCGCCGTCCAGTCGTTCGAGATCATTTAGCGTGGCCCGGGCTGCTCTTGACCGGAAATCCGCTTGTTCACCCAAACCCCTGAGGCCGGCGCGGTCGAGCTGTATGTGCGGCACCATCGCGCCGCTGAAGTAATCGGTGAAGCGGGGCGCCAGGTCCCTCAACAACCTGAGGGACACCTCGCCGGTCTCGTCGGGCTTCTTGTCGCGCAACTGGAAGTAGCGCAGTTCCTGCGTCGTCGACAACTTGGACGGAAGTTCTGCACCACCCCACGAAACGAGGTCCGGCGGGCAATCGACGCCGTGAATCCTGAACAGCATCTGATACGCATGAACAGGAGACAGGCGCCCCAGCCACGGCCCGTTCCCCGCGCCGTCCCACATGCGCGAATTGCGCAGGACGTCGCCGCTCCTGAGCAGCGCCTCCAGCAGCGGGTCAGGATCGTGCGCGAGGGTGGCGATAGCGCAGCGCCAGACAGCGGACTGGGTGAAATCCTCGGAAGAGAGCCTGGTGTTCGCCCGCGCCGCGATGTCGGCAAATTCGGCAACGGCACTCTCCGTGCCTCGGGCCACACGGTCGAGCTCGCCTTGCTCGAAGGCGGCCTGCACCTCCGAAACCTCGACCCGCATGTCGCGACTGACGGCGCGCGCCGCCGGGGAACCGCCAAGCACCTGCCCAGAGACGCCGGAGAGGCGCACCTCCTTGCGCACCTGCTCGCTTTGGTACAACGCCTGCTCGTCGCCTGTCAGCGCACGCGACTCCGTCGGCGTCAGCTTTCGCCCCAGTTGGAGCTTGATCCTCGCCCGCACCGGCACTGGCACCGACTCGAGATCCTCGCCCAAGGCGCGGGCGAAGGCGACCAGGGTGCCGGGAGCCGGCGGTGAGGCACCAGGGGTGAACAACCGGTGGTATTCGCCTTCGACCTGCTGCTCCTGCCGCGTCAGGACCGGGTCCATCCCTACTAGGTAGTAGGTGGCAGCGGCGGTGTGGATGGCCATGGCGGTGGCTTCGTCCTCCGCCGTCATGGCCTGCAACATCAGGCGGCGGAGGTCACGGCGGTGGACCACCGCGTCCGGGTTGGTGGTGCGTTGCACCAGCCACACCTGACCGGCCAGGCGCCCGAACAATGCGCGCGCGCGCTGCTCGTCCACTTCCCCCAGGTTGCAAGGGCCGGCCAGCACATGCTGGATCAGGTGCGGGGTCACGCGACGCAGCACCAGTCCCGGATGCGCCAGGTTCTTCAGGTCCTGGCTTGCGTCGTGCAGTCGGCGCAGGATCCTCTTGTAGAGGAACGACTGCGCGAACTGCCGATCAAACCTCCCGCGGTCGGCCAGCAGTCCATGCGCAGCGGTGACCCCGCCTTGGGCCAAGTAGGTGGCCAGGATCTTCAGCATCAGCGGGTTGCCGCCCAACATGTCAACGAGTTCCGCCAGCGGGAAGTTACCCGCGATGAGGCCCTCTCGCTGCAAGTACATCTCCAGCAGCTTCACTGCGGCCGCCGTGGACAGGTCGTCGAGCTCGATGCGGCGGGACTTACGCACGAGGGCCAATTGGTCCTCGTCGAAAGCGCGGCCGCAAAGGACCGTCTTCAGGTTGGGCAGGCCATCGCGTGTCCTCAACTCGCGCAGCCAACGCCTCAGCGCGTCGAGGTCAAACTCGCTGGCCAGCCCTACCTCCTCGGCCGTGTCCATAATGAGGACGATGTCGCGCGTGATCGGAAGGTAATCGCGCATGCATTCGTGCCAAGCCGAGTAGCTCCCGTGCGCCTTGACCTGCCTCTCGTCGAACGAGTACGAACTGGACGGCCCAGACCGGCCCGATCGCACCGCCCGGCGGTACTCGGACAGGGCCTTCGCCAGTTCGGGGAAGCAGACTTCCAGCTGGCGCGACATTTCCATCATCAGCGTTGTCAGGCTGCCGTTAAACATGGCAGGGCGATCGAAGTCGACGTGAAGGACGGGCGTTTCCGACCGCCGCAACGAATCGGCGAATCTGGCGAGCAGCGCGGATTTCCCGGATCCTCCAGCCCCCGTGATCCAGAGGATGTTCTCGGCGGAGGTTCCGGCGGGCGCCAGAACGAACCTGCGCAGCTTCCTAAGCTGGCCCTGGCGACCCACGAGCCGGCGAGGCAACAGGGATTGCATCGCCTCGTGTGCGTCGCGCTCGGCCAGGAGCCGATCGACCTCGCGCAGCGCTTCCGTGGTGTCGCGCGTCGCAGAGGCGAATTGCAGCGCGGTTCTCAGCAAGCCGAGCTCCTGCATACCGAAAGCTGGGCCGGTGACGGGCTTGCCGCTGAGGACATGGCGCAGGAGCTGGCCCAGCCGATCATCGGGCGCAGGTTGGACAGACGTCATGGCGGCGTACAACTCGTCGCGCGGCATCTCGGCCAACGTCTGTGCACGGGCGTCGGGATTGAGCATCCACCTTGGCGGTCCCTCGTCCAGCACCTCGACGCACTCGGCGGCTAATCGGTCGAGCGCGGCCAGCTGGTCTTCACGCTTGGGATCGATCAACCGCGCGGGATCGAATGCGCCCAAGGTGGCCGCCCGGAACCGCGCCTGCCTCCAGATCCCTTCCGTGTTCGTGTCCATAGTCGACGTCACAGCTCGTTCCTCGCTCGGTCCGCCGCCACGCTCGCCTGCTCGGTCTTGCCCAGCTTTTGCGGGAGGAGATTGTCGAGGTTCAGGATATTCTGGGCCATGCTTTGCGCCTCGCCCTTCTTGCGCGTGATACCGTTGTCCGTCGACTCCCGCTCGATAAAATCCGCAAGCTCCAGCACGTTGAACTCGCGCAGCTGCTCACCCTTGACCTGGGCCAGGACGGCGCCGTCCAAATGGCCGCGAAAGCCGATCAGGACGATCCGCAACCTGGGAACGTTGGACATGCCAGCGTACACCGTCTCGAGGAAGACCCGCACCGAAGTGTTGGCGATCGGATAGCGGTCCACATCGTCGAGAACGAGCCAGACCATCCGACGAGCCGCGAGCAGTTCCAACTGCTTGGCGAACGCGGGAAAGAGCTCGGCAGCGATCCAGGCGGCCTGCGCCGTTTCGGCGTCGTCGGTCTTGGGCAAGTCGTCCACCGGGGTCTGGGCGCCGCGTATGGAATCCAGAATTTGGAGCGCGGCAAGTCGCGCCGTTACCGCGAGCTTGGCGGCCGACAGCTCCACGACGTGGTGTTCGGCTGTCCCGAGAAGCTGGCGCAGGATCTTTGTCGTGAAGCTGCGCCCGGTCTTCGATTCGCCCGCCACCGTGAGGATGCGCTTGTACCCGATGACGGCATCCAGGACGCCCCGCTGGAACTCTTCGCGCCCGATTACCGGCTCACCCGAGGCGAGGCGCCAGACCGGGTCAAACCCCTGCACGTTGTCCATCTGCAGGCCGAACCTGGCGATGCTGAACGTCGTGATGGCGCCGTTGAACAGGGGCTTGCCGGCCGAATCCCTATAGCTGCATTGGTGCAAGCCGATCGGCTTGAACTCGTTGTTGACCAGCAAGCCACCGGAGGAACCGTCGGTGGAGTTGGCGTTGTGATGCAGGCGGGTCTGGTGGCTGCCGGGCCACAGCCTCAGCCCGGCCCCCGGGGTCGAAGCCAACGGGCTACTGGCCGGGTGCTGCAGCAGGGCGACCTGCGCGCTTCCCCCGCCGACTGCGGGCAAGCTGCCTGCATCCAACCGGTAGAAGCCCCGCTCGCGACCGACGGTCCTTGCCAGCCGCAGCACGGCAAAGTCCAGATGCTTGTCGAACCCATCTTCGGGCATCTTGTCCCAATCCAGCGGCTTCGCCTGCGCCGGATCTTCCAGCGGATGGAACTTGCTGTAACCCGCGAGCCAGTCGTCGGCGACGGGAATGACAGCGCCCTGCCCCAGCCCATTGAGCTCGTCGAATGCGATGCGCAGCCGTAGGCTGGAGTCGGGCAGCGGGACATCCTTCGCATCAAGCAAGGACGCGATTACGTGGTAACTGGTTAGCACCGTCTGTGGGCCGACCAGGAAACCGGTGCCGGACTTGTAGGGGCTGCCCCCCGGCGAGCACAGGACGGTGATGCAGCACAGGCGCCGCGTGGCGGTCAGCTTGCCAGCCACTTCGACCTCCACGTTGGGAAATCCGAGGTCCGGACGGGTGATGGCCTCGAGCCGCGGTGAGACCGCGGCCGGCGACCGACCGCCGATGCCCGCGTGGGTCAGTTCTTCCAGCAGCTGCTCGAGAAAGCCCTCATTGTGGGCCTGCTTCAACGCCTCAAGATAAGGTTCCTTTCTGAGGCCGAACACGAGGAACTTGAAAGTGCGCCCCGCCGAGATCTTGTCGAAGATGGCGCCGAATTCGCTGCGCTGCGAGACCCCGGCCGCGTACTCGCGGAGGTCGGCTTCGTCGATTTCCTGCGGCATCAACCCACCCAATTGAGGCGCGGGTCATGCAGGTAGCCCAGGGACCTCAGGCCACTGAGCGAGTGCGCGTAGTTCTCCTTGCGCCACGCGCCGGCGAAATGCAGGCCCGCGGCTTTCATCGGGGAGTGGATCGATGCGATGAGCGAACCCGAATTGCCGGCCAACGTGGTGGCGTCGTGGCTGGCCGTGTGGGGAAACTCCTGCAGCAAGGAGGGAGGCGTCTTGACAACGCCCGGCGAAAAATACTTGGTCCCGTAGTCCGCGGCAAACAGCGCCTGCAGGCGCTCCAGCCCCTCAACATCGATCTCGCCGTGGTCATTGCGCGGCTTCGCGCTCATGCGCGCGGGGTACCCGACCACCACCATTTCGCGGCCGGGATCCAGGGCACCGCCGGCCTTCAACAGCTCCAGTGGCGGCGGCAAGCCGTTGTTGCCGGCGAGACTCGTGCCCTTGACGCGCAGCAACGCGAAATCAGGCTTCTCGAAGTCGATGAGATACACATCGATATGCTGCGGCCCCGCTTCCGCAACCGAGAGGATCTCAAACTTGGTGGCCAGCGTTTGCGCCGTCGGCTCCTCGCTGAAATCGATGGTGCAGTTGCCGTCTTTCATCAGCCATTGGGCCGGGTGGTCGCGGGTTGGCGTCGGATAGGCAATGCCTTGCAACACGTGCCGGTTGGTCAGGATCAGTTCTTCCCCCACCATCCAGCCGGTACCGACGTGAACGCCATCCAGGTCAATGCGGCCGACTGCGCCCACCCGGGCCGAGAACTGCGAATTCGACTTTAGGTTGTAGATCGGGAAGCTCCACTGCTCGGCCCGCGGGTCGTTGTCGTCGACGTCACCGTTCCGCACCCGCAAGGCCGGCCGGCCCTTCATCTCGATCAGTGCTTCGAGGCCGAGCCTGGCCTCGGGCGAGCGGATGGCACCGCCCTGGTTGATCTCCTGCACCAGCTTGCGGACCGATTCGGTGACGGCCTTCTTGTCCCGTTCCGGTGCCGTGGAGCCGGCGATGAAGCGCCCGGTGTCCGCCAACAGTTTCTTGCCGGCCTCGCCGGCAAGGAAGTCCCGAGCGGCCTCCAGTGTTTCGCCGGGCGCTGCGGATTCGGCAATCGTCCCTACGGGCAGGAGCACCGCGCTCCGCCGCGCGTCGGCGGCGGATGGCGTGGGCAGCGTCGGCCTGGATACCGACGACTGCGCAGACTGGCCGAAGCGGCTGAGTCGCTGGTCGGGCGAGGTGTTCACCGCTGCCGCCAGCCGCGCCGAAGGGCGCGTGCCTTCCGACTTAGCCTCTGGCGTCAGGTTGCGCAGCTGCTGGTCGAACCTGGACTGCGACAGCGCGATGGCGGAGAGCTCCGCGCCGAAAAGTCGAGCATCGAACGCCGGGTCGCGCGTGGCTGTGCCGAACTGCTCCAGCAGCAGTTCCTCCACCCAGTCTTCCTCCCCCGCGGCAGCCGCCTCAGCTTCGACGATCTGAATGGAGCCGAGCGCCAGGTTCCCCAGCTTTTCCGCGTCGAGCATTCCGGCGCCCAGGTCCGTGTCCCACCCATTTGGCGCGTGCGCGGTCTGCTTCAACGCCGTGGCATACAGCCGTGCCACGGTGACGCCACGCCGGCGTGCTTCCGCGATGACCGCACCGCGCCCGTGCCGGGACAGCCAGACCGCCGCGGCGCCGGCGAGCAGCGAAGTGGCATACGAGGTGCCCTGGCTTGGCGAGACGAGCGCCGGATCGGCGGTCGGCTTGGCTCTCTCGGCGCGCCACACGAATTCGGCCGGCGCGGACACCGTCACCCGGGAGCCACGCGAACTTCCTTTCCAGCCCTTGCCGCCAGGGCCTACGCCGCCGGCAGCGATCGCTTCCGGGTAACGCGCGGGCCAGACCACAATGCCAACGCAGTTGCCCGAAGCGGCCACCACGATCACGTCCTGTGCCACCGCATCCTTCATTGCCGCGTGCAAGGCGCGCCCCGCCAGGCCCCCAAGGCTCAGTGAGATCACGTGGCAGCCGCTACGCACGGCGTGCGCAATGGCAGCAGCAACCGGCGCCGTGTTGAAGACCTTCACGTCATCGATGCAGCGGATCGGAACTACCTTGGCTTCCGGCGCCGCACCGGTGATCTGCCCATTGCCCCGGCTGGCCAGCACGCTGGCGGTGGAGGTCCCGTGGCCCGGATTGGCCATGCCTGGGGACAGAGGATCCTTGGGATCCTGGTTTCCTTCCAGTAGGTTGGTCGCCCACGTCATGTCGAACATGTCACCGACCAGCTCGGCGTGCTCGGTGATGCCGGTATCGGGCTGGGCGACCAGGATGTCCTTGCCTCGCGAATGCTGGTGCGCCACATCCAACTTCGAGTGCTTCAGCACCCAGCGCTTGTCTTGCGGCGCGTTGCCATCCGCCCAGCAAAGTGAACCGAGGAAACTCGATTCGAGGTTGGGGCCACCGGCCGGCGGCGCGGGGTCAAGATATACGTCGGCGCCCAGGTCCGGCTCACAACTTCCCAGGCCCAACGTGTCCGTCAGCGCATACGCGATGTCGAACGCCTCATGCTGCGGAAACACACGCTGCAGAGTCGGAAAGCGCAGTACATGGAATCGTCCCGCTGACTGCGAACCGACATCGAGCGGCTCGACCACGAAGCGGTCCGAGGAAATGAACTGCTGGAGCTTCGATTCCACAACAGCGATTTGCTCGCCGGGCCTAAGTTCGAGCACGAACCTCAGTTCATCGGGCGGTAATCGGCCGCGGTCTGCATCTTGAACTGCGCGCGCAGCTGAAAGCGCGGCGGTGAGATAGGCGATGTGCTTGCTCATGCGTCCCTCCCCTTTTTTTGACAGGAGCATTCTGCTCGGCGGCAGCGGTGCGCGCAACAATCCACAGTTGCTGACGACTGGGCGCGCGGCGATCGGCACGCGTCATCCCGCTTGCATGATCCCATATGAAGGCATAGTCAGCAGTATCGCTTAAGCGAAGTGCCTTTACACATACGTCTGTCGCGTGTGGGCGAGTGCCGAAACATCATCTGTAACCCAAACGGCTGCTTCTGGCCGAGGTTGTGTAGAAAGGGGGGCGGACGCGCCACCTGTGACCCACTTCCGCACGCCGCTGGGCGTGCGCAGGTGATTGGATGACGACTAGGCGCAGTTATTGAGGTGGTAAAAAGCCTGCTTCAGGCCCTCACCGCCACCATCAACGCCTCGTTTCCCATCAAACATTACCCGCTTGAATGAGCCACCTCTTCGTATCCCACAATTGGAAGATGATGTTTCACAGTCCCCTCCTGGCTGTTATGCACAGCTGTGCATAACAGCCAGGAGGGGACTGTCGCCTTTTCTCTCAAACCGCCATTCGAGGGGCTGCACCCCTGTGGAAACTGCCGTCCGGCCTGCGAGAGCAACTCGGCCGGAACTGTCACGTCCAGGCCAGACCGTGGGCACGGCCGTCGATGCTCCGTTTTAGGTTTCAGATCTGAATGATGGGATTCAGACGACCATCTGCACCAAGCGAATGTTGTAGTTGGTGGCGAACGTACGGGTAGCGCCGTCGAACTTGTGGGCGACGAGGATTGCTTCAACGTGGCCAGAATTTATCGGATGGCCACTGGCTGCCTCGAGGAGCGCACGATACTTGATGCATTGGTGCGCGCCCGGGAGGGTGTCGATAGTCTCGATCTCGACGACGGCCGCCTTCCCGCCGGGAACATCGAACTTGATATCGACTTGGTCGCCGCTGAGGTAGGGGAATTCGATCGACGCAACGGCGGATTTAGGTAGGCCAATTTTTTCCGGGTGTGCGGCAACATATTCCTTCAGTTTGCGGTGCGCTTCGCTCTCACCGCCGCCACCGCAGCCGCCGCCAAATGACCCGCCGCCGTCCGGGGGTTGCCGGACCGGCTTTCGGAAGCCGGGAGGAAGTGCAGTTAGAAGAATGTCGCGCTCTTCGCGGTCACCGAGCAGATTAATCAGGTCCGTCAGCAACGCCTCGGTGGTCTCTGATTGCAGGTATCGGAACAAGCCGGTTCCCCAAAAGCGAGAGCCATCCTTGTTCTTGAAATATCGCCAGAAATTCAACTTGCGGGCGACGTCGTCTGGAATGCGTATGTCCATAGTGCCGTCGGATTCCGCCATGTAGCCCCAGCCTTCCTCGAGAAAGACCTTCGGACCGACCCGAAAGCAGCCAAAGACAAAGCGGTCGGTCTGTGCGCCGCCCGGAAGAAGGGTGGTCAGAAAAGCGATGTCGCCCGGCTCGACACCGTTCATCGGTATCGGCATCCCCTTCTTTTCACCGTGGTGAAAATAGCCGCTGCCGAAGCGAAAAGGCTTTCGGCTGAAGAGGGCAGCCTCGTAACACCATGGGGCCGCATTAGCTGACAGGCTTGGGCGACGCCCGGTGAAATTGCCGTCAGCAAACGTCCGACATGGAACGCGCCGGTCCGAGCAGTTCGTCATTTTCCGGGTGAGTACATTTTCAAGGATCGCTCGGTCGGAGCAGACTCCTCGGTATCCAACGAGGCCCGCGCCAGCACCGCCGTCGTTGTACGTGACTTTGAATGCAACGGCTTTCACGAATATCTCCTATAGGTTAGCTGTGGTTCGTGAGGGGCGGTCTCGCTCTGTAGCGATTCGACCCATGTCATTCTCAAACAGCATCTCTTGGAAAGGTTAGATGGTAGGCATACCCACTACAGGTGTCGATGACCTGCGGGCAATAGCTGACGTACAGCCTATTACTGTCGCAACAAGCAACGGCTCAGCTCAGGAAGCCGGCCTTGAAGCCGTGGTGCCATTAACGGCGATAGCGGGTCGAAAGTTCGAGTTCACCCGCTGGAGATGCGGCCATTGACCGCGGCTAAACGGCGGTTGACCGGCACATTGCCGCCCGACACAGGCCATAAGACTAATGGCCGTTCAGGCCGAACTCCGGCCGCGGAAGTACTCTGCCATGTCGAATCCCTGCTCGTGAGGTCACCGCCTCCTCGACCGCGGCCCAGATGAAGTTCACGGGCCATACGAACCCACCGCCCCTGGCAGACTGCGATGTGCCGCAGTCGGGCACGCCCACTGCGCGTTATCATCCCTCATACCCCTACGTCGTAGATAAGCGATGCGCGCGACAACGCTGCTGATCCTGGCCCATTTCGCTATTGGCCCCTGCCTCGCAGGACCCAACGACAATTATCCCTTCACGGTAGAAAGCGAGCCGGACGGCGACGGGCACCGGATCGTTGCTCGCAACAGCGGACCGGCACCGGTTTCGGTGAAGGTGGCTCTGCTCTATTCCGTGTATGCAACACCGGATCGCAAGTTTCCCGTGTTCGCGGTCGTGCCGCCGAACGGCGGGGTCCTGCATCTGGGGCGGTTCAAGCGCACGATGTCGGGCGTCGGCTATTCGTTCCGGTATTCGAGTTCCTGGTTGCTGGGGGACTTCAACGCACGACAAAGTGCCGATGCGCTGTATCGCCTTCCGTACCGCGACGGCAGTGGATACCCGATCGGCCAGGCCCCGGGCGGAGCAATCACGACCCATCAGTCGCCGGATAGTGCTCACGCGGTCGACATCGTGATGCCGCAAGACACGCCGGTACTGGCCGCGCGCGACGGAACGGTGATCTATACCGAAGCCAACCAGAGGTATGGAGGCAAAACGCCCGATCTGCTGGACAAGGCGAATGAGGTGCGGATTCGGCACGCTGACGGGACAATCGGCGTCTACGCACACCTCGCCCACGGGGGCGTGCAGGTGTATCCGGGGCAGCGTGTGGCAGCCGGGGAACAGATCGGCTTGGTGGGCTCTACCGGATATTCGTCGGGCCCTCACTTGCATTTTGTCGTGCAGCAGGTTGTCCGGAACGGCGACGATCTGGGGATGGCGTCGATCCCGTTTCGGTTCTACGTGGGCAACCCGCCGGTTCCGTTCCGTCCGAAATCCGGCGCACTCATCGTGGCGGACTACTCGTCGTCCGCTTCGGCGTCAAACGGTGCGTTTCGGAGTGCCGCACAGGACAGGGCCTCCATAGGCCTGCTGCCGCAGGTAACGGGGTCCTTCCCGACGACCTCCGATCTGGTCCTAAAGACGGGTGTCCTGCAGGTTGGCACGTACGTGCGAACCCTTCCTGCATGGGGCTGGTTCGCGATGATGTTCGGGGTCGTGTTCCTGATCCTGCGCCTGAGCCGATGGCGCGCTGAGAGGAGGATGCGTGCGGTATTCGAGCCGCGCGAGCCCTCACTCGAGACTCACCGCTCCCGCAATCCGGACTTCGGCGTGCAGACGCCGTGGGCAAGGCTACTCCGCGCTTGCGGCGGCGATATCGGAAAGGCAGAGCGTCTGATCGATCACGAGCAGCGGAAGGCACCGGGAATTTCGCGTGACGAAGCGGCGTCGCGGGCTTCGGAGCGACTGGAGCGCGACAGGCGCTAGAGACCCCGCCCTGCGGGTCTCCACCTGCAGGCTCAGCCTTTGCCCCCGTTCGCCGGATGGTCAGTAGTCCCCGGCTCTGGATTGACGTCGGTATCGCCTGCCTCGCCCCGGTGAGCCAGTGACGAAGACCGTCGCCGCGGGGACATCCGTCCTCTACCCTGCCGCCTGGATGCCATTGACGGGCCGTGCCTCGTCAGCCAAGCGCTCCCTGTCACAAGCGCATCTGCTACGACCTACAGCGTTGCGGCCCCAGCGCCGCCCTAAACGAACGCCGCCGGGCGCCGTGAAGACCGCGATGGCCATCCAGCTGTCGTTGATGGTGCCGCAACCGCCGACATCCAGAACAATGCCGCTCGGCACGCCGATTTGCGTGACTTCTTGCGCGAGCCCATTCGCTGATGGATGTTCGCCGAGCGGCTGATTACTTTCTGGAAAAAGACTGCATCGAGCCGGGTAACACCTGGATCTATCGGCCGTCTGCGTGACTTCGGCTCGATGCTGAATGCTTAGAGGATTACTCTAAGTCATTGATTTTTTGGGCGACATACCGGGATCGAACCGGTGACACCTGGAGCCACAACTCGGTCGTCACTTTTAAGTGATTGTTTTTATTGGTCGTCTACACCACGCGCCCGTTGCAGATGCATGGTGTCAGCAGCATGGTGCTTCATGAAGTCACGTAAATCTCACGCAAGGGTTTTGGGCGGAATCGCCGCACTCCGGTCCGGGTTCAGCCAATCGTAATCAGATCAGAACCGCCCGCGTTCGTCTCTGGGGTGCGGGAGCGTTCGTCCGTGACAATGCTAGGGATGCGGGCATTACACCAGCCTCATCGCCGGTACCGCGTTCGCCTCGACCAAGCTGCCTTTGCCAAGGCGGTTCCTGGCGATCTTCCTGCTCACCTAGTCGAAGAACAGCATTTCAGTACTGTTGCTCAAACGCCAACCCGGTGTGTGCTAATCCGCCACGTCACTCACTAAGCACAAGCCAACGCCAGGACAAACAGTGCATGCGCGGACGGGCTGGCAATCCATGTGTCGGGAGAGCGCAGTCCCTTGAGCGTGTTGAACTCGCAGCGGTACCAAAACTCACCTCGCGAGGGGCGCGCAGCCGGCGATCTACGAGAGCCATAAGCTCGTTGCCGTCGGCATCGAGCAGCACCCGGCCCTGCTGCAACTCGCCTCGGGCGTAGCCGAGCTGCAGGTTCAGTCGATCTCTGGAGAAATCACTCCCATGGTCTTCTCCGGTTTCAAGTCACATAGAAGACGCCCGCATGCAGCCCGAAGGGGGGTGTATTCATCGGTTAACGGCCGATCCAAGGGCACCTTGAGACGTCTTCGCTCCATAGGCACTTGCAAGTCCTGCGGCATAAGCTATGCTGATTCCATGTTCTAGAAAGCCGACTTTACTAGATCTAAGTCTTCTTGGCAGTACTTGTCACATCGCGAAGCGGTTGAGGATTCGGCTTAAGCAATCCTTTGGTTGTTGAGTGGATTTTTCGCCAATGCGCTGGTGGCTCATTTGCGCTCCGGCCATTATCGATGCATTGCAGCGCCGTTCTGAGTTCTGGCGGCAGGAGCTGCCCGTTTAGTTGCGGCAATCGGATTATCCAGCTACTCGGCGATAGGGCGGTCGCACGCGCATAAGGAGGCGAATCGATGAAGAGGCTGCTTCTTGATGTGCATCTGCGTGTGCGGATTCTTGCCGCGCCATTAATCGTTTGTGCCTTGGTAGGCGGATGTGCCAGCACCGTTAGCCCCCAGCTTTTTCCACCACCGATGGTCGTTTCCGAGGAAGAGCGTGCGGTTACCGCGTGCGACGCCTACCTGGCGAGCCGCAATGAAGAGCGCAAAGGAGACGCCGCTCTCTGGCTATTCGACAGCCAACTCACTCTTTGCCGCGCACGCGAGCGCGCCGACCTGCTCCGCCGGGAGTATGTAGGAGCAGTGGTCGATCAGTCAGCGGAAAGGAGCGTGATCAACACAATGCTGCTGGGAATCGGCGGCGTCGCCGGTTACCAACTGCTCAAACATGGCCTGGACGGCAGCAACGCGACTTTGCGCTACCTTGCCGCGGCCGGCGGCACTGTTTATGGCTATTCCACACTTACGCTGCCCCACGCAAGGCAGGTTGTCTATCTGGGGGGCGCCGAGGCGTTAACATGTATTTACGGGGCATCCGATGAACTGCAAATTTCGCCAGCCGAACTAGGTTCCATCATTAACGATGAGGCCGCATTGCGAGCTTCGATCGAAAACTTGCGCACCATCATGGGAAACAAGTTCAAGGAAGAGTACGGGCGTCCCGACCGCTGCAAGACCAATCGCTCTAGCCCAACTGGCTGCGAGTCTGGCGCGAACGACGTGGGAAAAAAGCTATTTGACGCGGCTCGACCCAAAGGATGCGTAGACCGTCCCGCCGTCACGACCTGCGATGAGAGTCTTCCTCGAGCTTCCGAGGCCCTCGAGCCGGAGATCAGCGAGGCGGAGAGATTGCATGCGCGTGTGCGTATTCAACTGAGCAGAATCGGGGCTAAGGCTGGGGAGGTGCGCCAAGCGACGGACAAAGTCAGCTATTCGATCAGTGGTGAGGTGCTCAAGACCGAAGCCTCGTCGGCAGCCGTGCTTAGTACCATCGAAAGCATGCGGGGAGTCGTTTCGCAGCTGATGGGGTCCGCCCAGAGCGGTGAAAAATTCCTGAGTAAGTTGCCAAGCGCCGACGACAAGCGCGTTCGCTATCCCGAGTTCGAGGCAGCGGTCTATCAGCTTCGGAACACCGCGGCCCGTGTGCGGGAGCACGAACAAGCTTTGTCAGGCCGGTTGAGCGCGTTTCCAGACAAGATGGGTGCTTGCCAGGGCATTGAAACTATGGGCCGGATCACTGTGGAACCGAATCCGGACCAACTGACCCTCGTACCCAATCGGCTATTTACGCTGTTTGCCACCGGTAGCAACGCTACGCCCAGCGTCAATCTGCTGGATGACCCAGCCAGCGCGGTCAGCCTTCTGAAGCTGTCCCCGTTTGATGGACGCCATCAAGGGCACTGCGGCAGCAAGTTATCCACGGGCGCGCGCCTGCGGCGCCTCATACGCAGGCAGAGCGCGCGGCGGTGGATAACTTGCGGTGCCGACCG
>NZ_WTVK01000071.1 GCF_012910805.1 Aromatoleum evansii
AGATGGGTATAAGAGACAGCGCCCTGCGCCACGCCGCGATCGCCCTCCTTGCGCTCGCCTGCATCGCCCCCGCCGCAGCCCAGCAGTCGAAGATCGCCAATACCAAGCACAACCTGTCCGCGTCCGGATCGGGAACGGTCAAGGCGACCGCCGAGAGCCAGATCTGCGTCTTCTGCCACACCCCGCATGCGGCCAACGCTGCCGCGCCGGCGCCGCTGTGGAACCGCGATCTTTCCAGCGCCACCTATACGCCCTACACATCCAACTCGCTGGACGCCCAGACCATTTTCGGCGCCCTGTCCCAACCCGGCGGCAGCTCCAAGCTGTGCCTGTCCTGCCACGACGGCACGATGGCGATCGGAACGGTCGGCGTCCTGGGGGGCAAGACCAACGTGTCGGTGACGATGAGCGGCACCGACGCTGGCAAGATGCCGGCCGGTCCGCAAGGCGCCACCTCCGGCTTCACGCGCAATCTGGGCATCGACCTGCGCAACGACCATCCCATCTCCTTCACGTTCAACGACACGCTGGCTGCCGCGGACGGCGAATTGCGCCGCATGGACCTCCAGCAGCGTTACCCCGCCGGCTCGGGCACCGTCATCGGCATCCGCAGCACCGGCTTCAAGCCGCTGCTGCCGCTGCAGCCGACCGGCACGGCCGGAGCGGGACAGGTGCAATGCACCACCTGTCACGACCCGCATCTCGACGTATCGAAATTCCTGCGCCTGAACCGCTTCCAGACCGTCACCCCGTCCGGCACCGATTTCAAGCCTGCCTCCGATCAGATCTGCCTCGGCTGCCACGACAAGCTCGGCACCGCATGGTCGCAGTCCTCGCACGCCTCGCAGACCATCGCCGACGAGCAGTACAAGCTCGAGGCCGCCAACCGCCGCGAATTTCCCACGACCACCCAGGTCTGGCAGGCCGCCTGTCTCAACTGCCACGACACCCACGCGGTGCAGGGCTCACGGCGACTGCTGCGCGAAGGCGTCGGCGGGACCAGCGGCGGCACCGGCGTCGGTAGCTACAAGACCGGCTCGACCTCGACACCCAACACCGTTTCCGCCATCGAGGAAACCTGCTACCAGTGCCACGCGAACGCGGCCGAAAGCGTCATCAGCACCGCCACCGGGGCCGTCCCGAACATCAAGATGGACTTCGGCCCCACCAACAAGCACATGCCGATCACCACGGCGGAGCAGAAGTCGGGCGTCGAAATCCACGACATCAAGGACCGCAACTTCACGGAGAGCCGGGAGAGCCTGGGCCAGATCAACGTAAACAACCGGCACGCGGAGTGCACCGACTGCCACAACCCGCACCGCGTCACGCGCAACAGCCTGTTCAACCTCGGCGGGACGGACCAGCGGACTCACGTGCCCGGCGGGGTGAACGGCAATATCGCATCGGGCGCCCTGCGCGGCGCCTTCGGCGTCGAGCCCGTATACGGCTCGCGCAGCTTCTTCGAACTGCCGAACAGCTACCAGGAAAAGGTCGGCGACGGCGGGCAGGGCGCGAGCACCGCAGTGAGCAGCCCATGGGTCACGCGCGAATACCAGGTGTGCCTGAAGTGCCATTCCGACTACGGCTACCCCGACGATAACGTATTCCCGAGCGGCAACCGGCGCCCCGAACTCGGCCCGCCCGGCACGTCTTCCGGGGCTGCCATCACCGGCCGGAACAACTATACGCGCTATACCAACCAGGCCCGCGAATTCCAGGCGCCGACCGCGCACCAGGGCGCTCCCGGCTCCCTCGGCGCCGATGCCGGCGCGGGCGCGGCCTACAACACCGACAACCATCGCTCCTGGCATCCGGTCATGAACAACACCGGCCGCACGATCGGCCTGCGCAACACCGCCGTCGCCAATGCGTGGCGCGCGCCGTGGAACGCGAGTGTCGGCACCAACACCATGCACTGCACCGACTGCCACGGCTCCGACACGGCGGCCGGGACGATCACGCCTGCTGCCGGACAGAACTGGGGGCCGCACGGCTCGGCGAATGATTTCCTGCTGAAGGGGCTGTGGAACACCAGCAGCGGCAGCGGGCAGGCCAACACGCTCTGCTTCAAGTGCCACGAATCGACCCGCTACGCGGATCGCAACGGTACGGGCACGGGTTTCAGTGGCGGAGGACGCGGCGATCTGCACGCCTACCATACCGACAAGATCGGGAGAATCCGCTGCAACTGGTGCCATGTCGCCGTCCCGCACGGCTGGAAGAACAAGTCCCTGCTCGTCAACCTCAACGACATCGGCGCCGAAGCCGGCTATGCCGGCAGCAGCAAGGAAGTTGCAACGAATGGAAGCAACTCCACGTACAACGAAGGTCCGTACTACCGCAACGCCAAGCTGAAGGTCGTGAATTTCAAGCAGAACGCCAGCTGGAGCGATACCGACTGCGGTTCGGCGGGCAAGGCGTCCGGTGACCGTATTGCCAACAGCCAGGGGGGAACGACGAACACCACCGGCACCGGCAAGAACTGGATGATCAGCACCTGCGACAATCCGCCATAGGCAAGCGATCTGATCAGCATCAACCCGACCCCGGCGCCGAATTGCTAGAGTGCGCGGCATTCGCTTTCCGACGGGCATCGCCGCGCACATGAAACCCTGGCTCATCCTCATCAACGACTTCGCCCACGACCTGTTCACCGGCCTGTGGTTCGGCGGCTTCCTGACCATGTTCGTGCTGCGCCAGCGTGCCGCCGATCCGGCACTCGACGCGGGCCAGCTCGCGCTCATGAACGAACTCATCGGCGTCTTCGTGTGGGTGACGGCGATCTCGCTCGGCTGCATCATCCTCACCGGCCTGTTCCGCTTCTTCTACTACCGCAGCTGGGACGGCGCCGGCATGAAGGATGTCAAGAAGCGCCTCCTGATCATCAAGCACGCCGTGCTCGGCTCGTCCTTCCTGATCGGCACGGGCTTCGTCGTCGCCTGGAGCCTGTAAGGGGGGAGCGCGCATGAACACCGACACCGCAAACTCCGCCAGCACTGCCGACCCCGAACGCGACCGGCTCGCCGCCCGCATCCGGGCGATGATCGACGGCGGCGTGGACGGCGACTCTGCCCCCTTCGCCACGCTCGCCCTCGAACTTTTCGCCTGGCAATACGCGCGCAACGAGCCCTACCGCCAATTCTGCGCGGCCAAGGGGATCAGCCCGGACACGGTCACGCACTGGCGCGACATCCCGGCCTTCCCCACCGACGCCTTCAAGACCGCCATCGTCACCTCCTTCCCGCTCGAGCAGGCCGTCATGGCCCAGCTCACCAGCGGCACCACGGCGATCCGGCGCGGCCAGATCTTCCGCGACGAAACCGGCCGCGAACTCGTGCTCGCAGCCAACCGCACGATGACCCACGCGTGGCTGTTCCCCGACTTCGCCAGGGGCCAGCGCTGCCGCATCCTCATCCTCGCCCCCAGCCCCGAGATGGCCCCGTCGATGGGCATGGCGATCGGCATGGAAGAGACGCGCCGCCATTTCGGCACGCCCGACAGCCGCTTCCTCCTCGACTACTCCGGGCTCGACATCAAGTCACTGATCGCCGCGCTCGAACAATCCGAATCCACCGGCGTTCCCGTCGCCATGATCGGATCGACCTCCGCCTTCGTGTACTTCTTCAACGCCTGCAAGGCGCGCGGACTGCGCTTCCGCCTGCCCGCCGGCAGCCGCATCGGCGACGGCGGCGGCTACCGCGGCCGCTTCGGCGAACTCACCCAGGACGACTTCTTCCGCCTCGCCGAGGAAGTGCTCGCGATTCCCGCCTCGCACTGCGTGAACGTGCTGGGGATGGCGGAAACGGCCACCGGCTACTTCGACGACACGCTGCGCTCGGCAATCCTCGGCCGCAGCTCCGCCCGCCGCCGCCGCGTGCCCCCCTGGGCACGCGTCGATGTCGTCGACATCGAGACGCTGCAGCCGCTGCCGGCAGGCGAAGTCGGGCTGCTGCGGCATTACGACCTCGCCAACCTCCCGACCGTGATCGCCGTGCAGACCGACAACCTCGGCTACATCGACCACGACGGCCACTTCCAGATCGTCGGCCGCGCCAAACTCGTCGACGGCAGGATCACCCCCGTGCCGAGCGAACGTGCAGTCGGCCCGATGGGTGACAAGCGCATCTTCCGCTTCCTCGAGGCCTACGTGAATTTCTCCATCCGCTTCAAGATGGGCCTCGCCCGCGCCCGCCGACCGGCCACCGGCAGCGCCATCCCGGCGCCGCTGCCGATGACCCCGCCCGTCTGCCCGTGCGACGAGTTGAGCGAGGAGATGCTCGCCAACCCCGTCCCCCGCACGGAATCGCCCGCCGACACCTCCTCAGCCACTCGCTGATCGAGCGCCGTTTCCACGACATCTCCCGCGTGCCGGCCCCGCCGGCGCGCTGTTCCGCCTCGCCTTCGACAATGCCGTTGATGTACGTCAAACCCTGCCGACTAGGGCTCACCTACCATGCCGCCGGTAGTCTGACCCCCAACACGTCCGCGCGCAGAGAACAATGAAAACCAACGGCTCCCCCATCACCTTCATCCCCCCCCCGCGGACCGCCCCGACCGCACCGCGGCAACGCAAGATCAAGCGCGTCGCCCTCGTCACCGTGCCCTATCACTCCGGGGTCGTCGAATCCGCCGGCACCTGGCTCAACGTCGGCTTCGTCTACATCGCCGGCTCGCTGCGCGAGGCAGGCTACGAAGTCGACTACTACGACGCGATGGCCCTGTGGCACGACGAAGCGCAGATCCAGAAGCGCCTCGAGGACTTCCGTCCCGACGTCATCTGCACCTCGGCATTCACGGCCGCGATCGTCGCTGCAACGAAACTGCTGCGCATGGCGAAGGCGATCGACCCGGAAATCGTCACCGTCATCGGCAACGTGCATGCGACCTTCTGCTACCAGGAGATGCTGCGCATCGACCACGACGCCATCGATTACGTCGTGCGTGGCGAAGGCGAGCGCACCCTGCCCGAACTGCTCGACTGCCTCAATGCCGGCGACGACCCGGCCAAGGTCGCCGGCATCGCCTTCTGGCGCGACGGCGGCGTCATCGCCACCCGCTCGGCCCCCTTCATCCGCGACCTCGACGCCCTGCCCACCGCGTGGGACCTCGTCGAGTGGCCGATCTACAAGTACCGCGCCAAGAACGACGCACGCCTCGCCATCGTCTCCTCCGCACGCGGCTGCCAGCAGGACTGCTCCTTCTGCTCGCAAAAGCTCTTCTGGCGCCGCGGCTGGCGCGCCCGCAGCGCCGAGAACTTCGTCGCCGAAATCGAGATGCTGCACCAGAAGTACGGCGTCGAAGTCGCCATGCTCGCCGACGAGATCCCGACCTTCGACCGCGCCCGCTGGGAACGCATCCTGCAGCTCATGATCGAGCGCAAGCCCGGCGTGCGCCTGCTGATGGAAACCCGCGTCGACGACATCGTGCGCGACGAGGACATCATGGACCGCTACGCCGAGGCCGGCGTCGAGCACATCTACGTCGGCGTCGAAGCCGGCCAGCAGGCCACCCTCGACCTGTTCAAGAAAGGCTCGAAGGCCGCCGACTCGCGCCGCGCCATCGACATCATCAACGGCTCCGACATCGTCTCCGAAACCTCCTTCGTGCTCGGCATGCCCGGCGACACGCCCGAGACCTTCAAGGAAGCCGTCGAGCTCGCCAAGCTCTACAACCCCGACATGGCCTTCTTCCTCGCCATCGCGCCCTGGCCCTACGCCGACCTCTACCCGCAGCTCGAGGCCCACGTCGCCACCAAGGATTACAGCAAGTACAACCTCGTGCAGCCCGTCGTCAAACCCGACGCGATGACGCTCGAGGAAGTCGAGCGCGAGCTGGGCCGCGCCTCGCGCAACTTCTTCATGCACAAGTTCCAGAATCTCGACCAGCTGTCGTCGTGGAAACAGGAATTCATGCTGGCCGTGTTCGACATCCTCATCAACCACTCCTACCTCTCGGGGCAGATGCAGGAAATGGCCGCCGGCCAGCGCATGCCCGAGGCGGTCAAGCAGATGCTGCGCAAGGTCAACGCCACGCGCCGCGACCTCAAGGTCCAGGCCGGCGCCGAGCCGCGCAACTTCGCGCCGATCCCATAATCGTTTAGCATTAACCGTTTCGCATTCGCCGATGCGCCGAAAAATACCCGCAGCAGTGAAAAGGTTATGAAGAATTTCCGCAAATTCCATGCCCTCGCGCTAGTCGCGGCAGCCCTGCTCGGATACGGCGCGCTGGCGCCGGCGCAGAACACCAATGCGAACGTAAAAGGCACCAAGCACAACCTGTCCGCCACCGGACCGGGAAGCGTCAAGGCGGCCACCCAGAACCAGATCTGCGTCTTCTGCCATACCCCGCACGCCGCCAATGCGACCGCGCCGGCGCCACTCTGGAACCGCAAGATTGGCGGCGCCACAAACGACACCAACACCTACGCCGCCACCTACACCCCCTACACATCGAACTCGCTCGACGCCGAAGACGTCCTCAACAACAGCCCGATCGGCGAACCCGGCGGCGCGTCGAAACTGTGCCTCTCCTGCCACGACGGTAGCATCGCCATCGGAACCGTCGCAAACAGCCCCGGCAGCGGCACGACCGGCAGCATCCCGATGGCGGCGGGCGTCGACAAGATGCCTGTCGGTGCAGGCACGACGACCGGCTTCACGCGCAACCTCGGCACCGACCTGCGCAACGATCACCCCATCTCCTTCACCTTCAACGACACGCTGGCCACCCGCGACGGAGAACTTCGCTCTCCGCCGTACGTTACCGGCGGAAAAACCGTCGTCGGCGTCCGCAGCTCGGGCGTCAAGCCGATGCTGCCGCTCGATCACGAGGGCAAGCTGCAGTGCACCAGTTGCCACGACCCGCACCTGACGGCAAGCAAGTTCCTGCGCCTCAACCGCTTCCAGAAGAACGCCAGCGCCGGCACCGAGTTCAGCCCGACCAACGACCAGATCTGCCTCGGCTGCCACGATCGCAACAAGGATGGCGAGGGGAATGCCTACCTCGCGTGGTCCAACTCCGCTCACGCCAACTCCGACGTCGCGACCTACTCGTACAAGGGCCCGGCGGCGACGCAGCGCGAATTCCCGGACGGCGGCGCCAACGGCTCGCCGATCATCAAGGTCTGGGAAGCCGGCTGCCTGAACTGCCACGATACCCACACGGTACAGGGCTCGCGTCGTCTGCTGCGCGAAGGCACCGACAGCACCACCTCACCGAAAGCAGGCGGCAATCCCGCGATCGAGGAAACCTGCTACCAGTGCCATACCACGACCACAGCCAGCATCCTCACGGTGACGACGATGACCGCCAGCACCGGCGTGCCGAACATTAAAGACGAGTTCACCCGTGCGCGCCGCATGCCCATCACCGGAACGGAAAAACACGACATCGGCGGCAATTTTACGGACGCGGGGCACGTCGACTGCAGCGGACCAAGCAACAAGTGCGGCACGGACTTCATCGAATCGCGGGAAAAGCTGGGCGCCGGCGTCAGCACCAACCGCCACGTCGAATGCACCGACTGCCACAATCCGCACCGGGTCATCAAGAACGCCCTCTTCAACGGCACTGACGCCGATACACGCCGCACCCACAAACCGGGCGGCGCCAACGGCAACCTCGCGTCCGGCGCCTTGCGCGGCATGTGGGGCGTCGAACCCACCTGGAGCGCAAGTGGCGACTGGCCTGAACTGCCAGGCGCCTACGAGGTGAAGCGTGGGGATCCGGGCGCAAATACCGCCACGACCAAGGCCCAGAAGTTCCTCACGCGCGAGTACCAGCTGTGCCTCAAATGCCACTCCGACTACGGCTTCGGCCTGACGCCGCCCGCCACGGGCTACACCGGCGGCAGCACGTCGAACAGCATCGGCTCGAACTACACCAACATCGCCGCCGAGCTCAGCGTCAACGCCCTGGACACCCCGGTGTCCGCGAGAGACCAGGGCGAACTGGGTGAATGCGGCACAAATTGTACCGACGACGGCACTTCGATCGAGCCGACTGGTTCCTTCCCCGGCGACACGCTGTCGTCCGAAATGACCGACCTCGACAACACGACAGTCACCAACCACCGTTCCTGGCATCCGCTTCACTACCCGACCGGACGTACCTTCGACGAGCGGCGAATTTCCGATACGACCAGCCCGAACTTCCGCACACCGTTCAAAGAGGCGGTTGGTACTCAGACGATGCACTGCTCCGACTGCCATGGCCACAACGCCACTTGGACGCAGGATTCGGGGCCGAATCTGGCCACCGTGCAGGGCCCGCATGGCTCGAGCAACGACTTCATCCTGCGTGGCGACTGGAGTACAAGCACGACCATCGGCGGCTCCGGCTTGTGCTTCAACTGCCACAACCCGACTGCCGGCACCACCGGCACCGGCGACAACGGCTCCGGGCGCACCAGCGGTTTCAACAATGCCGGGACGAACGGCGGCGGAGGCCACGCCAACGAACATGGCGGCGCACCCTGCATGCGCTGCCACGTCGCCGTGCCGCACGGCTGGAAGAACAAGGCGTTGCTGGTGAACCTCAACTGCCGCGGCCCCGAGGGCGGCGCGGCCGCGGGCAGCTGCGACCCCACCAGCGGCTACGCCAACTACCCGAGCCGCAACGGCCGCTACACCAACGGCCCCTACTACGTCGAATCCTTCCTGCGCGTGCGCACCTGGGTGCCAAGCGGCAACTGGTCCGAAAGCCGCTGCGGCCGCTCGGGCTCGGATGGCACCGGCGAAAAGTGGATGAACGATGGCGGCTACTGCAACTGAGCGCACGCTGCACGCGCTCGCGTCGCCCAAATGGATGCTCGCGTTCTTTGCGTTCGCGGCCGCGAGCGCAGTGCTGTCCATCCATTTCCCGGAACTTATCACCGCCGCGTGGACGGTCCCGCTCGCTCTGTTCGCAGTGACGCTGCTCGCCTCCATCCTGACGCGGCCGCGCTTTCGTCGCGACCCGCTGCTGCTGGGCCTGCATCTGGCACTGCTCGCGATTATCGCCCTCGTCGGACTCGCCCGCCTGACCTACCTCGATGGCGCGGTGACGCTCACCGAAGGCGGTGAGCCCTTCGCCGGCGTGCTGGACATCGAGCAGCGCGGGCCGTTCCACCCGAGCAAACTCGACCGGCTGCGCTTCGCCAACGAGGGGGTCTTCGAAGCATTCGACGCCAACGAACGCGGTCCCGCGATCCACAGCCGCATCCGCTGGTGGGACAGCGCCGGTCGCAGCCACGTCGCGGAGATCGCCAACGACGTCCCGCTCCTGCTCGCCGGCTACCGCATCTACG
The DNA here is from genome assembly GCF_012910805.1 of Aromatoleum evansii. Taxonomy (GTDB): domain Bacteria; phylum Pseudomonadota; class Gammaproteobacteria; order Burkholderiales; family Rhodocyclaceae; genus Aromatoleum; species Aromatoleum evansii. The sequence continues at coordinate 9,290 of NZ_WTVK01000071.1, forward strand.
CGACTTACAATCGCGGCTTTTCCCCGGTATTTCGCTGGCACTCGAAAAACGGCGAAACCGACGTCGGCGCAGTGCAACTGCGCGGCGATCTGGACTTCGGCATGGCCAACGAATGGACTCCCCCGAACGGCCGGCCGCTCTGGATAATGCTCGATCCGCAGCGCTCCACGCTCATGCAGCCGGGTGAACAGCGCAGCGGCCTGGGTGCGAAATCGCTGCCGCATCGCATCGTCGTGCGCCGTGACACGACCCGCGAAACGCTGGAACCCGGCCAGACCATCTCCTTCGATGACGGCTCGCTGACCTACCTCGGCCTGCGCAGCTGGATGGGCTACCGCATCGTGTACGACCTCGCATCCGACTGGCTCATGGGCGCGTCACTGATTCTCGTACTGTGCATGTCCTTGTACTACTGGCGTACCCTGCGTATTCCGGCCGTGCAAACTGCAACCGCATCATGACACCCCTTGACCGCTTTCTCCTGTCGGCTGCTCTGGCGCTCGCCGCCGCCTCCGGTTCCGCTCGGGCTGCTCCCTCTGCACACAATCCCACCGTCAAGGATCCGCTCAGCGGCATCACCTTCGTCCGGATGGCGAAGGGGTGCTATCAGATGGGCGTCCCCGCCGACGCATTTGCCGACCAGGACGGCGCCTTCCGTCGCCGCGTGGAAAGGACCGAAGGCCCCGTGCATGAAGCCTGCATCGACGAGTTCTGGATTGCCCGGCACGAGATCACCGAAGCCCAGTGGCGCGCGGTGATGGGACCGCGCCCCGGCGCCGGAGCCGACGACTTGCCGGTCAGCGGCACGAGCTGGCAGGAGGCGGTCGCATTCACCGCGCGCCTGAGCGAGCGAGCCGGACCCGGCTGGCGCTACCGCCTGCCGACCGAGGCCGAATGGGAATACGCCTGTCGCGCCGGCAGCGCACCGGTCACCGCACTTCCCGACCGCGGCCGCATGGACGGCGTCGCGTGGTACTCGTCGCCCTACGGTCGCGCATCGGCCGGCAAGCGGCCGCGGAACCCGCAACCGGCAGGCAGGATGAGCGGAAACGCTGCCGGACTGTATGACATGCTCGGCAACGTCTGGGAATGGACCCTCGATGCCTACGCCGACGACGCCTACCGGCGCCATGCCCTTTTCAATCCGCGCATCGACTCCGCCGCACACGGAGTGAGCCGGACTGCGCGCGGCGGCAGCATCCGTTCCGATATCCGCTGGATGCGCTGTGAAGCCCGCACCTCGCTCGACGCGGAAACCCGGCTCGACACGGTCGGCTTCCGCGTCGTACGCGTCCCGTCAGGAGGAAAATGAATGAAGAAACTGCTACGGTTTGCTTGCGCCGTCTTGTCCATGCTGCCGCTGGCAGCCCACGCTGCGGCCCCGCTGCCGGCGGAGGTCGAAGTCAACGGTGTCGAGTTCGTCCTGATCCCGGCCGGCAAGGTTTGGGTACCCGTGCCGCACCTCGACCCGAAGACAGGGCTCAACCTCGAGAACGGCATGCGTGAGCTGCAGTTCGCCACGAAAAGCTTCTACATCGCGAAATACGAGGCGCGCGCCCGCGACTTCCTCCGCTTCATGAGCGAAGGCAAACCGGTACACGCCGCGCACTATGACGCGAAGGATCCCGAGGATGACGACAGCGGCTCGCTCGGCGGATGCAGCGTACGCCGCGGCGCGAACGGCTTCACCTTGGTCGCCCCCGACCGGGACCTGCCCGCCACGCACCTGTCGTGGGATCTCGCGAACGAGTTCTCGACCTGGATGGGATTCCGCATGCCGACGGAGATCGAATGGGTCCGGGCATTCCGCGGCGATGACAAGCGCCGCTACCCGTGGGGCGACGAATATCCGGACGACACCTATGCGTCCTTCCAGGAAGGCGCCACCTCATGCAACGTGCAGCCGGTCGATGCGTTCGCGAAAGGAGCGTCGCCGTTCGGAGTGCGCAACATGGCCGGCAACATCTATGAATACGTCGCCGACTGGGAGAATGTCGAGCACTACAACAGCCTTAAGGGTGGCGAAACCAACCCGGTCGCGCGCGCCCCCCACGAGGTGCCGGGCGACCCCGGAAAATTCCGCGTGCTGCGCGGTGGTCGTTGGGCTTCGGGTCCTGCCGCACTCTCGATTTACGGCAACCGCACCCGACGCCTGCCGAGTTCTCCCTTCCGCTGCTACGGCGTGCGTTTCGCGCTCGACACTACGACCGTCGAGCGGCATCTCGCAGCCGGCACCGCACGTACCCGTTGATCGATGACCACGCCCCCATCTCCACGCAAACGGCGCGATCGCCGCGGCGCCGCAGCCCTGGCAGTAACCGCGGGAATCATCCTTTGCGGCTATCTGCTGAGCCTGCTGCCGGGACGCGCAGTGCGAGGAAACATCGATGCACCGTTCGCGCGCCTCGAACAGCATCGGCAAGGCTCTTCACCCGCAAGAGCGGAAGAGTCGCCTGCGACACAGGACAAGCACGATCACCTGCCTCCTCCTGCCCGGCACGCACTGAAGACCGCCGAAGGCCAGATCGAAGCGAAACATTTCAATGAGGCGATCGCGACCCTGAATCGCCAGCGACCGGCACTCAAGAACGAGCCACAGGCGCTTCTGCTGCTCGCACGCGCACTGGAAGGCAATCGGGATCATGCCGCCGCCCGTGATTTCTACACCGCCGCGCTCGACCGCGACCCGCTGCTGGCCGGGGCCTACTGGGGCGTAGCGACAACGTCCGAAGCACTTGGCGACCTCACGGCCGCGGTGGGCGCCATGCGCAGTTACCTGCACGTGGAGCCCGACAAGGATCCCGATCGGCTCCAGATCGCGCAGGCCCGCTCGGCCTTGTGGGAATGGGAGGCCAGGCTCGGGCGCGGGCCGTGGGGCCCCACGAAAGGGATTCCGCCGGGCTTTACCGCCGACGACATCAAACGCGACGGCCGCGGCGTAGCAGTCCGCATGCAGGTGCCAGGCACAGAACAGCCCGACGGCAGCCTGCTGGCCGAAATCCGGCACGCCGACAAACAGGTCATCTTCCCGCGCCCCTGAGCCCCCCCACCAAGACTCGCCCATGGATCTGCTGCAACTCGAACTTCTCAGCCTGTGGACAGCCCTCGTCGGCTACTCCGTCGTTTGCGTCCTGGCACTGGTGGGCCTCGTCTTCCGACGGCGCCCCGAGCGAACCACCATGGCCCTGATATGGCTGTCGGTGCTCGCCCACACCCTGTCGATCGGTGCACGCTGGGTACGCCTCGACCACCTGCCGGTGGGCAATGCCTTCGAAATGCTCTCCGCCAACATCTGGGGCCTGATGCTTGCGGTTGCCTTCGGCTACTGGCGACTTCCCAGGCTGCGCGCCTTCGCCGCCATCCTGATGCCCGTCGTGATCATGGTGATGGCCTGGATGCTGCTGATCGACCGCCAGGACTCTCTCCTGCCGCCGACCTACCGCACGGTCTGGTTGTTCATCCATATCGCCTTCATCAAGCTCTTCCTCGGCTGCGCCTTCATCGCTCTCGGCATCGCTGGAATCGTGCTGCTGCGCGCGGCCGATATCGGTCGAAGCCGCTTCGCGTCGCTACCCGACGACAAGCTGCTGGATGCCCGCGCCTACCGCTTCATGGCCCTGGCGCTCATCTTCGACACCCTCGGCATCGTCGCCGGCGCGATCTGGGCGCAGGACGCATGGGGCCGTTACTGGTCGTGGGATCCGCTCGAGATCTGGTCGCTCCTCACCTGGCTCTCCATCGGGCTCACCCTGCATGTCCGCGCGTCCTTCCACACGCGGCCGGCGACCAACAGCCTGCTGATCGCCGGAACCTTCGTCGTCGCCTTCTTTACCTTTTTCGGCATCCCGTTCGTCTCGACCGCGCTGCACAAGGGCGCCATCTGAAGCCCGGCACGACGTCCCGGCTTCGGCACCTGCATAATCGCTCCATGACCAGCACCGACAGCTTTCGCTCCCTTGCCCGCACGCTGGAGACCCTGGTGCTGGGTCAGAGCGCCCTCGTCGAGCGTCTCCTCGTCACGCTCCTCGCAGACGGTCACCTCCTCGTGGAGGGCCCGCCGGGTGTTGCAAAGACCCGCGCGGCGCACACGCTCGCAGCCTTGATCGACGCCGATTTCCACCGCATCCAGTTCACACCCGACCTGCTGCCCGCCGACCTCACCGGCAGCGAAATCTTTCGCCCCCAGGACGGCAGCTTCCACTTCGAACGGGGCCCGTTGTTCCACAACCTGCTCCTCGCCGACGAGATCAATCGCGCTCCGGCCAAGGTCCAGTCCGCGCTGCTCGAGGCGATGGGCGAACGCCAGGTCACCATCGGACAGGAAACACACGTGCTGCCACGCCTGTTCCTGGTCATGGCAACGCAGAACCCCATCGAACACGAGGGAACCTACCCCCTGCCCGAGGCGCAACTCGACCGCTTCCTGATGCACGTGCGCGTGGGCTACCCGGATACGGCGATCGAGCGCGACATCCTGCGCCTTGCGCGCGCGGAAGCGCTCGCCGGCGCCGACTCCCCGGCGAGCCCGGTACCGACACCCGCCGTCACGCCCGACGACGTCTTCGCGGCGCGTGCCGCCGTGCTTGACCTTTACCTCAGCCCCGAGCTCGAAGACTACATCCTGCAGCTCGTCGCGGCGACACGGGCGCCCGAACGCTATGTCCCCGAACTGTCGGGAAGTGTGCGCTACGGCGCCAGCCCGCGAGCCAGCATCGCGTTCGATCGCTGCGCACGGGCACGTGCGTGGCTGCACGGCCGCGACTACGTGTCGCCGGACGACATCCGCATCCTGGCCCCCGACATCCTGCGCCATCGCATCATCCCCGGCTGGGAAGCCCAGGCCGACGGAATCACCGCCGACTCCCTGATCGCCACCTTGCTGGACCACGTACCGGTACCGTGAGCCGCATCACCCGGACCGCCCCGCAGCCTCCCGCGCAAACACTTGCTCCAGGCGGCGCAGAAGCCTCCAACATGCCCTTGGCGCGCGACCTGATCGCCCTGCGTACGCGTGTCGTCGACGGCGCCTGGCGACGCACGGACGCCAAGGCCGGACTCGCCGGTGCCCACCGCACGGCATTCACCGGCCGCGGCATGGAGTTCGCCGAGGTCCGCGCCTACCGCCCCGGTGACGACCTGCGCAACGTGGACTGGCGCCATACCGCCCGGCGCGGCCGCCCGTTCACCAAACTCTTCCAAGACGAGCGCGAACACCCCGTCCTCGTCTTCGTCGATCTGGGGCCGACGATGCAGTTCGGCTCGCGCGTCGCCTTCAAGTCGGTCATTGCAGCACGCGCCGCCGCCCTGCTCGCCTGGGCGGCGGTGGAGGCCGGCGACCGGATCGGTGGCGTCGTCTGGAACGGCCGCACCCATCGCGAGATCCCCCCTCGCGGGCGCGAGACCGGCGCGCTTGCGCTGATCCGCGCGCTGACCTCGAGCGCGGCCGCGTACGCCACCTCCGATCGTCCAGCCCCTTCCGCATCGCGGGAAGGCGCCATGCTTGCCCTGGCCCGCGCGCTACGCCCCGGCACTCACGCCGTACTGATCAGCGATTTCCAGGCTCCCGGGGCCTGCAGCAACATCTCCCGCCTGCGAGCCGGATCTGGCCTGAGCCTGATACAGGTCTTCGACCCGCTCGAGAGCACCCCGCCACCGGCAGGCGTCTATCGGGTCGCCGACGGAGACACGGAGCAAACGCTGGATTTGCGCGGCGACGCGGCACGCGCGGTCTACGGCGAACCGTTTCGCCGCCGCAGTGCGCAGCTCGCGGCAACTGCGCGGCACTGCGGCGCCACACTGATCCAGCTGGCGACAAACGACGATCCCGCGGACGTGCTGCGCGCCCTCATCGCCCCCCTTCATCCCCGCGCACAATGGCGGGCGCCATGACGGCCGATGCACCGCTACCCCCTTCGATCGACCAGCTGCGCGACATCCACCTGCCGCCACCGCCCGACATGTGGCCGCCGGCCCCCATCGTGCTGCTGGTTGCGCTGGCTGTCGTCCTGATCGCCGCATGGACCGTGCGCCGCCATCGAAGGCAGACGCCCTTGCGCCGCGCCTTGCGCGAGCTCGACGCACTCGCGCGCAATCACGCCGCAGCGCAGGATCCCGTCACGCTCGCCCGCGGGATATCCCGACTTCTGCGAAACTATGCCCGCTCGCGTTTTCCCCGCGAGAACGTCGCGCGTCTGGCCGGCGCCGACTGGCTGCGCTTTCTCGACGCACACGGCACGCACGGCGACTTCACCAGCGGTCCGGGCCGGGTTCTGGACGAACTGCCCTATCGCCCCCCAGGCTCCCCCGGCGAGGATGCCGACGCTGTCGCCCTGCTCCGGATCACGCGCCAATGGCTGCGGAGAAACGCTCCATGAGCTTCGCCTGGCCCTGGATGCTCGCATTCCTGCCGCTGCCCTGGCTGCTTCGGCGGTGGTGGCCGGCCACCACTCCGACACCGGCGCTCCGCGTGCCGTCCGTGGCGGCATTCGCCACCGGCCGGACCGAAGGCTCGCCGACCAGCCCGCCCGAGGTCCGGCAGCACGCGGCACGCCGCTGGTTCGTCGCCTGCGCGTGGGCCCTGCTTCTCGTTGCGGCGGCACGACCACAAGGGCTGGCGGACCCTGCACAGGTGGCGATGAGCGGCCGCGACCTCATGATTGCGCTCGACGTCTCGGCGAGCATGGCCACGCGCGACCTGGACCTCGACGGCCGCCCGGTCGAACGACTGCACGCGGCGCGCACGCTCGCACGGGACTTCGTGCTCAGGCGCGATGGCGACCGCATCGGCCTGATCGTCTTCGGCAGCGAAACCTATCTGCACACCCCCCTCACCTGGGACATCCACGCCCTTGCCGACGGACTGTCCGCCACCGGCACCGGCCTCGCCGGACGCGAAACGGCGATCGGCGATGCGATCGGATTGGCGGTGCGGCGCATGCGGGAACAATCCGGCAACGCACGCGTCCTGATCCTGCTCACAGATGGCGCCAACACCGCCGGGAAGCTCACCCCGGAGCAGGCGAGCTGGATCGCGCAACGCGAGGGCGTGCGCATCCACGTCGTGGGGATCGGCAGCAATACGGCAAGGCCATCGTCCCCCGAAGCGGCGCAGGACTCGTCCGCAGACCTCGATGAACGCACCCTGCGCTCGATCGCGGAACAGACCGGGGGGAGCTATCACCGCGCAACCGATGCCGCCGCACTGGCCGCGTTCTATCGCGAGATCGAATCGCTCGAGCCCATCGACGGCGCCGACGCGATCATACGCACCCGGCAAGAGCTATACCCCTGGCCACTCGGCGCGGCCCTCGCATGCGCCCTGCTGCTGGGCGCACTCGGCCGCCATGAAGCAGCTCGGAGGCGTTCGTGACCGGCAGCGGACCAGGCCTCGCCTTTGACGGTTTCATTCTCCTGCGCCCGCTCTGGCTGTTGGCCTTGCTGCCGGTCGCCGCATGGCTCCTGCACACATCGCGCAATCCCGTGCGCAACGCATCCGGGTGGGAAACCGTCGTCGACGCCCACCTCCTGCCGATCCTGACGACCACGCCGCACAAGGCTCGCCGGAGCGCCCTGCCCGGCGCGGTGATCGTGCTCGCCCTGATCGCCCTCTCAGGCCCGGCCCTGCCCGGCAAGACGGTCACGACCTTCCGCACCGATGCGACGCGCGTGCTGATCGCCGATCTATCCTCCTCCGCCCCGGAAGACGCCTCCGCGCGCCTGCGCGTGGAAGTGCTCGACTTGCTCCGGGCAATGCCCGCGGGCCAGACCGCCGTGATCGCCTACGCGGAGGAGCCCTGGCTCATCGCCCCGCCCACGACGGACACCGCGACGCTCGCCCTGCTTGCTCCCGAATTGTCACAGGCGGTAATGCCGGCGCCGGGCGACCGCCCCGACCGCGCCCTGCGCCTCGGTGCCGATATCCTCGCCCGCAGCGGAGCCGCAGCGCGCGACATCGTCTGGCTCCGCGCATCGCCGGCGCGTGCCGAGATCGCCCCCTCCGCGGCGGCTGCCCTGCGCGAAGCGGGAATCCGCCTTTCCGTTCTGCAGATCGGACCGGCGGCCCTCCCAGCCCCGGCGCCCATTCGCACCGAAATCGCCGCCAGCGGCGGCCTGTGGCTGGACGCCGCCACCGACGACTCCGACATCCGCCGGCTTGTCTCCCTGCTCGACGTGGAGATCGGAGCCGCAAGCGAAGGCACGCGCCGCACCGGCACCCCGCGCGACCTTGGCCCCTGGATCCTCGCGTTTGCTGCGCTGCTTGCCGCCGTTGCCTTGCGCGCGGGACCGCTTCTCGCTGTCACGGTCGCGCTCCTGCTGCCGCCGGCCGACGCAAACGCCTTCGACTTTTCCCTCTGGCGCCCTTCCTCGCACAAGGACGCCCTGTCGAGCCTGCAACGCGGCGACTACGACAAAGCCGCCGCGCAATTCACCGACGCGCGATGGAGGGCGCTCGCCGACTATCGCGCCGGTCGTTTCCAGGCCGCTGCAGAGGCACTCGCGCCGTTCAACGATGCCGACTCGCTCTACAACCGCGGCACCGCACTGGCTCGCATCGACCGCCTCGCAGAAGCCCTCACCGCCCTGGAAGCAGCACACGCCCTGCAGCCAGCGGACCCCGACATTCGCCACAACCGCGATCTCGTGCGGGCATTGCTCGACGCGAAGGGAAATCCGCCCTCGGGGAAAGGTACACCGCCCGAGCCACCACCCGCCACCCGCGATTCGACGGCTCAGGACTCGCCTGCCCCTCCGCCGCCACCTTCCGACGCCCGCAACGCACCCTCGCCACCCGAAAGGCGGCCCACGGAAGACGATGCCCGACGCGAAGCCAGCCTCCTCGCCGACCAGTGGCTGCGGCGCGTCCCGGACGAACCTGCGGGCCTGCTACGGCGCAAGCTGCAACTCGAAGACGCACGCCGTCGCAGCGGCGAAGCGGACAAGCCATGGGAATGAACCGCCTGCACGCGCTGCGCCCGGCCATCCTTGCCTGGAGCCTCGCTCTTTGGGGCGGCACCGCGGCGGGCGATCAGCCCGGCGGCACGAACAACACGCCCGAACTCTGGCTCGAGGCGAAGTTGTCTCCGTCGGCGCCCTACGTTCAATCGCAGTCGCTCTACACGGTTCGTCTATACCAGGCCATCGGCCTTCGGGATCTCGAATTCAGGGCCCCCGCCGCGCCGCTCGCCGAAATCCGGCCGATTGGCGAACGCATCGAGGAGCTCACCCACGCAGGTCGCCGCTATCGGGTCACCGAGCGACGCTACGCCGTCCTTCCCTTCGCCAGCGGCGAGCTTGCACTAGAGCCGGCCGGAATCTCGGCACATCGCGGCAGCACGCCTCCCGCAGCACCCGATATCGTACTCAACGCACCACGGATCAAGCCCGGCGTCCGCCCGATCCCTCGCGGAGCCCCCGCAGGGGCATGGCTTCCCGCCCATGCGCTCGAACTCGCGGAATCGTGGAGTGCCGACCCCGCGACGCTCGCCGCCGGGCAGCCCATCCAGCGCACGATCCGGATCAGCGCACGCGGGATCGATGCCAGCCAGCTTCCCGAACTGCAGGTCCGCGGAGACGGGATCACCGCCCACCCCGCCCCCCCTGCCCTGCACAACCGCATCGAAGGCGACTGGAACATCGGAGTCCGTGAACAAACCTGGACCATGGTCCCTGCACGCCCGGGCGCGGTGACGGTAAGCGAAACGCGCATCGCATGGTGGAATGTCGGGACGCATCGCGCCGAAGTCGCTCGCCTGCCCGAACGCTCGCTGAGCATTGCAGCCGCACCGTCCCGCACTCCCGCTGGCGCCTCCGGATCGCCCATCCCCGACAGCGCTCCGTCACCGACGCCGCCTGCACCGCCACCACCGACGGCCGGCATCGAGCACGCCCGTGCTCCATTCGGAATCGAGCCTTCCACGGCCGCCACATACTTGCTCGTGATTGCATTGGCCGGCGGCCTGTGCATTGCCCTTCTCCGCCGCACCACCGCCTGGCTCCGCTTTGCGCACGCGTGCCTGTGCGGCGATGCCCGGGCGGCCCGCAGCGCACTACTGCAACTGGAAGCGCCGCGCCCTCCCGCCGCCGTGCCGAAAACGCTAGGCGAACTCGCGTTCTACGCGCCCACTGATTGCCAGTACCGCAAGGAACTCGCCAGGCTCGAACAACATTGCTATGGGCCGCACCACGACACCTGGCGGAACGGGATTACGCTGGCGCGCAGCCTCGTGATGTGCAAGCTCCGACGGAAATGGAACAAACGCGGCCAGCCCCAGCCTTCGGAGCATGGCCGACTGATCACTGCTTCACGGGATGGAAGACACGCGACACGTAGGAGATGATCGCGTCGATTTCGTCGCCTTTGAGCACCAATTTCCACGCCGGCATCGACGTATTCGGCAAACCCTCGCGAATCGTGTGCGCCAGTCGCTCCCGCGTCATGTCACGCATGAACGCGGGATCGGTCAGATCCCGCGGATGAGGCTCCATGAAACTGCCGATCCAGTTCTTCCCCGTGCCCGTTGCGCCGTGGCAGAACGCGCAGTTGGCCTGAAACAGGGTCTCCCCGCGCTTTTCCGCCGCAGACAATCCAGCCACCTGCGGAATGACATCATGCAGCTTGTACGGGCTTGCGCTGGCGATCGCATCAGCTGCGGTAGGCGGCGCCGCGGTGTAATCGCCCGGATCGAAATGATTGCGCGGATAGGACAACGGCCGCCCGCCCCAGGCCGGCCCCGGATCCTCCGTTCGCGCGTGATCGTGACAGGTGATGCAGGTCGACAGGAACAAGCGCTTCCCCCGCTGCTCGACCGGACTCAACTTGTCCCACGGCCGATCCAGCGGAATCTCGCCGGTGGCAAAGGGAAATGCCACCTTGTGCCGCTCGTGGTTCGGCCAGCCGTTTTCCTTGGTGTGGTAACGCGTATTCACCAGCTTGCGGCGAATGAACTCCTCACGCACGAAATCGACCACCAGCTCGATATCGCGCTCCGGGATGATGCCCTTGAAGCCCTTCATCGCCGTCCCGGGCTTCCCGTTGCGCACCGCCGCCAGCATCTGCTCGCGATTGATGTCCTTTTCGGTGTCGCGCGTGAAGTCGCGCGGCTTCGGCGCGAGATAGGTCGCAGCGAGCGTCCGCGCATCACCCGAATAACCGTGGCAGAAATAGCAGCGGAAATTGTAGATCTTGCGTCCGGCCTCGTGCCGCGCCTCCGCTTGGCTCGGAGCTGCCGCCAACGCAGAGGCGGCGAACTGGGTGGCTACGACCGCCGCCAGTCCGCCCAACCAAACTCCGAACTTCATTTCGCCTTTGCCGCCTTCTGATCCGCCGCGATGAAGCTCTGGAACACGAACTCCGAAACGTTGGCGATCTCCTGCTCGCTCAGGACCTTGCTCCACGCGGGCATCTCGGTTCCATTGCGGCCGAAGAAGGTCGCCGCATAGATCGCCGGGCGGTTAAGCACCGCACGCGAACGCTCGCTCGTGAAGTTACGCGGCACGGGCCGGATGAAGTATGCCCGCGGACCGTCGCCCGCTCCCGTCTGCCCATGGCATTCGGCACAGTTGGCCTGGTAGAAGGCCTTGCCCTTGGCCGCATCCCCCTTCAGGCCGGAAGGCATCGGCGCACTCATGTCGGCCCGTTCGCCGGGAGCAACCGGTTTTTCCCCCGGCAGCGGCAGCGCGATCGGGGGAGCCGGCGCGACGTCGGCCGCAGACGACGGCGCAGGCGCCTTGGCGTTAGGCTTGGCCGGCAGTTCGCCGTATGCCGAAGTACCCGAGATCCCGGAGATCTTGCCAGCCGCAATCACGGCCGCACGGTTGAGGATGTCGCGCTGGATGTAATCGGCCAGCGCGCCGATCTGCTCACTGCTCAGCCGGTTCCCGAAACCGACCATCGCGGTACCCGGCTTTCCGTTGGCAATGACATTGATCAGGTAGTCACGCGGCAGCTCCGTGACCTTCGTCAGATCCCGCGGCGGCGGATTCAGGCTCTTCACCGCACGCGAATTGCCATCCCCGCGATCCCCATGGCACACCGAACAGCGGTTGTGATACAGCACGTCGCCACGTGTTTCGCTCAGGCGTTTCGCCTCGGTATTTGCCTGCGCGAGAACGCCGCCGGCATTCCCCAGGCCGAACGCCACGGCACCCGCACAAACAACCGTCCGGAAGAATTGCTTGCTCTGAATCACGAATTACCTCTCGGTCGAAAAATCTGGACATTACGAATGCAAGAAACGAACCGGCCCCATCGTGCGGCATGGCATGTCGGTTGCTTCACTCCCTTAATTTGGGGCTGTGCATTGCTCGCACCGGCGCCATTCAAGGGACGATCAATGAAGTGGATCATCGCACTGCTCTGCTGCCTGCTGCCGCTTGCCGGCATGGCGGCCGGCAATGACGGGAAGACAGTCTACACCCAGATTTGCCGCGCCTGTCATGCCACGGGCGTAGCAGGAGCACCGGTCCTGGGCGATCGCAATGCTTGGGCGCCACGGATTGTAGCGGGCACCGACGCGCTGCTTGCCTCCGCGCTGCGCGGCAAGGGCGGGATGCCGCCAAAGGGAGGCAATGCCGGCCTGACCGACGCCCAGGTGCGCGCTGCCGTCGAATACATGGTGTCCCAGTCGCGATGAGGAAGGACCCGGACGTGCCGTGCCGGCCCGGCGGCGCGCGACCGCGCAGCTTCCCGCAGTTGAGAATGGCGTTCCACGGTTTGATAATAGCCATCGCCCACCCCTTCCTCC
>NZ_WTVK01000072.1 GCF_012910805.1 Aromatoleum evansii
CTCCCGACCCGCCCCTGGCGCAGGGCATCGACGACCTGATCCTTGGGGCCGTCGGCGACGATCCGCCCGCCGTCGATGACGATGATGCGCTCGACCAGCTCCAGCAGGGAGGTTCGGTGGGTGACGACGATCATCGTCCGCCCCTGCGCAAAGCCGCGCAGACGACGCTTGAGCTCCTCCTCGCTGGTGAAGTCCATCGACGCAGTCGGCTCGTCCAGCAGCAGCATCGGCGGCTGGTGGATCACCGCCCGCGCGATCGCCACGCACTGGCGCTGCCCGCCGGAGAGCGAGGCGCCGCGCTCGCCGACCTGCATGTCGAACCCCTGCGGATGGGTGTTGGCGAATTCCGTGACGCCCGCGGTCTCCGCCGCGCGCAAGACGTCGGCATCGTCCGCGAGCGGGCTGGCCAGCGTGATGTTCTCGCGCAGCGTGCCGTAGAACAGGGTCACGTCCTGCGGCACGTAGCCGATGTGGCGGCGCAATTCGGCCGGATCGAGCTGGCGCTGGTCGATGCCGTCGATCAGGATCGCGCCGGAAGTCGGACGGTACAGCCCGAGGATGAGCTTTTCCAGCGTCGTCTTGCCCGAACCGACGCGACCGATGATGCCCACGTGCTCACCCGCACGGATGCGCAGCGAGATGTCGGACAGGGCCGGGTTTTCCTGGCCGGGATACTGGAAACCGACGTTGCGGAATTCGATCTCGCCGCTGAAGCTCTTGCGACTGATGAAGCTGGTGTCGTCCGGGCGCTCCACCTCCTGGTTCATCAGCTTGTCGAGGGAGCTCAGCGCGGTCGACGCGTTGTGGTACTGGACGAGCAGGCCTGCAACCTGGCCGATCGGCGCCATCGCGCGCGACGACAGCATGTAGCACGCGATCAGGCCACCCATGCTGAGCTCGCTGTCGCGTATCAAATAGACGCCGAGGATGATGATCGCGACGCTGACCGCCTGCTGCACCCACGCGGCGCCATTCATCGCGCTCGACGACAGCAGGCGCAATTGGGTGCCGACGCGCGCCAACAGGGCCGCGCTCTTCTCCCACTTGCGCTGAATCGGCCCTTCTGCGCACACCGCCTTCACCGTCTCCATTGCCACGAGCCCTTCGACCAGGGTCGCGTTGCGCTGCGCGCCCGCGCGGTAGGTCGTCTCCGCAAGCTCGTGCATGCGCCCCTGCACGGTCATCGCGTACACGAGCAGGAGGACGACGCCGACGAGGAATGGCAGCATCAGCGGCCAGGCGATCCAGCCGATGACGAGCAGGAAGACCAGCGCGAATGGCACGTCGATGAAGGCCACCACGGTGGCGGAGCTGATGAAGTCACGGACCGACTCGAAGGCCCGCAGGTTGGCGGCGAAGGAGCCGGCCGACTCGGGCCGCTGCTCCATGCGCAGTCCGAGCACACGCTCCATGATCGCGGCCGACAGCTTCACGTCGGCACGACTGCTCGCGAGGTCGACGAAGTAGCCGCGCATCGTGCGCAGGATGAGATCGCCGGCGAGCACGATGAGCACGCCGAGGCCGAGGACCCACAGGGTCTCGATCGCGTGGTTCGGAACCACCCTGTCGTACACGTTCATCACGAACAAGGGCATCGCGATGGCGAACAGGTTGATCATGAACGCCGCCAGCAGCACGTCGCGGTACAGTGGCCCGTTCTCCGCGATCACCCCCCAGAACCAGTGCTGGCGCCTGACCGGCTTCACCTCCGGCGTGCGCGCGTCGAAGCGGAACGTCGGACGGGCGTAGATCGCATGCCCCTCGTGCCGCGCGGCGAGCTCCGCGCGCGACATCTCCACCGCGGCTTCGCCCAGTTCGGGGAACACCACCCGGGCACGCTCGCCGTCCTCGCTCCAACCGAGCAGCAGGCACGCTTTCTCGCCCTTGAGCAGGAGCACGGCGGGCAGCAGAGAAGGGTTCAGCTTTTCGGGCGCGCAGCGAACAAGCTTGGTGCTCAGCCCGGCACGCCTCGCAGCACGTGCGAACAACGCTGGATTGAGCCTCCCGTCTTCCAGCGGGAGCCCGGCCAGCGCGGCATCCCGCGTCGTCGCCGCGCCGTGCGCCCTGGCGATCAGCAGGAGACAATCGAGCAGCGCATCGGCGTCCGCATGCATCTCTTTCGCATCGCTTTCCGCGCGTGCGAACACGCCATTGAGTTCAAACACTTCTGCCACGCAATTTCCCGCCCTGTGATCACGACGCCCCGCACCGGGTCACGCCGGCAATTTTCTGTGCAAGCGTAACAAGATGCTTCATTCGGGTAAATTCTCCCACCTCCCCGGAATCCGGTACGTGACAGGCTGCGCAGACTTCGCACTGCGCTGCGAAATCCCGCAGCGGATCGGTCCGCCGCAGCGCATGCTTGCGAGGAGGACGACTCCGTCCCAGAATCGGGCATCGGCACTTGTCACCGTGCCCCCGTCATCCCACTTTCCAGGATCCTGCCATGGCGCAAGCGCAACGCCGGCATTTTTCCCGCATCCGTTTCAACTCCGGCGCCCGCTTGCTGGTCGGCGACCGCGAGCTTCAATGCGAAGTCAGCGATCTGTCGCTCAAGGGGGCGCTGATCCGGAGCGCCAGCGACCCGCTCCCGAGCCCCGGCGAACGCTGCCTGCTCGAGATCGCCCTCGACGACGAAGGCGCCACGATCCGCATGGAGGGCGACGTCGCGCACACCGCGAACGGCTGCATCGGGATGGCGTGCCGCGAGATCGACCTGGACAGCGTCACCCACCTGCGCCGGCTGCTCGAACTCAATCTCGGCGACGCGGAGCTGCTGCAGCGCGAGCTCGGCGCACTGCAGGAAAGCTGAGCGGCGCATCGGCGGCTCGCCGACGGCTAATGCTACAATGTTGCATTAGCCAACCCGTTCTCCGCCCGCGATGCCCAGCCCGGACGTTTCCCCTGCCGCCCATCTGATCGCCGCCAGCGGCGGCCGCGTCACGCGCACGCGCATCGCCGTGCTCGAGATCCTGCAGGACAGTCCGCGTTCCCTGAACCACGACGACATCGCCGCACAGCTCGCCGCGGACGGCATGCCACACGACCGCGTGACGCTGTACCGCACGCTCGACTGGCTCGTCGAGCAGGGGCTCGCGCATCGCGTCATCGGCCCCGACCGCGCGCGCCGCTTCAAGGCGGGCGGCGAGACGCGCAGCCAACACGCGCACTTTCACTGCGACCGCTGCGGGCACGTGCTGTGCCTCGAATCGATCCGCCCCGAAGAACAATTCACGCTGCCCGCCGGATTCGAGCCGGACCGCGCCGAACTGGTGTTCCACGGCACCTGTGCCGACTGCGGACGCCAGCGCGGGGCGAAGGCCTGAGCCCAACAGGCCTTCGCCCCTCAAGACAACAATGCCCCGACAAGAAGAGAACATGTCCTCCCCATCGAGCAGCGCGCTGGCGCATGCGCATCACCATCATGAGCACGACGGCGACCACGCGCACGGCGCCGCACCGACCGCCGCATTCCCCGGCACCGCGCTGCAGCTCGGCGTGGGCGCGCGCATCACCCTGGCGGCCGCTGCCGCGGCCGTGCTGTGGCTCACCGTAGGATGGGCGCTCGCATGAACCCGCGTGACACCATCCTCGAACTCGACAACCTGACCCTCGGCTACGACCGCCACCCGGCCATCCACCACCTCCGCTGCCGCGTTGCCCGCGGCGCGCTGGTCGCGATCGTCGGCCCCAACGGCGCCGGGAAGTCCACCCTCTTCAAGGCACTGACCGGCGAACTGAAGCCCCTGCAGGGACAGTTCCTCGTGCACGCGGGCAAGGAAGGCATCGCCTACCTGCCGCAACAGAGCGAACTCGATCGCAGCTTTCCGGTGTCCGTGTTCGACATGGTGGCGATGGGACTGTGGCGCGAGATCGGCCCCTTCCGCGGCCTTGGGCGCAGCCAGGCGGAACGCGTACGCGCAGCGCTCGCCGCGGTGGGGCTGTCCGGCTTCGAGGCGCGGCAGATCGGCACGCTGTCGGGCGGCCAGCTGCAGCGCGCACGCTTTGCGCGGATGATGCTGCAGGACGCCAACCTCCTGCTGCTCGACGAGCCCTTCAACGCCATCGACGCACGCACGATCGAGGATCTCATCGCGCTGATCCTGCAGTGGCATTCCGAAGGGCGGACCATCCTCGCCGTCCTGCATGATCTCACGCTGGTGCGGCAGCACTTCCCCGAAACCCTGCTGCTGGCGCGCGAATGCCTCGGCTTCGGCCCGACCGGCGAGATCCTCACCCCCGAACGCCTCGCCACCGCTCGCCGCCTCGCCGGCGAGTTCGACGCCACCGCTCCGGTGTGCCACCGCCCGGAAGCGGAGGCCGCATGATCGCGGAAATCCTGTTCAGCCCCTTCGCCGATTTCGAATTCATGCGCCGCGCGCTCGCGGGCTGCCTCGCGCTCGCACTGGGCGCGACGCCCGTCGGCGTGTTCCTGCTGCTGCGGCGCATGAGCCTGATGGGCGACGCGATGGCGCACGCGATCCTGCCCGGCGCGGCGCTCGGCTACCTCGCCTTCGGCCTGTCGCTGGGGGCGATGACGGTCGGCGGCATCATCGCCGGCATCGTCGTCGCGCTCGCGGCGGGACTTGTCGCGCGCTCCTCTATCCTGAAGGAGGACGCCAGCCTCGCCGCCTTCTACCTGCTATCCATCGCCACCGGCGTGATGATCGTGTCGCTGCGCGGACGCAACCTCGACCTGCTGCACGTGCTGTTCGGCTCGGTGCTGGCGCTCGACGACGCCTCGCTGCTGCTCATCAGCGCGATCACCACGACGACCCTCGTCGCGCTCGCGCTGCTGTACCGCCCGCTGGTGCTCGAATGCTTCGATGCCGCCTTCCTGCGCGGCGTCAGCGCAGCCAGCCCGATCGCGCACTACGGCTTCCTCGTGCTCGTGGTGCTGAACCTCGTCGCCGGTTTCCACGCGCTGGGCACGTTGATGGCGGTCGGCATCATGATCCTGCCTTCGGCCGCGGCGCGCCTGTGGGTCAAGCGCCTGCCCACGATGCTCGGCCTCGCCGTCGTCATCGCCTTCGCCAGCGGCATCGGCGGGCTACTCGCCTCCTTTCACGCCGACGTACCGGCCGGCCCGGCCATTATCCTCGTGACCGGCATCGTGTACGTGATTTCGCTCATCCTCGCCCCCGGCGGCATGCTGGGCGCACGCCTCGACCGCCGCCCCCACCTCGAATCCTGACCTTCCGCACGCCGCCCATGCGCCACCTCCTGCAGCGCCTGCTTGTCCCCCTCGTTGCGTCACTCCTCGTACTGTTCGGCATCGCAGCCCTCCCCGCCCAGGCAGCCCCCCTCGAGGTGGTCACGAGCTTCAGCATCGTCGGCGATTTCATCCGCCAGGTCGGAGGAGATCGGGTCAAGGTCACGACGCTCGTCGCTGCGGACCAGGACGCGCACAACTTCCAGCCACGCCCCTCCGACGCCCGCCGCATCGGCGCCGCGCAACTGGTGGTCGTCAGCGGCCTCGGCTTCGACCCCTGGCTCGAACGGCTCGCCCAGACCGCCGGCTACAAGGGCCCCCTCCTCGTCGCCAGCCAGGGCGTGGAGCCCATCGCAGCCGACGACGGGCACGACGACGCGCACGGTCACGGCAAGGGGTCCCACCAGGACGCCGTCGATCCCCATGCATGGCAGGATGTCGCGCGTGCGCAGCGCTATGTCGCCAACATTGCCGACGCCCTCGCACAGGCCGACCCACCCAACGCCAAGGCTTACCGGGACAACGCCATCCGCTATGCGGCGGAACTGAAGGCGCTGGATGCGGAAATCCGCAGCGCCCTTTTCGCGGTCCCCGCCGAGCGGCGCAAGGTCGTCAGCGCCCACGATGCCTTCGGCTACTTCGCCCACGCCTACGGCGTACGCTTCCTCGCCCCGGCGGGCATCAGCAACCAGTCGGAACCCTCGGCGGCCGGCGTCGCCCAGCTCATCCGCCAGCTCCGGCGCGAGAAGGTGCCCGCCGTCTTCGTCGAGAGCGTCAGCGACCCGCGACTGATCGAGCGCATCCGCAAGGAGAGCGGCGCGCGCCTCGGCGGAACGCTGTACTCGGATGCGCTGTCGGCAGCCGACGGACCGGCGCCGACCTACGTGGCGATGATGCGCCACAACCTGCGCACGCTGCTGGACGGGATGACTCCCGGCAGCAGGTAATCAGGCTAGTGCTCAGCGCGACGATGCGGCGAGCAGCGAACCCGCCGCAACGAACATCCCGCCGAACACGCGGTTCTGCGCCTTCATCATGCGCGGGCTGCTCAGCCAGCGCCGGCAGCGTCCGGCGAGCAGCGCATAGCAGGACATCACCACCATGTCGGTGCCGACCATCGTCGCCGCGATGATGAAGAACTGCGGCCACTGCGGCAGCTGCGGATCGATGAACTGCGGCACCAGCGCGACCATGAAGACGATTGCCTTGGGGTTGGTGAGATTCACGAGCAGCCCCTGCAGGAACATGCCGCGGGCCTCGCGCGCCTCGGCGCCGTCGTCGAGCAGCTCCGCCGGCGCGCGCCATTTGCGCACGCCCAGCCAGATCAGGTAGGCAGCCCCGGCGATCTTGACCGCCAGGAAGGCCGTCGCCGACGCCGCCAGCACCGCCCCGAGGCCGAGCACGACGATCGCAAGCTGGATCAGCAGCGCCGTCTGCAGCCCCAGGATCGCGCGCAACGCCACCGCATAACCGTGACGCAGGCCCGTCGCCATGCTCAGCACCGCGCCGGGTCCCGGCGACACGGCGATCACGACCGCCGCGGCAAGAAACGCCAGCCACATGTTCCAGCTCATTGCATCCGCTCCATGGTTTCCACGTCGCCGTTCAGAAGAACAGCGCGTGCAACATCTTCGCCGACAGCAGCATCAGCACGCCGGCGAAGATCTTCTTCAACACCGCGACCGGCAGCCGGTGCGCGAGCCGTGCGCCCAGCGGCGCGGTCCAGGTGCTCACGACGCTGATCAGCACCAGCGCCGGAAGGTAGATGAAACCGAGGCTGTATGCGGGCATTCCCGTGCTGCCCCAGCCGTTTACCAGATAGCCGACCGTGCCCGCCAGCGCAATCGGGAGACCGATTGCCGCCGAGGTGCCGATCGCGTGATGCACCTTCACGTTGCACCAGGTCATGAAGGGCACCGACAGGGAACCGCCGCCGATCGCCACCAGCGCGGAAATTCCGCCGATGCCGGCCCCCACCGCGCTCATCCCGACCGGCCCCGGCAGCTCGCGCGAGGGCTTGGGCTTGACGTTGGCGAGCATCTGCAACGACACGTAGGCCATGAAGCAGGCAAAGAAGATCGCCAGCGGCTTGGACTCGATCCGCGAGGCGACGAAGGTCGCCGCGAAGGTGCCGGCGAGGATCCCCGGCGCGATGAAGCGCACGATGTCCCAGCGCACCGCGCCGTGCCTGTGGTGCGCGCGCAGGCTGGCGATGGAGGTCATCACGATCGCCGCCATCGAGGTGCCGAGCGCCAGATGCACGACATTGTCCCGCGGCATCCCCTGCGCGACGAACAGCGAAGCCAGGACCGGCACCATGATGCCCCCGCCGCCCACCCCCAGCAGGCCGGCGAAGAATCCCACGAAGGCGCCCAGCGCGAGGTAGCTCAGCCACCACACATCGAATTCCATTAGTTCCCTTTCACAAGCTGCGCGGAATCCGCTCCGCGGCGTCCCGGCCCCTGAACAAGCCGGCACTGAAACAAGCCTGTTCGCCCTGAACCCTTCGACTTCGCTCAGGACAGGATTGTCGCAGGGCACTGCTCGACAAACAAAAGCAAAAAAGAGGCGCGGATCGAAATCCGCGCCTCTCTCGTTTGGCCCCCGCAGTGTCGCCTCCGCCGGCATCCTGAACCTGGGGTTCAGGGAGGTCGCTTTCCTTCCGCATCAGGCTCACCCGGCTAGGGGCGTGCACACCTGCGGTGTCCATGGTCCGCGACCAAGTCTCTCGACATTGGTCCAAGGAATCTACGACTTCGACGACACAGCGGGGATTGACCTTACATACGCGCCAACCCGCGCTAACTACCTGTTAGAAAAGCTTTTCCTGCTGCGCGATGACTCCATCGAGCCGCGCATTCACGAGACCGATTCTACGCTTTGCGGCCTGCATGTCAAACCCGCCGGAGCGCTGAAACTGCAAAAATTCGTGCGCGATATTCAGCGCGGTCATGACAGCCAGCTTCTCGCCGGACGCATTGGTGCGCGCCGCAAGGCTGTTGAGTTTTTCCTCGAGGAAGGCGACGGCCGCGATCAGCCCTTCGCGGTCCTCCGGCCGGCAGGCGACGGAATAGGTCTTCCCGAGCAGGGAGATGTCGAGGGTGTCGGTGGCCATGTCAGGATTCCGGCAACTGCGCGAGCAGGGCTTCGAGCTTTTCCGTTGCGAGCCGGACCTTGTCCGCCAGCACACGGTTTTCCGCCTCCAGGCACACGACGCGCGTGCGCAGCTCGCGCCCTTCCGCGCGGCACGATTCGAGCAGGCCGACGATCTGTTCGACCTGATTCTCGAGCTTGTTCAGTTCTGCGTCCATCGGCGGGATGGTAGAGGCCGACCGCGGGACGGTCAAGGCAAAAGGTATGCGATCAGGCTTCGGCCGAATGCACCCAGTCGAGCGCCTCGAACTGCAGCCGGTTCAGTTCGCCGACATCGATGCCCAACACATCGGCAAACGACGTCACGCGCTGTGCATCGCCGCGCTCGAATGCGAGCACCAGCTCGAGGTAAGGCGCCATCGGCCCGCGCTGGTGCAACAGCGCATCCTGCATCGCATCGGGCAACTTCAGGGGCCTGATCGCGTCCTCCAGCGGCACCTTCAGCGCGACGTCGAGCAGCGAGAACAGCCCCAGCACGAAGAGCTGGGCGGCCGGATCGCGTTCGCCGCGCAGCCCGCCCAGGAGTTCGAGCATGCGGCCGCGCACGAGCGCATCCTCCATCACCACCGCGGCGCCCGGCGCGCTGCGCGCACTACCCAGCAGCATCATCGACACCCAGCGCTGCAGCGGCTGTTGACCGAGCACGAGGATGGCCTGCTCGACCGAGCTGATGTGGTGGTTCAGCCCCCACGCGGCGGCATTCACGTAACGGAGCAGGCGATACGCCAGCGCGAGGTCGTGCTTGAGAATGACGGCGATCTCCTGCGTATCGACGCCGCTGCGCAGGCGCTGCAGCAGGGACGCAAGGCGCATGCCGTGCGGCGACAGGGAGTTTCCCTTCCAGTCCTCGCGACGCGTCACGAATCCGCCGGAGAACGCCGCGCAGCCGAGCCTGGCCGCGAGTTCGAACTCGTCCGGCGTGCCCACCTCCCAGGCCCACACGGGCAGATCGGCACGCCGCTGCCGCACCGCACGAATGTAAAGACCGAGGTCCTCGGGGAGGCAGAATCCCATGCGGAACAGCGCCGCATCGGCCTGCGGCAATACGCTGTCGAGCCACGGCCCGGGTTCGCCGTGATCGATCACGATGTGCACCCCGGCCTCGCGCAGGCGGGCGGCGCACGCCAGCGTTTCGGCAGAAGCTGCGCGCACGGGCAATTCGGGGCGCACCAGCAGGGTCGCATCGAGCCCCTGCAGCCGCGCCAGCGCAGGATGCGCGAGGAATCCCTCCCACACCCTCAGGCACAGCCGGCGGGCCTTCAGCGCCGCACCGTGTCCATAGCGGTCGATCTGCTCGACCAGCAGGCCATCCATGAAATCGCGCGCGCGACGCCCGGTGGCGCGGACGCGCCCGGCGACGTCTTCGCGCAGTTCGAAGGCGTAGCCGGTGAGGTTCTGCCCGCGGTCGAGTACCTCGCTGCGACACAGCAGCGACAGCGAGGCGTCCACGCTGCGGAGTTCCTCGTCGATGGCGGGCGGAACGCCGTGCACGGCCGCCGGGGGCGGAGGCTCGGGTGGGACTGCGGGCGGCGGCAGCTGCGGCTCGCGCGGCGAAGGGGGAATGGCCGGCGAAAACGCCGGCCGGGCGGGCTCGCTACCGAAGAGGCGCTTCAGCCAGCCCAACATGTCAGTGCCTGCCGCCGTCGCCAGCCGCGCGCCGGGTCATCGCGTCAGCGCTGCACCTGGGTGACGTCGCGCACGGCGCCGGTATCGGCGCTGGTCGTGAGCGCCGCATAGGCCTGCAGCGCCGCCGACACGACACGCTGCCGATTGGCCGGCTTCCATGCCTGGCTACCCTTCGCCTCCATCGCGGCACGGCGCCGGGCGAGCTCCTCGTCGCTCACCGCGAGGCGGATGCTGCGGTTGGGGATGTCGATCTCGATCGTGTCGTCCTCTTCCACGAGGGCGATCGCTCCGCCACACGCCGCTTCGGGCGACGCGTGGCCGATCGACAGGCCCGAGGTGCCGCCCGAGAAGCGGCCATCGGTGAGGAGCGCACACTCCTTGCCCAGCCCCTTGGATTTCAGGTAGCTGGTCGGGTACAGCATCTCCTGCATGCCGGGGCCGCCCTTGGGCCCTTCGTAGCGGATGATCACGACGTCGCCGGCCCCGACCTTGTCGCCGAGGATGCCTTCGACCGCGGCTTCCTGGCTCTCGAACACGCGCGCCTTGCCGGTGAATTTCCAGATCGACTCGTCGACACCGGCCGTCTTCACGATGCAGCCCTTCTCGGCAATGTTGCCGTACAGCACGGCGAGGCCGCCGTCTTGCGTGAAGGCGTTGGCGCGGTCGCGGATGATGCCCTTGGAGCGGTCCATGTCGAGCTCGTTCCAGCGGCGGTTCTGCGAGAAGGCGACCTGGGTCGGCACGCCGCCCGGCGCAGCCTTGTAGAACTCGAACACGGCGTTGTCGTGCGCCTGCATGATGTCCCAGCGCGCAATCGCTTCGCCCAGGGTCTTGCTATGCACGGTCGGCACTTCGGCGTGCAGCAGCCCGGCGCGGTTGAGCTCGCCGAGGATGCCCATGATGCCGCCGGCGCGATGCACGTCCTCGATATGCACGTCGGCCACCGCGGGCGCGACCTTGCACAGGCAGGGCACTTTGCGCGAGACGCGATCGATGTCGGCCATCGTGAAATCGACCTGCGCCTCGCGGGCGGCGGCCAGCAGGTGCAGCACGGTGTTCGTGGAGCCGCCCATCGCGACGTCGAGGCTGATCGCGTTCTCGAAGGCCTTGAAGCTCGCGATCGAGCGCGGCAGGACCGCCGCGTCGTCCTGCTCGTACCAGCGGCGCGCCATGTCGACGATGGTGCGGCCGGCCTTGCGGAAGAGCTGTTCGCGGTCGGCGTGGGTCGCGAGCACGGTGCCGTTGCCTGGCAGCGACAGGCCCAGCGCCTCGGTGAGGCAGTTCATCGAGTTGGCGGTGAACATGCCGGAGCACGAACCGCAGGTCGGACAGGCGGAGCGCTCGACGGCGTCGACCTCTTCGTCCGAGCAGTGGCTGTCGGCGGCCTTGACCATCGCATCGACGAGGTCGAGCGAGATGACCTTGGCTTCCCACTTGACCTTGCCGGCCTCCATCGGCCCGCCGGAGACGAAGATCGCAGGGATGTTGAGGCGCAGCGCGGCCATCAGCATGCCCGGGGTGATCTTGTCGCAGTTGGAGATGCACACCATCGCATCGGCGGTGTGCGCATTCACCATGTATTCGACACTGTCGGCGATCAGCTCGCGTGAGGGCAGCGAATACAGCATGCCACCGTGGCCCATCGCGATGCCGTCATCGACGGCGATGGTGTTGAACTCCTTGGCGACGCCGCCCGCGGCTTCGATCTCGCGCGCGACGAGCTGGCCGAGGTCCTTGAGGTGCACGTGCCCCGGCACGAACTGCGTGAAGCTGTTGACGACGGCGATGATCGGCTTTTCGAAGTCGCCGTCCTTCATGCCGGTGGCGCGCCACAATGCGCGGGCGCCCGCCATGTTGCGGCCGGCGGTGGAGGTACGGGAACGGTATTGGGGCATGGTGTCCTCGGCTCAGGGTTCGGGCGCACGCTGCATCGGCAGTGCGTCACGCGGAAGCAAGTCTTGGAATTCTAACCGAAGGCAAACGGCGCTCGGCTATCATTGCCCACCCGAGCTCCCGACACCAACGATAACCATGACCGAGCAAAGCGCCCCCGACTCCGCCACCGACGGCTTCGACCTCGATCCGATAGAGACCCGCGTGCTGGGCGTGCTGATCGAAAAAGCCTTCGTGACGCCGGACGCCTATCCCCTCTCGCTGAACGGCATCGTCACCGGCTGCAACCAGCTGACGGGGCGCGAGCCCGTGATGAGCCTGTCGGACGGCGAAGTGCAGAGCGCGGTCGACAGCCTGATGGCGCGCAAGCTGGTATCGCGGCGCGACCAGGCGAGCGGACGCGTATCGAAGTACGAGCACCTCGTGCGCCTGCGCCACTCCCTGCCGCCGGCCGAACAGGCCGTCCTCGCCGTGCTGCTGCTGCGCGGCGCCCAGACGGCGGGGGAGATCCGCCAGCGTGCCGAACGCATGCACCGCTTCGACGACATCGCTGCAGTCGAGGCGGTCCTGGAGCATCTCGCGGAGAAATACCCGCCGATGGCCGACGCCCTGCCGCGCGCACCGGGCACCAAGGAGACGCGCTACGCGCACCTGCTCGGTGGAAGCGTGGCCTTCGAGGCGATGGGCGAATCGCTCGCGGGTGCGCCGACGGGCGGGGCTGCGCGCGGACGCACGAGCGAACTGGAGGACGAGGTGCGGCGCCTGCGCGAGGAGCTCGACCGGCTGCGCAGCGAGTTCGACACCTTCCGCGCCCAGTTCGACTGATCCGGAGCGTGTGGAGAAGATGCTGATCCATCCGCAGTTCGACCCCGTCGCACTATCGCTCGGTCCGCTTTCCGTGCGCTGGTACGGCCTGATGTATCTCGTCGCGTTCGTGCTGTTCATGCTGCTCGGACGCGTCCACGCGCGTCGGCGCCCGGAAACTGGCTGGATGCCGCAGCAGATAGACGACCTGCTGATGTACGGCATGCTGGGGGTCGTGATCGGCGGGCGCCTGGGCGAGGTGCTGTTCTTCCAGCCCGCATACTATCTCGCCCATCCGGCCGAGATCCTCGCCGTCTGGAAGGGCGGCATGAGCTTCCACGGCGGCTTTCTCGGCGTGCTGGTGGCGATGTGGCTGTATGGCAGGCGCACAGGTAAGGGGTTCTGGAACGTCACGGATTTCATCGCGCCGCTCGTGCCGACCGGCCTCGCCGCCGGGCGCATCGGCAACTTCATCAATGGCGAGCTGTGGGGTCGGCCGGTGGACGGCGACCTGCCCTGGGCAATGATCTACCCGTGGGTCGACAACCTGCCGCGCCATCCGTCGCAGCTGTACCAGGCGGCCGGCGAGGGCCTGCTGCTGTTCGTGCTGCTGTGGCTGTATGCGGCCAAGCCCCGCCCCGCACGGGCGGTGTCGGCGGTGTTCCTGCTCGGATACGCGGTATTGCGCTTCACGGCGGAATTCTTCCGTACCCCGGACCCCGGGATTTTCGGCATTCTCTCCATGGGGCTGTCGACGGCCCAATGGCTGTGCGTGCCGATGTTTGCCGCCGGTGCGTGGCTGCTCGCGGCGAGTCGCGAGAAAGGGGCCGGCGCCCGCTGAGAGGTGCTCGACGCCCGCGCAGACGGGCGCAGGAAAATAACCGGACGGCATGTTTGTGAAACCCGCTTCGTGCGAAAGTTCGCATGATGACATGCTCATTTCTGGCACGATGACGCAAAGGAGAGTGCAGATGGCACCCGGATTGGTATCGCGCAGTCTTTCGAAAGTCCGCGAAATCGTCGCCGGCGCAACCGGGCGCAACGGCGAGCCGACCGAGAAGCAGCTGGACCGGATCCGCCGCCAGCTGCACGAATGTGCGGAGAACCGGGGCGGCGAAGTCTCGACGCGCATCCGCGCGGCACGCCTGGCCGATACCTACCTGAAGCTCGACGACGCCGGCCGGCATGCCTTCCTGCGCATCATCGCACTCGAGTTCGGCCCCGAGCCGGCACGCATCGCCAAGGCGCACGAGGCCTACCAGGCCGCCGTCGGCACGCCGAAGCAGTGGGATGCCGAAGCCCAGCTGCGCGCCGCGATGCGCTCGTCGCGCATCCGCATCCTGACCCAGTTCAATGCGATTCCGCAGGGCGTGAAGTTTCTCGTGGACCTGCGCGCCGACCTGTTGCGCTTCCTCGATGACGACAAGGAACTCAAGTCGCTCGACCGCGAACTCGAGGCGCGACTCACCGCGTGGTTCGACGTCGGCTTCCTCGAGCTCGCACGGGTCACGTGGAACTCGCCCGCGGCGCTGCTGGAGAAGATCGTCCAGTATGAGGCCGTGCACGAGATCCGCTCATGGAAGGACCTGAAGAACCGGCTCGGCTCGGACCGCCGCTGCTACGCCTTCTTCCATCCGCGCATGCCCCAGGAGCCGCTGATCTTCGTCGAGGTCGCACTGCTCGACGCCCTCGCCGACAACGTCCAGAAGCTGCTCGACGAGAACGCGCCGGCGGCCGACACGGAACGTGCCGATACCGCCATCTTCTATTCGATCAGCGCCACCCAGGACGGGCTGCGCGGCGTGTCCTTCGGCAATTTCCTGCTCAAGCGCGTGGTCGACGACCTGCAGCGCGATTTTCCGCGCCTGAAGACCTTTGCGACGTTGTCACCGATCCCTGGCCTGGTGAAATGGGCGCAGAAGCATCCTGGGGAAGTGCGCGCCGCCTTCGGCGAGGAAGACTGGAAGCGCCTCGCCGCCGCCGGCATTGACGGGCCCGAATCCCCCCGCCTCGCCGCCATCCTGGCGGGCAAGGCGGAGTGGTCCGGCGACCTGGCGCTCGCCCGCGCATTGCGCGATCCGCTGCTCAAGGCGACCGCCGCCTACCTCCTTGAAGCCAAGCGCGACAAACTGCCGCTGGACCCCGTCGCCCGCTTCCATCTCGGCAACGGCGCCCGCGTCGAGCGGCTCAACTGGCTCGCCGACACTTCGGAGAAGGGCCTCGGACAGTCGTGGGGCGTGATGGTCAATTACCTGTACGACCCGGATCGCATCGTCGATAACGTCGAGGCCTTCGTGGACACGGGTCGCATCGACGCTGCAGCCGGTGTCCGCCGCCTCGCACGACGATAGGAAACGGGACCGGCCGCGATCGTGAAATTCTCGCTCCGCCTCAGCTCGATCCGCATGCGGCTGCTGCTCGCCAGCACCGTGGTGCAGGTCGTCCTGCTGACCCTGCTGCTCGCGAACAGCGTCCGCCTGATGAACCAGGCGACGAACGCGAGCCTCAACACGCTCGTCAACCAGAACGCCACCATGCTGCACGCGATGGCGGTGGCGTATGGCGACATGGGCGAATTCGACGCCCTGCAGGACGTGCTCGGGGAACTGCTGAGCGAGGCCGACGAAGGCCTCATCTACGTGCGCATCGTCGCGCCCGACCGGCGCGTGCTCGTCAATGCCGGCCTGCCCGAGGCGCAGGCCTTGCCCGAGGTCGACCACGCCAACGTCCGCGGTGCCGCCGGCGGCGGCGTAGTGCATGTGCGACGGCCGCTACTGCTCGAGCGCAACCAGGTCGGGATCCTGCAATTCGGCGTGTCCGTGTCGGTGCTGGCGGCGGCGCGCAAGGCGATCACCGAGCAGGGCGCGGCAATCGCGCTGGCGGAGATCCTGCTGACCTTCGGCCTGCTGTCGGGCATCGGCTACCTGCTGACCCGCAACCTGAGCCGTCTCCTCGCAGGCAGCGAGGCGATCGCTACGGGCAAGCTGGATCACCGCCTGCCCGAGAACGGCCACGACGAACTGGCCCGCCTGGCGCGGCGTTTCAACGTGATGGCGGCGAACCTGCAGGACCGCATCGGCGACCTGCAGGACTCGGCCGAGCGCCTGAAGATCAGTGAACAGCGTTACGAACTGGCGATCCAGGGGGCACACGACGGCCTGTGGGACTGGAATATCGCCGAGGGGCAGGTCTACTGCTCGCCGCGCTACTGCGAGATCGCCGGCCTCACCGCCGGGCGCCTTTACTACCGCACCGAGGAGGTCCTCACTGGCATCCACCCGGACGATGCGCCGGGCTACCGGGCGAAGATGATCGAGCACCTGAAGGGCTTCAGCACCCAGTTCAAGTGCGAATACCGGGCGCACCAGCAGGACGGCAGCTACCGCTGGGTCATGACGCGGGGGGTCGCGGTGCGCGGCAGCGACGACCGCGCCGTGCGCATGGCCGGATCGATCAGCGATGTGCACGACCACAAGCTTGCCCAGGTTCGCCTGCAGTATGACGCGCTGCACGACGGCCTCACCGGTCTGCCGAACCGCGCCCTGTTCCTGGAGCACGTGCGCAGCGCCCTCGGGCAGCAGCGCCGCATCGGCAAGCAGGATTTCGCGGTGCTGGCGATCAACCTGCAGCGCTTCCGACTGGTGAATGACAGCTTCGGACACGAGGCCGGCGATGCGCTGCTGCGCCACGTCGCGCGCATGCTCCAGGAAACGATGCGCTACGGCGACATCGCGGCGCGGGTCGGCGGCGACCAGTTCGCGTTGCTGCTAAACGGCATCGAGAACCCAACCGAGGCCCTGCGCCTCGCCGAGCCGCTGCGCGAGCGCCTTTCCAAGCCGACCAGCGTCGCCGGCCAGATCCTGTACCCGAAGTTCCGCATCGGCATGGCCTTGAGCAGCGACTACCAGGACAGCGAAAACGGCGACACGATGCTGCGCGATGCGGACAACGCCCTGCAGCGCACGCGCCAGCGCGGCGGGGACTCGGTGGCCATCTTCCATGCATCGATGCACGCGCAGGCGCTGGAAAGCCTGCAGCTCGAGGGTGACCTGCGCGATGCGCTGGCGCGCAACGAGCTGAGCGTGCATTTCCAGCCCATCGTTGCCCTCGACAACGGATCGATAGCGAGTTTCGAGGCGCTGGTGCGCTGGCGCCACCCGGTCCGGGGCATGCTGCCGCCCAACCTCTTCGTGCCGCTGGCAGAAACGCTGGGACTCATCCACGAACTCGATATGCGGGTGCTGACGCGCGCCTGCGAACGCGTCGCCCAATGGCGGGAACGTGCCTGCAGCGGAGCCACGGTACCCAGGGTCAGCGTGAATCTCTCGGCGACGCAGTTCGCGCGCCCGGACCTCGCCGGCGAGATCATCGCCGAGATCGATCGTCACGGACTACCGCGGGACATGCTGCGCTTCGAGGTCACCGAGAGCGTGCTCGCCCAGCCGGAAGGGCCCGCCGCCGAGATCCTGCAGAAGTTGCGCACGGCAGGGATGTCCGTGCTGATCGACGACTTCGGCACGGGCTACTCGGCGCTGAGCTACCTGCATACGATCCCCTGCGACCTCGTGAAACTCGACGGCTCTTTCGTGCGTTCGCTGGAAAACGACGAGCGCCTGCGCACAATCGTCGCACGCAGCATCGAGCTTGCCCACGACCTCGGGATGCGCGTGGTCGCAGAATGCATCGAGACGACGCGACAGGCCGAACTGCTGCTCGCGATGGGCTGCGACTACGGCCAGGGCTACCTGTTCGCCCGCCCGCTTGACGATGACGCTGTCGAACAACTGCTGTTCGGCCAACAGTTGGCCCAGGAGGCCAGTGCATGAGTGTGACGAGGCTGCTGCGCCGCTGCGCCGCGATGATCTTTACCGCGGTTGCCGCCGCACCCGCACATGCCGACACGGACGTGTCGCCCCACCCGCCGCGCTTCGAACTCTCGGGATTCGGCACGCTCGGTGCCGTCACCACTGACGACAAGGACGTGTGGTTCACGCGTTACGGCGTCAATTACCCGGGAGCGAAGGATCCGGATTTCAGTCCGGACAGTCTCGCCGGCATCCAGGGCAGCCTGCGCCTCACGCCCTACAACGACATCACGTTGCAAGGCCTGGTGCGTGAGGACGGCGGCGCGAGCCAGAACCCGCAACTCACGCTCGCCTTCTTCCGGCAGACGCTCGCACCCGGCCTGTCGGTGCGCGTCGGCCGCGTCCGCGTGCCCTTCTTCATGCTGTCCGATTCGCTCTACGTGAATTACGCGAATCCGTGGGTGCGGCCGCCCGTGGAAGTCTACGGGCTCAATCCGTTCAACGACCTCGACGGCATCGATTTCATCTACAACGCGCGGGTCGGCACCTTCGATATGGAGGTCCATCCCTATTACGGTGGCGGACGTATTCCGTTTTATCAGGGCAAAGCGCGCCTGAAGGAGGCGCTCGGCCTGAACCTCGGACTAAGCCGCGGCGATTTCTCGCTGCATCTGGGTCACGGCGAAGGCACCTTCACGCTCGAACGCGGCGACGCATTGTTTGCCGCGGTTTCGAACATACTGCTGCGGACCGGCCAGGGGAGGGTGATTGCCGACCTGTCGGGGACACATGGCCGCACGAGCTTCGATTCGGTCGGAGTGCAGTGGGACGACGGGAGCTGGCAGCTCGTCGGCGAGTACGCGCGGCGCAAGACCAACCGCTATGCGGCAAGCGCGCACGGTTGGTACCTCAGCCTGGGCAAGCGCTTCGGCGCGGTGATGCCGTACGTGGTGGTGGCACGCCAGACGCTGGACGAACAGTTTGCCGAGGCAAAGCTGCCTCCCGGACGCCTTGCGGCATTGTGGGACCTGTTCCTGGTGTCGCGCAACAACGCCCAGCACAGCCTCACCTTGGGCGCACGCTGGGAGCTCGCCGCCTACGCTGCGATAAAGGCCGAAGTCACGCAAACCAGGCCCGACGATGACTCTTGGGGTTCGTATGCACCGCGCGTCGATGCGCAGACACCCATCGGCGGTCGCACACTGAACACCTTCAGCCTGTCGCTCGACGTTAGCTTCTGAGGGAACGCCGGTGATTCACATGCTTCGCATCTGTTTCCTCGCCTTCTCTCTGCTGATCGCACCCGGTGTGCTCGCGCAGGTCGTCATCGTCGCGGGCGCGCGCAGCCCACTACCCGAACTCACTCTCGATCAGGCCGAACAGTTCTACCTCGGTCGCGCACACACGCTGCCCGACGGCAGCGTCGTGACGCTCGCGGACCTGCCCCCGGGCTCGATCCGCGACCAGTTCTACCAGCAGCTCACCCGCAAGAACCCGAGCCAGATTCGCGCCCACTGGTCGCGCATGGTGTTCACCGGCCGCGCGCTCCCCCCCCAGCAGGCGGAGAGCATGGCCCAGTTGCGGCAATGGCTGGCGTCGCAGCCCAATCTCATCGGCTACATGCCCGCCGCCGACGCGGACGGGCGAGTGAAGGTGCTGTTGCGCCTGCCCTGACCCTCCCGTCTGGGTGCCCCGACTCCGGGGCTCTTGCTCAGAGCGGCGCAACGACCTCGAGCGCAAGCTCGCCGACACCGGCGACGACGCCGTGCAGGCGGTCGCCGACGACGACCGGCCCGACGCCTTCCGGTGTTCCGGTAAAAATCAGGTCGCCCGCCTCCAGCCGGTAGTAGCGCGAGAAGAAGGCGATGATCTCGGGGATCGTCCAGATCATGTCCGACAGGTCGCCGCGCTGCCGCGTTTCGCCGTTGATGTCGAGACGGATCTCACCCGCGCCGAGGACGCGGCCCGCGGCCGGGACGATCTGCGAAATCGGTGCGGCGCAGTCGAAGGCCTTGCCACTGTCCCACGGCCGGCCGAGCGCCTTCGCTTCCGCCTGCAGGTCGCGACGCGTCATGTCCAGCCCCACGGCGTAGCCCCAGATGCAGCCGCGCGCCGCTTCGGGCGTCAGCTTGCTGCCACCTGCGCCCAGCGCGACCACCAGTTCGATCTCGTGGTGAACGTCGGCGCTGGCCGGCGGATAGGGAAACTCGCCGCAGTTGCCCGCGGCCACTGGCAGGACGGCATCGGCCGGCTTGGTGAAGAAGAACGGCACCTCGCGGGTCGGATCCCCACCCATTTCACGCGCATGCGCCGCATAGTTGCGTGCGATGCAGTAGATGCGCCGCACGGGGAACAATCCTCCCCCCGCCACGGGGACGGCGGGACGCGGGGCGGGCTCGATCACATAGGCATCGGACATCTCTCGTTTCTCCATAGTCTGCCGCGGACTTGCGTCCCGGGAACGGGCAACGGGGCATGGAACGCGCCAGGTTGGCGCGTGGCGGAAGGGGATCAGAACACAGGGGAGTTGACCCGGCAAGCGACGGATGTTGTAATGCGAATCGTTCCCATTTGCTTTATCGATCACGTCATGCAGGCACAGGACCACGCGCATTGCCCCCCTACCCGCGCCGCGGAAGCCGCGCCGCACGCCCGCGAGGCACGCCAGGCCGTCGGTGAGGTGATCCCCAGCGAACGGCTGCTCCTCGGCCAGGCCTGCGTGACGATCGACCATGACGGCACCCATTACGTGCTGCGTGCGACACGTGCGGGCAAATTGATCCTTACGAAGTAATCGGCATCCACCACCACGACAAACGGAACAACGAGGCTAGACTATGTATGTCTGCATCTGCAACGCAGTGACCGAACGCCATATCGGCGAGGCAGTCAGCGAAGGCGTCTCGACCTTGCGCGAGCTGCGGACCCGGCTTGGCGTCGCAGGTGAATGCGGGCGTTGCGCAACCTGCGCACGCGACTGCCTGCGTGCTGCGATGGCGGAACGGACGACGACCGCGAATTCGGCGAGATCCGTGTTCGCGCCCTCGTATTCCATGGCAGTGGAGGCCGTATGAAAGGCGACAAGAAAGTAATTCAATACCTCAACAAGCAGCTGACCATCGAACTCACCGCAATCAACCAGTACTTCCTGCATGCGCGCATGTACAAGAACTGGGGCCTTGGAAAACTCGGCCATCACGAGTACGAAGAGTCGATCGAGGAGATGAAGCACGCCGACAAGCTGATCGAGCGCGTGCTGTTCCTCGAGGGGCTGCCCAACCTGCAAACCCTCAACAAGCTGATGATCGGCGAGAACGTGCCGGAATGCCTGCAGGGCGACCTCAAGCTCGAGCAGGGCGGACGCGCGGAGCTGATCGAGGCGATCGCGTACTGCGAGTCCTGTAAGGACTATGTGTCGCGGGAAATCTTCGAGGAGATCCTCGAGGATACCGAGGAGCACATCGATTACCTGGAGACTCAGCTCGAGCTCGTCGACAAGGTCGGACTGCAGAACTACCTGCAGTCGCAGATGGGCGGAGCGAGCTGACGCACGTCCGTCCTTTGCGCCGGTCCGGCAGCGCCGGCGCACACAATCACCGCAAGCCAGTTCTCCCGCAGAACGAGCCAGCGCCAACGATCGAACGGAGAACTGGCAAGCATGCATACCCGGCGCCCGGGCGAATTGAACGCCCCCTCCCTGCGGCAAGGCCCCGCCTTCGCCGCGCACCGCCTCGCCCTGTACGTTGCGTTCGCTGCGCTGCTCATCGATCAGCTGATTCGCTGAACGCAGCGCCACGTTCCTGCCGATGGCCCCGATGCCCCACTCCCATGCCCTGCCTTCGGCTTCGTTTGCGCCGCCGCGCTGCGCCTCCGGGCGCCGGCCGCTGAGCTTTGCCCCGCCCACGGACACCGTCGTGTCCGAACAGGCTCCCCGTCTGCGCCGCCGCACTCCGCGCGTCGAGCGCGCGGCGACCCTCGTGCTGGTGACGGTCGTGCATATCGCTGCGCTCGCCGGGCTGGCGCGCTTTGCTCAGCGCCCCGCCGCCGTGCCGGAGAGTCCCATTTCGGTGGCGCTGATCGAACTGCCCGCGCCTCTGCCGGTGGTCGCTCCGACACCACCGGTGCCCGTCGTTGAGCCGCCGCCAAAGCCGACCCCGCGTCCGCAGGCGCGCGCGCCGAAGCCGGCACCGAAACAGGTGACCGAAGCGCCGACGGCGATCCGCAGCGAAACGCCCGCGCCGCAAGCCACCCCCGAACCGGTACGTGAAACCGCCGCGCCGACGCCTCCGGCCCCTCCCGCGCCCGCCACC
>NZ_WTVK01000073.1 GCF_012910805.1 Aromatoleum evansii
ATTTGTATAAGCGACAGCCCCCCCGCCGATGACGACGCCCCGTTCCGACGGCGCGCGGCCCCGTTTTGCCGCGCCGCTCCTGACCCTCGCCCTCGCCACCGCCGCCGGCTTCGCCGCCGCGGTCGTGAAGCTGCCGCTGCCGTGGATGATCGGCCCGCTGTTCGCGGTCGCCGCGCTGCGCCTCGCCGGACTGGAACTCGTCGCCCCGCGCCCTGCGCGCCATGCCGGGCAATGGGTGATCGGCACGACCCTGGGCCTCAGTTTCACGGCGCCGGTGGTGGCGCAGCTCAGCCTCAACGCGCCGCTGATTGCGGCGATCGCATTCAGCGCGGTCCCGGTCGGCATGCTGTGCGCGTTGCTGCTGCGCCGGCTCACCGGCGTCGATGCGGCGACGGCCTTCTTCTGCGCACTGCCCGGCGGTGCCTCCGAGATGGCGACGCTCGCGGAACGGCGCGGCGCGTCGGCCGAGCGCGTCGCCACCGCGCACGCGCTGCGCATGATGCTGGTCGTCGCGGTCGT
Source organism: Aromatoleum evansii (assembly GCF_012910805.1). Lineage (GTDB taxonomy): Bacteria > Pseudomonadota > Gammaproteobacteria > Burkholderiales > Rhodocyclaceae > Aromatoleum > Aromatoleum evansii. The sequence goes on from NZ_WTVK01000073.1 coordinate 520, forward strand.
GCCCTTCGTGATCGTGCAGGCCGGCGCGCACGGCAGCGACCAATGGACACCGGCGGCCGCGAAGGTGGAGTGGATGCATCTGCCGCTGCTTCTCGCCACCTCGCTCGCGGGGGTGGCGGCGCTGCGCCTCGCGCGCTTGCCCAACGCATGGATCCTCGGCGCGCTGGGCGGCGTCGCCGTGGCGAGCGCATTGGCGCTGCCGCTGTCGGCGCTGCCGCGCTGGCTCGTGAACGCCGGCCAGCTCCTGATCGGGGTGTCGCTCGCAACGCGCTTCTCGCCCGAGTTCGTGCGCAGCGCGCCGCGCTTCATCCTCGCCGCGACGGCCAGCACCGGCCTGTGCATGACGACGCTGGCGATCCTCGCCGGCGTGCTGTCCTGGGCGCTGCAGGTGCCGCTCGCGACCGTCGTGCTCGCGGCCGCGCCCGGCGGCGTCACCGAGATGAGCATCACGGCCCAGGTCCTGCACCTGGGCGTCCCGCTCGTCACGGCCGCCCACGTGCTGCGCGTGATCGTGCTGAGCCTCAGCGCCCCGGCGGCGTGTCGTGTGTTCGAACGCTGGGCGACGCGACGGGCAAGCGCGGAACGCTGAAGCCCGGATCCGGCCACGATGGATCTCCCTCCCCTTCAAGGGGGCGAGGACGGGGTTTCGCGAAGCATCGCTTTGCGCCGACCGAGCGGGCTGGCTGTGCAAAGCCCGCCCTCCGGACAGAACGAAAAACCCCCGGCACCACGCACCGCGATACCGGGGGAAAACACGCGCGGGGCACGCGCGAAGAGGAGAGGGTGTGCGCGCTCAGAACTTGTGGCGGATGCCTGCCATCACGACGCGCGGATCGTCGCCCGCGTCCGGCGTGAGGTTGCCGAGCGCGTAGTTCGCGTCATCCTTGTTGCTGAGCTGCGAGTACGCCGCATACAGGGTCGTGCGCTTCGACAGGTCGTGCATGTAGTACGCCGACCAGCCGTGCGCATCCTCGGCGGCGACGTCGTTGCGCTCGTCGCGTTTCGCGTAGCTGAGCGCGATGGTGTCGGTGCCGGTGACGCGGATCTCGGCGCCGATGTCGAAGGTGCGCGCCTTGCCACTGCCGATCGAGCCGCTTTCCTTGTCCTCGGTGTAGGCGAGGTAGGGTTTCACGACGCCGAAGTCGTAGGCGAGGCCGCCGCCGCTGGTGCGCACGCGCCCGCCGGTCGCATCGCGATACACGCTCTGCGTGACAAGCGAGGCCGACAGCGGACCGTTCTTGTACAGCGCCGTGATGCCGTGGCCGTTGCCTTCCTTCATCGCGTCGCCGTTGCCGCTCTTCTCGCCCAGCCAGTAGCCGAGGTCGAACTCCAGGCCGGCGAAGCTCGGCGAACGGTACTTCACCATGTTGTCGAAGCGCGTCTCATAGGCCGGCTTGATGCCGCCCGTCTTGCGCACGAGCAGGCCCGGGCTGCGATCCGCTGCACCGGTCGCGTCGAAGGGGTCGATCGCGACGAAGGCCGGCGAGTACTGGCGGCCCAGGGTCAGCCGGCCCCAGGTGGCGCTCTCCAGGCCGACGAAGGACTGGCGCCCGAACAGGCGGCCGCCCTGCTCGGCGGTGCCGGTCGAGGGATCGAAGCCGCTCTCCAGCGTGAAGATGGCCTTCAGGTCGCCGCCCAGGGATTCGCTGCCCCGGAATCCCAGGCGCGAGCCGTTCAGCTCGCCGTGGTCGACGCCGACGCGCTTCTTGTCGCCCGCCGATTCGCGCGCGAGGTTCAGGTCCAGCAGCCCGTAGATTGTGACATTGGCAGGCGCGGATTGGGCCAGCGCGGCGAACGGCATGGCGACGGCCGCCGCAACGGCCGCGGCGATGATTTTCTTGTGCATTGTGCTCCTCCGGTGAGTCGGATGTTTCCGATCCCGGCCGCTCCAGCGCGGCCCGGGTGGAGGGCATTCAACTCAAAGTCGCTTTCAGTCTGCTTTCTTTCGCCGTCAGCGGGAGGCTCAGCCCTGCGAAATGGAGAACATGCGCCGGTACAGACTGGGCGAGACCTTGGTCGCCCGCTCGAAGATCCGTCGGAACGAGCGCGGGTCGACGTAACCGACGCGCTCGACGATCTCGCCGAAGTCGAGGTCGGTCGATTCGAGCAGGCGCTTCGCGCCTTCCACGCGCAGGTCCTGGATGTACTGCTTCGGCGAGCAGCCCAGCACCTCGCGGAAGCGCCGATTCAACGTGCGCGGCGTGGTGGCCAGCTCGGCGGCCAGCTGCTCCACCGAGAGCGTCTCGCGGACATGCGAACGGATATGGCTCTCCGCACGCAGCACGAGTTCGTCCTGATGCGCGACGCGCGCCTGCAGCGTCATGTAGGGAAACTGCGAGTCGCGCTTGGCATGGATGAGCAGGACCTTGGCGCAGGACAGCGCGAGCGCGGGGCCGCCGAAATGCTCGACGATGCGCAGCGCGAGGTCCAGGCAGGCGGTGAAGGCGCCCGAGGACAGGATGCGACCGTCTTGCGTGACGAGCTCGCCCTCGCGGAAATCGACACGCGGATAGCGGGCGCGAAAGAGCTTGCCGAGCCACCAGCTCGTCGTGGCCTTGCGGCCGTCGAGCAGCCCGGACTCGGCCAGCACGAAGGCGCCGGCGCAGCTCACGGCGACAACGCGGCCGCCCTCGTGCTGGGCGCGCAGCCAGGCGCCGCAGTCCTGCGCCAGCGAGGCGATCTGCTGCATGAAATGGGCGACGTCGCCGGTGAAATGCAGGCCGGGAATGAAGACCAGGTCCGGCGCGGGGACGCTCGCCGGCGAACCGCCGACGGCGATGTCCAGCCCGCCCATCGCGACCGGCGCGCGCCCGTCGGGCGACACGACGCCCCAGCGGAACAACGGTTCGGCACGCGGGTCGCCGCGTGCGCCGTAGAGGTTGGCGATATCCAGGACTTCGATCAGCGACGCGATCGCCGAGCCCTGGCAGCCGTCGTAGGCGAGCAGCGCGACGGTCTTGCAGCCAGTTGTCCGATTCGGCCCGGTAATTGTCATTTCCGCCCCTGTCGTCACGAAGTCCGGGGACGCACACTGCCCTGCATCGAGGCCGCGACGCGGCACCCGGGCCCCATCACCCCTACACGGAGGCGAGCATGCGTACGGAAACCGATTCTAGTCTCGTGACAGTCGCGCGCCGCGAATTTGTCGAACTGCCCGAAGGACGCATCACCCGCCTGCATTGCGTCAGCGGCCTGCTGTGGGTCACGGAGCACGGCCGAAGCGGGGATCTCGTGCTGCGGCCGGGACAGTCGCACACACTCGAGGGTGGCCGCAGCGGGGTGGTCCAGGCTTTGCAGCCGTCCACACTGCGGCTCCACCCGCAGCCGCTGCGCCCGACCCGGAGAAACGCCGTTGAACCCCGGTGCAAGCCGGACATAGGGGATGTTCCCGGAGCGGCGAGGACTGTCTGAGCGTCGGCCCTGTGTTTGTAGAAAGGCATTGGCAGGACGGCGACAGGAAACGGCTACCGTGCGTCCTGCGATCACGAATCCGGAAAAAATGCGGGGCCGGCCGGGACCGGCCCCGAAAGGTGACACGAGGAGTGATGGTTCGCCTCTGCGGCAGGCGGTCTCCCGCCCCGGAGCCCGTCGAGCGGGCCCCTTTTGTCTCCTCCATCCTCCAGCCTGTTGTTCGTCGCGCTGGCGCAAGGCAAGCGTCAGGTCCGTCCCGGAGATCCCCACCCCGCGCGGAGAGGAAGACAGGAGACCGAGCATGCAAGGACAGCGGCTTCTGCCGCCCTATCGCAATGGATGTGCCACACTTGTTAAGTAACTGATTTTCATGTATTATTGAGACTGAAGGGGGTTGCGTGCGGCCACGTGCGCGCACGCCACGCCCCGAGATGGCGCAACACGGCGATCGCGTGCACCAAGACCGTGCGGGGCGCGGGACTCAACGCCGCCAGAACACCGGCGTCATCACCACCAGCAGCGTGAAGATCTCCAGGCGACCAAGGATCATCGTGAAGGCCAGCACCCAGGTCTGGAAGTCCGTCAGCCCCTGGTAGTTCGACGCCGGGCCGAGGGCGCCGAGGCCCGGGCCGGTGTTGTTGAGGCAGGCGACCACCCCCGAGAAGGCGGTGATGATGTCCAGCCCGGTCGCGGTGAGCAGCAGGGTCAGCGACACGATGGTCACCATGTACATGAAGCTGAAGCCCAGCACCGCATGCAGGATGTCGTCCGACACCGGCTGGCGCCGGATGCGCACCGGATGCACCGCCTGCGGGTGCAGCGAGCGCACGATCTCGCGGAACACCTGCTTGTACAGGATCATCGCGCGCATCATCTTGATGCCGCCGCCGGCCGACCCGGAGCAGGCGATGAAGCTGCCGAGGAACAGCACCCAGATCTGCGCGAACATCGGCCACAGCGTGTAGTCGTAGGTCGCCAGGCCGAGCGAGGTGGAGATCGACACGACGTGGAAGGCGACGTAGCGCAGCGTGCTGAGCAGGTCCTCGTGCGCATCGAACTGCATGAGGTAGGCGGTGAGCACGGTAATGCTCAGCGCGAGCGTCGCGAAATAGAAGGGCAGCTCGGGGTCGGCGAGGTAGGGCCTGACGCTGCGGCGCGCGAAGGCGAGGTAGTGGGTCGCGAAGTTGAGGCCCGAGAGCAGCGCGAACACGATCACGATCACGTCCACCGGCACGCTGTTGAAATGCCCGAGCGACGCATCCTTGCTCGAAAACCCCCCCAGCCCGACGACGCTGAAGGTGTGGATGATCGCCTCCCAGCCGTCCAGCCCGGCCAGCCACAGGCTCGCCGCGCAGGCCACGGTGAGCAGCGAATAGGTCAGCCACAGGCCCTTCGCGGTCTCGGCGATCCGCGGCGTCAGGCTCTGCTCCTTCATCGGCGTCGGCACCTCGACCTTCATCAGCTGCCGCCCGCCGATGCCCAGCAGCGGCAGGATCGCCACCACCAGCACGATGACGCCCATGCCGCCGATCCAGTGCATGAAGGTGCGCCACAGGTTGATCGACACCGGCAGGTGCTCCAGTCCCACCAGCACCGTGCCGCCGGTCGCCGTGAGCCCCGACACCGCCTCGAAGTACGCATCGGTCACCGACAGGTCGGGGATGAAGTCGAGCAGCGGCAGCGCGCCGAACACCGGCATCACGATCCAGGTCAGCGCCACCAGCAGGAAACCATCGCGCGTGTGCAGGTCGCGCCTGCGCCCGCGCGTGGGTAGCCACATCAGCAGGCCCGCGGCGAAGGTGATGAGTACCGCGTGGTCGAAGGCGACGGTGGCGCCGTCACCGGTGAACCACGACACCGCGAGCGGAAAGAGCATCAGCCCCGCGAACAGCATCACGATCAGGCCCAGTGCGTTGAGCACCGGGTGGGAATCCGCGCGCCATCTCATAGGAAGCCAAAGCCCACCTGGAACAGCTTCTCCACCTGGCGCACGAGCTTCTTGTGCGTACAGAACACGATCACATGGTCGCCGCTGTCGACCACCGTGTCATGGTGCGGCATCACCACCAGGCGGCGCGCGACCTTGCCGTCGGGCCGCATCTCGTCGCGCACGATCGCGCCGATGGTCGCGCCCTTGGGCAGTGCGATCTCCGCAATCGTGCGGCCGACCACCTTGGATTCCTTGCGCGTGCCGTGCGCGATGATCTCCAGCGCCTCGGCCGCGCCGCGTCGCAGGCTATGCACCGCCACGACGTCGCCCTGGCGCACGTGCTGCAGCAGCGAGCCGATCGAGGTCTGGGCGGGCGAGATGGCGATGTCGATCGGCCCCCCCTGCACCAGATCGACGTAGCTCCTGCGGTTGATCAGCGCCAGCGTGCGGTGCGCCCCCATGCGCTTGGCGAGCGACGCGGACATGATGTTGTCCTCGTCGTCGTTGGTCAGCGCGAGGAACATGTCGGCCTCGTCGATGCCCTCGTTCTCGAGCAGCTTCTCGTCGGTCGAGTCGCCGCGCAGCACCAGCGCCCGATGCAGCTGGCTCGCGAGGACGTCCGCGCGGCGGCGGTCGAGCTCGATGACCTTGACGTTGTGGTCGTCCTCGATGGCACGCGCCAGGCGCAGGCCGATGTTGCCGCCGCCGGCGATGATGATGCGGCGGATTGGCCGGTCCTCGCGCCGGATCTCGCGCATCACCTGGCGGATATGCACCGACGCGGCGAGGCAGAACACCTCGTCGCCGGGCAGGATCATGGTGTCGCCCTCGGGGATGATCGCCTCGCCGTCGCCGCGGTAGATCGCCGCGATGCGCACCTCGACGTTGGGCATGTGATAGCGCAGCGCCTTCAGCGGATGGCCCACCAGCGGCCCGCCCTCGAACGCGCGCACGCAGATCAGGCTCAGCACCCCGCCGGCGAACTCCATGACCTGCAGCGCCTCCGGAAAGGCCACCAGGCGCTTGATGTAGTCGGTGACGACCTGCTCCGGGCAGATCGAGAAATCGACCGCGAAGTTGTCGTCGTCGAGCAGTTCCGGGTGATCGACGAAGTCGCTCGAACGCAGGCGCGCCACCCGCGTCGGCAGGTTGAACAGGGTCTTCGCAACGCGACACGCGCACAGGTTGGTCTGGTCCGACTGCGTCACCGCGATCAGCAGGTCGGCGTCGTCCGCGCCGGCCTCGCGCAGCACCGTGGGCGAGGCCGCATTGCCGATCACCGTGCGCAATTCGAGGCGGTCGCGCAGCACCTCGAGCTGCTCGGCACTGGTGTCGATCAGGGTGATGTCGTTGGCCTCGGAAACGAGGTTTTCCGCCACCGACGCGCCGACCTGGCCCGCCCCCAGGATGATGATCTTCACCGGTGAGTCACCCCGAACATTATGGAAGCCCGATTCTACGCGAGCACCCGGCCCGCACAGCGCGACTGTTGCATGGGCGCGTCAAATGCCCGGCGGCGCGCTCAGCTTTCCTCGCTGCGCCGGCTGCCGTGCAGGCCCAGCTGCTTGAGCTTGCGGTACAGGTGCGTGCGCTCGAGCCCGCTCTTCTCCGCCAGGCGCGTCATGTTGCTGCCCTCGAGGCGCAGGTGGTGCTCGAAGTACAGGCGCTCGAAGGCCTCGCGCGCCTCGCGCAGCGGCTGGTCGAGCGACACCGCGACCGCGCCCTCGGTGGCGGGGATCAGCAGCTTGCGCACGTCGGTCAGCGCGATCTCCTCGTCCAGCGTCCCCAGCGCCAGCGACTTCACCGCCGCACGCAGTTCCGCATAGCCGCCCGGCCAGGGCTGGGCGCGCAGCGCATTCAGCGCCGCAGTCGAGAAGTGGCGGCGCGGCACCTCGCCGGCCTCCACCAGATGCAGCAGGAGTTGCGCGCCGATCTCCGGCAAGTCGTCGCGCACGTCCGCGAGCGACGGCGGCGCCAGGCTCACCTCGAACAGGCGCACAGCCAGGGCCTCCTCCCAGCCTTCGCGCACCAACGACTCCAGCGTATGGTCGGTCGCCACCACCAGATGCAGGTCGTAGCGCTCCAGCCGTTCCAGCGCGAAGGCGAGGTTCTTCTGCTGCGTGCGCGACAGGCGCGCCAGCTCCGGGACGAACAGCACGCCACCCTGGCAGGCCTGCAGCTGGTTCACGTCCAGCGCCGCCGACACGGCGGCCAGATCCAGCCACGGCGACGCCTTCGGCTGCACGCTGCGCGCGGCGAGTTCCGCGATGCTGCCCTGCCCCACGCGCAACAGCAGCACGCGCGAATTGACCACCACCTGCTGCACCAGCCGCGCCAGCTCGCGCAGCGGCGCCGAGCGCGTGAAGGCCGCGAGCGTCAGCGGCGCCGGCGCACCGGGGGCGGCCGGACGCTGCAGGCCGCGCTTCACCGCAGACAGCAGCTTCTGCAGGCCGATCGGCTTCTCCAGGTAGTCGATCGCGCCGATGCGCGTCGCCTCGACCGCGGTGTCGATCGTGCCGTGTCCCGACATCATCACCACCGGCATGTTGAGCTGGCCGTTGGCCGACCACTCCTTCAGCAGCGTAATGCCATCGGTATCGGGCATCCAGATGTCCAGCAGCACCAGGTCCGGGCGCCGCGCATTGCGCACCGCGCGCGCGGCGGCCGCGTTCTCCGCCAGCACCACGTCGTGCCCCTCGTCGCGCAGGATCTCCGACAGGAGTTCGCGGATACCGACTTCGTCGTCAACGATAAGTATGTTTGCCATCTGTCACTAATCACATTTCCGCGGAAGCGAGGCGCAGCCGGATGCGCACCTCGGCGCCGCCGGTTTCGCCGTTCAGCAGGCGAACCTCGCCACCATGTTCGTCGATGATCTTCTTGACCATCGCCAGACCCAGGCCCGTACCGCGGCTCTTGGTCGTGAAATACGGCTCGAATGCGCGCGTCAGCACCGGCGCCGGAAAGCCCGGCCCGTTGTCGCGCAGCTGCAGCGCCACGCGGTCGCCCTCGACACGCGTCGTCAGCGTGACCACGCCGTCTTCCTGCCCGGCCAGCGCATCCTCCGCGTTCTGCAGCAGGTTGTGGATCACCTGCCGCATCTGGCTCGCGTCGCCGGCTACCGGCGGCAGGTTGCGGCCGAGCTCGGCGCGGATCATCACCGGCGAACTCTCGTACAGGTTCAGCACCTCGCCGACCAGCGCATTGAGGTCGAGGCGACCGAGCACCGGACTGGGGAGCTTCGCATAATCCCGGAAATCGTTCACCATGTTTTTCATCGCCTCGACCTGGTTCACGATCGTGCGCGTCCCCCGCTCCAGCACCTCGCGGCCCTCGTCGTCGAGCCGGTCGGCGAGCTTGTACGCGAGCCGCTCGGCCGAGAGCTGGATCGGCGTAAGGGGATTCTTGATCTCGTGCGCGAGCCGGCGCGCCACCTCCGCCCACGCGGCGGTGCGCTGCGCCGCGATCAGGCGCGAAATGTCGTCGAACACCACCACCAGGCCGCCGCCCGAAGCCTGCGGCAGACGCGCGCCGTGGATCAGCAGCGTCTGCGTCGCGCCTTCCTGCGACACCAGCTCGAGCTCCTCGTGCCAGTCGCCGGCGTTGTCGGCGAACCCGCGCACCAGCGCGTCGCGGAAGCCGTGATGCTTGGGCCACTGCGCCAGCGTGAGCTCCTCGTAGCCCTCCAGCTCGTCCTGCAGGATCGCCATCGCGCCGGCGTTGGCCGCGCGCAGCTTGCCGTCGACGGCGAAGGCCAGCACCCCGGTCGACAGGTTCGCCAGCACGCTCTCGAGATAGGCACGCGACGACTCGACCGCGGCCCGGTTGCGCTCGGCGAGATCGCGCGCCTCCACCAGCTGGCGCGTCATGCGGTTGAAGGACTGCGTCAGCACCCCCAGCTCGTCGCGCGCCGGCAGCGCCTGGCGCGGGCTGAAGTCGCCCTGCGCGACCGCCTGCGTGCCCTCGGCGAGGATCAGCAGCGGTGCGGCGAGCCGCCGCGACAGCACGAAGGCCACCGCGACCGCCGCGAGCAGCGCGACCAGCAGGGTCAGCGTCAGGGTCAGCGTGTAGATGCGGTTCAGCCCGGCGCGGCCCAGGGTCAGCTGCTGGTACTCGCGGTAGGCCTCCTGCACCGCCTCCGCGTTGCGCACGAACGTTTCGGGCACCGCCTGCATGAGCTGCAGGTAGTGTGTATCCATGTTGAGCGTGCGCGAGGGGATGGGCACCACGACGCGGATCGTCAGCCCCTCGCCGGCGCGGCTGTCGACGACGTGGAAGCGCTGCGTCTGGCGCGCCTCGCGCAACTGGGCGGAGCTGGGGAGCTCGGGGATGAGCCCGCCGAGGCCGTCCGACACGGTCGCCACCACCTGCCCCGACGGACCGATCACGGTCGCGCTGCCGACGCCCGCCTGTTCGCGCAGGCGATTCAGCAAAGTCGGCGGAATCGGCTCGACCCCCTCGAGATCGAGCGCCATCTCGCGCGCCTTTTCGCTTACCTGGCTCGTCAGGTAGTCGAGCGCATTCTGCCCCAGCGCAATGCCGCCTTCGAGCGCCGAGTCGACGCGCACGTCGAACCACGACTCGATGCTGCGCACGACGAACTGCAGCGACACGGCATACACGACGAAGCCCGGCACCAGCGCCATCAGTGCAAACATCAGCATCAGGCGGTACTTCAGGCGCGAGCCGAACTGACGCGAGCGGTACTCGCGCCACAGGCGGCGCAACTGGAACGCGACCAGCCCCAGCAGCGCGACGACGATCGCACCGTTGATCGCCAGCAGGTAGGGATAGCTCGCCGCGAACAGATCCGTATTCGCGGTGGCGGAGGCGAGCAGGAACAGCGAGATGCCGGCGATTGCGGCGACGACGACGAGGAGCGCGCGCTTCATGGATTGCCGCCTGCCTGGAAGGTCCAGCGCTGCCAGTCGGTGGCGAGGTTCCAGTCGCGGCTGCCGATCGCGGTCACCTGGAAGGGCTTGGGCAGCAGGCTGGTGTCGAGCTGGAAGCGCAGCGCGGCACGATAGATCGTGCCCGCCTTGAGCTCCCCTGCCGGCACGATCAGCCAGTTGCGGATGCGCTGCATGGTGCGCACGGCCGACTCCAGGGTCTCGAAACTCTGGTGGAAACTGCCGACCGACAGCCGGTAGCTGCGCGCGATCGCGTTGTACGTGAGGCGGAAATTCAGCGCGCGCTCGGCGACGACCTCGTCCAGCCAGTACCAACGGTCGCGCTCGACGACGAACTGCGCGCTGAAGTACAGCGACACCCCACGATTGACCGCCTCCACGAGGCGCGGATTGAGCTCGAGGTCGATGTCGGCATTGACCACGTACCCCTCATCGCCCGCCACGATCTCGGCGTGGTCGATGCGCCCCTCGGCCAGGGCCGCTAGCGGCACCAGCAGGCACAGCGCGAGCGCTGCCAGACTGCGCTTGAGGCGCTCAGGCACGCTTGGCGAGCAAGGCATAGTAGAAGCCATCATGATCGGCGCCGGGCAGGAGCTGACACTCCGGCCGGCCGTCGATTTCCAGACGCAGCGCATCCGCATGCCGTGCACAGAAACGCTCGACCTGGCGCGCGTTCTCCTCGACGAACACCGAGCAGGTCACGTACAGCAGCTTGCCTCCCGGCGCGAGGGTGGGCCACAGCGCGTCGAGGATCTCCGCCTGCTGCGCGGCGAAACGCGGGATGTCGTCGGCGCGGCGCAGCCACTTGATGTCCGGATGACGGCGCGCGACGCCCGAGGCCGAGCACGGCACGTCGGCGAGGATGCGGTCGAAGGGACGGCCGTCCCACCATTTCGCGCGCTCGCGGCAATCCGCGGTACGCACCTCGCCCGTGAGGCCGAGGCGCGCGAAGTTGTCGACGATGCGGCGGCTGCGCACCGCATCGAGTTCGAGCGACAGCAGCTCGACCGCCGCGGTCTCGAGGATGTGCGCGGACTTCCCGCCCGGCGCGGCGCAGGCATCCAGCACGCGCTGGCCCGGAGCCAGGTCGAGCCAGCGCGCCGCCCACTGCGCGCCGCCGTCCTGTACCGACACGCGGCCCTCGGCGAAGCCCGGCAGCGCCGCGACGGCGACCGGCTTCGCAAGCACCAGCGCGTCGTTCCCCAGGCGCCGGTGGGCAAACCCGGCCGCGTCCAGCTCGGACGCGTAGGCATCGACACTGCCACGCAGGCGATTGACGCGCAGCCCCATCGGCGGCCGTTCGTTGCCCGCCGCGAGCGCCGCCTCCCAGCCCTGCGGAAACGACGCGCGCAGGCGCTCCACCCACCATGATGGATGGCGGTAATACGCCGACTGGTCGGCGTCCAGCTCCGCATCGAGCTCGGTGGCGTTGCGCTGGCGATTGCGCAGCACGCCATTCACCACCCCCTTCAAGGGGGCCATGATCGCGGCTGCGGCCTCCACTGCCTGATTCACGACGGTGTGCGCCTGCTCCGGCCGCGTCTCGAGACGATGTAGCGCGACCAGCAGCAAGGCGTGGATCGCCTCCGGCAAGGGCTTGTGCAGCAAGTGGCGCAACACCGCATCGCCACGCCCGTAGTCGCGCAGCGTACCCCACGCCAGGTCGCGCACGGCACCGCGCGTCGCATCGGGCCACTCCGCATGCCGCGCCAGCATCGCCTCGAAGGCATCGGTCAGGTTGGCGCCCGCCCGCACCGCCTCCACCAGCTCTGCCGCACGGCTCAGGCTGAACGCCAGGCTGTCGGCCGGCAGCACGAAAGCGGGCCGTTCGGGACTAGGAGTTCGGTTCGATCTGTGATTCTTCAAAACTTGGGACTCGCTCGCGCAAATGCTCAGGCGAGCAGTTCGCGCACAAAATTCGGCTGGGCGAACTGCCCGGCATGGATCTCGCCATTGTAATACCGCAGGCCCCCAATCCCCCTGCAAGCAAGCTCCGCATCGATCGCCGCGGCCGAACACCCCTGCGGATCCACACGGTCGGACGCGCACGCAAGCCCCCACAGCCCCCCGTACAGCGGAACGTGCAGGAAGTACGGCCGCACGATCGCGAAGCAGGCGCGCAGGCGCTGCACCACAGCGCGCACCTGCTCCCCCTGCAGCCACGGCGCGCCCAGATGCAGCGTCACCGCCCCCTGTCCGCCCAGCAGCGCGCGGCAGTCGCCGAAGAAGGGCTCGCGGTACAGGGCTGCCGCCGGCCCCTCGCCCGGCTCGGTGAGATCGAGCACGATCAGGTCGAAGCGCTCGCCCGCCGCGACCGCGCGACGCACGTAGTCGAGGCCGTCGCCGATGTGCAGTTCCGTGCGCGGATCGTCGAGCGCTCCCTGATGGATCACGCCCAAGTGGCGGCGCGCCAACTCGACGACCTTCTCATCGAGCTCCACCACCACCACGCGCTCGATCCCGCGATGCCTGAGCAGCTCGCGCGCCGAACCGCCATCGCCACCTCCGACCACCAACGCGCGACGTGGCGCCGGGTGACTGAACGCCGGCACGTGCACCAGATTCTCGTGATACACGAACTCGTCACGCTCGGCGCTCATCAGGCTGCCATCGAGGCGGAACAGCTTGCCGAAGGTCGGGGTGTCCCACACCTCGTAGCGCTGGTAGCGCGACCGACCCGCTTCCAGCAAGCGCGCCCCACGACAGTAGAAGCCGAAGTGCGGGTCGAGCTCCTCGACCAGCGCGTCCGGGCCTTCCTCGTCCGTCTGTCCGTTCATCCGCCCCCCGCTCATCACCTCATCCTCGCACGCCTGTTTCACGTGGAACAATCGCCGCGCTCACGCCAGTCGCACGACGAGGTCGTACGCCATCTTCCCGATCAGCACGCACAGCACGCCCAGAAACATCCTGCGCACGAAGCCCGCCCCGTGCCGGATCGCGAGCCGCGACCCGAGCAGCGCACCGCACAGGTTGCACAGCGCCATCACCCCCGCGACCTTCCACAGCAGCTCGACCGAACTGGCGAAGAACGCGATCGCGGCGACGTTGGTCGCGACGTTCAGGATCTTCGCGCTCACCGAAGCACGCAGGAAGTCCATCCCGAGGAATCGGACAAACAGGAAGATCAGAAAGCTCCCCGTGCCGGGTCCGAAAAAGCCGTCATAGAAACCGATCACCGCGCCGATCGCCAGCGCCAGCATCACGGGCCTGCGCCCGTCCGCGAGCCGGTCGCCGCCGGTGCCGAAGTCCTTGCGACGGAAGGTGTAGATCGCCACCACGATCAGCAGCCCGAGCACCAACGGGCGCAGCAGCTCCGGCGACAGGTAGGCGACCGTCTTCGCGCCGAACCATGAACCGATGAAGGCCGCGACTGCTCCCGGCAGCGTCACCCCCCAAGGGATCGCGACCCGTCGTCCATACTGTATCGCCGCGCTCGTGGTGCCGACCACGCTGGACAGCTTGTTCGTGCCAAACAGCGTCGCCGGACTCGCACCGGGGAAGGCCGAGAACAAGGCCGGGATCTGGATCAGCCCCCCGCCGCCGACGACCGCGTCGACCACCCCGGCGAAGAAAGCCGCCGCCCCGAGGGCGATGAAAAGCCATTCAGCATCGAGCATCGCGTTCGTGTTTCACGTGGAACATCGGCACTGGCCGCACGACCGCCTCGGCCATGCAAGCTGCATTATTGCGGAGCACTGCGCCTCACTTGCCGATGCAGAAGCGCGAGAAGATCACCCCGAGCAGATCGTCCGCCGTGAACTCGCCGGTGATCTCGCCGATGCGCTCCTGCGCCTGGCGCAACTCCTCGGCGAAAAGCTCCAGCGCCGCGCTCTGCAGCTGAGCCGCTTCGACATGGCCCAGCGCGGCGCGCAGCGCCGCCAAGTGGCGTTCGCGCGCCAGCACCACATCCTCGCCGTGCGCGTGCCAGCCGGCCACGCGCAGCAGCTCCGCACGCAGCAGATCGACGCCCTCGCCGCGCTGCGCCGACAGGTACACCGCCACCCGGCCCTCGGCCTCGCGGCGCTCCGGCGCCATCCCGCACAGGTCGATCTTGTTATGCACGGTGATGCGCTCCACGCCGGCCGGCAGCGCCGCGTCGATCGCCTCGTCCGGCTCGCCCTCGCCGCTGCGCGCATCGACCATGCGCAGGATCACGTCCGCGCGCCCGATCTCGCGCCAGGTGCGCTCCACCCCGATCTTCTCCACCGGATCCTCGGTTTCCCGCAGACCTGCCGTGTCGATGACATGGATGGGGATGCCCTCGATCGCGATCGTCTCGCGCAGCGCGTCGCGCGTCGTGCCGGCGATCTCGGTCACGATCGCGCGCTCCTCGCCGGCGAGGCAGTTGAGCAGGCTGGACTTGCCGACGTTGGGCCGACCCACCAGCACGACGTTCATGCCGGTGCGCAGCAGCGCCCCCTGGCGCGCGCGGTCCAGCACATCGACCAGCTGGCTGCGGATGCCTACGAGGCGCTCCAGCGCGCGCGCCTTCTCGAGGAACTCGACCTCCTCCTCGGGAAAATCCAGCGTCGCCTCGACCAACATGCGCAGGTCGATCAGCGCATCGGTGATGCGGTGCATCTCGTCGGAGAACGCCCCCGACAGCGAGCGCAGCGCAGAGCGCGCCGCGGCGACCGTCGAGGCCTCGATGAGGTCCGCAACCGCTTCCGCCTGAGTGAGGTCCATCTTGCCGTTGAGGAAGGCGCGACGCGAGAACTCGCCCGGCTCCGCGAGGCGCGCGCCGAGCTCGACGCAGCGCGCGAGGAGCATCTGCATCACCACCGGTCCGCCGTGCCCCTGCAGTTCGAGCACGTCCTCGCCGGTGAACGAGTTCGGCGCCGGAAAGTACAGCAGCAGCCCCTCGTCGATCGCGCGCCCTTCGCCGTCCAGAAAACGCGCGAACCCCGCAGTGCGGGGTTCGGGGGTCTTGCCGGTAAGCGCCCGCGCCATCGGCACGAGCGCTGCACCCGACACGCGGATCACGCCGATCCCGCCGCGACCGGGTGCGGTCGCGACGGCGGCGATGGTATCAGGCAGGCTTTGCGCCGGACTTTCCACCTTCGATCATCCTCGTAATCTGCCACTGCTGGGCAATCGACAGCGTGTTGTTCACGACCCAGTACAGCACCAGGCCGGACGGGAACCACAGGAACATGAAGGTGAACACGATGGGCATCGCCAGCATCACCTTGGCCTGGATCGGATCCGGCGGCGTCGGGTTGAGCTTGGTCTGGATCAGCATCGTCGCGCCCATGATGATCGGCAGGATGTAGAACGGATCCTTCGCCGACAGATCCTGGATCCAGCCCAGCCACGGTGCGTAACGCATCTCGACGCTGCCCAGCAGCACCCAGTACAGCGCGATGAAGACCGGGATCTGCACGAGGATCGGCAGGCAGCCGCCCAGCGGGTTGATCTTCTCCCGCTTGTACATCTCCATCATCTCCTGCTGCAGCTTGACCTTGTCGTTGCCGTACAGCTCCTTCAGGCGCTGCATGCGCGGCCCGAGCACGCGCATCTTGGCCATCGACTTGTAGCTCGCCGCCGACAGCGGGAAGAAGGCCGCCTTGATCAGCACGGTGACCAGGATGATCGCCCAGCCCCAGTTGCCGGTGAGCTTGTGGAACCACGACAGCACCCAGAACAGCGGCGCCGCGATCACCGTCAGCCAGCCGTAGTCGACCACCAGGTCCAGGCCCTTGGCGATGCCTTCGAGCTTGTCCTGCTCCTGCGGACCGGCATACAGGCGCGTCGACACCGCGCCCTTCTCGCCCGGCGCAACCGCGGCGACCGGCAGGATCAGGCCCGACGAGTACAGGCCGTCGCCGACCTTGCGCGCGAAGAACTCGCGCTCGACCCCTTCCTGCGGCAACCATGCGCTGACGAAGTAGTGCTGCACCAGCGCCACCCAGCCGTCGTTCGCCTTCTTCACGAACTTGGCCTTGCCGTTGTCGATCTCCTCGAACTGCACCTTCTGGAACTTCTCGGCCTCGCTGTAGAACGCCGGGCCGGTGAACACGCTGACGCCGAAGCCCTCGACCGATTCCGCCGGCTTGCCGTCGCGCGTCATCTGGAAATACGCGTGCGCGTTGAGCGGGGCGCCGCCGCCGTTGGTAATCTCGTAGGAGACATCGACGAGGTAGCTGCCGCGGTGGAAGGTCATCAGCTTGGCGACCTTCACGCCGTTCTGCTCGGGCGCCTCGAGGCGCAGGGTCAGGCTGTCCTGGCCATCCTTGAGCACCTGCTCGCCGGCCGGCAGCGCGAACACCGTCTTGTGGCTCGGCAGGTCGTTGCCGATCAGGCCCGATTGCGCGGCATACAGGTGCTCGGCGCCGTCGTCGAACAGCACGAAGTTGCGCGACGCGTCGGTCTTGGACTTGTGCTGGGCGAGCTCGAGGCGGACGATGCTGCCGCCTTCCGCGGACACTTCGGCCGTCATCACGTCGGTGCGCACCGTCACGCGCGGGGCGTTCGACGCGGCAGCCTTCGCTTCCGGCAGCGCCGGCACGCCGGCCATGCTCGCGCTCGGGGTCGGCACCGCACCGGGAACGGACGAACCCGGCGCCTGCTGCTCGGCCACCGCCGCGGTCGGCGCGGGGGCGGGACGATTATGCTTCTGCCAGCCGTCCCACAGCATGATCACGGCGAAGGAGAAGATGAGGAAGAGTATCAGTCGACGCTGGTCCATCGGATTCTTATGTTCTGGAAGAGTCAGGGAACGGGATCATACCCGCCCGGATGGAATGGGTGGCAACGGCCCACCCGCTTGAACGCCAGCCACCCGCCCTTCAGGGCGCCATGGCGCTGGACGGCCTCGGCCGCGTAGTCGGAACAACTCGGATGAAAACGGCAGTTGCGCCCCAGCATCGGGCTGATCGCGTACTTGTACACGCGCAGCAGGCCAAGGAGCAGCGACTTCATCATGGCCGCAGGCGCGCGAAGAGCAGCGCGATGTCTTCGTTGATCATCGCGCGCGTCGCATCCCTGACCGGCGCGTGCAGGCGCACGATCAGGTCGTGATGGGGGAGTACCGCACGGATCTTGCGAAACTGTTCGCGCACGATGCGTTTCACCAGGTTGCGCACATTGGCGCGTTTCGCCAGCTTCTTCGCCACCACGACGCCGAGGCGCGCCGTGCCGAGTTCGTTGGGACGATAATGAACGACGAAGAAGCGTCCCTTGATCGCCCGCCGAAAAGCAAAAACGGATGAATACTCATCCGTTTTGCGTAATCTGTAGGCGCTGAGGAATCTCTGATCAACGCCCGACGGGCTGCTCACCTCAGACGGCGAGGCGATGACGGCCCTTGGCGCGACGAGCGCGGATGACGGCGCGACCGCCACGGGTCTTCATGCGGACCAGGAAACCATGGGTGCGCTTGCGACGGACGACGGAAGGCTGATAGGTGCGTTTCATTTCGGTTGGCCAGTGAAAGGGTCAAACCGCGGATTTAATTGGATAATACCCTGTTTGTCAAGCACAATTTTTAACCCGGGCTGTGGATAACTCTGGCCTGCGGGGGTAGAATCGAGCGTTTCCTTTCCCGCCCGCCCCCCGCGCACCGCCGATAACGGTCCGTCGCGCGCCGCCGGCAGCCGGGATGCCCCCGCAACACACTCGCGCCACCGTTGCGCCTTGTCGCTGCCATCCGTCGCAGCGGCCGGCCGGAACGAGGCGTTATTGGAAATCGTGTCACAAGCCCTAGCCTTCGAGTCCGTGAGTCAAGATTTCTGGTCCTTCTGCCTGTCGCGCCTTGAAAGCGAACTGCCGCCGCAGCAGTTCAACACCTGGATCAAGACGCTGCAAGCCGAGACCGGGACGAGCGACGAACCATCACTGCGCCTGTTCGCCCCCAACCGCTTCGTCATGCAGTGGGTGCGCGAACGCTATCTCAAGCGCATCGCCGAACTGGGCGAGGAGTTCCACGGCGGCCCGCTGCTGCTCGAACTCGTGATGTCCGAAGCCGGCAGCACGCGCACGGCCGCGCGCACCGCCGTTCCGGTCGCCACAAGCGTGCCGGTGGCAACGGAAGGCGCAGCCCCGGCGGCAAACGCCACGCCCGCGCCGATCGCCGCTCCCGCCATCATCACGCGCCCCGAACCGGAAATCGCGTCGAGCGCGGCCGATCTCGCCTACGAGAAGACGCGCCTCAACCCGGACTTCACCTTCGACAACCTGGTCACCGGCCGCGCCAACGACCTCGCCCGCGCCGCCGCGATGCAGGTCGCGCAGAACCCCGGCACCTCCTACAACCCGCTGTTCGTGTATGGCGGCGTCGGCCTCGGCAAGACCCACCTCGTGCACGCCATCGGCAACGCCGTCTACCAGCGCAATCCGCGCGCGGTGATCCGCTACGTGCACGTCGAGGACTACTACGCCGACGTCGTGCGCGCCTACCAGCAGAAAAGCTTCGACGCCTTCAAGCGCTATTACCGCTCGCTCGACCTGCTGCTGATCGACGATATCCAGTTCTTCAACAACAAGAACCGCACGCAGGAAGAGTTCTTCCACGCCTTCAACGCGCTCACCGAGGCCAGGAAGCAGATCGTCATCACCTGCGACACCTACCCGAAGGACATCCAGGGCCTGGAAGACCGCCTGATCTCGCGCTTCGACTGGGGCCTCACGGTGCAGATCGAGCCGCCCGAGCTCGAGATGCGCGTCGCGATCCTGCAGAAGAAGGCCGAGGCGCTGCGCGTCGACCTGCACGACGATGTCGCCTTCCTCATCGCCAAGAACCTGCGCTCCAACGTGCGCGAGCTCGAAGGCGCGCTCAACAAGGTCGTCGCCTTCGCGCGCTTCCACGGCCGCGGCATCTCGCTGGAAGTCGCCAAGGATGCGCTGAAGGACCTGCTCAACGCGCACAACCGCCAGCTCACCATCGAGCACATCCAGAAGACGGTCGCCGACTACTACAAGATCAAGGTCGCCGACATGCACTCGAAGAAGCGCACGCGCGTGATCGCGCGCCCGCGCCAGGTCGCGATGTGGCTCGCCAAGGACCTCACGCCGATGTCGCTGCCGGCGATCGGCGAGGCCTTCGGCGGACGCGACCACACCACCGTGCTGCACGCCTGCCGCACCATCGCGGACCTGCGCCTCGCCGACCAGCAGCTCAACCACGACGTGCACGTGCTGACGCAGGTGCTGCGCGGATGAGCGCTCCCCGCACGCACCTTCCCCGCAGCACCGCTTCCCTGCCCGGACAAACGGAATAACCTCAAACGGAAGATCCTGACGCCATGCTTCTGCTCACCACCACCCGCGATGCGCTCCTCGCCCCGCTGCAGTCGGTCGCCGGCATCGTCGAAAAGCGCCACACCCTGCCGATCCTGTCGAACGTGCTGATCGAGAAGCACGGCGACCAGCTGACGCTGCTCGCCACCGACATCGAGATCCAGATCCGCACGACCACGGGCGGGCACATCGGCGGCGAGGACGCCAACATCACCGTCGCGGCGAAGAAGCTGCAGGACATCCTGCGCGCGCTGCCCAACGAGGGCGAGGTGGTGCTCACGCTCGACGACAAGCGCCTCACCGTCAAAGCCGGCCGCAGCCGCTTCGCGCTGCAGACCCTGCCCGCCGCCGACTACCCGCGCATGAACCTGCCCGACGGCGACGCCACGCGCTTCAGCATCAGCCAGAAGAGCTTCAAGCGCCAGCTCGCGCAGGTCGCCTACTCGATGGCGCAGCAGGACATCCGCTACTACCTCAACGGCCTGCTGCTGATCGCCGACGGCAAGGAACTGCGCATGGTCGCCACCGACGGCCACCGCCTCGCCTTCGCTTCCAGCCCGCTCGAGGCCGAAGTGCCGCGTACCGAGGTGATCCTGCCGCGCAAGACGGTCATGGAACTCGCGCGCCAACTCGCCGACAGCGAGGATCCGCTCGAAATCGTCCTCGCCGGCAACCAGGTCGTGTTCCGCTTCGGCCCGATCGAGCTCGTGTCCAAGCTCATCGATGGCAAGTTCCCCGACTACGAGCGCGTGATCCCGCAGAACCACCAGAAGCTGATCACCTTCGAGCGCGTGCCGCTGCTCGCCACCCTGTCGCGCGTCGCCATCCTCACCAACGACAAGTTCCGCGGCGTGCGCCTCGTGCTCGGCGACGGCACGCTGAAGATCGCCTCGACCAACGCCGAACAGGAAGAAGCACAGGAAGAGCTCGAAGTCGATTACCACGGCGACCCGCTCGACATCGGCTTCAACGTCACCTACCTGCTCGACGTGCTCACCAACATCCACGACGACCAGGTCGAGTGGCGCTTCAACGACGGCAACTCCAGCGCGCTGGTGACCCTGCCGGGCAACGATCGCTTCAAGTACGTAGTCATGCCGATGCGCATCTAACCCCTCCCTGTACGAGCGGCTTCAGCCGCGGTCGGAGCCGATGTCCCTGTGGGAGCGGCTTCAGCCGCGAATGGGCCGCCCCGGGAGCGACAGCGCCGATTCGCGGCTGAAGCCGCTCCCACACAGACGCTCCCACACCGCAATTCCCACCGATAGCGTGACCCCGTTTCCGCACCGTGGCCAAGCCTTTGAGATGAGCATGTCCGATCCGCAAAACCTGCCTCAGCCCGCCCCCGTC
>NZ_WTVK01000074.1 GCF_012910805.1 Aromatoleum evansii
TGTTCCGGCCCCCAAACCCCGCCCCGAGGCTCCAAGGTAGCTTGCCTGAACCCCGAAGAAACACAAGCCGGGAACCCGCGAAAAATCAGGCTTTTTTCTCTCACAAACTATTGACGGTCAATAGTTTGACGGGTAGAATGTAGGCATTGGTTGAGTAGGAGTTTCAGCATGGCAGATCAAGGCGCTTTCGACTTTGGCCCGGATGTTCCTCGGAGCGGCGTGGCTCTGAAGCGGGACTTCCACGGGTTCGCTCAGTTCCGCGAGGATGAGCACAGCCCTTGGGTGTTCTACGTGTGCGGCTTCGACTCTACCGTGACCGGCGAGGCTGGCCAATGCACCGTGTTGCGGGCCGATGGCGGCCGCGAGTGCGTGCCCATCGACGCCGAAGATCGCATCACCATCGCCGGCCGAAAGTACGGCCGGAAGCACTGGAACCATTGAGGGCCTGCCATGCGTTTCCATCGCTTCGGCAAATACGAGTTCCGCGACACCGAGCGCAAGCGTGCCGCTTTCGCGCGCAAGCAGAAGGCCGAGCGCGAGGCCCTTCCTCTGTTCGCTGACCAAGTGGCGGCCGAGCAGATCGACGTGGACGAGGAAATGACGGCTCGCCGGCTGCAATGGGAGCGTCAGCAAGCCACTGACCGCAAGCGCCGAGCCGACAAGTGGCGCGAGGCACGGCGGCGCCTCAATGGCTACCAAGAGCCGGTGCGCGGGGCCTTGCTGGCGTACTGGCAGGGATGCAAGTGGCCTGCCGATCCGAGCTACTTCCTCTCCATGCTGCACATGTACGACACCGGCCGCCTCTCTCTCAACATCCCGAAGGCTTGAACTATGTCCCACATCTTGATCGACCACCTGACACAAGCCGCATCGTTTTACCGTGGCCAGCTCCGCGCCTCTCATCGTGCGGTTGCATACCTGAAGGCGCGCGGCCTGCGCGGCGACATCGCGGCCCGTTATGGCTTGGGCTATGCCCCGGCCGGCTTCCAGGCGCTGCGCGAGGCATTCCCGAACTACAACGACCGGGCCTTGGAGAAGGCCGGGCTGGTTGCGGTCAATGACGGCGGCCGCCGCTATGACCGCTTCCGCGACCGAATCATGTTCCCCATCCTCGATGACGCCGGCAGCGTGATCGGCTTCGGTGGCCGCGTGCTCGAAGGCGACGGGCCGAAGTATCTCAACTCACCGGAAACCGAAGTTTTCCAGAAGGGGCGCGTGCTGTTCGGTCTGACCCAGGCGGCCGAGGCCATTGCCGCGACCGGCACCGCCTATGTGGTGGAGGGATACCTGGATGTCGTCAGTCTGGCCCAACATGGTGTGCAGAACGCTGTGGCCACGCTGGGCACGGCTACAACAGGCCAGCATGTGGAGCGGCTGCTGGGCTTGGCCAAGCGCGTGATCTTCTGCTTTGACGGGGACGACGCCGGCAGACGGGCGGCTGCGCGCGCCCTGGACGTGTGCCTGCCTCATGTCACCGACGCGGCCGACGTGAGTTTCCTTTTCCTTCCGCGCGACCACGACCCGGACAGCTACGTGCGCGCCAAGGGTGGGGATGCCTTCAACGACTTGGCCTTGGAGGCTTCGAGCCTCGAAGGCTTCTTCTTGGCCAGCGCGATGCAGGGTTGCCAGTTGGAGTACGCCGAGGGCCGGGCGCGGCTGGTTGCCATGGCTGCGCCGCGTCTCCAGCAGATCAATGCACCGGCAATGCTGTGCCGGATTCTGACCGCCATTGCTGGGCCGTCCAAGTTTTCCGTGGGCGAGCTGATCGACTTATGCGGCTTGGAAAAAAACATGCTTTTAACTATTGACCGTCAATAGTTTTATGGTAGAATTCAACTCATCGGCAGCGGATGGACGGCCGATGAACCCCGGAAACAACTGTGAGCAGACAGTGGGGCGCTGAACCGATCTTTCGCACGCGAAAGGGACGATCCACCGAAGACCATCATCAACATGACTTAGGAGCTTTGACCATGCGTACTACCGTTTATGCCCGCCTCTTTGACCGACTGGCCGACCTGATCCCCAGCCTGCAATCCGCCCGCGCTGGTGCGGTTTTCTGCGCCCCTCCGCGAATCCCTGACGACATGGCCGTGTATTGCCACATTGCGGCCGCCGAGGGTGACATGCGCCTGATCGAGCTGGCCGACGACAACCAGAAGAAGGGCACGGTAATGCCTGCGCCGTGGCTCAAGCTGCGTGTGGATATGGCCAACAAGCTGGCCGAGGTGCTGGAGATGGAAGACACCTTCGGTTATCAGGTGATCTACACGGGCGGCAGTGCGGTGAATCCGCGCCGCGCCCAAATCAACATGTTCGCTATGAACTGGCTGCAAGTCATGGTGAATTTTGAGCTGTGCTTCCAGCCTGCCGACGTGTCGGTGGCGGCCTGATCGACAACCAGGGAAAGGACGAACGATCATGAAAACCATCGCTATCGCCAACCAGAAGGGCGGAGTCGGCAAGACCACTGTTGCCCGCAACCTGGCTTTCTTCGCCATCGAGCGCGGCTTGCGCGTCCTGTGCGTTGACCTCGATCCGCAAAAGAACTTCAGCAAGACCCTCCGGGCACTGCGCGAGCGTACCGTGGGCGACCAGGGCGACGAGCTGCAATCGCTGACGGGTAGCGCCTTGTTCGACGGAGAGGCCATCGAACTGCAACCGCTTCCGTGCGGGGAGTCCGCTGCGCTGGTGGCTGCTGACCGCGAGCTGGTGGACGTGGCCAGCCGCCCGCTGGAAGACCTGCACGCCCCGCGCGCTGCGCTTGCCAAGCTGGCCAAAGACTTCGACGTGTGCATCATCGACACGGCCCCGACGCTGGGGAATCCGCTGTATGCCGCGCTGATCGCCGCTGACTTCGTGGTGTGCCCCTGCACGATGGATCAAGACGCCATCGACGGCCTGGGCGACCTGTTTGAAGACATTGCGCGCGTGCAGCAACTGGAATGGAACGCCGACCTTGTGACGCTGGGCCTGCTGGCCAACCGCGTCAATACCCGCCGCGCCTTCGACCGCAACGCCCTGGAGCAATTGCGCGACGAGCTGGGCGAGGTGGTGATGGAAGGGGTGCTTTACGACCGCGCAGCCACGCAGTACGCCAAGGATCGGCCGGTGTGGCGCGTGCAAAGCGGCGAAAGCCAAATCCTGGCCGCCCGCGAAATGAAAGCGGTGTGCAACCAGATTTTCGACAAAGCCGCGATCTAAAAGGACAAGGACATGACCGCAACCACAACCAACAAAAAGCCCGGCCTCAACCTGGGCAAGCTGTCCGCCGTGGCTCAGATCGCCGTCAAGCCGGTGCAGCCGGCCGACGCCGAAATCGAACTGGCGCGCATCTACAGCGTCAAGCAGGTTCGCAAGACGTTCCGCAACCTGGAGGAACTGGCCGAGAGCTTCAAGCTGAACGGCATCATCGAGCCGCTGGTGGTGCATGAAGAAGCGGACGGCCGCTACCGCATCATCGTCGGGGAGCGCCGCTACCGCGCCGCGCCGCTGGCTGGGCTGGTCAAGGTGCCCGTCATCATCAAGAAGGGGTTGACCGAGCTGCAAATCCGCCGTTTGCAAGTCACGGAGAACAACGACCGCGACGACCTGACCGCCTACGAGGAAGCAATGGGCGTGATCGAAGACGTGGAGCTGTACGGCACCAAGGAAGCCATGACGATCTGGAACCGTGGCGAGGCATGGGTTAGCAAGCGCATGGCTGTGCGCCGCTATGCAGACCCGGTGCGCGAGCTGCTGGAGAACGATCTGTGCGGCGACTTCGAGGTGCTTCACTGCCTCAACCAGATTTACGACATCGAGGACACGCACACCGAGTTTTCGCGCCTCTCTCACCGCATGAACGAGGGCTTGCCCTTGTCGCGCGACGAAGCCCGCAACACGCTGGCCAGAATGAAGGCATGGAAGCAGCAGCAAGACGATCTGGCCCAGCGCCGCATCGAGCTGGACAACGCCAAGAAGGCCGGCGACAAGGCCCCGGAGAAGACGCCTGCATGGCTGGAAGAACAGCGCAAGCGGGATGCCGAGCGTGCGGCTGCTGGAGCTGATGCCGGCGACCAGGACGAGGACGGCGGCCAAGACCCCGCACCGGCCCCGGCCGTCGCCTCGGGACGCGGCCAGCAAGCCCTCCCGACGATGGAGCTGACCCCGGAGCAGAAGGCCGCCGCCGAGAAGGAGCGAGCCAACGAAAAGCTGCTGTCGCTGCGGGAAGAAACCTTCGAGTGGGGCGAAGCCAATCAGGCGCAGTTCTTCAGCATGAAAACCCACATGACCACGCTGGGCCACAACATGCACGAAACCGAGTGGGTGCTGTGGCAAGGGTTCCTGTCCATGACCTTGCCGATGCTGGAAGGCATCGGCCCGGAGCGGGCTGTCATGTACCTGAAGAAGCTCCAGGGCGAGCTGAAGGACAAGACGCCGGCGCAGTTGTGGGAAGAACTGCATCCCGACATCGAGGGCGCTGGCCGGAATGCCTCTCCCGACATGCCGGAAGGCTGGCGTTTCTGACCTCTCCATGAGGGCGGCCGCTGGCCGCCTCTCTTTCAACTTTCGCGCGCGAAACCGCGCTGATGCACCGGACGGCCCCAATGAGACTGAAACGCCTTACCCCGCAAGCCTTTGACCGCGCTGCCGCCGACACCCGCATGGGCGACCAAGCCCGTGAAATGGCGCGCGCCGTGTTGGTGGATGGACGCGCCCAAGTGGACGTGGCCACCGAGTACGGTATGAGCAAGCAACGTGTCAGCGGAGCCGTGGCCACTATCGAGCGGGCATACAAGAAAACTACGACGCCGGGCGTGAGTTCCATTCGCGTGGAGCTGGATCTTCCTGAAACCTTGGCCTTGGAGCTGGCCGCCTTGGCCGAGGCAATGAAAGGGTGCGACGACGCGGCCAGATGCGCCGAGGCGCTGGATAAGGCCACGAACGCCGTGCGCAAGGCCGCCAAGTTATTGGTGGCCGCGCCATGACCTACGCGATCAACCAAGACGAGGCGCAGGGTGCTCCCTTGCGCCTTTGTCGTTTATAAACGATAATATGGACATGTTCACCGTTCGGCACTACATCACCGAGGACGAGCACGACCCGTTTCAAGAGTGGCTGAAGAAGCTGCGCGACCCGATTGCAAAAGGCCAGGTGGTCAGGCGCGTGGGCCGCATTGAGGCGGGGAACTTTGGCGATCACAAGCCCTGCCGCGAAGGTGTGTGGGAGCTGCGAATCGACCAAGGCCCCGGCTACCGCGTCTATTACGCGATGGCGGGCGCGGTGGTAGTTCTACTGCTATGCGGCGGTGACAAAGGCACCCAGGACGCCGACATCGAGCGCGCGATTGGGTTTTGGAAAGACTGGCAACGGAGGTCAGCATGAAGGATCGAAGCCACGACGAAGCAATGGCCGAACTGTTCAAGGAAGACCCGGCTTTTGCGGCCGAGTACCTAAACCAGCTTCTCCTGGATGGAGAACCGGCCGATCTACTGGTGGCGCTGCGCCAGATGGCTCAAGCGCGCGGTGGCGTGCGCGCTATCGCCAAAGAAACCGAGCTGAATGCCAACCAGCTCTACCGCACGCTGTCGCCCCAGGGCAACCCGGAGCTGCGCAGCCTGTCTGCCGTGCTCAAGGCGCTGGGCCTGCGCTTGGCGGTGCAGCCAGTCGGCCAGCACCATGCCACGGCATGAATCGGAACGCACAAAAGAAAATGCCCGGCGAGCAGGCCGGGCACTTCAAAGACCATCATCAACCCCTAACGGATCAACCCGCTTGGCAGCAAGAGACACATAAGGAGCAATGAATGTCCCATCATAACACAGACAGCGAAAGCGCAACACTTTTTCCACTTGGGCGAGGCGATGAGCCGGCAAGTGGGAACATCCTGGCCAGCGCCGTGCAACCTGACCTGTTTGTGGTGCTTGAGGCGATCCATGATTGGCCCGTTAAAGATGATGTGTCCTCAATGGAGTACCCCATCTTCTCCCTGTCAAAGAACCGCGACACGCGCATCCGCGTCTATTCGCGTGCAGGCCGGAGCATTCGCATCATCCCGTCCGCTGTGGGCGCGGCTACAGTCTTCGACAAAGACATCCTGATCTACTGCATCAGCCAGATCGTGCGAGGGCACGATGCTGGCATCAAGGTTTCGCGCCGTGTCCGCGTGGACGTGTACCCGTTTCTGCTGGGAACGCGCCGCAGCACCGGAGGCGCGGCCTACGAGCGCGTGGTGGACATGTGCCGGCGCTTGAAGGGCACCACCATTGAAACGAACGTCAAGACGAACGAGAAGGAACAGCTCGAAGGCTTCGGCTTGATCGAAGACTACCGCGTGACGACCTGGACGAAGAACGGCAAGGGCGCGCTGGAGTTGGAACTGACAATTTCTGAATGGCTCTACCGGGCCGCAATGGACTTCGACATCCTCACGCTACACCCAGACTACTTCAGCCTTGGCCAAGCCCTGGAACGCCGCTTGTACGAGCTGGCCCGCAAGCACTGCGGCGATAAGGCATGGTGGGAAATCAGCTTGCCGTTGCTGCTGGAGAAAACGGGCAGCTCGCAGACCTTGCGCCGCTTCAAGCAGGAGATCAAGGAAATCGTGGAGCGCGACCCATTGCCCGACTACCGGATGTTCCTCGACGAGTCCGTGAAGCCCAACAAACTGGTCATCATGACCCGCGATAACGCCAAACTGGTATGCGAGGCCAACAAGGCCGGCAAGCTGTCCTGGGTGTCCTACTTCTTGCAAAAAAAGCTGACCTGACGCCCATGCAGAGGCTCGCCGCACTGCCCCAGCTTGACCACCGGCAGAGCCTCAACCGCCCATCGTGGCCCCCTGGCCAGCGCCGGCCCGGACTCGTCTATCGGCGTACATTTCGCCTTCTTGCCAAACTGCGCGAATTCGTCTATCGCGGTACGGTTTACTCGTCTATCACCGCACACCCCTGTGCGACAAAACTACCGAAAAACCCGCGTCAGCATTGGATTTTTAGCCCGGAAGCATCCGAAAACGCCTTTTTTGCTGCCACGCTGAAAGCATCCGATACTGCCAAAAACACTCGTCTATCGGCGTACATTTGGCTACTTATCCACAGAAAAACCGGCCGTTTCGTCTATCGACGTACAAACACTCGTCTATCGCGGTACGTTTTTCTCGTCTATCGGCGTACAGCTTTCTCGTCTATCGGCGTACATGCCACTTAGAAAAAGTCTTACGCGACAAGGACTTACGACAGCTTATCCACAGCGTAACACGCGCGCGCGTTTTAACGCCTTCTTATTTAACGTTTTAACGCCGCCGAAGGGGGGTGCCCCCCCTTCTCGAACCCTCCCGGCCGGCTTCGCCGTCCTCCCATCCCCCCAGGGGCTTTGCCCCTCGGCCTTCGGCCTCACCCCAAGTCGTGCGCGCCCTTGGCGCGAGTGCTTACAAAGCCCGGCTGCGCCGGGCGGGGGTGCTCCACCGCCCTGCAACCACGGTCTAAGCGGCTCAGGCCGTCCGCAAGCGGCCGTCCTGACCTGCCCCGCAAGCGGGGCACCCTACGGGCGCTAAGACACCGGATAAATCACGCCCGCCGCGTCCTACGGCCGCGCCGGCCGCTCAACCGGGCGCGCTGCGCGCCGTGGAAGACCGTCCCTGCTACACAACCGTCAAAAAGTCTTCAAAAGGGAGGGGCGAAGCCTTCCGCGATGGGCATGACGGCTTAAAAGGGCTGAAATGGCCGCGCAGGAGGCCCGCTACGGCGTTTTCTGACCATTGGCCAGCCCTGACCCCTCGGACACCCGGAAAAATCGCTTGTAGCGCGTTCTGTGCGGTCGATTTTTTTGCTGAACAGCTCATGCGAACCGCTGGCCAGCCACTGCCCTACGGCGGCCGCCTCGATGCGAGCCGGATGCCTGCCGGCGAAAGTGAACACGATAGACGAATCACTGCCCGCGAAGGCTCTGTTTCCGGGGCTTGGCGGTCGAATTCGAGTGCCAGCACGCATGAAATCGGCCTGATCCTGGCTAACTTGCCCATTTTTCCCGGCCTGGAGCCATTCGAGGCTCGGGCCGACGCGCCCGATTCGTCTATCGGGGGCTTTTCCAGAAGGACGGCCGCCGAGGTGGCCACCGACCTGCTTCCACCACCAGCTCGACGCCGGCACGCCGAAGGCAAGGGCGACGGCGGCCGATCCCGACCGGCACTTCGCCTGTTGCGTTTGTTGTTGTTTGCTGTAAA
Source organism: Aromatoleum evansii (assembly GCF_012910805.1). Lineage (GTDB taxonomy): Bacteria > Pseudomonadota > Gammaproteobacteria > Burkholderiales > Rhodocyclaceae > Aromatoleum > Aromatoleum evansii. Next base: position 8,207 of record NZ_WTVK01000074.1, read on the forward strand.
ATACAACATACAACAACAAACAACACAATCAACCGAAAGGAGCCTGTCATGGCAAGCGAAGCGATCATCACGGAAGAACTGATCTGTAAAGCCGCCGAACAACTGGCGGCAGAGGGGATGCGCCCGACGAACGAGACGGTGCGCGAACTGCTGGCGAAGTGGACGAGCACGAAGGGCGGCAGCTACGCCACCATCGGCCCGGTGCTGCGCGCCTGGAAGGCCCGCCGCAAGGCTGCCGAGTCGGCCGAGCCGGTACGCGAGGCCGCGCCCCAGGTTGTGCTCGACAAGGTGCAGGGCTGGGCTTCGGACATGTGGGGCGTGGCCCTAGAGCTTGCCAATGGCCGCTTGGCCTCCGAGCGTGAATCCCTGGAGCGGGTGCGTCAGGAACTCGAAGCCGAGACAGCGGAGGCGCTGGCCCTGGCCGAGAAGCGAGAGGACGAGCGCGATGAAGCACGCCGGCAAGCCGCCGAGCTGACCGACCAACTCGCCAGCCTTCAAGTCGACGTGGCTGCGCAAACCGAACGGGCTGCGGCTGGTGAAGCACGGGCGGCAGAGCTGGAGAAGCGGGCCAATGAGGTGCATGACGACCTGAAGGCCGAGCGTGCGCGGCGTGATGAAGCGGAGGCTGCGCGCCGGACGGTGGAAGCCGAGCTTTCCACCCAGCGCGCGGACGTGGCCCGACTCTCCCAGCAAGCGGCAGACTTGGAGCGCGAGCTGGCCCAAGTTCGCGGTGAACTTGCGCGAGTGCAGGATCAAGGAGCGGCCGAGCTGGCGGCGGCGCGGAAAGAGCACGCCGAAGGGGCGGCTGCTCAACGTGCCCAGCATGATGCCGAGGTGGGGCGACTGAAAGATGCTCACCAGCAGGCATTGCACGACCAGAAGCAGCGCAGCGTGGAGGTCATCGGCAAGCTGGAGACTTCCAAGCAGCGCATGGAGGCCGAGCTGGACGAGGCGCGCAAAGAGGCACGCGATGCGGCCGCCCAACTTGGCCGGGTGACAGGGGAACTCGACGCGCTGCGCAGTCAAGTCGCCAGTCAAGAGGCGACCATCCGGGGCTTCACCGCAAAGAAGGCTGACAAGACATGATCGGCTCCGCGTGGCTGCATCTGGCCAGCTTCGCGGTCATGCTGGTGGCGACCCGCACCGTTCGGCGCTGGACGTGGCTGTACGCCCTGTCCGCGCTGCCTGGCACGCTGGCCCATGAGGCTATGCACTGGATGGCCGGCTGGCTGTTTGGTGCGCGCCCGGTTTCCATGTCGATCCTGCCGCGCCGGATGCCTGACGGGGAGCTGCTGCTGGGGCGCGTGCTGTTCATGCGCCTGCGCTGGTGGAATGCGGTTCCCGTGGCCCTCGCGCCGTTCCTTCTCATCCCGTTGAGCGCCGGCCTGCTGTGGCATTCCGCTGGCTGGCCCGCTCTGGCGTGGCCCAGCCTTGGCCTGAAGCTCCTGGCGGTGCAATGCCTGCTGGCGACGTGGCCGAGTGGCCGCGATTGGTGGCACGCCCTGGGCGGTGCAGCCGTGGCCGGGGCGCTGACGCTCGCTGGCCTCTACCTCTACAACCGTTTTGGCTTCGCCCTGCGGTGACTTTCGCGCGCGAAAGTCCGCGCTTGCGTGTTATTTGCTTTCACAATGAAAGCAAATAAACGCCAATATCTATTGACGGTCAATAGTTTGACGGGTAGAATATAGGCATTGCTTCAGTGATGAGGCGATGCCCCGGCAGGGGTGACGGTGAGCAGACCAGACCCCAGCCGCTTAGACCATCTTCAACCCTTCCGCATAAGGAAAACGACCATGCAGACCGCCCACGTCGCCCAGGCCAACACCACCGCCCAAGCCACGGATTACCCGCAATGGGTGATCGTTGAGAACGCCGGCACCGATGCCGAAGACGTGTGGAGCGACCACCACACTTTCAAGGCGGCGCTGAAGGAGCTGGAGAGCTGCGGCGGGACGGATAACGGCTTCGACCTGATGAAGCGCCTCCCCGATGGCACCCTGACCACGGAATTCTGACCCATGCGCTGCATCGACCTCTTTGCGGGGGCCGGTGGCTTCACCGAGGGCGCGCGCCTTGCCGGCGCGCGCGTCGTGTGGGCCGCAAACCATTGGCCGCTCGCTGTTCAGTAGGGGTCTCCTCGTTTTCAGTGCAATAAGTGACGGTACGAAAAGCTAGCACTGGCGCGGAGGTGGTGTTGGTAGATCGTTGATTTCATTGACTTTCCTGTTCACTTTCAAATCTGCGATTCGTGGCGTCAAACCGTGGTCGGTTTGGGGTTTGAGGTGCAGTGGAACGTAAAACCGGGTTAAGGCCGGGTTAAGGCCGGGTTCGCGGCCTACTCGTCGCTCGCCGGATTGCGCAATGGCCGTAACTCGCCCTTGGCCACCGCGTCCGGTACCGAGAACGAATACCGGCCTAGCATGTTGATGTGCTCATGCAATAGCGGCGAGAGCCTCGCCACATCCTCATCGCGGACCTCGAAGCCATCCGCGCGCAGCTGGTTCAATGCGGCCTCCATGTAGCTTGTGTTCCATAGCACGATCATGTTGAGTACCAAACCAAGCGCGCCGAGTTGGTCTTCCTGCCCTTCACGGTAGTGCTGCCGCAGCTCGCCTCGCTTGCCATGGAAAACAGCGCGGGCAACGCTATGCCGCCCTTCGCCACGGTTGAGCTGGGTTAGCGTGTCACGGCGCTTCGCTTCGTCATCGATGTAGGTTAGCGTGTGCAGAGTCTTGTCGATCCGGCCGAACTCGGCGATAGCCTGCGCCAGCCGGGTCGGGCGCAGCCAAGACCGAACGCGCGCATTACACCGGCTTCTGGCTGCCTGAGCCCCTGCTCACCGATGGCCCGGATTCGCCCGAGCACCTGCTGGAACTGGCTGGCGACATCTCCCTGGCCTTTCTCGCGGTGCTGGAAAAACTGACGCCGGACGAACGCGCCGCATTTTTATTGCGGGAAGTGTTTGATGCCGATTACCCCGACATCGCACAAACACTGGGAAAAACCCAGGCTGCCTGCCGCCAGCTGGTGAGCCGCGCCAAAAGCCAGGTTCGCGCCGAGAAAACCCGTTTCAGCGTCAGCCGCGAGGAACACCTGCAATTGCTCGAGCGTTTTGCCGCGGCGGCACGGGGCGGCGACATGGCTGCGCTGAAAGCCTTGTTCAGCGACGACGCGGCCCTGATCAGCGATGGCGGCGGCGTGGTGCCGTCCTTTGGCAAGATAGTGCGCGGTGCCCAGCGGCTGGCGCAGCTTTACTACGCCGTGGCACGCCGCCACGGCGATGCCATACGGATCGAGATTGCCGGTATCAACGGCACGCCCGGCCTGTTGCGTTTTGTGAATGGGCAGCTGGAATCAGTACAGGCGATTTATTTCGAGAACGGCCTGGTCACCGAGATCCGCACACAACGCAATCCACACAAGCTGGCACGAGTCCTGTCACAAATGACCTGAGCGTCGCGTCTTGCAGGTGAAGGTTCAAATTCCTGAATCTTCATCTACAAGGAGTTTTCATGAACACGACTGCACGCCTGCCCCACCGAGAGCTGGCTCCTGAAGCCCTACGCGCCATGGTCGCCGTGACCACCGCCGTGGGCAAATCCACATTGGGCAAACCCCTGCTGGACCTGGTTTACCTGCGCGTTTCGCAAGTCAACGGCTGCGCCTATTGCCTGGACCTGCATGCGCGCGACCTGCTCGCGGACGGGGAAACCTTTCAGCGCATCAACAGCCTGCTCACCTGGCGCGAAGTGGCTTTTTTCACCGCACGCGAGCGCGCCGCACTCAACTGGGCGGAAAGCCTGACCTTGCTGACCCAGACCCAGGCGCCTGATGCCGACTACGAGCCGCTGGCCGCCCATTTCAGCGAGCGCGAAGTGGCCGAGCTGACATTTGCCATCGCGCAGATGAATGCATGGAATCGCCTGGGCGTCGGCATGAAGCTGCCCGTCCAGGCCCTGCCGCTCAAGGCGCAAGCCTGATCGCGTGATGCCGCGGCCGGCGGCGTTTACGTTTTTACCGTACGCCGCTGCACCCGGCCATCCATGGCCCCGGAGAGGGTGACCTGCCCCTTGGCGTGGCGCTGGTTGTTGCAGGCTTCATGGCTGATGGCCAGGTTTTCAGCGTGGCTGTTGCCGCCTTCGCTTAAAGGCTGGATATGTTCCAGCGTCGCAGCCTCGGGCAGCACATGTTCACCGCAAACCCAGCAGGGCACGATGCCATGCATCTGGCGGGCCACCGTCCTGTAGATCTTGTCGCGGGTGTGGGAGAGTTTGCTCATGGATAAACTGGATCAAAAATACGAAAAGCGCGCCCTGCCGCACGCACCGTCTAGCGCTCCCGCAGCGCACGCTGGAGCATGTCGACGCTGACCGTACGCATGCGCGCGGCAAAGGTTTTCATGCTTTCAATGAACAATTCTGTAGCGGGTGAGAGCGTTCGCCCCTCCAGTTTGTAAACGCCAATCGACAGTCTCGCAGACAGTTCCACAGGCAGGATGCGCAGACTGGAAGGCATGTTGCCGAACTGCAGCATCGACCCGTAGAGTACCGTAAGGAAGCGGTTCGTCGAAAGCAATTCATGGCGAACCAGCACGGACATGCTGGTGACAATGGACTCCGGCATCGCTGCCCCCTGACGCTCGAAAGCAGCGCGTAGCTGTCCGCTGACAGGCGTCTGCGGCATCGGCAGCACCCAGCGCTGGTCCGCCAGATCGGCCAGTGTGATGCGGCGTCGCCGGGCCAGCGGATGGTCGGCCCCCGCGACCACATACAGCGGGTCGTCAAACAGCCGTTCAAAGGACAACTCACCATCCGGGCGAACCGGCGGCTCGCGGCCAATGCCGATATCAATCAAACGGTTCCTGACCTCCATGGCCAGCCTCTCGGACTCCAGTTCAAGCAGCTTGTAGCGGATGCCCGGTCGCTCGCTTCCCATGCTGGCGACCGCATGCGACAAAAATCCGCCGCACATCGTGGGCGTGCCCCCCATGCGAATCTCGCCACCAGTTGAATCCGTGAGGACCTTGAGTTCTTCAACCCCGCGGCGCATCTCGTCAAACACCGCAAGCGCCCGGCGGATGAAGACGCTGCCGTGCGGCGTTGGCTCGACGCCACGGTTGGTGCGGTCGAACAAACGCACGCCCAGCGTCTCTTCAAGGTCGGCCAGGGCTTTCGATAGCGCGGGCTGGCTCAGGCCCACCTCCTGCGCCGCCTTCAGGATGCTGCCGGAATGGGCAATGGCGGCCAGCAGCCGGAGTTCCCGCAGCGTGACCCGCCGGACGATGGCATCGACAGACTTCATGCGCACTCCTTGTTGAAACCGTACAGTTATATCCGATGGATAAAAAACGATACACAACAGATACCCACGATGCTACCGTCCAGGCTGTCATCCAACAAAGATTCAACCAGGAGATTCAAATGAAGAAGCCACTTGCGTTACTGGCCATGGTTCTCGGCGCCATGCTGCAACCGGCGCCGGCACAAGAGATGCCGTCCGCCCAGGTGAAGCAGGGCGCCATACCCCACGAGCCCCTGCTCAGGCGCGTCTTGCCCAATACGGCCAACCAGGAAGTGATGGTCTTCGAGGCGGAATATGCACCCGGCGGGATCAACCCCCGGCACTTTCACCCGGCGGCGATCACCTTCCATATCCTGTCCGGCACGGGGATCTTTCAGGAGGACGGCAAGCCGCCCGTCACGCTGCGCGCCGGGGAGAGCCTGTTCGTTCCGACCGGAACCATCCATTCGCACTGGAACCCGAGTACCACGGAGAATCTGCGCTTTGTGGAGTTCATCGTGGCCGAGAAGGACAAGGGACGCTCCATTCCGCGACCATTGAAGAAGTGAGGCGCTGTGAAACGCGCAAGGCTGGTTCAGCTCGCCGCAGCCCGCCCCAGGCGGTCTCGCACGCCGTCCCATTCCGCCGTCCCGGGCGGGTGCTCAATCCAGATCAGCTTGACGCCCTGGGCGTCAAAATCGCGCAACGGATAGGAAATTCAACCGCATGAGGCCAAGTATGGCACGAGTTTTGGGCCTCGAAACACGTTCGGCCAAGGAAGGTTGAGCGCTCGCTTGCCGCTCAATGGCAAGAGCTTGGGAGGCAGTATGCATTTGGGCCTGGCGCGCGCGCAGCTGCTTCCCCGCAGCGATGGATACCGCCGCTTCACTGGGTCACCAATTGACGCGCTGGTCTACCTCGTCGGGTTGAGCTGCCAGATCCCAATCCGGCTCGCCTTGCGCACCATCATCCACCGGCGCGTCGCAGCCCTCCCACAGCGGTGGCCCGCGTGCCGGGGTGATGTGCGGGGGGGCAGACTCCACCCCGATGTGGTTCAGGATGTGGCGGATTTCGGCGCTGTGGGTGATGAAGGCAATGATGCGCATCTGCCCACCGCACATGGGGCACAGCAGCGGAAATGCCTCGTAGATGCGGGCAATCAGCACCGCCCACAAGTAATGCGCCGCTCGCTTCGGGCGTGCTTCAGGTTCGGGTGTGGGTGTGGCCGCGTTGCCCGGCGCCGCCACCCCAGGTACGCCCGCGCCAGGTTGTGCAGTCTCCACCGTGGCTGGTTGCGACGCAGCAGGCTGAGCCAGCGCCGTTACCGCCGCTCTCAGCGGCGAGTTTGGTGCCAGCACACCAAAGTAGCGGTGCCGGTGGGTGCGTGGCGGTGGCACCAGCGCGGCGATGCGGTCGATCAGTTCCAGCGGTGTGAGGTGCAGCTCATCTGCCTTGGCACCACGCTTGTCACTGGTGGGCTCGCTGCGCTGTTTGGCACAGCGGTACACCAGTTTGCTTCCCTCTTTGCGTAGGCGCTCCATGGAAAACGGTGGACGCGCGCAATAGCGCAGCAGCCGCTCCAGCGCAGCGCGGTCGTGGGCTTCGATGCAGACACCGGCGTCCACCGAGAAGCCGCTGTGTTTGTAGCCCAGCATGTCTTTGGCGTCACAGTTCTCCAGCAGGCCCCGAGCAACGAAGGCGCGCAGGATGCGTTTTTGCAGTGTGGTCTGCACTGGGGCCACGGTAGCCGCATCGATGCCGGTGGCCGCGTGAAAGATGACACCCGGCGATGAGATTCGAGGGGTCGCATCAGCATCGCCCTCGCCCTCCACTTCCTCAAACACCCCGTCCACCACACAAACGTGGAAGTGGACGTGTTCATTGAGGCTGGAGCCGAATCGGTGAATGAAGGCGATGGCACCGATGTGCAGGCCTGCCTTGTCCATATGGGCCGCACCGGGGCTGTGGGTCTGCAGAGTTTGTGCGATCACCCGCAGAAAGATGCGCAGCACCATGCTCAGCACCGCTCCGTCGCGTTGCATGAAGTAGGGGTCTCCTCGTTTTCAGTGCAATAAGTGACGGTACGAAAAGCTAGCACTGGCGCGGAGGTGGTGTTGGTAGATCGTTGATTTCATTGACTTTCCTGTTCACTTTCAAATCTGCGATTCGTGGCGTCAAACCGTGGTCGGTTTCATCCATTGGTGCCAGTTATCGATGCATTTGGCCGCGAAGGCAGGATTTGGTCAGCATAGCGGTCAACCGGGAAGCGAAACACACCCCGCAAGTTGATGCTCTCCAGCTTGGTGGGCGCAATCTTCCCGATCAGTTCCGGTGGAATGACCTGGCGGCGGTTCGACCAGCGATCCAGGACCGCCTGCATCTGTGAGGTATTCCACGCCATCACGATGTTGGCCATCAGGCTCAACGCATCGGCCACAGCCTGCATTTCATCGACACGTTTGGCCTGCGCCGGGCTGATCCGGCCGGTATAAATGGCGCGCTTGAGGGCGTTAACAGCCTCGCCCCGATTGAGCACCCGGCGCAACTCGTTCCTGAAAGCGTCCTTGACAAAGTAGTCAGCCAAAAACGCCGTACGCAGCAACCGCCCCAATTGCACGCCAGCCTCATAGATTGGATCGCCCTGGGCGGCAGAACCGAACCGCGCAAGAGCTGCCACCGCACTGGCATGTCCGCTCATGACCGAGGCTGCCAGGTGCACCAGACTATCCCAATGCTTTTCGATCAAAGCGACGTCGACATTGGCTTCGCACACCGCAGCGATTTCTGCGGGCACTTTGGTGCCGCGTGGCACAAAGAGGTGGCGCTGTTTGAGTTCCTTCAACCGCGGGCAAAGATCAAAACCAAGCAAACGGGCATGTGACATGGCAAAGTCGGTGTAGCCATGGGTATCCACAGCAAGCTGGCTGGTCTCCAGCTTTTCTTGGCGGATGACACCTTCAATGGCCACGCCCGCCTGGCGCTCATTGAGCACAAAGGGCTGCGCATGGAAGATGCCCCACCGGTCTTTTACATGGGAGTAGATTCCAATGGAAGGTGTGTTGCGCCGAGGATCAAGCCGGGCTTGCCACACCCGTTTGGTGGTCTCCATGCTCATCATGTCAGAAGATGCCAAATCGGACCGCCCCCAGGTGGCGGCAATCGGGTGTCGCTGCATGAATTCCAGCACAGCCTGGCAGGCCTGGCTCAGACGCCGTTCGTCCCGCGCCCAGCGCATGGCCTGGCGAATGCTGGTGGCAGACAATTGCGGAATCATGCGCGCGCATTCGACCGCAGTCAGACTGGTGCCGTGGGCCATGATGCCGGCATAGACCATCAGCAGCTCGTCGGTAGAGCGCGGCTCACGTCCGAGCATGATCCAGCTAAAGCGCACCTGGGCGTCAACGGCCAGAATCACTTCCGGCAATTGAACCTCACCGATGCGGTGATCCAAAGCCGCGCGCAGCTTGGTCACTTCTGGGTCTTCGTCCTCTGCGGGCAATGGCGACAAATGGAGTTCATCATCCACGCGCAGTACGCCACTGCGGGCTGCAGCGGCCACCGCATCGACACCGGCAGTTACTCTGGCCAGCAAAGGCTTCAAGAAAGTGGCAGCCTTGCTGGGTAACGATAGACGGGCATAGTGTTTCTTGGACTCTGCCTGCCAACGCTCGTCCGTGAAGAACAAGCGCGCACGACCCCGAAAGCTCAGGCTGTGCTCAATCCAGACCGAGCCATTGCGCACCGCGCGGCGCAGGGCAAACAGGGTGGCCACCTCCAACGCCTGAAACGCCCGTTCCCGGTCTGGGCTGGAGATCGAAACCTGCCAGATCATTCCCAGACTTGGTGCCACCACTTCAACTGGCAGCTTTCTGGATCCTTTGAGATATAAAGCTTGCAGCTTGGCAAGGTACTCGATGGCAGGATGCTCGCCGGTGGCCTGCCAGGGCAGCTTTGCAATGGCGACGAGCAACGACCGCACGGGGCGAATTCCATCAATCAATCCCTCGCGGACCAGGGAGGCCCTGCTCGGTGGTTTGCGTTTCTGGGTTTCGGTGATCAAGGCTTCAAGACGGGCACGCAACTCAGCATCTGGCACCGCACCTTGCGCGCTCAAGGCAACAAGTTCGCCGAGCAGCGTTTTGTACATTGCGGCCCAATTGACGGTAGCGGGGACATCGGCGGCAGCCTGACGCCACAGATCGGCGATCCGGCGCTGCACCATAAGGATCAACTGGTCTGTGGTGGTGAACAGGCAATACCGAAGAAAGCATGCGACCTCCACGGTGCGCGCTGGCTCTTTGATCTTGGCTCCGGCTGAGGGCGGCCTGGAGACAAGTCGGCGCGCGTAGCGGCGCAAGATGAGATCGGGGATGTCTGCCAGGTGCTTATGAACGTCCAGCGTGTAAAGCAGGTCGATGCGCTCCAGTACCTCGCTGATTTGGCGGGTTGAGTGTTTCGCCGGTGCAGCCCATAGCCAACTCTGCTGGGTTTGTCCATCTGGGCGCAGCTCTGAAACTGAGGCTCGCCAGCGATCAAGTGTTGCTGGATCAACGCTGGCGGCGATGGCGGTGCCTGTTTCAACTTCAAGCTGGGCAAGTGCCGCCGCAATCAGTGTCCGAATTGCCCGCTCGTGCACGATCACCAGCTTGTTCTTGTACAGCCATTGACGCGCCCGCACGAGTAGCTGATCGCGGTCGGCGCAGCGCGCCACTTCGTCGCGCAGTTCACGTACCAGTGAGCGGCGCTGGTGCTCGCTCATCCACTGGAATCCAAGGACCGTGCAGGCTACTTGTTGGTGATCGAATAGCGTGCGCCCGCGTTCATACATGGCTCTCAGCGAGGCGACTTCTGGTGCTGCAATGCCAAGCTCGTTGCCAAGGTGGCGCCACAAGGCTACTGGAATTACCCGAAAGGCACCGAGCAAACGCCCACTCATGCGCAGGAAACCAATATGGAGCGCCAGACCAAGCTTGTGGGAATCACCTCGGCGTGCATTGATTGCGTCGCGCTCGGCACCATCGAAGGTGAAAAATGCCTTCATCTCGAAGTCGCTGATATCGCGGGGGAGCCCACGCATCCCCAAAAACGTTGTGTGCCAACCCTGCATCGTGAACCTCAAAAGTGGGAGGCCACCATACCCGTTTACAAAGCGAACAGGAAAGTCAATGAAATCAACGGTCTACCCAGACCACCCCCGCGCCAGTGCTAGCTTTGCGTACCGTCACTTATTGCACTGAAAACGAGGAGACCCCTCAGTACCACCAGACCAACCACCCGGACACTTGGCACGAGTGCCAAGACCTTCAGCAAGCCGACTGGCGCGCGGTGCCCGCGCATGATGTTGTGCTGGCTTCGCCAGCCTGCCAAGGGCATTCGAGGGCAAGAGGCCGCGAACGGCCGCACCATGACGCGCTGCGCAGCACGGCTTGGGCCGTGGTGGCTTGCGCGGAATATCACCGCAGCCCGGTGATCCTGGTCGAGAACGTGCCGGACTTCGAGAAGTGGGTGCTTTATCCGGCTTGGCGCGATGCGCTGCGCCGGCTGGGCTACGCCGTTTCGCCGCATCTGGTCGATGCGGCCGATCATGGCGTGCCGCAGAACCGGCAACGCCTGTTCCTGGTCTGCACACGCTCGCGGCGGCCGCTGCGTTTGAGCCTGCCGCGCCGCGAGCACCGACCCATTGCCGACGTGATCCAGTGGGATGCCCACCCGTGGAGTCCGATCGCCACGCCCAGGCGCAGCGAAAAGACGCTGCGCCAGATCGCGGCGGGCCGTGCTGCGCACGGCGACCGCTTCTTGATCCCGTACTACTCCAGCGGGAGCGGCCTCACTGGCCGCAGCATCCACCGGCCTGTCGGCACCATCACGACCCGCGACCGCTGGGCCGTGATCGAGGGCGACCGGATGCGAATGCTTGCCGTGCCCGAGGCACGGGACGCTATGAGCTTTCCGCCGTCCTACGTCCTCCCCAACGTCCACCGCGATGCCATGCACCTGCTGGGCAATGCCGTCTGCCCCGTGGTGGCCGCTGACTTCCTCAACGAGCTGCGCCTTGCGGCTTGATCGAACTTCCTGGAGCTACCCCATGAAACCCTCTCGCTTCCTTCCTGTGATCCTCGCCGGCCTCGCCTTGAGCTGGGCCGGCTCCGCTTCCGCCTACAAGCCCGGCGTGCTGCGCGAGCTGGCCGATGCCATCGAGACAGCCGCGCCCGTATCCGTGCCTGCGGCCGGCTCCATCGAGGTGGGCTTTTCTCCCAAAGGCGGGGCCGAGGCCCTGGTGCTTCGCGTCATCGACTCCGCGAAGACAGACATCAAGGCACTGTCCTACAGCTTCACCAGCCCGCGCGTGGTGGCCGCGCTGCTGCGCGCGGCCAAGCGCGGGGTGGCCGTTTCCCTGGTGGCCGACTACAAGAACAACGTCACCGACGACCGGAGCGGAAAGGGCCGGGCGGCCCTTTCGGCGCTGGCTGAAGCTGGCTGCGACGTGCGCGTAATTTCCGCTTACCCGATCCACCATGACAAGGTGCTGATCGTGGATCGCCAGACTGTCGAGCTGGGGAGCTTCAACTACTCCGACGCGGCCGCGCGCGTGAATTCGGAGAATGTCCTGGTGAACTGGAATAATCCGGCGCTGGCCAAGGCATATCTGGCCCATTTTGATCGCAACTGGCGGCAATCCGAGCCTTTCCGTGCCCGGTATTAACAGGAACTCGGAGAACATCATGACCGTCGATTTTTTCCTCATTGACGCCCCGCACGCCGTCCCCCAGGAATTCCAGGCTTGGGAGGACGCGAAAGCGCATCATCGCGCTGTTTTTCTGCGCTGCGTGGATGCCGAAGATGGCAGCGCCGAACAATCCCGCCTCGATGCGGAAGGCCGGGCCGCGAAGGGCGAGGCTGACCGCTTGGAGCAGGCCGCGCGAACGGCTTGGTTGCGGGCGAAGCGGCAGTCCGTGGAAATCCACCTCAACGATGACACGCGCGAAACCCGGCATTGCTTTACCGAGCAGCCGTTGCGAATCCACGCTGGTTTCACGCATGAGGATGCGGCCGCTGGCTGGCGTCAAGTCCTGTCCTTTTCTGCCAGTCCGACCCTTGACGCCGACACCTTGGCCCGGATCGAGCGGGCGAAATCGGATGCCGTCTCGCAACTGGAGTCCTATTGGGCCGAGCTGGCCGACGCCACCGATATTCAGCGCGTGATCTACCAGGGCGTGCATTACACCTGGAATGTGCTTGGCGAGGGAATCGGCTTCGGCGGGCAGGCATTCCGTGTTGAGTGGCTGACCGCTGATCGAGAGCCGACCGAGTGCAATTTGTTCGCGCAGGGCCGCATCCCGGTTTGGATGCGTGACAAGCTACCCGACAACGCCCGTACCATTGAAGACTTGGGCTACCGGATTAACCCGTTTCCGGCTGTGGATGACAGCTTGGATGACGACCCGCCGTATTAACCCCTGGGCGTCTCCCCTGCGGGGCCGGGCTTTCGTGCTGCGCATCGAGCCGCCTGCGGCGTCTCGCCCCTTCGGGCGTCAATCCCTGACGCCTCCGCGCCGTGCCGGCGCTGCGCGCTCCGCTTG
>NZ_WTVK01000075.1 GCF_012910805.1 Aromatoleum evansii
CCCCCGAACTGCTCCCCATCGCGCCGCTGCAGCGGCTGTACGGGCAAATCGGCCGCCACGCCGGGCACCTCCTCGACGCCGCGAGCCACTCCATGCTCAACCACCCCGAGCTCGTGCGCCAGCTCGTGCGGCATTCGCTCACCTGGGGCCAGCCGCTCGCGGCCGACGAGATCGTCGTCACCAACTCCTGCACCGAAGCCCTGCTGCTGTGCCTGCGCGCGGTGACCAAGCCCGGCGACACGGTCGCCGTCGAATCGCCCTCCTACTACCTGATGCTGCAGCTGCTGGAGCAACTCGGCCTGAAGGCGCTGGAAATCCCGACCCATCCGCGACTCGGCCTGTCGGTCGACGCGCTGGAGATCGCCAGCCGCGAACGGCGCATCGCCGCCTGCCTGCTCGTCACCAACTTCAACAACCCGCTGTGCAGCCTGATGCCCGACGAGGAGAAGCGGCGGCTGGCCGCGCTGACCGCCGAACGCGGCATCCCGGTGATCGAGGACGACATCTTCGGCGAACTCTATTTCGGCACGCAGCGCCCCTGGCCGCTGAAGTCCTTCGACACCAGCGGCAACGTCATGCTGTGCTCCTCGCTGTCGAAGACGCTGATCCCCTCGCTGCGCCTGGGCTACGTCGCGGCCGGGCGCTATCACGCCGCGGTGACGCTGCAGAAGACGCTGACCTCGGGCGCGACGAACCCCGTGACGCAGGCCGTCGCCGCGCGCTACCTCGAATCGACGGCCTCTGACCGCCACCTGCGCTTCCTGCGCCGCGCCTTCCAGAAGCAGGTCATGCAGATGTCGGAAGCGGTGCTGCGCCACTTCCCCGCCGGCACGCGCATCTCGCAGCCGCAGGGTGGTTTCGTGCTGTGGGTCGAGCTGCCGGCCGGCGGCGACGGCATGGCGCTGTTCGAGGACGCGGCACAGGCCGGCATCGCGATCGTGCCCGGCGAACTCTTCTCCGCCGCCGGACACTTCCGCAACTGCCTGCGCCTGAACTGCGGCTACCCCTGGTCGCCGCGCCTCGAAGACGCAATCCGGCGGCTCGGTGCGTTCGCCGCGGCTCAGTCCACCGCGGATCGCAAGGCGGGATAAGCGTAGCGCTTCCCGCCATGACTCCGGCAAGACCAAGGCGCAGTCATTGCCTGCCGTCCTTCGCCAGCTTTGCGTCGGCCTGGCTAGCGTCAAGCGCCAGCGACTGGGCCTGCGCCTCCTTCAGCTGGTCCGCAGTCAGGCCGCGCGCCACGTCCGCGCGATGTCGTACCGCATCGACCTGCAGCGCCGCCGCGGCGCGATTGAACCACACGTAGGCGAGCACCGGATCCCGCGGCATACCCACGCCGTCACGGTACAAACGCCCCAGTTCGAGCATGCCGTCGGGATCCCCCGTTTCGGCTGCCGTCCGGATCCACTTCAGGGCCTGGCCATAGTCCTGCAACACACCGAAGCCGCTGCGGTAGAGCTTTCCGAGCATCACCATCGCCGCGGGCTTTCCATTCTCCGCCGCCGCCTGCAGCCAGCGTACCGCTTCGGCGGCCTGGTCGCCCTCCTGTACACCACCGAACAGCAGGATCTTCGCAATCCGGACCTGGGCGTCCGCATCGCCTTCCTGTGCCTCCCTCAGCGTATGCGGATCGATCGCGGCTTGCGCCGGGACGGGCTCATTTGTCGCGAGTTCATCCACTCGCGGCTCGTCGAAGGCCCAGAACACCGCGATGGCGATGAGCACCAGCGGCAGCGCGCCGGCGGAAAAAGCGAAGCGCCGGCCCGACGACGCGGGGGGCGCCCAGAAACGATGATGGCAGGCGCGGCAACGATACGGCCGCAGCCCCGGATTCATGTGCCTCTCGGCGTCCGATCGCCAACCGGACTTGCGGCAGTCCTGGCTCATGCAAGCGGGGCATGTCACGTTGGCGTGAGGGGTCATCCTGGCGTCGGAAGTTCGGGCAGGCCGGCTACGCGTTCATTGATCCAGTCCGCGAGATTATGCGCCGTCCTGCCGTTGAACGACTGACTTCCCGCCTTGCCGAGGCGACCAGGAAAGCGATCCCCTGGACGCCCCGCGCAGCAAACGGATCAGGTGTTGTCCTTGACCGTCTTCGTCGCCCCGTTCTCCTTCACGCTTGCGATGCCGGCATCGCGGGCGGCTGCGGACGCATACATCTGGCTCGTCCCGATCACCTGACTATTCGCAGCCTTCAGATTGAAGAATTCCTTCCCGGCAGACGAGGTCTTGCGCTCATAGCGTTCATCGCTCCCGCAATTCGCCTGCACCGATGCGACCCCGTTCTCCGCCGACCCCTTGGCCTTGTACAACTCGCTCGTGAGAATCGTCTCGCCGTTACCTGCCTTGAGAACGAAGCGAAACTGTCCATCGCTACTCTTGCTCAGCTCGAACCAACCCGCCATTTGGATGCTCCTCTTGTTGAACAAAGAATGCGCAGGATTGCGCGGTGGTCATGCAAAAGAGATCAAACGCCCGGAACCGGACCACCCGGCTACAGGAGCTCGCTGGGGATATTCCCGCCGTTGTCCGCCAGGCGCTGCAGGACCGCCTTGTGTAGCCAGATGTTCATCTGCGCGGAATCCCCCATCTTGTCACCGGGACAGCCAAGCTCGGCTGCCAGCTCCTTGCGCGCCGCAAGACTGCTGTCCAGGCCAAGCAGCTTCATCAGGTCGACAATCGACACCTTCCAATTGAGCTTCTGCGCACTCGCGGCGGAAAGTGCCTCAAGCTTCGCCACGACATCAACCTGAGAGATCGCCACGGGGGCGGCAGCCGGCGTTGCGGGCGCTGACTGCGCTCCGGCGGTTGTGGAAGCCGGGGCGGCCGACCCTGCGGGGGGTGCTGCGTCATCGCCGAACCCCAACTTCGCGAGGATGCTGCTGAAAAGTCCCATGACGACTCCTTTAGGATGATCCGCCGACCGCGAGATGCCATCGGCAACACTTCACCATAGCGCAAATTCGTTACGCATGGGTCTCCCGCGACACCCGCCGGCCCGTCAGCGCCGTCCGCTGCGGTGAATTGTCAGGCGGCGTCGGCACCACCGCTCTTGCATACTTCATAACGGAGTACCGCCATCCCTGCACCGATCTGGCGAACCGACACCAGGCGCAGGGTCGGGCTCAACACCCTGCGAGGAAACAGTTGCTTGCCCCTGCCAAGGGTGACCGAACCGATCTGGATGATCAGCTCGTCCAAAAGACCCGCATCATGGAACTGCCCGGCGAGGTCACCGCCGCCGACAATCCAGATGTTCCGGGTACCGGCTGCAACGCGCATGTCCTCGTGAATGGGGCGCACATCCCCTTTCACGAACCGGATGTTTGCACCTTTGATGATCGGGAGCGTGCGACTGGTGAATACCCAGACGGGCTGTACATAGGGCCACGGCGAACCCGTTTCGGCGACAACCCTCTCCGAATTGCGAAGCATCCACTCGTAGGTGGCCGATCCCATGGCCAGCGCGCCGACCCCGGCAATGAACTCGGGATAACCCGAGTCGTTCAGGTCGCCGAGTGGAAAGAGCCAATCCAGAGAGTCATCCTCGGTGGCGATGAAGCCATCAAGACTTGTGGCTGCGAAGTATTGAGTCTTCATTGCTGTGTTCTGCTCCAGAATTCAGTCGCCCCCGCGGTACGTCCGCCACAACCGGCGGACCAGCGCAGCGCGACGCAACGCTATTGCCTGCCTGTGTCGATGGCGTTGTCAGACGAACCGTCTCGGGATGAGCTTCTCACGCCATTCCTTGATAGCGAAGGATCACGCAGCCGACCGAAAGCGGGCGTGATTCGAGCAACTGAAGCTCTCGCTGCTTCAATCCGTCAGCAAACAGGGGTCTGCCCTTGCCATGAATGACTGGAGCGATACCAATACGATATTCGTCGAAAAGCCCCTCGTTCATCAGCGTCTTCGAGAGATCGGCGCTCCCGAAGACGAATATGTTTCCGTTTCCCTGTTGCTTCAGCCTGGCCACTTCCTCAGCGACCTTGTCCTTCACCAGCGTCGTGTTGTTCCAGGCCGCAGTCTGCAGCGTGCGCGAACAGACCACCTTCGGAAGGCTGTTCATGTAGTCCGCAATGCTTCCCCGTTCCGTCTGCCAATATGCGGCCATGCCCTCATAGGTTACGCGGCCGAACAGAAGCGCATCGGCCGACGCCAACTGCTCAAGAGAGAATCGTTCGAGTTCTTCGCCCCAGACCCGTTCGTGCCACGGCAAGTCCCAGCTCTTCGCCCCCTCGAAGCAACCATCGAGGGTGATGAGATTCCACATGATCAATTTTCGCATCGCATGATCTCCTTTGTGTTCCGGTCGCCTGGCGTGGAAGGGAGCGGCCTGCGCGGCCTTTCGCGGAGGCCGCTCGACTGCCGGGTTGGGCCACAGACGCAGGGACTGTGGAGGCTATGCATGCCGTGGAGCAAACATAATGATTGCCATGCCGACCACCGCAACGAGAGAACCGGCGATATCCCACGCGGTGGGTTTGATTCCATCGACGAGCCATAGCCACATGATGGCGACGAAAACGTAAACGCCGCCGTAGGCCGCGTAAACACGCCCCGCTGCTGCGGGATGGAGTGAAAGCAGCCACGCAAAAAGCGCCAGACTCAGCGAAGCGGGAACGAGAAGCCAAGCGCTCTTGCCTTCCTTGAGCCAAAGGTATGGCAGGTAACAGCCAACAATCTCGGCGACTGCCGTGACGAGGAACAGCGCAATAGTTTTCAGCTCAAACATTCGAATGCTCCGCAGGCCGCAGAGAATGCAGGAGTCTGCACTGGGGGTACGGCATGCAATGCTCGACCGGAACTGACAAATGGCTCATGGACCACAACATCAAAGTTCAATGGCGACCGAAGGCCGTCCGATGGAACGACATGTTAGGCCTCATGATCAAGTTCCTCGGTGGGCTCTAGTGGTTTTGAAGCCACTCTTCTGGATTCAGCAGCAGCTTTCTTTTGCTTTCGAGCAAGTCGCTTTACTCGCTTGATTTCCTCAGGAGGGTGAGGCATCACCAGTCGGCTGCTTGGTCGAGAGATGGTAATTCCATGGACTCTTTCGTAGAGGGACTTATGGGTACGGCTGATGTTGTTGTTCTTAAGTCGCTCCTCGATCATCCCGGACCGATGCATTAATAGAAGCAGCGGGTCTTCTTTGTCTGCGACGAGACAGCTGTAGAACAAGTATCGACCTTCGTGTGACGTAAGCTGATTCGCAACGATGTTCCAGTATGGCTCACGTTCACGAGCAGTCGGCAGGTCACGCTCGATCAATTCAAGCAAACTCTGAAGGGTTCCAAGGTATCGAGCCTGACGCCGGATCAGCTTCTGAACCTCTACAAAGAGCTGCGATTCATAGATCACTCGTTGGTTCTCATCCTCTAAGAACGAGGAATACTTCTGCATAGTCTCATTGAGCTTCTTGCAGACAAAATTCAGAGCGTCAATCGCGTGATAGGTAATACCCGACTGAGCGTCAGTGATTCTGATCTCCTCAAGATTCTTCCGATAGAGTTCCAGAATTCTGTAGAAGGAACCTTCGAAGCGCTGGATACGGAAGATCTCACGCGACTCCGTCAGCTCCTGACGTTGCAGGATGATGGTCAAAATAATGCCGGCGAAAGCCAAGCCCGAGAACAGCGACGTTACGACTCCGAAGCTGTCTCCGAACGTTCCTGACTTAGCTATCGAGAACTCGGAAATTGGCCACGTAAGATAGAGAATCAGGACGGCATACGCGACGATCGTGAGAAAAACGCCTGCAACGACCAGAACCGCGCTCTGCTTGAGGCTCAAAGTCATTTGTGATGGGCCCTAACGAATTAGCATGAGGAGCCGCCGAGCGAAGCGAGGGTTAGGGCTTTCCGGGACCATTTCCAGAAAGAACTCCTTCCTTCCGAAGACGCCGCAACAACTCAGCAACCATAGCCTTCAGTTCAATGTGTCGCACTTTCACTTGACTGGCGTACTCCACCAACACTTGATACCGCGCTTGGGCATTTGCCTCGTGAACGGTTGTTTGCGACTCCTGAGCAAGGAGGGTTGCGTATTCGAACTTCTGGAGAAGTTCGTTGTTCAGTCGGTACGTATCGATTAGACCCCGGGCCTTGGAGTATGTGGCAACAATGCACTTTCGGAGGTCATGGTCCCTGATCTTGCCGATGAAGAAGGCGTTCGTGTTGTAAATCGTGAAGTAGTCCTGAGTGATTGGCCAAAATACCATGAGCGGGATGCTATCCTGCAAAGCCTCGGAATGTGCTCCAACGCTCGACGTGTAGCTCTCCCATAGGGTTTCAATTTCGTCGTGAATTCCCTGTAGCAAGCCAAGAAGATGCTCGGCATCCTTCTGAGCGTTCTGTCGCTTTTGGAGCCAATGGGAATAATAGACACCTGCGAGCGTAAGAGCACTGCCGATGAGGGCTCCCACGGCACTTGACAGGAGAGCGTCACCGTTCCAGTTAAAGTCGGCCATTGAGTTTCCTTATAGCCATAACGTTCAAAATCACCGGCCTTGCGCGGCTTTATGCGCAAGGTCCGGTGTATTGCAGGGATCGGCGTCTTCGCTCGCCCCTGGCTCTTCTGTTGAAAAGCTCGACGAGAGCAAGAGACGAAGGCCGCGCTCATCGAAGAACTTTCGGAAGTCTCTTCTCGGCACTGTCTTTCCGTCGCGGAATAACGCAGGAAAAGTGTAGTAGCGGTCTTCCGTGGAACGATCTCTGAGCTGACCGCGAGGCATGTAAGCCACGCACTCGGGCGCCTTCGCATTTTCGTGCGAGAAGAACGGAATGGCCAAGACCATTTCAGGGTGTACCTGCGTTAGCTTTCCGTCGTATCCGTAGTTCTGTTTATCGGTCTTCGTTTCAGTCGGGTACTTTCCCTTGACCTGTATCGGCCGAATGATCGATTGCTCCCCGTGTGATTTGATAGCGATGAAGTCAAACCCGACGTCGCGGCGCGGGAAGTAGATTTGCCATCCAGCATCGGCAAGGACACCCGCCACATACATCTCGGCAAAGTAGTCGCGTGTCTTGGGAGCGCGGTTCATAGATAAGACGCCGAACGTTTGCCTTCAGCGGGCGACAAAAAGCGCAAGCTTTTTGACGGTCCGCTGCAAGCGATGGTTAGCCATTAATTGCATAGGCGATGAACCGATTCGTCAAAACGGAACGGTTCAAGAGCGGCCATGTTCTTTTGAGACAAGTTCAGCCCCCATTCCGGTTTGCTCTTCAAACCTTCGTAGTCTCTGCTCACGAACAACTGACTTGGATTGTTCCAAGTCAATGATGGAATCAGATAAAGGGTGGGTGGCGATCCTTCGGTAAACAGTGCGACCGCCATATATAAGTTGTCCCGAAGCGCAAACTTCTCCTTTTGCGCAAAAATGTATCCAAGAGCGCGTAAGGATTTCACCTGCACTTCGATGAAGGGACCATCATTGAACCTTGCGATGAAATCGATGCCTCGATCGTCGACCTCTGTTTCGTAGACCTGAAAGCCGTACATTGTCAGTTCCATTTTGACGAAGTATTCGGCATAGGCTCCGACTTGCTGCTTGTTCAAGCGAGACCAAATGTAGCGACGCATATTGGTTTCGTAGGCTAACGTCGTAGCTCAGCCGACGGGCAAAAGCGCAGCTTTTGCCCGGTCGGATGCAGCGTAGTGTTAGACATTTGCGCCATTGCTTGCAAAGACTACGCGGTTGTTTTGGTCAATGGAGATGTGACCTAGCTTTTGGAGTTTATGGACGATTTGGTCTTTATCGAAATCTGAGATTCCGCCCTGAAACTGAAACATCGCGCCAATTGCGTTCAGCAAGGTACTCTTCTTCGACGGTTTCAGTTTCACTAGGCGTTCGTACACGTAGTTCGTAAGATCTTCGCCAGAAGGCGCCGCCGCCTTGCGGGCTTCCGGGTACTGCTCCTCTTCCTCCTTTCTTCCCAGTTGAATCAAGAGTTGAGCAAGTCTGAACTTATCCCGGTAACTCAATTCTTCTGCGAGCTTCGCGATTTCATCGTATGTCATTGCGTTTGTCTGCGTTCTGGGGAGTGGAAAGGATAGGTCTAACAGTTGTAGTAGACCGAATCCGTCAATATTGAGCTAGACGGAATCGGCCTATTGTGGCTGGGAATACCCTACCAGCGCCCTGCGAGCTGCGAGCTGCCTTCGGGCGTTTCGGATTCACTCAACTTAGCCGAGCGGTATGCCCCTGTCAAATGCACACGACGTGCCGCGCGGAGTATTGCACAAGCCATTGATTTCTCATGAAAGGCCGTCCGCGACACGAACTCTGGGCAGGCGATGAAGTGCGTCTGTCGGTAGGCGCGACAGGGTCAGCACTGATGCTCGATCAATGCTGCGCGACGCGGGACGCGTGCGAAGGTTTCGACGGCAGTCGCGGAGGGGACGGCGCAGAAGACGCGAGGGGAGTCGTCGATGAACTCGACGTCAGGCAGAAGCCGCGTGCATGCGAGGGGATCGGCACGCGCCGAAGCGGAAGGGGCGACACCCTATGTTGTGCCCCCCCTTGATGGGAGAGGCGCAGACGCACGAGCGTCTGCGCCCTGCCGCCCCGTCAGGCGGCGTGCGGTCTGTCGGTCGCGAGCGCGGCGCCGCCGGCGCGGTTCAGCGCGCTGACCATCGCCTTGATCGACGCGGTGACGATGTTCTCGTCGATGCCGACGCCGAAGCAGTCGCCGGCGGCGCCCGGCCTCGCCACTTCGATCAGCGCGTAGGCGCGGGCGTCGCCGCATTGGGCGCTGCTGCCGAAGGAGCGCTCCTCGTAGCTGCGTACCTGCAGGTCGATGCCGATGCCGTGCAGCGCACGGACGGCGGCGTCGATGGGGCCGTTGCCTTCGGCGACGAGGGTCTGCGGCTGGCCGTTGACTTCGAGCGTGAGGCGGATGCCTTGCGCGGCGTCGTGCTCGAAGAGGTGGTGCTCGACGTAGCGCACCGACTGGTCGTTGGCGAGATAGGTCTCGGAGAACAGGCGCCAGATGTCTGCGGCGGTCACTTCGCCCTTGTGCGTGTCGGCGTGCTTCTGCACGACGGCGGCGAATTCGACCTGCAGGCGCCGCGGCAGGACGATGCCGTATTCGGTCTCGAGCAGGTAGGCGATCCCGCCCTTCCCGGACTGGCTGTTGACCCGGATCACCGAGTCGTAGCTGCGGCCGACGTCCGCCGGGTCGATCGGGAGGTAGGGCACGTTCCACGGTTGATCGGCCTTGTGAGCCGCAAAGCCCTTCTTGATGGCGTCCTGGTGGGAGCCGGAGAAGGCCGTGAAGACGAGGTCCCCGACGTAGGGGTGGCGCGGGGAGATGGGGAGCTGGGTACAGTGCTCCACGGTTCTGGCGACGGCGTTGATGTCCGAGAAGTCGAGGCCCGGATTGACGCCTTGCGTGTAGAGGTTGAGCGCGAGGGTGACGATGTCGACGTTGCCGGTGCGCTCGCCGTTGCCGAAGAGGCAGCCTTCGACGCGGTCGGCGCCGGCCATGAGGCCGAGTTCGGCGGCGGCGACGGCGGTGCCGCGGTCGTTGTGGGGGTGCACGCTGATGAGGACGCTGTCGCGGCGCGCGACGTTGCGGTGCATCCACTCGATCTGGTCGGCATGGACGTTGGGCGTGGCGACCTCGACCGTCGCGGGGAGGTTGAGGATGACCTTGTTGTCGGGGGTCGCGCCCCAGGCTTCGGTGACGGCGTTGCAGACTTCGAGCGCGAAGTCGAGCTCGGTGGCGGTGAAGGTTTCGGGGCTGTACTGGAGCCGGATGTCGGTCTCGGGCTGCTGGGCCGCGAGTTCCTTGATGAGCTTCACGGTCGACACGGCGAGTTCGATGATCTGCGGCTTGGTCATGCCGAAGACCGTCTCGCGGAAGGTTTCGGAGGTGGCGTTGTAGACGTGCACGATCACGCGCTTGGCGCCGCGGATCGATTCCATGGTGCGGCGGATGAGTTCCTCGCGCGCCTGGGTGAGGACTTCGATGGTGACGTCGTCGGGGATGTGGCCGCCTTCGATCAATTCGCGCACGAAGTCGAACTCGATCTGCGACGCGGACGGGAAGGCGACCTCGATTTCCTTGAAGCCGATGTCGCACAGCGTGTGGAAGAGCTGCAACTTCTTCGCCGCGTCCATCGGCTCGAAGATGGACTGGTTGCCGTCGCGCAGGTCCGTGCTCATCCAGATCGGATGCTTGTCGATGACGCGGCCGGGCCACTGGCGGTCCGGGAGGTTTACCGGCGGGAAGGGACGGTACTTGCGGGACGGGTCGGTCAACATGATGGGGTCCGGGCGCTGTTGTCGTTGTCGATGAGGAGCATGGTACGCAATAGGGCTTGGCAGAGGCTTGCGTTTTTGCAGTGCACTACGGCGATTTTTGGCAGATTGTTGCGCACATGCTAGATTTTACGACATGGACACCGAACACAAACACAAAACCGGCAATCCGATGGAACTCGACCGCTACGACCGTGAGATCCTGCGCGTGCTGCAGCAGGATGGACGCATCAGCAACCAGGACCTGGCCGACCGCATCGGCCTGTCGCCCTCGCCCTGCCTGCGGCGCGTGCGGGCGCTGGAGGACTCCGGCCTCATCTCCGGCTATCGCGCGCAGGTGAATGCGAAGGCGCTGGGCCTGACGCTGATGGCGCTGATCCAGATCTCGATGGACCGGCATACGCAGGAGCGTTTCACGGACTTCGAGGCGGCGGTGCTGGACATTCCGGAGGTGCTGGAGTGCCTGCTGATCACGGGCCAGGCGGCGGATTACCAGCTGAAGGTGGTGGTGCGCGACATGGACGCCTACCAGGAGTTGCTGCTCAACCGCATCACGCGCATTCCGGGCGTGACGGGGGTGCATTCGAGCTTCGTGCTGCGGCGGGTGATCGACCGGCAGGCGCTGCCGGTGGGCGGTGCGTAGATACTGCTATCCGGGTTAATCGCCGCGGGACGTAGGGAGGGAAAGCCGAAGGCCGAGTTTGGCAAGGGCGCCGCCAATCGAAGCGCCAGAGACCGCCCGAACGCCGCGTGGCGGGATACGCTACGCTGCTCCCGCCCTACGAGGGACTCCGCGTTCCGACACACCTGTCGCAGGCACGGAACGTAGGGCGGGAGGAGCCGAAGGCGTATCCCGCCAGACAGCGCTGGAACCTCCCCCGTACGTTGGACTGGCGGGATACGCTGCGCTCCTCCTGCCCTACATGACGTGCGGGCGCGAAAGAGAGGACGCGAACGCAAGCGGACATCGGCGGACTAAACCCGCAGGTGCCACTTCGGGAGACTGCATGCTCAGAATCGCCATCGTCGATGACCACCAGATCGTGCGCGCGGGCTTCCGCGAGATGCTTGCGGACGAGCTGGACCTGGAGATCGCCTTCGAGGCCGCCTCGGGTGAGGACGCGCTGGACGCGCTGCGCGAGACGGGCGCCGACGTCGTGCTGCTGGACCTCGCCCTGCCCGGCCAGAGCGGGGTCGATGTGCTGCGTGCGATCCGCCAGCGCTTCGAGGGGGTGCGCGTGCTGGTGCTGTCGGGCTTTCCCGAGGACCGCTATGCGATGGCCTTGCTGCGCAGCGGCGCCGACGGCTATCTGTGCAAGGATTGCGAGCGCGAGGAGCTGATCCGCGCGATCCGCACCGTGGCGGAGGGGCGGCGCTACGTGTCGGCGCGCACCGCGGAGCTGCTCGCCGAGGAGCTGACGGGGGGCGGCACGGCGCCGCCGCACGAGTCGCTGTCGGACCGCGAGCTGCAGGTGTTCCTGCGTCTGGCGCGGGGCGAGTCGGTGACGGAGATCGCGGATTCACTGGCGCTGAGCGTGAAGACGGTGAGCACCTACCGCTCGCGCGTGCTGGAGAAGCTGGAGGTGGCGAGCAATGCGGAGCTGGCGGCCTATGCGATCCGGCAGGGGCTGCTGGTCGAGTGAGGGCGACGCATGATGGCGCACACGACCTGCCCGCCGCTGAAGGTGCTGCTGATCGAGGATTCGCCACTCCTCGGCAGCCTGCTCGGCGCGATGCTGGAGGAGTTGGAGGGCGTCGCGGTGGTGGCGGTCGCGGGCGACGAGGCGGAGGCGTTGCAGGCGCTGCAGGAGCGGCGGCCCGACCTGGCGATCGTCGACCTCAACCTGCGTGAAGGCAGCGGGCTCGGGGTGCTGCGTGCGCTGCGGGCCAAGCCCGAACGCTACGGCCGGCCGGCGACGGCGGTGTTCACCAACCACGCCCATGCGCACCTGCGCGAGCGCTGCCGCGCGCTGGGGGTGGATCGCTTCTTCGACAAGGCGTTGGAGATGGATGCCCTGCTCGACTACGTCGAGGCCGTGCGGCGCGCGTCCATGGAGACTCACTGAGGCGCGTCGGCGGACGCTTCCCCCTGCACCTCGTGCTCGTACGGCAGGCTCGCGCGGATGCGCGTGCCCTGTCCGTGACCGCTGTCGATTACAAGGTCGCCGGCGAACATCTGCACGCGATGGCGCATCCCGGCCAGGCCGTGGCGCCCGCGCGCTGCATCGGCATCGAAGCCGGCGCCATCGTCCGCGACCGCAAGCTGCATGTGCCCGGGCGTGATCTGCAGTGACAGCTCGACACGCTGCGCATGCGCATGGCGACGTACGTTGGTCAGCGCTTCCTGTGCGATGCGGAAGAGCGCGAGCGAGATTTCGGGCGGCAGGGGCAGATCGGCGTCGGGCAGGTCGAGTGCGACTTCGACGCCGGCATTCTTCGCAAATTCCTCGCCCAGCGTGCGCAGCGCGGCGACGAGGCCCAGCTCCTGCAGCAGCGGCGGACGCAGGTCGTCGATGATGCGGCGCTTGAGCGCGATGCCGCTGTCGAGCGTGCGCAGCAGGCGGTCGAAGCGTTCGCGGTGCGGCGCGAGGGCGGCCGGTTCGAGCTTGCGGGCGATCCACGCCACATCCATGCGCACGGCGGTGAGCAGCGCGCCCAGCTCGTCGTGCAGCTCGCGTGCGAGGCTCGCCTTTTCCGCCTCGCGCGTGTTCGTGAGGTAGCTCGCGAGGTCCGAGAGTTCGGCCGTGCGTGCGCGAACCTGCCGCTCGAGGCGGACGTTCTCCTGCGCCAGCAGCCGCGCGATCTGTTCGCGCAGGCGCACCTGCGCGCGCAGCACGAGGAACAGGATCAGCAGCAGCGCGAGCGCGCCACCCGCCAGCGTCGCGACGACCCAGCGCGTGCGGTCGACGTGGGAGATCGACGCCTCGAAGGACTGTTGCCCCTGCGCGCGCGTGCGACGCTTGATCTCGCCCAGCGTCTTGCGGATCTCGTCCATGTAGCGCCGCCCGTCCGCCGAGGCCGAGCGGTCGACGAGCTGGCCGCGCTCGACTTCGTCGGAGAGGATGCGCATGCGCAACGTGATGAGCCCGGTGAGCTGGGCGAGGAGCTGCTCGCTCTCCGGCCCCTTGCCGAGGTCGAGGTGGATGTCGTCCAGCGTATAGGTGACGGTCGCGAGGCTGTTCAGGTAGGGCTCGAGGTAGGCACGGTTGCGCGTGAGCAGGTAGCCGCGCACGCCGTTCTCCGCTTCGACGAGCTGGATCATCAGGCTGTCGACGCGGCCGGTGCGCTCGGCGTGCAGCTGCAGATCCCCGAGCGCCCGCAGGCTGGTGCCCGCCTGCCAGAAACTCGAGCCGAACAGCGACAGCACCAGCGCGCAGCCCAGGGCCAGCAGGCCGTGGCGGCCGAAGCGCGCAATGCGTTCGGCGCGCGCGTATGCGCGCAGGGACGCAGGAAAGGACGCCCCTAAGGGCTTGATCAGCTTCATGGCAAATCTCCACGACGGCGCGCGGGCGCCCTGCGGCTTGCAGGAATCGTCCTACACGCGATTCCGCCTCGTCCGACAGACCCTCCCCGGCTCGATCCCTAACATGGGTCTTGCTCGCAGCGAGCCCCGCACATGGCGCGAAGCAGCACTGCCCGGCGGGGCCGCGAACGAACGATAGCCCCACAACAGCAGGAGAACAGCGATGAAAAACATTCTTACCGTGCTCGCCGTAACGGCCGCGACCGCCCTGCCCCTCGCGGCGACCGCCGCAGAACCGGCCCAACCCGCGACACCTGCCCAGCGTGCAACGCCGGCCACGCCCGCGATGCCAACCGACACCGGGGTACCGGCCCAGCGTGCGACACCGGCCCAACCGGCAACGCCGGCCGACCCGGCGAAGCCCGCCTCCCAGGGTGTGGCGCCCGAGGCTGGCCGCACCGAGCTGCCGCCGATGTTCAAGGAACTCGACAAGGACAAGGACGGGCAGATCTCGAAGGACGAGAGCAAGCGCTCGGCCGAGACCAAGGCGGACTTTGATTCGATGGACACCGACCGCAACGGAAAGATCTCGCTGGTCGAGTGGAGCGCGGCCGACAAGGCGAAACGCTCGAAACAGTAAGCGCGGCCGGCGTCGGCTGAACTTCGCCGGGCACGGCACGGAGGGGGCGCGACTCGCACGAGCCTGCGTCCGCCGCCGCCCCGCCGGGCGGTTCCCCCGAACCACCGCCATCCACTGCAAGGAGACCTTCCATGATCCGAACACTGCGAACCTGCCTCGTCTGCCTGCCGCTGATGCTGGCCCCCGTGGCGCTGCACGCGCAGGAATCCAGCCCCGACGCGCTCGTGAAGGGCGTGACCGAGGACGTGCTGACCGTGCTGCGCGAGGACAAGGCGCTGCAGGCCGGCGACCAGCGCAAGGCGATGACGCTGATCGAGGAAAAGATCGGCCCCCACTTCGACTTCCCGCGCATGACCAGCCTGGCGGTCGGCCAGGGGTGGCGGCAGGCGGCGCCCGAGCAGCGCGAGGCGCTGACCCGCGAGTTCCGCACGTTGCTGGTGCGCACCTACGCCAACGCGCTGACCTCGTACAAGAACCAGACGGTGAGCTACAAGCCGGCGACCCCGGGCCGCGAGGACGGTGCGGCGATGGTACGCACGCAGATCAACCAGCCGGGCGGCCAGCCGATCGCGGTGGATTACCGCCTGACGAAGAACGCCGGCCAGTGGAAGGTGTTCGACGTGAGCATCGACAACGTGAGCCTGGTGACGAACTACCGCGGCACTTTCGCGAGCGAGCTCTCCAAGGGCGGGCCCGACGGGCTCATCCGCACGCTGCAGGAGAAAAACCGCGGCGCGGCACCCCAGCCCGGCAAGGGCGGCAGTGCCTGACCAACGATGAAGAGGAGGACGCATCATGAACCGCACAATCGCCAGAACGACCCTGCTCGTCGCAGTACTGACTGCATTGACGGCCTGCGGCGGCACGCCGACGCGCGAAAGCACCGGCGAATACATCGACGACAGCGTGATCACGACCAAGGTCAAGGCGGCCTTCGTCGAGGACAAGGCGGTCAACGCCCTGGACATCAAGGTCGTGACCTTCAAGGGCGCCGTGCAGCTCTCGGGCTTCGCGAACAACCCGCAGGAGATCGACCGCGCCGTGCAGCTCGCCCGCAACGTGAAGGGCGTGACCTCGGTGAAGAACGACATCCGTCTGAAATGAAACCCGACACACAGGAGAACGCCATGAGCACCACGAAAACTTCCCGCAAGCTTGCCCGCCCGCTGCTCGTCGCGGCGCTGATGGCGCCGCTGCTGCTGGCGGCCTGCGGCAAGGAGGAAAGCGGGTCAGCGATGCCGCCGCCGTCTTCCGCGCCGGCGACCAGCGCGCCGCCGATGACGACTCCGCCGGCAACGCCGAGCGAGTCGACACCGCCGGCCACGTCGTCGCCGCCGACGGGCGACGCGACATCCGCACCGCCGGCCGCACCCGCGACCGGCAGCGAACCGCCGAAGTAAGCGCGGCAAACCGGCCCGCCGGCCGAACCGGCGGGCGGGCCGGCCTTCCGCAAGGAGGAGATCATGAACAGCCATAGCCTGAAATCGATACTCGTCATCGTGGCCGCCGCCTTCAGCCTGTCGGCCTGCTCGACCACCGGCGGCACCATCCTCGGCGCCGCGGTCGGTGCGGGCGTCGGCCACGCGGTGACCGGCTCGACGGCCGGCGCGGTCGGCGGTGCAGCCGTCGGCGGCATCATCGGCCACGAAGTCAGCCACTGATCGCGACGGCACGACGCCGCCCCGTGCCCCCGGCAGCCCGCCGGGGGCTTTTCATTTCCGCGCGCCCCGGCGGAGCCGCATTCGATACTTGAAGTATCGACAGAAAGGACCCCCACTCCAATTCATTCCGGCTGCGTTCCTCCCTATCCTGCATCCAACGTCAATCAACGGCCTCGAGCCGAAACGGAAACAGGAGGAGACACCATGGCCCGCATGAGAGCAGTCGACGCCGCCGCGGCAGTGTTGCGCAAGGAAGGCATCACGACGCTGTTCGGCATCCCCGGCGCGGCGATCAACCCGCTGTACTCGGCGCTGCGCAAGGACGGCAGCTTCAGGCACTACCTCGCCCGCCACGTCGAGGGCGCTTCCCACATGGCCGAGGGCTACACCCGCACCAAGGCCGGCAACATCGGCGTGTGCATCGGCACCTCGGGCCCGGCGGGCACCGACATGATCACGGGTCTGTACTCGGCATCGGCCGATTCGATACCCATCCTCTGCATCACCGGCCAGGCGCCGCGCGCCCGCCTGTACAAGGAGGACTTCCAGGCGGTCGATATCGAGTCCATCGCCAAGCCGGTGACGAAGTGGGCGGTGACGGTGCGCGAGCCGGCGCAGGTGCCGCGCGTGTTCCAGCAGGCCTTCCACATCATGCGCTCGGGCCGCCCCGGCCCGGTGCTGATCGACCTGCCCTTCGACGTGCAGATGG
Source organism: Aromatoleum evansii (assembly GCF_012910805.1). GTDB lineage: Bacteria > Pseudomonadota > Gammaproteobacteria > Burkholderiales > Rhodocyclaceae > Aromatoleum > Aromatoleum evansii. Next base: position 16,738 of record NZ_WTVK01000075.1, read on the forward strand.
CCGAGATCGAGTTCGACATCGACACCTACGAGCCGCTGCCGGCGTACAAGCCCGCCGCGACCCGCGCGCAGGCCGAAAAGGCGATCGCGATGATGAACGCCGCCGAGCGTCCGCTGATCGTCTCGGGTGGCGGCGTGATCAACGCCAACGCCGCCGCGAAGCTGCAGGAATTCGCCGAGATCATGGGTGTGCCGGTGATCCCGACGCTGATGGGCTGGGGCTCGATCCCCGACGACCACGCGCTGATGGCCGGCATGGTGGGCCTGCAGACCTCGCACCGCTACGGCAACGCGACGATGCTCGCGTCCGACTTCGTGATGGGCATCGGCAACCGCTGGGCAAACCGCCACACCGGCTCGGTCGAGGTGTACACGGAGGGCCGCAAGTTCGTGCATATCGACATCGAGCCGACCCAGATCGGCCGCGTGTTCGGGCCGGACTACGGCATCGTCTCGGACGCCGGCGCGGCGCTCGACCGCCTGATCGAGGTCGCCCGCGAGATGAAGGCGGAAGGCCGCCTGCCCGACCGCCGCCAGTGGGTCGAGGAATGCCAGGGCCGCAAGCGCACGATGCTGCGCAAGACGCACTTCGACGAGGTGCCGATGAAGCCGCAGCGCGTGTACGAGGAGATGAACAAGTCCTTCGGCCGCGACACCTGCTACGTGACGACGATCGGCCTGTCGCAGATCGCCGCGGCGCAGTTCCTGCACGTGTACAAGGAGCGCCACTGGATCAACTGCGGCCAGGCCGGCCCCCTCGGCTGGACCGTGCCGGCGGCCCTCGGCGTGTGCGCCGCGGACCCGAAGCGCAAGGTCGTCGCGATCTCGGGCGACTACGACTTCCAATTCATGATCGAGGAGCTGGCGGTGGGCGCGCAGTTCAAGCTGCCCTACATCCACGTGGTCGTGAATAACGCCTACCTCGGACTGATCCGCCAGTCGCAGCGCGGCTTCGACATGGATTACTGCGTGCAGCTCGCGTTCGAGAACATCAACGCGCCCGAGACCGAAGGCTATGGCGTGGATCACGTCGGCGTGGTCGAAGGGCTGGGCTGCAAGGCGATCCGCGTGAGGAAACCCGAGGACATCGGCCCCGCCTTCGCCCAGGCCAAGGCGTGGATGGAGGAGTTCCGCGTGCCGGTGGTGGTCGAGATCATCCTCGAACGCGTGACCAACATCGCGATGGGCACCGAGATCAACGCGATCAACGAATTCGAGGCGCTGGCCGAAAGGCGCGAGGACGCGCCGACCGCAGTGGCGCTGCTCGATTGAGGCCGGAACGGAAACGCCGCTGCGGCGGGATGGCTCCCGCCCTACGAGACCGCGAGAACCGTAGGGCGGGAGGAGCGAAGCGCATCCCGCCACCCGGCGCCGAGATCACCCATGAATCGAACCACTTCGAGAGAACCTGAACATGCCTAAATTCGCTGCCAACCTGACGATGCTCTTCAACGAGGTCGGCTTCCTCGACCGCTTCGAGGCGGCTGCCGACGCCGGCTTCAAGGGTGTCGAGTACCTCTTCCCCTACGCCTTCCGCAAGGATGAACTCGCCGAGAAGCTCGATCGCTACGGCCTGACGCAGGTGCTGCACAACCTGCCCGCCGGCAACTGGGACGCCGGCGAGCGCGGCATCGCCTGCGATCCGACGCGCGTCGGCGAATTCCAGGACGGCGTCGGCCGTGCCATCGAGTACGCCCGGGCGCTCGGCTGCAAGCAGGTGAACTGCCTCGCCGGCAAGACGCCGGCCGGGGTCGACGCGGGTCGCGTGCGCGAGACCTTCATCGAGAACCTGCGCTTCGCCGCGGGCGAGCTGAAGGGAGCGGGCATCCGCCTGCTGGTCGAGCCGATCAACACCTACGACATCCCCGGCTTCTACCTCAACCGCACCGCGCAGGCCGCCGAGATCCTCGAAGCAGTGGGCTCGGACAACCTCTTCATCCAGTACGACATCTACCACGCGCAACGGATGGAAGGCGAACTGGCGAACACGATCAAGCGCTTCCTGCCGCAGATCGCCCACATCCAGCTCGCCGACAACCCCGGGCGCAACGAGCCGGGCACGGGCGAGATCAACTGGCGCTACCTGTTCGACTTCATCGACCGCAGCGGCTACGAGGGCTGGATCGGCTGCGAATACAAGCCGGCCGCGACGACGCGCGAAGGATTAGGCTGGATCGAGGCGCTGACGCGCTAGAGCCCTTGTAGGGCGGGAGGAGCGCAGCGCATCCCGCCGGCCGTGCCGCAACGTACGCCGCGTGGCGGGATGCGCTAACGCTCCTCCCGCCCTACGAAAGCCCCCGACCACGACAGAGACCACATCACATATAAAAGGAAAGGAGAAACAATCATGGCAAACATCGGATTCATCGGACTCGGCATCATGGGCGCCCCGATGGCGCAGCACCTCATCGACGGCGGCCACACGCTGTTCGTGAACACCCACGGCAAGGTGCCGCGCCCGATCGTCGACGCCGGCGCCACCGTGTGCGAGACCGCGCGCGAAGTCGCGCAGCAGTCGGACTTCATCATCGTCATGGTGCCCGACACCCCCGACGTCGAGGCGGTGCTGTTCGCCGCCAACGGCGTCGCGGAAGGCCTTTCGCCGGGCAAGATCGTGATCGACATGAGCTCGATCAGCCCGGTCGCGACCAAGCAATTCGCGCAGCGCATCAACGACGTCGGCTGCGAATACCTCGACGCGCCGGTCTCGGGCGGCCAGGTCGGCGCGAAGGCGGCGACGCTGTCGATCATGGTCGGCGGCAAGCACTCCACCTTCGAGAAGGCGCTGCCGCTGTTCCAGCTGATGGGCAAGAACATCACGCTGGTGGGCAAGAATGGCGACGGCCAGACCTGCAAGGTCGCCAACCAGATCATCGTCGCGCTCAACATCGAGGCGGTCGCCGAGGCGCTGCTGTTCGCGGCGAAGAACGGCGCCGACCCGGCCCGCGTGCGCGAGGCGCTGATGGGCGGCTTCGCCTCCTCGCGCATCCTCGAGGTGCACGGCGAGCGCATGATCAAGCGCACCTTCGACCCGGGCTTCCGCATCGAGCTGCACCAGAAGGACCTGAACCTCGCGCTGACGGTTGCGCGCCAGATCGGCATGTCGCTGCCCAACACCGCGACGGCGCAGGAGCTCTTCAACGCCTGCGCCGCGCACGGCGGGGCCGGCCGCGATCATTCGGCGATGGTGCAGGCGCTGGAGAAGATGGCCAACTTCGAGATTGGGCAGTGAGTGGTCCATGCGCGGCCGGCACGGTCCCGGTATGCGCATACGCGTAATACCGGATGGTCCCCGCACCCCGCGCGGGCGAACATCCGGTCAGCTCAGACTATTAACGTGACTTTAGGTTGTGTGATGCACGTTCGCTCCCTCCCCTTCAAGGGGGCGGAGGCGGGGTTTCGCGGAGCATCACTCTGCGCCGCCGAAGCGGCGGAGCGAAGCGGAGACTCCCGGGTTGGGGCTGTCCCTTATACACATCTGACGCTGCCGACGAATTAGACGGTGG
>NZ_WTVK01000076.1 GCF_012910805.1 Aromatoleum evansii
CATGCCATCCCGGCCATCGCCGCCGCGCCGGGCCGTCTTCAGTCGCGCTACGCGCTCCTTACGACGGCCCGGCGCAACGACCGGAAATGCAACCGGTGCTGCACAACAACACAATACAAGGGCGGGAGGAGCGAAGCGCATCCCGCCATCGCCGCCGGGGGCGTGCTCCACGGGCGCGTGGCGGGATGCGCCTTCGGCTCCTCCCGCCCTACGGGAAGCTTGGTCACCGTCGAGCGGGAGGCGATCGGTGCCACGCTCACTCGCCAGCGACGCGCTCGATCACCAGCGCGATGCCGTGGCCGACGCCAATGCACAGGCTGACCACCGCATAGCGGCCCTTGCGCCGCTCCAGCTCGCGCGCAGCCGAGAGCGCAATGCGGGCACCCGACGCACCGAGCGGGTGGCCGATCGCGATCGCGCCGCCATTGGGATTCACGCGCGGATCGTCGAACGCGACACCCATCAGCTTCAAGCAGCTCAGCACCTGCGGCGCGAAGGCCTCGTTGATCTCGATGACGTCCATGTCGGCGAGCGTGAGCCCGGCGCGTGCGATCGCCTTCGGGATCGCGTAGGCGGGACCGACACCCATGATGCGCGGCTCGACGCCCGCAACCGCACCGGCGAGGATGCGCGCCATCGGCTTCGCACCGGCCTTCTCGCCCGCAGCCTTGCTGCCGATCAGCAGCGCCGCCGCACCGTCGTTGATGCCGGAGGCGTTGCCGGCCGTCACGACGCCGTTCGGGAACAGCGACTTCAGTTTCGCCAGCGATTCGTAGGTCGACTCGGGGCGCGGATGCTCGTCCTCGGCGACCACCAGCGGCGGAGTCTTGCGGCCAGTCGGCACCGAGATCGGCAGGATCTCGCCGGCGTAGAAACCGGCTTCCTTCGCGGCGGCGTACTTCGCCTGCGACGCGGCGGCGAAACGGTCGGAGTCCTCGCGCGAGATGCCAAACTCGGCGGCGACGTTGTCGCCCGTCTCCGGCATGCTGTCGTTGCCGAACTGCTCGACGATCTTCGGGTTGGGGAAGCGTGCGCCGATGGTCGTGTCGAACACCTTGAAGTCGCGGCTGTACGCCGATTCGGCCTTCGCTACGACGAAGGGCGCGCGGCTCATGCTCTCGACGCCACCGGCAACGTACAAGTCGCCCTCCCCGGCGGTGATCGCGCGCGCCGTGTCCAGCACCGCGGCGAGGCCGCTGCCGCACAGGCGGTTCACGGTCTGGCCGGCGATGTGGGTCGGCAGGCCCGCGAGCAGCGCTGCGTGGCGGGCGACGTTGCGCGAATCCTCGCCGGCCTGCGCGGCGCAGCCGAGGACCACGTCCTCGATATCCGCCGCCGCGAAGGGCGAACGTTCAACGACTTCGCGGATCACCGTCGCGACGAGGTCGTCCGGGCGGACCGGCGCGAGCGACCCGGCGTGGCGGCCGATCGGGGAACGCAGACCGGCGTAGAGGTAGGCGTCGAGCATGGAATCTCCTTTGGTGAAGGTTGTGCCTGTCAGTTGTCAGGCGTCGTCAGCGACACGCCGAGGCGCGCGCGGCGGGTGAGCCAGGGGCTGGGGCGATAGCGCGGGTCGCGGTAGAACTCGTGCATGCCGTCGAGAATCGCGAGGATGGCCGCAGCGCCGAGTGAATCGCCCAGCGCGAGCGGACCCTTCGGGTAGCCGAGGCCCAGACGCACGGCCGAGTCGATGTCCTCGGGCGATGCGACGCGCTGCTGCGCGATGTCGCAGCCGATATTGACGATGGTGGCAACGACACGCTGCGCGACGAGACCGGCGCTGTCGCGTACGACGGACACCGTCCTGCCCCCGGCGGCGAGCGCGGCCCACGCGGCATCGCGCGCTTCCGCTGCCGTCACCGGTGTTGTCATCAGCGTCAGATGCTTCTCGACGAACAGCGGGTCGAGCGCCAGCGTGCGCTTCGCGTCCAGCCCTTCGGCAAGCGCGCAGGTGGTCGCGTCGGTGCCGACCGGCAGCACGATGCACACCGAGCCATCGGCCGGACGATCGCCGCGGTCTAGCGCGACGCCCTGCGCTTCCAGCGCCGCCACGACGCGTGCGTGGAGTGCAGCATCACGCCGGCTCACCCACAGCGGCTGCGGTGCGACGGCCGGCACCGACGGCATCGCGACCGGCTCGGCGCTGCCATCCTTGTACACGTAGAAGCCCTGCCCGCTCTTGCGCCCCAGCAGTCCGCCCGCGAGTCGCTGCCGCGTGATCGGCGAAGGGCGGAAGCGCGGCTCCTGGTAGTACTGGTCGTAGATCGACTCCATCACCGGATGCGAGACATCAAGCCCGGTGAGGTCGAGCAGCTCGCACGGCCCCATGCGGAAGCCGACGGACTCCTTGAGGATGCGGTCCAGCGTCGCGAAGTCCGTGATGCCTTCGCCGAGCACGCGCAGCGACTCGGTGAGATAGCCGCGCCCGGCGTGATTGACGATGAAGCCCGGCGTGTCGGAGGCGCGCACCGGCGTATGGCCCATGCGGCGAGCGAGCGCGATCAGGGCGTCGCCGACGGCGCGGTCGCCGCGCACGCCGTCGATGATCTCGACGACCTTCATCAGCGGTACGGGGCTGAAGAAGTGCAGACCCGCGACCCGTTCCGGACGGCGGCAGGCTGCCGCAATCGAGGTCACCGACAGCGAGGAGGTGTTGGTCGCCAGCACACAGTCGTCCGACACGACCTCTTCCAGGTCGCGGAACAGGCCGCGCTTCGCGTCGAGGTTCTCGACGATCGCCTCGACCACGACATCGCAACCGGCGAGTTCAGCGAGGCTCGCGGCCACGGTCATGCGTTCGGTCGCGGCACGTGCGTCCGCCGCGTCGATCTTGCCCTTCTCGGCGAGCTTCGCAAGCATGCCGCCCACCGCGTCGCAGGCTTCGGCTGCCGCACCGGCGCGCGTGTCGAAAAGCCGCACCGCCACACCCGCCTGCACGGCAATCTGCGCGATCCCGCGCCCCATCAGGCCGGTGCCGACGACACCCAGCGTCAGGTCATTCCGCATTGCATCGAACATCGCTCAAACCCCCTCGAAACCAGCCGGACGCTTGTCGAAGAAGGCCTGCATGCCTTCCTTCTGGTCACGGCTTGCGAACAGCAACTGGAAGGCCTTGCGCTCGAGCATCAGCGCAGCATCGAGCGAGGCATCCTGCCCCGCGAGCAGCACTTCCTTGATCTGAGTGATCGCAAGCGGCGGGAGCGCGGCGATCTGCGTTGCGAGCTCCATCGCGCGCGACTGCACGTCGGCATCCGGCACGACCTCGCTGGCGAGGCCCATCTCGCCCGCCTCGCGCCCGCTCACCGGTTGCCCGCTCAGCACCATCTTCATCGCCTTGAATTTGCCTACCGCGCGCGCCAGGCGCTGGGTGCCGCCGGCGCCGGGCATGATCCCGACCTTGACCTCGGGCTGGCAGAAGGACGCGCCCTCGCCCGCAACGACGATGTCGGCGTGCATCGCGAGCTCGCAGCCGCCGCCCCACGCGAAACCATTCACCGCGGCGATCACCGGCTTCGGGCAGCTCGCGATCGCGCCCCACAGGAGATGGGTGTTGCGCAGCATGATCTCGATCGCACCGGCCTCGACCATTTCGCGCAGGTCGGCGCCGGCGGCAAAGTACTTGTCACCGCCGGTCAGCACGATGGCGCGCACCTCGGGGTCGCGCCCGAGCGCGGTGAAGTGTTCGGCCAGTTCCTTGCGCACCTGCTGGTTCAAGGCGTTGCGCGCCTCCGGCCGGTTCATGCGCACGACCGCAACCTGGGGACTCGGTCGTTCGACCACTACTGCTTCCATCTCGCTCTCTCCTTGGGTCCGCACTGCGAACCGTTCTTCTGAATGTGTTGGGAAATGCACGATACTGCTTTTCCGCGAAGGGATAAACCCCTAGAATCGAACTTGCCGGGCAATATAATGCCTTCAAGGCGTGATGCAACGCATGACGCCGAAACAAGAACACCGGATCCACCCCACCCCACGAGCCCACGCCGGGCGAACAAGGAGCTTCGATGAACACTCCCCGCGTATTTGCAATCGACGGCGTCGTGCCGGTGGTCGACCCGACGGCCTACGTGCATCCGACCGCCGTGCTGATCGGCGACGTGATCGTCGGCCCCGGTTGCTATGTCGGCCCCTGTGCGAGCCTGCGCGGCGACTTCGGGCGCCTGATCCTGCAGGCGGGCGTCAACGTGCAGGACACCTGCGTGATCCACAGCTTTCCCGAGCACGACACGGTGGTCGAAGAGAACGGGCACATCGGCCACGGCGCCGTGCTGCACTGCTGCACGATCAAGCGCAATGCGTTGGTCGGCATGAACGCCGTGGTGATGGACAACGCGGTGATCGGCGAGAACAGCTTCGTCGCCGCGTGCAGCTTCGTGAAGGCGGGCATGGAAGTGCCGGCCAATTCGCTGGTAGCCGGCGTGCCGGCCAAGGTCGTGCGCGCGCTGAGCGAACAGGAGATGGCGTGGAAGGTGCGCGGGACGGGGATCTACCAGAACCTCACGGTGCGCTGCCTCGCGACGATGGAGGAGACCGACGCGCTGACGGCGGTGGAACCGGGACGCAAGCGCATCGTGATGCCCGAGATCGTGCCGCTCAGCGAGCAGAAGCAAAGAGGGTGAGGAAAAAATCCGGCTCGACGCGATGACGTCGAGCCGGCCTGAACTCCGGCGAGTTTGGGAGAAGGGAGCAGGACGAACTGCACCGGAGGCGGGACGCTCAGCAAAGGCGGCCCGCTGAAAAACCTTAAAGTTCGGCAACGGCGGCCTCGCCGTGCAAGACCACGAATTCCGACAGCGGCGCGCGCTCGGTCACGAGCGCGTTCTCGGGCGCATCGAGGTCGGCATAGCCGAGCGCCATGCCGCATAGAAGTTGCTCGTGTTCGCCGAAGCCAAGCACCTCGGCGATGATCTTGTGATACGGGATCCACGCGGCCTGTGCGCAGGTCGAAAGCCCGCGCGCCTCGGCTGCCAGCATCACGTTCTGCAGGAACATGCCGTAGTCGATCCAGCTCCCTTGCCCGAGGCGACGGTCGATCGTGAAGACGAGTCCGACCGGGGCGTCGAAGAAGCGGAAGTTGCGCCGCGTCTGAACCTGCATCCGTTCCCGGTCGCCCTTCTCGATGCCGAGGCGGGCGTACAGGCCCCAGCCGCTGCGGCGGCGCCGCCCGAGATAAGGTTCGAAGAACTCGGCGGGGTAATACCCGTACTCGGCGACGTGACCGGCCTCGCCCTGGTCGAAGGCCGCGCACACACCGTCAACGAGCCTCTCGAGGTTCTCGCCGGTCACGACGTGCACGCGCCAGGGCTGGATGTTGTTGCCCGAAGGCGCGCGCGCGGCGACCCGCAGCAGGTCCTCGATCGTGCCCGTATCGACGGACACGGGCAGGAAGGCGCGGACCGAGCGGCGGCGCGAGATCAGCCAGTCCAGCGCCGCCTCGTCGCCCCCGAAGGACACCACCGGATCTTCCCGCACGCGCGCGTTCATTCGCCTGCTGCCTTGATCATGTTGCGGGCGATCACGAGCTGCTGGATCTGGCTCGTGCCCTCGAAGATGCGGAACAGGCGCACGTCGCGGTAGAAGCGCTCGATGCCGTATTCCGACAGATACCCGGCGCCGCCGAAGATCTGCACCGCGCGGTCCGCGACGCGGCAGCACATTTCAGAAGCGAAGAGCTTGGCGCATGCGGCTTCGGTGCCGACATCCAGCCCCTGGTCGCGCTTGCGGGCGGCGTCGATGACCATGCTGCGCGCGGCATAGACCTCGGCCTTGCTGTCAGCCAGCATCGCCTGGATCAGCTGGAACTCGGCAATCGGCTTGCCGAACTGCTTGCGCTCCATTGCGTAGCGCAGTGCATCGGCCAACATGCGCTCGGAGACGCCGACGCAGATCGCGGCGATGTTGATGCGCCCCTTGTCGAGCACCTTCATCGCGGTCTTGAAGCCGACCTCTTCCTTGCCGCCGATCAGGTTGGCGGCGGGGATGCGGCAGTCCTCGAAGATCACATCGCAGGTGTGTGCTCCCTTCTGACCCATCTTCTTGTCGATCGGTCCGAGCGACAGGCCCGGCGTACCCTTCTCGACGATGAACGCGGAAATTCCATGCGGCCCCTTCTTCTCGGGGTTGGTGCGCGCCATCACCGTGAAAATGCCTGCCTCGGGGGCGTTCGTGATGTAGCGCTTGGTGCCGTTCAGCACGTAGAAGTCCCCGTCGCGCCTGGCCGTCGTGCGCAGGCTGCCGGCATCCGAACCTGCATCCGGCTCGGTGAGTGCAAAAGAGCCGATGAGTTCGCCGGACGCGATGCGCGGCAGGTAATCGCGCTTCTGCTCCGGCGTGCCGTCGATGACGATGCCCTGGGCGCCGATGCCGTTGTTGGTAGCGAACAGCGAACGGAAGCACGGCGAGGTCTGGCCGATCTCGAAGGTCGCGAGGACCTCCTCCTCCATCGTCAGCCCCATGCCCCCGAATTCCTCGGGAATCGACAGGCCGAAGAGTCCCAGCTCCTTCATTTCGGCGACGAGCTCCGCCGGGATCTGGTCGGTCTCGGCGACGTGCGCCTCCTGCGGCACGAGGCACTCGCGCACGAAGCGCGAGATCGTGTCGAGAAGAATGTTGAGTGTCTCCTGGTCGCGGATCATGTCGTTTCCCTCTCCGGTGTTGCGTTGTGCTTGTTGGCCAATTCGGCGATTGGTCGGACGTAGGGCGGGAGTAGCGCAGCGCATTCCGCCAGACAACAGTCGGGATGCCGCCCTGCGCGCCCATGGCGGGATCCGCCTTCGGCTCCTCCCGCCCTACGCATCCGCTGGCTGCTTACTTCTGGTGCTTGCGGAATTCGGGCTTGCGCTTCTCGCGGAAGGCATTGCCGCCTTCGGCCGACTCGGCCGTCTCGTAGTAGAGCTTGAGCGCGTGCATCGCCAGGCCGCCCATGCCGCGGATCATCTCGGTATCGACGTTGAACGACTTCTTCGCCAGCGCGATCGCGGTCGGGCTCTTCTCGACGATCTCGTCGCACCACTTCTTCACTTCGGCGTCGAGCTGGTCGTGCGGCACGACGGCGTTGAGGAGGCCCATCGCCAGGGCTTCCTGTGCGGTGTAGCGGCGGCACAGGTACCAGATCTCGCGCGCCTTCTTCTCGCCGACGACGCGTGCCAGCAGCGCAGTGCCGAAACCGGGGTCGACCGAGCCGACACGCGGGCCCGCCTGACCGAGCTGGGCCTTGTCGGAGGCGATCGCGAGGTCGCAAATGGTGACGAGCACGTTGCCGCCGCCGATCGCGTAGCCATTTACGCGGGCGATCACGGGCTTGGCGATGTCGCGGATCGCGCTCTGCACTTCCTCGATCGGCAGGCCGATCGTGCCGCGGCCGCCGTAGCCGCCGTCCTGCGTGCCCTGGTCGCCGCCGGTGCAGAAGGCCTTGTCGCCGGCGCCGGTCAGCACGACCACGCCGATGCTGCGGTCGAAGTCGGCGTCCTTCAGCGCGTGGATCATTTCCTCGCAGGTCTGGGCGCGGAACGCGTTGTACTGCGCGGGGCGGTTGATCATGATCGTAGCGATGCCGTCCTGCTTGGTGTAGAGAATGTCCTGGTATTCCATGGTGTGCTCCTTGAGATGTGGGGGCGCTGGCAAGGCACTGTGGCTCCCTCCCCTTCAAGGGGAGGGCTGGGGTGGGGATGGGTTAAGCGCACGTCGCCGAAACCCATCCCCCTCCTAACCTCCCCCTTGAAGGGGGAGGAATTCCGTGCCGCGCTCAGCCTGATTTCACGTAATTGACCGCAGTGTGTTCTTCGGGGCTTAACCCGCCATCGTCAGACCACCCGACACACTCATCACCTGACCAGTGATGAACGCGGCGTCATCACTCGCGAGGAAGGCCACCGCGCCCGGCAGGTCGCCCGGCTGGCCGAGGCGGCCGAAGGGCACCGCGCGGGTGAAGGCGGTGCGCAGCTTCTCGCCGCGCTCGCCTTCACCGCAGATGTCGTCGAGCAGCGGGGTATCGGTCGGGCCGGGGCACACGACGTTGATGTTGATCTGCTGGCGGGCGAGTTCGCGGGCCATCGTCTTCGAGAACGAGATCAGGCCGCCCTTGCAGAAGGAGTACACCGCCTCGCCGGACGACCCGACGCGGCCGGCGTCGGACGCGACGTTGATCACCCGGCCGCGGCCACGATCGCGCATGCCCTTGACGACAGCATGGTGCATGTACAGCGCGCCGTAGAGGTTGATCGCGACGATCTTGTCCCACAGCGGCTTTTCGGTATCGAGGAAGTTGCCGGCCTTGTCCCAGCCGGCGTTGTTCACCAGCACGTCGATCGGGCCGAGCTCGCTTTCCGCGGCGGTCACCGCAGTGATCACGGAATCCTGGCTCGTCAGTTCGACCGGATAGGCGCGTGCCTTGCCACCGGCAGACCGGATTTCCGCCGCGATGGCTTCGGCCGCTTCACGGTTGATGTCGAATACCGCGACGCTGGCGCGCTCCTCGCCGAAGCGGCGGCAGATTGCGGAACCGATGCCACCGGCACCACCCGTCACGATCACGACCTTGCCTTCCAGACCTCTCATTTTGCTTCCTCCTGTTGGGTAACCATCAATTCGGCCCGTTGCGTCCGGGCCCTGCTTTGCGCTTCAATGGGCGCCGTTCGCAAACGACATGACGCCCCGATGAAAGACCTTTCCGCAGCCAAGGACCTCGCCACGATGGAGATCAGCAACCGGCTGTTCTTCCGTTTCTTCCAGGCCGCGAACACGCTGCACACCAAGGGCACCCAAGCCCTCGACGAGTTCGGCGTGACGACCCAGCAGTGGTCCGTCCTCGGCGCCCTCTCCCGCCCGAAGGCCAAGGAAGGCATGGGCGTCGGCGAGCTGTCGCGCTTCCTGCTCGTCAGCCGGCAGAACCTGTCGGGTATCCTCACCCGCCTCGAACGCGACGGCCTGATCGAACGCGCCACCAGCGAGGAAGACCGCCGTTCCGTAAAGGTCAGGCTCAGTCCCAAGGGCGAGGAGCTGTGGGTCAAGCTCGCCGATCCCATCCACGACTTCTACGACCAGGCACTGAAAGGCTTCTCGTTCGACGACCGCCTGCAGTTCATCCATTACGTGAGCCTCCTGCAGCGGAACATGGCGAAGCTTTAAACCTGGTGGGCCGCGATCTTCTCGCGGCCGATGATCATCTTCATGATGTTCGCGGTGCCGTCGCCGATCTGCAGGCCCATGACGTCGCGATAGCGCTGACCGAAGTCGTAGTCGCTCGCGTAGCCGCCGTGGCCGTGCGTGAGCAGGCACTGGTGGATGATTTCGCACGCCACCTTGGGCGCCCACCACTTGCACATCGCCGCCTCGGCCGTGTGTTCCAGCCCCTGGTCCTTCAGCCACAACGTCTTCAGGCATAGCGCGCGGCAGGCTTCGTACATCGTCTCGGCCTCCGCGAGCGGGAAGGTCACGCCCTGGAAGTCGCCGATCTTCTTGCCGAAGGCTTCGCGTTCCTGAACGTAGCGCCAGGTCTCGTCGAGCGAGGCGCGCACCACGCCCATGCACTGGATGCCGATCAGCGCGCGGCTGTAGTCGAAGCCCTGCATCACCTGCACGAAGCCCTTGCCCTCGTCGCCGAGCATCATTTCGGCGGGCACGCGCACGTCGTCGAAAAAGATCGAGCCGCGGCCCACTGGGCGCGTGCCGATGTCGTCGAAGGCCGTGCGGGTGATGCCCGGCAGATCCATCGGCACGAGGAAGGCGCTGATGCCGCGGGCGCGGTCGGCCTCGGTTCCGGTGCGGGCGAAGACCACCGCCACGTCCGCCTGCGTCGCCATCGAGATCGAGGTCTTCTCGCCGTTGAGCACCCACACATCGCCGTCGCGCGTCGCCTTCAGTTTGAGGCGCGCCGCGTCCGAGCCCGCGCTCGGTTCGGTCAGCGCGATGGCGATCGCCCTCTTGCCGGCGATGACCTGGCCCAGCCATTCCTTCGCGATGTCCGGCCGTGCGTAGCTGGCGACGATCTGGCCGCACAGCGAGGTGAGGAGGTTCACGTACGAGACATTGAAGTCGCCGTACGAGATTTGCTCCAGCAGCAGGCCGCTGGTCACGCAATCGACGCCCAGTCCGCCGTGCGCCTCCGACAGCTCAGGCCCGAGAAAACCGAGTTCGCCCATCTCGCGGATCACCTCGCGCTCGATGCGCTCGGCCTTTTCACGCGCCTTGTAGCCAGGAGCGAGACGCTCGCGGGCATAACGGCTTGCTGTATCGACGAGCGCCTGCTGCTCGGGGCTGAGACTGAAATCCATCGCTGCTCCTCCTTGGTAGGTTTTGCGCATTCTAGGGATCCGGAAACTTTTGTGTCAATATCTTTACGTATCTAATCATTTGCACGGCTAGCCATAAAGATCGCAAAGAAGTCGTGTCAAGCCTCTTGTACAGCCAGTAATAGGTTTTTGTCCGATTGCCGCAATCTGCAGCTGCAGATCTCTCGTCGCAACGTTTTAGCAATCTATTGACTTATCGACCTCGAGAGAATAGCTTTGCGTCGCCGCCGGTAAACGCCGGGGCCGAGATCAAGGAGAGAGACGCGTCCCTGGATCAGGGACCGCGGGGAGATGCAGGCGCTGTTCAGCGCCACATCCACTTCCCCGCGGGAAATGGTCCGATCAATGGGGCCCGGGTCTCGCACTACATGACGTAAGCTTGCGCGGGGATCCCGCAGTGTGAGGAGAGAAGACATGAATTTCGACCCGGTCCTGCTGGCCGACCGTATGGCCTCGATGAAGGCTGCCGGCCTTTGGCGCGACGAGACGATCGACGTGCATTTCCGGCGTGCGCTCGAAAACTGCCCCGAGAAGCTGGCCGTCGTCGGCTATCGCGACGGCCAGCCGGAGCCCGTCCGCCTGAGCTATCGCGAGCTGGACCGCCGCGTCGACCTCATCGCCCGCGGTCTCGTCGCGCTCGGCGTCGGTCGCAGTGACGTCGTCACCTTCCAGCTGCCCAACCGCTGGGAGTTCGTCGCGCTGGCGCTCGCCTGCGCGCGCATCGGCGCGGCGGCGAACCCGGTGATGCCGATCTTCCGGCAGCACGAGCTCAGCTACATGCTGAACTTCGCCGAATCGAAGGTCTTCGTGGTCCCCACCGTGTTCCGCAAGTTCGACCACGCCGCGATGGCGCGCGAGCTGCAGCCGAGCCTGCCGCATCTGAAGCAGGTCGTGGTCGTCGATGGCGACGGCGATGACAGCTTCGACCGCCTGCTTCTGCGTGAGGACACGCCACCGCTTCTGTCCGGCCCCGGCCTCGCACCCGACGACGTGTCGCTACTCATGTACACCTCCGGCACCACCGGCGAGCCGAAAGGCGTGATGCACACTTCGAACACGCTTTTCTCGAACCTGCACGCCTACATCTCGACGATGGAGCTGAGCCCGGCGGACATCATCCTCGGGGCCTCGCCAATGGCGCACCTCACCGGCTATGGCTATCTCGCAATGTTGCCGGTGCTGCTTAACGCCACGACGGTCCTGCAGGAAATCTGGGACGCGCCGCGCGCGCTGCAGATCGTCCGCGACGAAGGCGTGACCTTCAGCATGGCCTCCGCTGCCTTCGTATCCGACCTGTGCGCGGCGGTCGAGGCGGGTTCGCCGGTTTCGCCGCAATTCGCGAAGTTCAACTGCGCTGGCGCGCCGATTCCCCCGGTCGTGATCCAGCGGGCGTGGGACATCATGGGTCTGACCGTCTGCTCCGCCTGGGGCATGACCGAGTGCGGCGCCGTGACGGTGACAGAACCGGCGCGCGCGCTCGAAAAATCGGGGGTCTCCGACGGGCGCTCGCTCCCCGGCATCGAGGTCCGCATCGTGGGTCCGGACGGCGCCGAACTGTCGGCGGGCGAGACGGGCGAGCTGCTGATCCGCGGCTCGTCGCTCTTCGCCGGCTATCTCAAGCGTCCACGGCTCAATGGCGTCACCACCGACGGCTGGTTCGACACGGGTGACATGGCCTATCAGGACGACGAGGGCTACATCCGCATCAACGGCCGCAGCAAGGACATCGTGATCCGCGGCGGCGAGAACATCCCCGTCGTCGAGATCGAGAACCTGCTCTACCGGCATCCGTCGATCACCACCGTCGCGGTCGTCGGCTACCCGGACCGGCGCCTGGGCGAGCGCGTCTGCGCCTTCGTATCACTGAAGCCCGGCTGCACGTTCAGCTTCGAGGACATGACCGCGTATCTCGACAGGCAGCAGGTCGCGAAGCAGTACTACCCCGAGCGCCTCGAGATCGTCGAGGACCTGCCGCGCACGCCGGCCGGCAAGCTGCAAAAGTTCAAGCTGCGCGAAGCCGCCAGATCCTTCACCGTGGAGCAGTGATGGCGACGGCAGACGACAAGATGGACTCGGTGGTCGTCACCGAAACGCGCGGCAAGGTCGGCCTCATCCGCATCAATCGGCCGGAAGTCTTCAACGCGCTCAACGACGACGTGATGAGCGGAATCGGCGCGGCGCTCGACCGCTTCGAGGCCGACCCAGGTATCGCGTGCGTCGTACTGACGGGTTCCGAGAAGGCCTTCGCAGCGGGGGCGGACATCGCCGCGATGCGCGCGATGGACTACATGGACGCGTACAAGGGCGACTTCATCACGCGCAACTGGGAACGCCTCAAGACCTTCCGCAAGCCCACGATCGCCGCCGTGTCGGGCGTCGCCCTGGGCGGCGGATGCGAACTGGCGATGATGTGCGACATCGTCTTCGCGGCGGATAATGCGCGCTTCGGCCAGCCGGAAATCCGGATCGGCACCATCCCCGGCGCCGGCGGCACGCAGCGTCTGCCACGCGCGGTGGGCAAGACCAAGGCGATGGACCTGTGCCTGACCGGTCGCCTGATGGACGCGCAGGAAGCCGAGCGCAGCGGGCTCGTTGCGCGCCTCTTCCCGCCCGAGAGCGTGCTCGACGAAGCGCTCGCGGCCGCCGCGAAGATCGCGGAGTTCTCGCTCCCGGTGCTCATGATGATGAAGGAAACGGTCAACCGTGCCTTCGAAGGGCCGCTCAACGAAGGCCTGCTGTTCGAGCGACGCACGCTGCACGCGACCTTCGGGCTCGCGGATCAGAAGGAAGGCATGGCGGCCTTCGTCGAGAAGCGCGCCCCGCGTTTCGCGGACCGCTAGGCACCAGCGCCGGCCCCGCGCCCGACCGGCGCGGGCCAGCCGCCTACAGCCTGGTGCCGTTCGACCACGCCGGCTGCAGATCGGGCACCGCGGCAGCGCGGTTCATGCACGAGCGATAGCGCGTATTCACCCGGTCGGCAAACCAGCCCGTCGTGATCTTGCTGGTGATCTTCGGGCTCTTCAGGCGGATCTGCGGCAAGGCCTCGCGCGGCACCGCCCTCCCCGCCATTTCGTCCGCGAGCGCATAGACCCGCTGATAGAGCTTCGTCCGGCCGAAGGACTCCTCCTTCTCCTGACGCAGCGCAGCCTCGATCTCCACCTCGTTCAGGCGCAAGCGCCGCGAAATCCTCGATGCGGCCTTCTGCGTCGCGCTCGCCACGGCGCTCGGGCGGCCGTCCTCGTAGCGCAGCAGATCGCCGTCCGGCACCAGCTTCTGACCGGCGAGTTTGCCCAGGGCGAGCTGGAAGGCCGCGTTGCGGCTCGCGTAATGGCCGGCATTGAAGTCGGCGAAACGGTAAAGGCGGCTGCTGTACGAAACCGGGTAATCTAGGAGGTGCGCGATACCGAAGTACACGCCGCCGCGGCGCGTGAACACCGCCCCCCGCACCTTGCCGTTTGTCGCCCCGGCGTAGGGTTTCTCCCGTGCATGCGCCTCCGCGAAGGCGACGCTGACCTGCATCGGTCCGCCGGTGCGCACCGGGTTGTATCCACTCAGCAACAGCTTGCCGCCGGGCAGCTCGTCGATGATGTCACCGTAGAGGATGCTCATCTGGCGCTCGGTCTTCAGCGCATTGATGCGCTGGCGATAGGTCTTGCCATTACGGGACGGCTGGGACAGCGCGGCGTCCAGCGCCATCTTCGGGATCAGGTAGCGTTTGCGGCGAGTTTCGATCTCGCGCCATACGATCTTCGACAAGCCGGGGACCACCGGATCCGCCTGGAAGCTCGACTCCTGCTCGATGACCGCGATCGACGCGCAGAAGTTTTCCGCGCTCGGAACCAGACGCAAACCCATGAACGCCGAGACGATGTCCGCGGCCCATTCCTCCCGCTCACGCGTGACACCGGGCGGAAGCAAGGCATAGACGAACCTGCGTGCGTCCTGCTCCTGCACGCGCGGCGGGAAGCCCGGCACGAATCTACCCTCCCCCGGGACTGCCGGCACCGGGCCCTGCGCCGGGGGCATGGGGGTCGATGGAAGAGTGTCGGGCAGTCGCATCTCGACCGGTGCAGGTGCCTGCACCGCCGGCGGCTCGGAGAGGGCGGCGCATCCGCCGAGAACGGCGGCAAGGACGGAAACGACGGGGATGACTCGGGAGATGCGCTGCGTATTCATCGATGAGTGCGAATGGGAATCGGGCCGCGTCATCCGATGCGTTGCGGACGCGGCAGCATGCACGGAACGCGGACTCCTGCCGGGGCTCGCAGTGCGGAACGGAACACTATCAGATTGCGCCGCGCGCTTCCCCGCTTTTTCGCGACCGCCCTTCCGGCCAGCGGCAAGCGGCGCCTTAACCGCACCGGAGCGAGGCGGCGCACTCCGAAAACGCTCTGCACATCGATACATCCGCACATCGCGCCCCCTCGCAAGCATCCCTGGCGAACAGCCGATTCGTGCCCACCGCGCAGCATGGGGCTAACATGTCCATCTTGCCGCGGACGCCGTTTCACCGGTTCACGTTCCGCGAGCGCCACCGACACAACGGAGGGAGGCTCATGAGAATTGCAGTGATGGGTGCCGGCGCGGTCGGCTGCTACTACGGCGGAATGCTGGCGCGCGCGGGTCACGAGGTCATACTGGTCGGCCGGCCGGCGCACGTGGAAGCCGTGACGCGCGACGGCCTCCTGCTCGACACGCGCGACTTCCAGGTACGCGTGCCGGTCAAGGCAAGCACTGGTGCGGAGGGCGTGCGCGGCACACAGCTCGTTCTGTGCTGCGTGAAATCCACCGACACCGCGACCGCAGCAGCCGAGATGGCGCCGCACCTCGCCCCCGAGGCGATCGTTCTCAGCCTGCAAAACGGTGTGGACAACGCCGAGCGGCTGCAGGCCCTGCTCGGACGCGAGGTCGGCGCCGCGGTCGTCTATGTTGCGACCGAGATGGCGGGTCCCGGCCATGTGAAACATCACGGCCGTGGCGAGCTCGTGATCGGCCCGTCCGACGCATCCGGCCGCCTGGTGGAACTCTTCGGTGCTGCAGGCGTGCCCGTCGAAGTCTCGGAAAACGTCGTCGGCGCGCTGTGGGCCAAGTTGATCCTCAACTGCGCCTACAACGCACTGTCGGCGATCACGCAGTTGCCCTACGGCCGCCTGGTCGCCGGGGATGCCGTCGAGGACGTCATGCGCGACGCGGTGCAGGAATGCCTGGACCTGGCGTGGGCGGAAGGCATCACCGTGCCAGGCGACTGCTGGGCAGCAGTGCAGCGGATTGCGCAGACGATGCCGATGCAGTTCTCCTCGACAGCCCAGGATCTCGCGCGCGGCAAGCGCAGCGAGATCGACCACCTGAACGGCTTCGTGCTGCGCCGCGGCAAGGAATTGGGCGTCGCGACACCGGTCAATCGCGTGCTCTACAGCCTGGTGAAGCTGCTCGAGGAACGTGCCGCCGACGCAAGAGTGGCCTGACGTCACAGCCAGCCCCGTACGCCCTGCCCGGCCGGATCAGCGTCGCGGCGGACGGCCGCCCGATTTGCGCTGCGCAGTGCCTTCCCTGTGAGGCTTGCCGCGGCCACCGCCCCGGCTTCGCGAAGCCCGCCGTCGTCCATGCTGGCGCGCAAGCATGTCGTCGACCGTCTCCGACATGCTGCGCGCCAGCGCGACAGCCACTTCCGCGTCGGGGTAATGATCGGGCAGGCGATAGCCGAGCCACGCGTAGGCGGAGTATTTCTTGCACGCATCCTCGGCTGCCTGCAGGGCGTAGCGCCCTGCCCCCACCGGCTCGATCGACAGGTGCGAGGTCCGCTCCTTCGAAAGCGCACGCGCCCATTCCTGCCACGCCTGGTTCAGCGATTCCACGCGGGTCGATATAGGCACCAGTGACAGCGTGAAGCGATGCTCCAGCGACAAGGGCAAGGAATCGAGCCAGCGCGCGCGCTCGATCTGCTCGGTCAGGTCCCCCGGCAGGAAGAAATCGTCGGTGAGGTCGATGTTGCGCGAGAAGAGCTCCAGCAGGCGCGCGAGCGCGCGCTCGCCGGTCGCCGCCGAGATGCTCTTGAGGTGGTGCAGCGAGGGCGTCACATAGAAGCCCCGGCTCGACAACGGATCGGCTCCCGTGTTCATCAGTCGCCCGACGATGCGGTGCGTGTGATCGTCGAAACCCGCGACGAGGCCCGCCTCGTGCAGGCCGAAGCGCCCTGCCCGTCCGGCGATCTGGTGCGTGAGCCAGGGCGGCAGGATGTCCTCCGAGATGCCGTCGAACTTCTTCGCGGTGGAGAACACGACCCGCGCCACGGGCAGGTTGAGTCCCATCCCGATCGCGTCAGTCGCGACGACGATGTCGGCCTCGCCGTCACGGAAGCGCTGCGCCTGCGCACGCCGCACCTCGGGCGAGAGGTTGCCGTAGATCGTCGCGACGCGGAACCCGGCCTCGGCAATGTTGGTCGCCCAGTTCAGCACGTCGCGGCGCGAGAACGCGATCACCGCGTCGCCGCGGCGCAACTGCCCGATGTTGCCGACCGCACGCGGCGCCATCTCCAGCGGCGACTTGCGTTCGAGCGTTCGCACCTCCAGCTCGCAGCCGAGGCGCTCGGCGAGCGCCTCCACCGCCGGACGCGCCGACAGCGCGCCGAGCAGGAATACCGTCTTCGCGGCGGCCCCGCACACCGCGGCGGTCCACGCCGAGCCGCGCTCGAGATCCTCCAGCATCTGGATCTCGTCGATCACTGCGACTTCCACCGGACGCGAGGTGTCGAGCATCTCGATGGTGCTCGCGACATGCGTCGCGCCGGGCGTGATGCGCCGCTCCTCGCCGGTGACAAGGCTCACCGCGACGCCACGATCGGCCAGGCGCTCGTAGTTTTCCAGCGCGAGCAGGCGCAGTGGCGCGAGATACACGCCGGTCGCGGCCTTCGCCAGCGCCTCCATCGCCTGGTGCGTCTTGCCCGAGTTGGTCGGCCCGAGAATCGCGACGAAACGGCGCCGCATCATGAACGCCGTCTCGAAGGACTCCGGATAGCGCGTCAGCTTGACCGTATCGCGCGCGGCCTCGGCCAGCGTCTCCGCGCGGCGGCGCACGGCCGCCTCCGCGAGCCGGTCCTCGACGATGCGAAAACGCCGGCTCGCCAGCTCCTTGCCGGTTTCCAGCGCACGCAGGAAACGCGAGGCATCCAGCCCTTCGGCCTGAGCCCGCTGCAGCACACCGGCAACGAAGGCACGCACATCGGCCTCGAACTCGGCCACCGACGACATGTGCAGCCGCTCGCGCACCAGTGCGAGGTGTTTCTCCTCGGGCAGCTTGCGCCACTTCTGCACCCGCGCCAGTACACAGCGCTCCGGCACCAGCCGGTAAGGGTAACGCCGCCCGCCGGCCTCGACCTCGCCGGAGACCTCGATCGCCACCGCACCCTCGTTGTGTACAAGGCGCGCGTTGAAGCTCTGTAGCCACTGATGGAGCTCGCGGGCAACGTCGAGCAGCGCGTCGTCGTTCTCGGCATCGTCCTCCGCTGGCACGACGGCTTCGGGGTCGATGAAGAAGTTCTCTTCCAATTGAGGGATTCCAGCCACTAAAGCGTGGAGGGTCTCATGCCTGAAGCCCTTTTCAAACCCCGCCCCTCGGCACAGCATACCCGGCGCTTCGCTCCGCGCCCGGTGGAGCGGCCAACGAGGCTTCTTTATCGGAAAAAAACAGGCGGCGGCAAGAGGCAAATTCGCACGCCCCGTTGCCGCCGCCCGACTCACTGCGTGGATTGGTACTCCACGCCCGCTTGCGGGGTTAAATCACGATATCCGACATCGTCAGCTCCGGCGCCCCGGACAGACCAATGGCGAACTCGGCCGCCGCATCGCCGTCCGTATTCCCGTACAAGACGCCGTTGGAATACATGAGCTGCCCAGCCTGGGTAAACGACGCACCGGCTGCCAGCATCTCGGAGAACCCGTCGTTGGCCGACGTGGCCTGGTTGGCATCCAGCGAGGACAGGTCCAGAAGGTCGAAACCGGCTTCGAAATCGGTGATCAGGTCCCAGGTCGTGCTGTTCGTCCCGGTCTCGGTCAGCGCGTTGAAGTCGAACACGTCGCGCCCCTCACCGCCGGTCAGCCGATCAGCCCCCAGGCCACCGACCAGCACGTCATCGCCCGCGCCGCCCGACAGGACGTCGATCCCCCCCAGGCCCGCCAGGTAATCATTACCCGCGCCCCCCTCGAGAAGGTTGGATGCGCCGTTGCCGGTCAGCTTGTCGCCGAATGCCGATCCTGCGAGATTCTCCACCCGCAGCAGCGTGTCGGAGCCGCTTCCGCCCGTAACCTGGGCACGGGTCGTGTTCAGGCTCACGCTCACTCCGGCATTGGCCTCTGCGTAGCTCACCGTGTCGACGCCCTTGCCCCCGTCGATCACGTTGTTGAAGGTGCCCGCTGCGATCACGTTGTTCAGTGCATTGCCGGTAAGGTTGGCGTTGCCCGACGCAAGTATCGCGCCGTTCTCGATGTTTGCGCCCAGGGTATAGGAGGACAGGTGGCTGCGGACGGTATCGACCCCGCCGGTCACCGTGTTCGCGTCGACCTCGACAACCTTGTCGCCGGCATTGTCCACATCGTAGATGTCGGAACCTTGCCCGCCCTGCAGAACGTCGGCACCGGCCCCGCCGATCAGCACGTCATCGCCCCAGTCACCAGCCAGCTGGTCGTCGCCCGCGCCGCCGTCGATCCAGTCGCCGTACTGCGTGCCCGTCAGCACGTCGTTGCCCTCGGTGCCATGGAACTCGGCCGTCGCGTTGGCGATCTTCTGCGAGCCCCACGTCGTGCCGTCGGCGAACACGATCTGCTCGATGCCCATGCCGCCGCTGACCTGGCCGACGATGCGCATCTCCTCGCCGCTGGCCGCGCGGATCAGCAGGTCGCCCGTCGCCATGTCCGCCACCAGGCGCACCTGCGCAGCATCGATGCCCTGCACCGACACCGTGTCCACGTCCCACGGCGCACCGTAGTCGACCACCCGGTCGTGACCGCCGCCGCTCGACATCACGTAGGTGTCGCCACCGTCCATGCCGACCAGCTCGTCATCGCCCGCGCCGCCATCCATCCAGTCGCCGCGCTGCGTGCCCATCAGCACGTCGTTGCCCTCGGTGCCGCGGAACTCGGCCGTCGCGTTGGCGATCTCCTGCGAGCCCCACGTCGTGCCGTCGGCGAACACGATCTGCTCGATGCCCATGCCGCCGCTGAACTGACCGACGATGCGCATCTCCTCGCCGCTGGCCGCACGGATCAGCAGGTCGCCCGTCGCCATGTCCGCCACCAGGCGCACCTGCGCGGCATCGATGCCCTGCACCGACACGGTATCCGCGTCCCACGGCGCACCGTAGTCGACCACCCGGTCGTTGCCGCCGCCGCTCGACATCACGTAGGTGTCGCCACCGTCCATGCCGACCAGCTCGTCGTCACCGGCGCCGCCATCCATCCAGTCGCCGCGCTGCGTGCCCATCAGCACGTCGTTGCCCTCGGTGCCGCGGAACTCGGCGGTCGCGTTGGCGATCTCCTGCGAGCCCCACGTCGTGCCGTCGGCGAACACGATCTGCTCGATCCCCATGCCGCCGCTGACCTGGCCGACGATGCGCATCTCCTCGCCGCTGGCCGCGCGGATCAGCAGGTCGCCCGTCGCCATGTCCGCCACCAGGCGCACCTGCGCAGCATCGATGCCCTGCACCGACA
>NZ_WTVK01000077.1 GCF_012910805.1 Aromatoleum evansii
AAGGACAGGATGGGGATGGGTCTCTTGCAGACGCTGCGGAGTCCACCCATCCCCACCCCAACCCTCCCCTTGAAGGGGAGGGAGCCACGTTGTGCCAACTAGCCGGCGATGAGCCGCAGCGACGCGGCGTCGTGCAGCCAGGTGTCGTCGAAGAACGTCACCGTGCCGCTGGCGAGGTCGTGCTTGCCGCCGATGATGCCCACCTTGCCGGCGGCGATCAGGCGCTCGAGGATGGGGCTGCGGTTCACGATCGAACGCACCGAGCGGCGCACGTTCAGGTCGGCCACGTTCTCGACGAACGCGGCGTTCTTCGAATTGCGCTGCGCCGGATCCGGGGTCTGGCTCTCTTCATAGACGGCCGGCTGAATCTTCGACAGCAGCTCGGTGAGGTTGCCCAGTTCGACGTGGTCGCACGCGCCCTTGATGGCGCCGCACGAGGTGTGCCCGAGCACCACGATGAGCTTCGATCCGGCCACGTGGCAGGCGAATTCGAGGCTGCCGATGATGTCGGTGTTGATCACGTTGCCGGCGATGCGCACGGAGAAGATGTCGCCGAGGCCCTGGTCGAAGATGAGCTCGGCCGAGGTGCGGCTATCGATGCAGCTCACGACGGTGGCGAACGGCCACTGGCCGTCGCGCGTCTCGTTGGCTTGCTGCAACAGGTCGCGGCTCGCGCGCAGGTTGTTGACGAAGCGTGCGTTGCCCTCCCTGAGGAACTGCAGGGCAAGTGCAGGGGTGACGCTGGCCTGGGTTTCGGACGTATGGGTTTTCATGGAGGGGCGCAGCTCGCCTTCAGATGATTGACGTTGGTCGCGATGTTAGCGATGGGTGAAAATAATTAATAATCGATATTCGTGATGATGTGCATCGATAAAACTCTATGAATGCGACCTTTCGCCAGCTGCGCCTATTCCTTGCGCTCGCCGACCACGGCAGCGTCACCGCGGCAGCCGAGGCCTGCCATGTCACGCAGCCCACCGTGTCGATGCAGCTGCGCGAACTCGCCGACGCCGTGGGCCTGCCGCTATACGAACAGATCGGCAAGCGTCTCTACCTCACGACCGCCGGCGAGGCGCTGGCGGAAACCGCGCGCGCGATGCTCGACGAGTGGCTGGCGTTCGAGCAGGCGATCGACGCGATGAAGGGGTTGGAGCGGGGGCGGCTGCGGGTGGCGCTGGTGAGCACCGCGAAGTACTTCGTGCCGCGCCTGCTGGGCAGTTTCTGCGCGGAGCACCCGAACATCGACATCTCGCTCGAAGTGCTCAACCGCGACGGCGTCGTCGCCCGGCTGCGCGAGAACCGCGACGACCTCTACATCATGTCGATGCCGCCGGAGAACCTCGACCTCGAACCCCACGCCTTCCTGCCCAACCCGCTCGTCGTGATCGCCCCCGAGGGGCACCTGCTGGCCGGACGGCGGATCGAACTCATCGACCTTGGCGGTGAGCGCTTCATCTTGCGCGAGCGCGGCTCCGGCACGCGCCTCGCTTGCGATGCGCATTTTGCGCGCAACGCCTTCGTCCCGCGGGTGCGCCTCGAACTCGGCAGCAACGAAGCGATCAAGCAGGCCGTCGCGGGCGGCCTCGGCCTCGCGGTGATCTCGCGTCACGCCCTGGCGGCGCGGCCCGCGGACGACCAGCTCGCGATCCTCGACGTTGCCGGTTTCCCGCTCCAGTCGAGCTGGTTCACGCTGTACCCGCGCGGCAAGCGCCTCTCGCCGGTCGCGACGGTGTTCCTGCAACACCTCGAACGCACCGCGCGCGAATGGAGCGAACGGCGCGACCGGCGCTGACGCCTACCGCACGCGATCCTGACGGCATCGGCCGCGGGTCGCCGCCGCGCGATGTCATGTGTCTGTAACACGCCCAACATGTTCGTGTAACGCGCGCCCTCCAGCATGACGGCCTGTCTTCCACATACCGGAGCAAGTCCGATGGTTGTTCGCAAGTCTCTCGCCCTGTCCTCGCTGCTGCTCGCCGTGGCTGGCACCGTCCATGCCGAAACCCTGATCAAGGTCGACGGTTCGAGCACGGTCTATCCGATCTCCGAGGCCGTCGGCGAGGAATTCCAGAAGGCCAGGAAGAATGCCGTCAAGGTCACGATCGGCATCTCGGGCACGGGCGGCGGCTTCAAGAAATTCTGCCGCGGCGAGACCGACGTCTCGAACGCCTCGCGCCCGATCTCGAAGAAGGAGATGGAGGCCTGCGCCCAGGCCGGCATCAAGTACATCGAGTTGCCCGTCGCCTACGACGCGATCACCGTCGTCGTGAACAACGACAACACCTGGCTCAAGGAAGTGAAGGTCGAGGAACTGAAGGCCATGTGGGAGCCGGCAGCCCAGGGCAAGATCGCGAAGTGGAGCGACGTCAATCCCGCCTGGCCCGACCAGCCGCTCGCGCTGTATGGCCCGGGCGCCGATTCGGGCACCTTCGACTACTTCACCGACGCCATCAACGGCAAGGAGAAGGCGAGCCGCGGCGACTTCACTGCATCCGAGGACGACAACGTGCTCGTGCAGGGCGTGTCGCGCAACAAGGGCGGCCTCGGCTACTTCGGCCTGGCCTACTACCTCGAGAACAAGTCCAAGCTGCGTGCGGTGCCGGTCGTTGCGAAGGGCGCGTCCGCGGGCGTCGCGCCGGGCTTCGACACCGTGATGGACGGCAGCTACCAGCCGCTGGCGCGTCCGATCTTCATCTACGTCAGCGCAAAGGCCGCCGCAGAGAAGCCCGAGGTCAAGGAGTTCGTCGAGTTCTACCTGAAGAACGCGCCGCAACTGGTCAAGGAAGTGAAGTACGTGCCGCTGTCGGCGGCCGACTACACCCACGGCGTGAACAACTTCGCCAAGGGCAAGACGGGCACCGCCTTCGGCGGCACGCCGGAAGTCGGCATCAAGGTCGCCGAACTGCTCAAGCGCGACCCGAAGGAATAAGCGCCCGGGCCGCCCTGCGGGGCGCCCCCATCGCTGCGAGCCGGGACGAGAGTCCCGGCTCTTATTTTTTGCGGCGAATCGTTTGCTGGCCTGCGCTTCTCCGTTTCGGGCAAGGCGCGTCCGCGTTGGTGCACCACCGCATCAAAATTTCTTGACACTCAATCAATGAAACGTATGATTCAAACAACTGTTTGATTCATGTGTTTCATCATGCGCGCTCCCAGCGACCGACAACCCGCCCCCGAAACCCGCGACCGCATCCTCGATGCGGCCGAAGCCCTGTTCGTCGAACACGGCTTCGAGGCGACGACGATGCGCATGATCACGAGCCGCGCGGACGCCAACATCGCGGCGGTGAATTACCACTTCGGCAGCAAGGACGCGCTGATCCAGGAGGTGTTCAGGCGCCGCCTCACCGAGCTCAATCGGCGGCGCCTGGCGGTGCTCGACCGGCTGGAGGCGGAGGCGCAGGGTGCGCCCCTCAAGCCCAGCCGCATCGTGGAGGCCTTCTTCGGCACGGCGCTGGAGATGGCGGCGGATACCGAGCACGGCGGTCACACTTTCATGCGCCTGCTTGGTCGAACCTATACGGAACCCAACGGCTTCGTGCGCCAGTTCCTCGCCGAGGAATACGCCGAGGCGGTCGAGCGCTTTCTCGCCGCGCTGTACCGCGCGCTGCCCGACGTGCCGCGCGAGGAAATCCTGTGGCGCTTCCATTTCATGATGGGGGCGATGTCCTACGCGATCGCCGGCACCGATGCGCTGCAACTCTTTGCCGGCACGTTCGACGACGCCGACCCGGAGCGACTGCTGCCGCGGCTGATGTCCTTCCTGCTCGGCGGGCTGCGTGCGCCGCTGCCGGGGCAGGGCGTGCCGGGCGAGAACGGAAAGGGTGCGCACCGCACCCAATGAACCGAATGCGGACCGGTCCCGGAATGACGCGCGACGCAGATCGCGCCGGGGCGGATCCTGAACGATAGAGGAGACGACAATGATCTGGTGGTTCATCGCTTTGCTCCCTCCCTTGGCAATCGCGCTCGCCTACGGGCGAGCGCCCC
The DNA here is from genome assembly GCF_012910805.1 of Aromatoleum evansii. GTDB lineage: Bacteria > Pseudomonadota > Gammaproteobacteria > Burkholderiales > Rhodocyclaceae > Aromatoleum > Aromatoleum evansii. The sequence continues at coordinate 3,988 of NZ_WTVK01000077.1, forward strand.
TTTTTGCCTGGGCAGGGGTCGGGTTGGTCTGGCTGGCCGCGGTCGGCTGGGCGGAGGGCTGGGCGCCGGCGGGGATCGCTGCGGCGCTGGCGGTGTTCGCGGCCGTGATGGCGGTCTTCCTGCTACGCCCCGTGCGTCGTGCGCTCGTGACTGCTCCGATCTTCCGCGCCTTCCGCGCCGCGCTGCCGTCGATGTCGCAGACCGAGCGCGATGCGCTGGAGGCGGGCACCGTGTGGTGGGAAGGCGAACTCTTCCGCGGCGCGCCGGCGTGGTCGAAGCTGCTCGCCTATCCCTGGCCCACGCTTACCGCCGAGGAGCGCAGCTTCCTCGACAACGAGACCGCCGAGCTGTGCCGCCTCACCAAGGACTGGCAGGACAACCTGCGCCAGGATCTGTCGCCCGAGGTGTGGCAGTACATCAAGGACAAGGGCTTCCTCGGCATGATCATTCCCAGGGAGTACGGCGGCAAGGGCTTCTCGGCCTACGCCCATTCCCAGGTCGTGACCAAGCTGTCGACGCGCGCCTCGGCGCCCGCGATCACGGTGATGGTGCCGAACTCGCTCGGCCCGGCGGAGCTGCTGCTGCACTACGGCACGCCGGAGCAGAAATCCCACTACCTGCCGCGCCTGGCGAAGGGGCTGGAGATCCCGGCCTTCGCGCTGACCAGCCCGTGGGCGGGGTCCGACGCGGCGTCCATTCCCGACGCGGGCGTCGTGTGCAAGGGAATGTGGCAGGGGCGCGAGGTGCTCGGCATGCGCGTCTCGTTCGACAAGCGCTACATCACGCTCGCGCCGGTATGCACGGTGTTCGGGCTGGCCTTTCGCCTCTACGACCCGGACGGCCTGCTCGGCAGCGAGCCGGACCTCGGCATCACCTGCGCGCTGGTGCCGGCCGATCACCCCGGCGTGGACACCGGCCGCCGCCACTTCCCGCTCAACGGCATCTGGATGAACGGGCCGGTGCGCGGCACTGACGTCTTCATGCCGCTCGACTTCATCATCGGCGGGCCGAAGATGGCCGGGCAGGGCTGGCGCATGCTGATGGAGTGCCTCGCGGCGGGCCGCTCGATCTCGCTGCCCGGTTCCAACACCGGCATGCAGAAGATGACGGCGCGCGCCGTTGGTGCCTATGCGCGCGTGCGCTACCAGTTCAAGACCGCCATCGGCCGCTTCGAGGGCGTCGAGGAGGCGCTCACTCGCATCGGCGCGAACACCTATCTCAGCGACGCGGCGCGCGTGATGACGGCCGGGGCGGTGGATCTCGGCGAGAAGCCCTCGGTGGTGTCCGCGATCGTGAAGTACCACGTCACCGAGCGGGCGCGCCAGACCGTCAATGACGGCATGGACGTGATCGGCGGCAAGGGCATCTGCCTCGGGCCGCAGAACGTCCTCGGTCGCGCCTACCAGCAGATCCCGGTCGGCATCACGGTCGAGGGCGCGAACATCCTCACGCGCAGCCTGATCCTCTTCGGCCAGGGCGCGATCCGCTGCCATCCCTACGTGCTCGACGAGATGCACGCCGCGCAGGACAACGCGCTCGCGGCCTTCGACACGGCCTTGTGGGGTCACGTCGGCTACACGGTGTCGAACGCCGCGCGCGCACTGGTGATGGGCCTCACCGGCTCGCACTTCGTCGGCGTGCCCGACAACATTGCGCCCGAGACGCGGCGCTATTACCAGCAGCTCACCCGGTTTTCGGCGGCGTTCGCGTTCATTTCCGATATCTCGATGGGCACGATGGGCGGTGCGCTGAAGCGCAAGGAGAAGCTCTCCGCGCGCCTGGGCGACATCCTGTCGCTGATGTACCTCGCCTCCGCGGTGCTGCGCCGCTACGAGGCCGAAGGCCGCCAGGCCGCCGACGCGCCGCTGATGCACTGGGCGATCTGGGACTGCATGTTCAAGGCGCAGAACGCCTTCGAGGGCGTGATCGCGAACTTCCCGAACAAACTCTTCGCGACGCTCCTGCGCCGCATCGTGGTGTTCCCGCTCGGGCGGCCCTATGTCGTGCCGTCTGACCAGCTCGGCCACGAGGTCGCCAAGCTGCTGATCGCGCCGTCGGCGACGCGCGACCGGCTGACCTCCGACGTGTATCTGCCGAGCGATCTCGAAGAACCGGTCGCGGCCGCCGAGGCCGCGCTCGCCGCGACGATCGCCGCCGAGCCGGTCGAGGCCAAGGTGCGCCAGGCGCAGAAGGAAGGCCGCTTCGTGCCGGGCCTGCTCGTGGGCGGCGGTGTCGATGCGCTGTGGCAGCGCGCCTTCGACGCGGGCGTGATCACCGCCGACGAGTTTGCGCTGCTCCAGCGTCGCGGCGAGCTGCGCGACAAGGTGATCCGCGTCGATGACTTTCCCTACGACTTCGGCCTGCGTGACGCGCTCGGCGTGATCGCGTCGCAGTCGCCCGCGACGGTGAAGGCTGCTGCATGACTCGCGACATCTTCATCATCGACGGCGCACGCACGCCCTTCCTCAAGTCGCGCAACACGCCGGGGCCGTTCGCGGCCTCGGACCTCGCGACCGCGGCCGGCGCCGCGCTGCTCGCGCGCCAGCGTTTCGCGCCGGACGAACTCGACGAGGTGATCCTCGGCTGCGCGAGCCCTTCGCCCGACGAGGTCAACATCGGCCGCGTCGCCGCGCTGCGCATGGGCTGCGGGCAGAAGGTGCCGGGCTGGACCGTGATGAGGAACTGCGCCTCCGGCATGCAGGCGCTCGATTCGGCGATCGCGAACATCCAGGCCGGACGCTCGGATCTCGTGCTCGCGGGCGGCGTCGATGCCCTGTCGCGCGCACCGCTGCTGCTCTCCGACGCGATGGTGCGCTGGCTCTCCGGCTGGTACGCGACGAAGACCGTCGGCGACAAGCTCGGCGCGCTGCGCCGCTTCAGGCCCGGCTACCTCGCACCGGTGATCGGCATCATGAAAGGGCTCACCGACCCCATCGTGGGCCAGCTGATGGGCCAGACCGCCGAGAACCTCGCGCACCGCTTCGGCATCTCGCGCGCCGAGATGGACACCTTCGCCGCGCGCAGCCACGCCCGCGTGCTGGCGGCGCGCGAGGCCGGGCATTTCCATGAGATCGTGCCGCTGATCGACCGCGACGGCACCGTGTACGCCGACGACGACGGCGTGCGCGCCGACTCCACGCCGGAGAACCTCGCCAAGCTCAAACCCTTCTTCGACCGCAAGTACGGCCGCGTGACCGCCGGCAACAGCTCGCAGATCACCGACGGTGCGGCGTGGCTGATCCTCGCGTCCGCGGAAGCGGTCGAACGCCACGGCCTCGTGCCGCTCGGGCGCATCGCCGACAGCCAGTGGGCGGGCCTCGACCCCGCGCAGATGGGCCTCGGCCCGGTGCACGCCGCGACGCCTATCCTGCGGCGCCACGACTTCGCGCTCGCCGACATCGACGCGTGGGAGATCAACGAGGCTTTCGCGGCGCAGGTGATCGCCTGCCTGCGTGCCTGGGACGACGCGGACTATTGCCGCGACGAACTCGGGCTCGACGATGCCTTCGGCCGTCTCGACGAGGCGAAGCTCAACCCCGACGGCGGCGCGATCGCGCAGGGCCACCCGGTCGGCGCGAGCGGCGCGCGCATCGTGCTGCATCTGCTGAACGTGCTGCGCCGGCAAGGCCTGAAGCGCGGCATCGCCAGCATCTGCATCGGCGGCGGGCAGGGCGGCGCGATGCTGGTGGAGGCGCTGTGATGAGCGATTTCAAGCATCTGGTCCTTGCCCGCAAGGGGGACGACTCGGGTCTCGCGTGGCTGTATCTCGACCGCGCCGGCGCAAGCACCAACACCCTGTCGCGCGAACTGCTCGACGAACTCGCCGCCGTGTTCGCGCAGCTCGAAGCCGATCCGCCCAAGGGTCTGGTCATCGCCTCGGCGAAGCCGGCCGGTTTCGTTGCCGGCGCGGATATCGAGGAGTTCACGCGCATCGACTCAGCAGCGGGTGCGCGCGATCTCGTGCAACGCGGCTGGGAGCTTTTCGACTGGCTCGCGCGCCTGAAATTCCCGACGCTCGCGCTGATCCGCGGCCATTGCCTCGGCGGCGGGCTGGAGCTCGCGCTGGCATGCCGCTACCGCATCGTCGTCGATGAGCCCGGCACCAAGCTCGCGCTGCCCGAGGTGATGCTGGGCATCGTGCCCGGCTGGGGCGGCATGAAGCGCCTGCCGGAGCTGATCGGGCCGGCCGCGGCGCTCGACATGATGCTCACCGGCAAGAGCCTCGATGCGCGTCGCGCGCAGAAACTGGGCCTCGCCGACGCCTGCGTGCCGCCGCGCGTGATCGAGAACGCCGCGCGCATGCTGTTGCTGTCCGGCCAGCCGCCGCGTGCGCTGCCCCTCGTGCAGAAGCTGCTGAACGGCCCGCTGAAGGCGCTCGTCGCGAACAAGGCACGCGCGCAGGTCGCGGCGAAGGCGCGACGCGAGCATTACCCGGCGCCCTACGCGATCCTCGACATCTGGCAGAAGCACGGCGGCAACGCGCTCGCGGTGCCGGCCGACGACCCGGCCTCGCTGGAGGCGATCTTCCGCTCGCCGACCGCGAAGAACCTCGTGCGCGTGTTCTTCCTGCAGGAGCGGCTGAAGGGCTTCGGAAAAGACTCGGACTTCGCGCCGCGCCACGTGCATGTCGTCGGCGCCGGCGTGATGGGTGGCGACATCGCCGCACTGTGCGCGTGGGCCGGCATGACGGTTACGCTGCAGGACCAGTCGGTCGAACGCATCGCCCCGGCCGTCGCGCGCGCAGCCAAGCTCTTCGAGCGCAAGACGCGCGGCGAGCAGCGCCAGGTGCGCTTCGCGCTCGACCGGCTGATCCCCGATCCGGCCGGCCACGGCGCTGCGCGCGCCGACCTCGTGATCGAGGCGATCTTCGAGAACCTCGACGCCAAGCGTGCGCTGTTCGCCGAGATCGAGCGGCGCGCGAAGCCCGAGGCGGTGCTCGCGACCAACACGTCGAGCCTGCGCATCGAGGATATCGCTACCGAATTGACGGCCCCGCGCCGGCTCGTCGGCATCCACTTCTTCAACCCGGTCGCGCTGATGCCGCTGGTCGAGGTGGTGCGCGGGGAACAGTCGGACGACGAGGCGCTGCGGCGCGCGGCGGCCTTCGTGCGCCGCCTCGACAAGCTGCCGCTGCCGGTGAAGAGCGCACCGGGTTTCCTCGTGAATGCGGTGCTGGGCCCCTACATGCTGGAGGCACTGCGCTGCGTCGAGGAGGGCATCGCGCCGGAGACGATCGACGCCGCGCTGATGGCCTTCGGCATGCCGATGGGGCCGGTCGAGCTGGTCGATACGGTCGGTCTCGACATAGCGGTCGCTGCCGGCAAGGCGCTGGCCGGTGTGGGCGCCGAGCCGCCGCCGAAGCTGATCGCGCTGGTCGCCGCCGGGCAGCTCGGCCGCAAAAGCGGGCAGGGCTATTACCGCTGGGCCGAGGGCAAGGCGCAGAAGGCTGCGGCCGGGACGATTCCTGTCGGGCTGGCCGAGCGCATCCTTGCGCCGCTGATCTCCGCAGCGCGCCGCTGCGTCGAGCAGGGGGTGGTCGCGGATGCCGATCTGGCCGATGCCGGAATCATTTTCGGAACGGGCTTCGCCCCCTTCACGGGCGGCCCGCTGTATCATTCCCCGGAAGTGGGGAAAGGGCCGTCCGATGCGGTTCCGGCCGGACCGCGGAATGCCGTTGTCCATCCAGCGTGAGCGCAAGGGGAGTCTGATGAGCGAAGCCGCGACCGAGCCGGTGAAACTACCCGAGAACAAGCAGCCGGCCTTGCGCGTGATGCCGATGCCGGCCGACCTGAATCCGTCAGGCGACGTGTTCGGCGGCTGGATCATGGCGATGGTCGACATCGCCGGTGCGATTCCCGCGCACCGCCGAGCGCGTTGTCGTACCGCGACCGTGGCGGTGAACTCCTTCGTGTTCAAGCAGCCCGTGTCGGTCGGCGACCTTGTAAGTTTTTATGCCGAAGTAGTGTCCGTTGGGCGCACTTCCATCACTGTAGACGTCGAGGTGTATGCCGAGCGCGACCCCGAGAACCCGGTCGTCGTGAAGGTCACCGAGGCGACGCTGACCTACGTCGCGCTCGACGACAAGGGGCGCAAGCGGCCCGTTCCGCCTGCCTGAACTCCATTCGATGAATCTTGCGCGGCCCCGCGGTGCCGGGGGGCGCGCGTATCCGGGGAGACTGCGCTGCGGGTCCGGAATGTAGCGCCGAAGTTGCACAGACAAATCACGAGGAGATGAGACCCATGAAGAAAACGACGATCGCCCGCCTGCTGCCTGCCGCCCTGCTCGCACTCGGGTCCGGCGCGGCTTCGGCCGCCGGTTTCCAGTTGCTCGAGCAGAACGCCAGTGGCATCGGCAACGCCTATGCGGGTTCGGCCGCGGTGGCCGAGAACGCCAGCACGATCTTCTTCAACCCGGCGGGCATGACGCAGCTGCAGGCGCGCGAGGTTTCGCTGGGGATCTCGGCGGTGCGGCCGAGCTTTGAGTTCAAGGACAAGGGCTCGGTCGGCGGTGCTTTGTCCGGCAATGGCGACGATGCGGGCGACTGGGCGGCGATTCCCAATGCCTACCTGTCATGGGCGCTCAACAAGGATCTCTATCTGGGCGTCGGCTTCAGCGGTCCCTTCGGTCTCGTCACCGACTACGGTGACAGGTGGGTGGGCAGCGCACAGGCGAACAAGTTCGAGATCAAGACGATCAACATCAATCCTTCGCTTGCGTGGCGCGTCAATGACAAGGTGTCGCTGGGCGTCGGGGTTAACTGGCAGCGCATGGAGGCGGAGTACGAACGCATCATCGCAGTGTCGAACCTCGGTCCGGTGCCTCTGGCGTCCTCGACTGCGAAGCTGGAGGTCGACAACGACGCATGGGGCTGGAACGTCGGTGCATTGTTCACGCTGTCGCCGTCGACGAAGGTTGGCGTGTCCTACCGGTCGAAGGTCGATCACAAGCTCAAGGGTGATTTGAAAATTGCTGGGGGGGCCGCCCAGTTCGGCGCAATCAACCCTCGCCTTCAGACCGCAGATGCCAAGGTGGACGTTGAATTACCCGACACCTTCATCATTAGTACCACGCAAAAACTCAGCGACCGCTGGGAGATGCTCGGCGACCTGTCGTGGACCGGTTGGAGCAGCGTGAAGGATGTTCCGATCGTGCGCGATTCGGGGCCACTTGCGGGCACCACCGCACAAACGCTCGAAGCTGATTTCAAGGATACGTGGCGCGTGGCGCTGGGCGCCAACTACCTCCTCAACGACGCCTGGAAGCTCAAGTTCGGCATCGCCTACGACCAGACGCCGGTGAAGGACAAGGAGCGCCGCCTCGTGTCGCTACCCGACAACGACCGCACCTGGTTCACCTTCGGGGGACAGTGGAAGGTGAGCAAGAGCAACACGCTCGATCTCGGCGCGGCCTACCTGTATGTGCCGAAGACCAAGATCGACAACAACCAGCTCGCCGATGGCCGCGGCCGCGTGACCGGCGAGTACACGTCCAGCGTATGGATCCTCGGCGCGCAGTATTCGATGGCGTTCTGACGTCGTGATGCGGGGGCGGCGGTCGCATTGCGCCGCTGCCCTTTTCGCGGCATCCGCCGCATCCATCCGCTAAAAAGAAGAAAGCAGCATTCGCCGTGGGCTGCGGCTGCGCCGACGGTATGTCATTTGCATTGACCGGAGAGTTGGCATGAGCAATTTCATCATCCGCAAGGTCGCGGTGCTCGGCGCGGGCGTGATGGGGGCGCAGATCGCAGCCCACTGCGCGAACGCCGATGTGCCGGTGCTGTTGTTCGACCTGCCGGCGAAGGACGGCAAGCCCAACGCGATCGTCGACAAGGCGCTCGCCGGCCTGAAGAAGCTCGATCCCGCGCCGCTGGCGGCGAAGGACCGGGCGGGATTCATCGACGCGGCGAACTACGGCGCCGACCTCGACAAGCTGCGCGAGTGCGACCTCATCATCGAGGCAATCGCCGAGAAGATGGAGTGGAAGCTGGACCTGTACGCCAAGGTCGCGCCCTTCATCCGCCCGGACGCGGTCTTCGCCTCAAACACTTCGGGGCTGTCGATCAACCGCCTTGCCGAAGGGATGCCCGCCGCGCTGCGGGGGCGCTTCTGCGGCATCCATTTCTTCAATCCGCCGCGCTACATGTCGCTGGTCGAGCTGATCGCGACGCGCGACACGGAAGCCGCGATGCTCGACCAGCTCGAAAGCTGGCTCACGACCCGGCTCGGCAAGTCCATCGTGCGCGCGAAGGACACGCCCAACTTCGTCGCCAACCGTGTCGGCGTGTTCTCCATCCTCGCGGTGATGCATCACACGGCGCGCCTCGGGCTGGGCTTCGACGAGGTCGACGGTCTCACCGGCCCGCTGATCGGCCGCCCCAAGAGCGCGACCTACCGCACCGCGGACGTCGTCGGCCTCGACACGCTGGCCCATGTCGTCGGCACGATGCAGGCGACGCTGCCGGACGATCCGTGGCATGCCCACTTCACGGTGCCCGAGTGGCTGCAGGCGCTGATCGCGAAGGGCGCGCTGGGGCAGAAGACGCGCGCCGGCATCTACCGCAAGGAAGGCAAGCAGATCCAGGTGCTGGACCTGAAAACCGGCGACTACCGCCCGAGCGCGGGCGACGTGATCCCGGCGGTCGAGACGATGCTGAAGACGAAGGATCCGGTCGAGCGCTTCTCGCTGCTGGCGGCGAGCGAGCTGCTGGAGGCACAGTTTCTGTGGTCCATCTTCCGCGACGTGTTCCATTACTGCGCCGTGCATCTCGGGGACATCGCCGACAGCGCGCGCGACATCGATCTCGCGATGCGCTGGGGCTTCGGCTGGGCGCAGGGCCCGTTCGAGACCTGGCAGGCGGCCGACTGGAGCGAGATCGCGAAGGCGATCCAGCTCGACATCGACCACGGCCGCGCGATGGCGAAGGTGCCGCTGCCGGCCTGGGTGTTCGAGCGCACGGGCGTGCATGAGGCGGGCGGTTCGTACTCCGCGACCGGGAACGCGCTCAAGCCGCGCCGCGACCTCCCGGTGTACAAGCGCCAGCTCTACCCCGAGCAGGTACTCGGCGAGGCGCCGGCCGAGCGCGGCGAGACGCTGTGGGAGAACGAAGGCGTGCGGCTGTGGACGCGCCCCGACCAGGATGCCCGCATCGGCATCCTGTCCTTCAGGTCGAAGCAGCACGCAATCGGCGACGAGGTGCTGGACGGCCTGCTGGAGGCGGTCGCGCGTGCCGAGACGGACCTCGACGGCCTCGTGCTGTGGCATCCCGCGCCGTTCGCGGTCGGCGCGAACCTGTACCAGGTCGTCGAGGCGTGCAAGGCCGGGAAGTTCGACATGCTCGAGCGCACGGTCGCGAAGTTCCAGCGTGCGTCGATGACACTCAAGCACGCGCAGGTGCCGGTCGTCGCGGCGATCCAGGGCCTGGCGCTGGGTGGCGGCTGCGAGTTCGCGATGCACTCGGCGCACCGCGTGTTGGCGCTGGAGAGCTACGTCGGCCTCGTCGAGGCGGGCGTCGGCCTGATCCCGGCCGGCGGCGGCAGCAAGGAGTTCGCGCTGCAGGCGCACTACCTCGCGCAGAAGGCCGCGGGCGGCGACGTCTTCCCCTTCATCCAGAACAGCTTCCAGACGGTCGCCATGGCGACCGTCGCGAAGAGCGCGCTGGAGGCGGTGCAGCTCGGTTTCGCGAAACCCACCGACGACGTCGTCTTCCACCCGCAGGAGCTGCTCTATGTCGGCATCCGCCGCGCCCGCGCGCTGGCAGAGTCGGGCTACCGCCCGCCGCTCGTGCAGCGTGCGGTGACGGTCGCGGGCAGGAACGGCATCGCGACCTGCGAGCTGATGCTGGTGAACATGGCCGAGGGCGGCTTCATCTCGCCCTACGACTACAAGGTCGCGAAGGCCGCGGCCACGGCGCTGTGTGGCGGCGAAGTGGAGACGAATTCGCGCGTGTCCGAGGAGTGGATCCTCGACGTCGAGCGTGCGCTGTTCGTCGATCTGCTGCGGCAGGAGAAGACGCAGCAGCGCATCGCACACACGCTCGAAACCGGTAAGCCGCTCAGGAATTGATGGGGATAAGGACATGAGCAGACAGATTCAGGAAGCCTATATCGTCGCCGCCACGCGCACACCGGTCGCCAAGAGAAACGGGCTGTTCCGCAGCGTGCGGCCGGACGACATGCTGGCGCACGTACTGACGTCGGTGGTCGCGAAGGTGCCGGGACTCGATCATAAAGAGATCGGCGACGTGATCGTCGGCTGCGCGATGCCGGAAGCCGAGCAGGGCATGAACGTCGCACGCATCGGCCTGCTGCTGGCGGGCCTGCCCGACACGGTGCCGGGGATCACGATCAACCGCTTCTGCTCGTCCGGGCTGCAGGCGGTCGCGGACGCCGCGGCGCGCATCCGGCTGGGCGAGGCAGACGTGATGATCGCCGCCGGCACCGAGTCGATGAGCGCGATGCCGCAGATCATGGGCAACAAGGTCAGCCTCAACCCGGCGATCTTCGCCAGGCAGGAGAACCTCGGCATCGCCTTCGGCATGGGCCTCACCGCCGAGAAGGTGGCGCAGCAGTGGAAGGTGAGCCGCGAGGACCAGGACGTCTTCGCGCTGCACTCGAACCAGCGCGCCTGCGCAGCGATCGCGGCGGGCCTCTTCCGCAACGAGATCAGCCCCTACACGGTGCGTGCGCACCTGCCCGGCGAGGGCGGCGCGGTGCGCGTCGTCGAGCGCGTGGTCGACACCGACGAAGGGCCGCGCGCGGATGCGTCGCTGGAAGCGCTGGGCAAGCTGAAGCCGGTGTTCGCGGCACGCGGCTCGGTGACGGCTGGCAACAGCTCGCAGATGTCGGACGGCGCAGGCGCGGTGCTGCTGATGAGCGAGGCGGCGGTGAAGCGCTACGGCGCGACGCCGATCGCACGCTTCGTGAGCTATGCGGTCGCCGGCGTGCCGCCGCAGGTCATGGGGATAGGGCCCGTGGAGGCGATCCCGCGGGCCTTGAAAGCGGGCGGGGTCGCGCAGGGCGAGCTGGACTGGATCGAACTCAACGAGGCCTTCGCGGCGCAGGCGCTCGCGGTCATCAGTCAGCTCGGCCTCGACCCGGCACAGGTCAATCCGCTCGGCGGCGCGATCGCGTTGGGCCATCCGCTCGGTGCGACCGGGGCGATCCGCACGGCGACGCTGATGAGCGCGATGCAGCGCGATGCGAACCTGCGCTACGGCATGATCTCGATGTGCATCGGCACCGGGATGGGTGCTGCAGGGGTGTTCGAGCGGGTTTGAAGCGATCCAGAGCAGGGTTTCACAGGCTTCGCAAAACCCCGACGCGAGGTCGGAGCGGGGGCGGGGTGCGGGCCTGTCGGGTCGTGCCGAGGCCGGAGCCTGCGACGGGGAAACAAGGCGATGCATGTCTGAGCCCGCAGGGCGAGTTTGCATCGCCGCCCCGGCGCGGGTTTCGGCCGAGGGTAGCCGCAGGCCACGACCTTCAGGCCTGCACCCTGCCCCCGCTCCGGCCGGATTACAGCCCACGCGGTCTCACGGCATACTAGTGGATCAGAATCCGCGGCCGCGAACGCCACACCACATAAACGCGACGCGGCAGACATCACAGGGAAGGATAGATTCTTATGGCCAACACCGTATTGCTGACCGTCGAAAACCGCGTCGCGACCCTCACGCTGAATCGCCCCGCGCAGCTCAATGCCTTGTCCATCGAGATGATGGAAGACTTCCTGCATGCCACGCGTGCGCTGCGCGACCTCAAGGATGTCGATGTCGTGGTGCTCGTCGGCGCCGGCGATCATTTCATGGCCGGCGGCGATCTCAAGGATTTCGCGACGCAGTTCCACCTCGGCCCGCAGGCGCGCATGGTGGCCTTCCGCGCGATCATCGAGAAACACATCAATCCGGCCGTCGAGATCCTGCAGTCCCTGCCGCAGCCGGTGATCGCCAAGGTGCGCGGCGCCTGCGCGGGCTTCGGCCTGTCGCTGATGCTGGGTTGCGACCTCGCGTTGTGCGCGGACAGCGCCAAATTCACGACCGCCTATTCCTCGATCGGCCTGTCGGCCGATGGCGGCATGTCGTGGTTCCTGCCGCGCATCGTGGGACGGCGCAAGGCGGCGGAACTGCTGCTGCTGGGCGACCGTTTCGATGCCGCCGAAGCACTGCGCCTGAGCCTCGTCAATCGCGTCGTCCCCGCTGCGGAACTCGACGCCGAAACCGCAGCGCTGGTCGGGCGCCTGCAGAACGGCGCGCGCCACGCCTACGGCGAAATCAAGCGCCTGCTGGCCTCGTCGGCGGATGCAAAGATCGAAACCCAGCTGCAGAACGAGGCCGAGGCTTTCGCGCGCTGCAGCGCGACCGAGGATTTCGTCGAAGGCATCAGCGCCTTCCTCGAGAAGCGCAAGCCGGGGTTCCGCGGTGCCTGAAACCCTGGCGCAAGGGCGCGATGCGTTCAAAGCAGCTTGCAGGCCTCGTCGAAGTCGAGCCGCGGGTTGCGTGGGTAGAGCTTCGTCGCATCGCCATAGCCGAGGTTGCACAGGAAGTTTGTCTTCACGTGGCTGTCCGGGAAGTACTCCTGGTTGAATTCACTGCTGGCGCTGCTCGTCGCGGGGAAGAATTCATGGTCGACCCTGGCCTGGTCGAAGCCCGACATCGGGCCGCAATCCAGCCCGACCGCGCGCGCCGCCATCATGAAATAGGCGCCCTGCAGCGAGCTGTTGCGCCGCGCCGTGACTTCGGCGAGCTCGGGCGTATCGACGAACCACGCGCGCGCGTCGGTGTGCGGGAACAGCTTGGGCAGCCGGTCGTAGAAGCGGCCGTCGTAGCCGATGATGGCGGTGACCGGAGCGCGGCGGGTCTTCTCGACGTTGCCGGGGGCGAGCGCCGGCAGGAGCCTGGCCTTCGCTTCCGGCGTGCGCAGGAACAGGATGCGCGCCGGGCAGCAGTTGACGCTCGTGGGGCCCCATTTCATCAGATCGTACAGCTCGCGCAGCGTGTCGTCGCTGACCGGCCTGTCCAGCCAGTCGTTGTGCGTGCGCGCCTCGCGGAACAGCAGATTGCGTCCTTCCTCGTTCAGGGTCGAGCTCATCGTTTTCTCCGGTGGGTGTGGGGCTGCCCTTGAACCCTAAGGCAGCGGGATGCGTTCGGTTTCTCCCGGGACCGGCGCGAAGCGCTCGGCCCGCCAGTCTTCCTTAGCCTGTTCGATGCGTTCGCGCGTGCTGGCGACGAAGTTCCACCACACGAAGCGCGGGCCGTCCAGCGGGTCGCCGCCCAGCAGCATGAGACGCGTCTGCCCCAGCGCGCCAAGCGTGATGTCCGCGCCGCGGGCGAAGACCAGCAGCTGGCCGGGCGGATAGGCCTGTCCGTCGATACGCACGGCACCTTCCACGACGTAGGCTGCGCGCTCGTCGTAGTAGGCCGGGATGTGCAGGCGCTGCTGCGCGACGAGCGTGACGTCGGCATAGAAAAGCGGCGAACGCGTCTCGGCCGGCGAGCGCACGCCGAAGATCTCGCCGGCGATCACGCGGATGCGCATGCCGGGTTCGCTGATGACGGGCAGTTCGGCGGCGCCATGGTGTGCGAACGCCGGTGCCATCTCCTCGTCGCGCGCCGGCAGTCCGACCCAGGCCTGCAGGCCGGACAGCTTCGGCCCGGTGGGGCGCAGTTCGGGTGGTGTGCGCTCCGAATGCACGATGCCGCGCCCGGCCGTCATCCAGTTGAGTTCGCCGGGGCGGATCGGCTGCACGCTGCCGAGACTGTCGCGGTGCAGGATCTCGCCGTCGAACAGGTAGGTGACGGTCGCGAGCCCGATGTGCGGGTGAGGGCGCACGTCGAGCCCCGTGCCGGGGTCGAGCTGAACCGGCCCCATCTGGTCGAGGAAGACGAAGGGGCCGACCATGCGCCGCTGCGCCGAGGGCAGCACGCGCAGGACCTTGAAGCCGCCGCCGAGGTCGCTCGCGCGCGGGATGACGATCGTTTCGATGCTGCTGTCGGGGGACGCGTCGCTCATGCCTGCTCCTTTCGCGCCATCATTGTCTTGCCGTCCCGATTCCGACGTGCCGGCCGGGCGGTCGTGGGGCCTCGTTCGCGGGCCTTCCTGTCATCATAGACTCACTGCCTGTCGCGGGAAGCCCCTGCGCGCTTTCCCGCCGCGCGCCGGGAGCGCTTCGGCGCCCCTCAGCGCGTCAGGCGATAGGCCAGCAGCCCCAGCCACTCGTGCACGGCATACCAGCCGGCGTAGGCGGTGGTCGGGCCGGGAAGCTCTCCGAGCGCCTGGTCGCCCGCGCCGGTGCCGCCCAACCACGCCGTCGGCGCCGGGATGACCTGCAGGCCCGCATCTTCGAATGCCGCCTGCGCGCGCGGCATGTGGGCGGCGTGAGTTACTAGCAGGATGCGGCTCACGCCCGCGGCGCGCAGCGGCAGCGCGGAAAATCGTGCGTTCTGCTGCGTATCGAGCGATGCCTTTTCGACCCAGCGCACCGGCACGCGGAAATCCTCTTCCAGTGTCGCCTGCATCAACTCGGCCTCGGGGATGTCGCCCGTCGGCGCGCCGCCGCTGACCAGCACCGGCAGTCCGGTCGTGCGCGCGAGTCGTGCCGCGTAACGCAGCCGTTCGAGCGCCAGGCGGTTCACCGTTTCGCCGCCGTATTCCGGCGCATTGCGCCGCTTGCCCGCCCCGAGCACGACGATGGCCTGCGCCTGCCGCATTGCCGCCGCATCGACGACCGGTGCCGTTTCGAGACGGTTCAGCAGCCAGCCGACGCTCGCGGGCGTGGACAGCAGTAGCGTGGCCGCGACGCCGAGCCATGCGAGTCTGAGTCCGGCGCGCCGCGAGCGTGCGGCGAGCAGCAGGCCGGCCGCGATGACGAGCAGGGGGGCGAGCGGCGGCTGGACCATGATCGAGACAGCCTTCTTGAGCCAGAACAGGGCGAGCGCGGAATCGAAGGCCATCTGCATTGTCGGGAGGGTGGGCCGCCAGTATTATCCCCGACTTATCCGTTGTCGCGCGCCTCCCGGTCAGCCTTCCCGATGCTCCATCCTTCTTGTCCTGTCCCCTGTGCGAGGTCGAATGGGATTGCGTGAACTCATCCTTGCCGCGATCGCCCTTCTTGCGGTCTATGTCGGCTACCAGCTCTACCGCGCATCGCGCGCGCCGCGGATGTCGGCGCCCGGGCCGGACGGCACGCCGGCCGAGGCGCCCGCGCTTGCCGAAATTGTCGTCGCGGAAAGTGACGACGATGACGAACCCGGCCCCCTCTACGGTCGTGAGCGCCCCGCACCCGCCCCCGCCGGCACCGACACCGCTCCGGACGCGTTTCAGCACGAACTGGAAGTCCGTCAGCTGCGGCGCGAGCTCGAGCAGCAAGGCAGTGCGCTGGCCGATCTGAAGCGCGAACTCGACGAGGTCCGCGAGCAGTTGCGCGCGCACAAGGAACAGGCCGATGCAGGGCTCGTGACGCGCGGAGCCTCGCCCGAATACAACGAGGCACTGGTGTTCGCGCGCCGCGGACTGGCTGCCGAAGCGATCGCCGAGCGCTGCGGCATCACCGTCGCCGAGGCCGAGCTCGTGCAATCGCTGGCGCGCAGCCAGGGCGGCGAGTCCGGGAACGCCCAATGAGCGAATCGCTCACCGCGGGAGACGGCGCCGGTGCCGCCGCAGAAACGTTGCGCAAGGCCAGCCTGAAGCGGGCACTGATGGCGATCGTCGCCCTCCTGGCGCTGACCGCATCGCTGTGGCTGGTGGAGGAGAGCGAACTGGCGGCGCCCGAGCCTCAGGCCGCCGTT
Source organism: Aromatoleum evansii (assembly GCF_012910805.1). Classification (GTDB taxonomy): domain Bacteria; phylum Pseudomonadota; class Gammaproteobacteria; order Burkholderiales; family Rhodocyclaceae; genus Aromatoleum; species Aromatoleum evansii. The sequence goes on from NZ_WTVK01000077.1 coordinate 19,767, forward strand.
CCCGCGGCCGATCCTTCCCCCGCCGAAACGGTCACGGCGCCGGCTGCGGTGTCGTCCTCGTCTCAGCCCCCCCCCGCCGCCGACGCGACGTCCGCGGAGACGATGCCGGCCGCGCCGGAACCGCGGGCAGCGGCGGAAACCAGTCCCGCTC
>NZ_WTVK01000078.1 GCF_012910805.1 Aromatoleum evansii
GGGCGCGGCCGGCAGGGGCGGCAGGGGCGGCAGGGCGGGTTCCGCGAGCGTCGCTGCGTTCGCGTCGATGAGATTGCGCGCGAGCCGCACGCGTTGCGGGGCTTCGCCGGGGCGCACATCGAGCAGCGTCGAGCAGTCGAGGCAGGGCGCCGGCCAGCGCAGCGGATCCTGCACGCCCACGCCGGTGCCGGTGGCGCGCGCGGCAGCGGTGTCGGGCGTCAAACGGGGCAGGAGCGGCAGGGGCAGGGCCGCTTCCTCGATCGCAAGGCGCACGAGCAGCGCGCGGTCGCCACCGTCGGCCGCGAGTTCGTGCCAGCCGGGGCCGAGCGCGATCTCCTGCACGACGGCGCGCCCCGCGGACGTCTGCGGGCGGCCGACGAGCTCAAGGGCGGGCGTGGGGGCATTCGCGGTGATCGGCGCGAGCCACTCTTGCCCGGTCTGGTGTCCGGCCTCGCGCACCCGCAGCCAGCCGTCGACGCGCGCGGCGCTGCCCGCCGGATGCAGGGGCCGCGCTTCGATGCGCAGCTTGGCCGGGCCCGCCACGCGCAGGCGCAGGGGACGTTCGGGTTCGGCGCGGAACGCGGTGAAGCCGAGGTCGCGGTCGATCGATCGCAGCGCCTGCGCGCCGGCGAAATCGGTCGCCAGGTGGGCGCCGTCCTGCCAGATGCGCGGCCCGGGGTGGCTTGCCTGCCAGTCGGCCCAGTCGGCCAGCGCACGCTCGCCATTCTTGTCCGCGGCGTCGCCGTGCAGCGCCGCGCGGATGCCGCGGGCACGCGCGAGGTGGGCCGCAAAGGCCGCGCCTTCGCCGCCGGCGCGGGCGAATTGCGCTTCGGCGTCGGCCATGCGGCCTTCGCCCAGCGCGCGCTGGGCGCGCCAGAAGGCCTGTCGCGACGGGTCGGGCAGGTCGCCCACGAGTTCGTCGAACACCGCCCACCACTGCTGCGCATGTGCGGCGCGCAGCATCGTCTCGAGCGGGCGCTCACGGCGCGGCAGCAGCAGGCCGGCCATCAGTGCAAGATCGGGTTCGCCGTTGTCGAGCAGGTTCGCCGCCAGCGCGGAGACGAGTTCGGCGGCGCTGCGCGCGCCCTCGCGAAGCAGGGCCGCGGCGCGGGTCGCCTGCTCGGCGTCGAGGTCGTGCGCGTCGCGATGCAGGGCGATCAGCCTGTCGCGCGCGCCGCGCCTTGCAGCCGGGTCGGCGTCGTGCAGCATGCGCTGGCGCAGCAGGCGCTCGGCGACGTGGTCCTCGCCCAGCTGGCGCAGCGCGGTGATGCGCCCGGCGAAGGCCTGTTCGCGTTCGGCCGCGACCGGGCTGGCGAGCGCGGCGGACCATGCTTCGAGGGCGCCCAGCCATTGACCGCGGGCGGCGAGCTTTTCGGCCTCGCGCAGCGCTTGGGTTGCGGGGGCAGCGTCGCGGCGGGCTGCGGCGGCGTCGGGCGGGGCGACGCCGATGGCGAACTGCGCCGCCTGGGCACGCAGCAGGCGCGCGAGCGGCTGCCAGTGGCTGTCGGCCTCGGCGGCGGACGGCGCGGCGAAGTCGGGGGCGGTGCCCAGCGTCGCGAGGAAGGGCGCGATCGCGCCGGCGTCCGCCGCCTGTCCGCCGTGCAGGGTGCGCGCCGCTTCGATCCACGCACGTTCGGTGAGCTGGAAGGGTTTGGATGCGCGGTAGGCGAGCGCGATCCACAAGGGCTGCCCCTCGGCGCCCGCGCGCCATACACGCACCTGACGGACGCCGCCGGGCAGCGGCAGCTCCGCGATGCGCGCAGCCACCAGGGGGCCAGGCAGGTGGCGGCGGCTGAAGGCACCCGAGAGGGTGCCCGTGCCGTAGGCGTCGCCGTCGTCCTCGTTCGCCGGGTGCGCCGCGCCGTCGGCCGGTGCGTCGCGGAAGCGCTCCTGCTGCAGGCGCAGCGCGGCTTCGCCGCCCGAGGGGACGAAGGCCGCGCCGGGCTGTTCGGGGTAGGGTACGAGCGTCAGCGGCACCGGCGCCGCATCGTCGTATTGCACGAAGACGGCCATTTCCGCGGCGGCCGCGTCGCCATGCACGGCGACGCGCAGCGCGGATGGCGCGAAGCGTTCGGGCAGGTCGTAGGCATATGCGCGGGCGGCGTCGCTGCCGCCCAGGGGCAGGAATCGGCCCGCCGCGAGGCTGCCGGGCAGTTCGTCCGCATGCTGGCCGGCGAGCACCGTGCCGCGGCCTTCTCCTTCGCCTGCGGTATCGGCACGCAGGCGCGGCGCGAGGAACCATGCGTGACGCAGCGCGCCGGGCTGGTTCTTTTCGCGCGGCAGCAGATCGCGATAGTAGGTGTGGAGCGCATAGTCGCCTGCCTCGCCGCGCAGCGTCGGGTCGTCGCGGCGCAGCGCGGCGACTTCGCGCATCGCCGCCGCGCCGACGGCCCCGCCCTCACGATGGCGGTTGTCGCGCGCGAGCTGCAGCGCCGCGGCCTGCACCGCGGCCGGCGAGATGCGCTCGCGCGCGGCGACGATTTCCGCCGCGTCCTTGCCCGCGTCGCCCCAGCCGGAGAGGCGCAGCACGAGCGGCGGCTCCTGCACGATCGCGGCGCGTGCCTCGGCGGCCGTGGTGTCGGGGGCGTTCAGCGCCGGCACGAGATAGTCGGGGTCGGCCTGCGACAGCAGGCGTGCGATCACCGGCGCGCTGGTCGCGAGGCTCAGGCGGTGGCGCCCCTCCGGCACCTCGAAATAGCCTTCCTTCTCGCGGCTGACGACGCTTTCGCGTCCGTCGATCGCCACCGTCCACGCGTTCTCGGCGCCGGTCGCGAACGCCAGCGTCGCGAGCGGCTGGTCGTCCAGCGTTGCGACGGCGCGCCAGTGCTGGGCGCTCGCGGCTTCATCCGCCGGGTAGCGCAGGCGCAGGCGCAGCGCGAAGCGTGCCGGGCCTTCGACGTCCAGCGTGACGGGAGCTGCCGGTTCGATCGCCCAGTAGTGCAGCGGGCGGCTGCCCCGCTGGTGCTGCACGTCGAGCGGCTCGCCCGGCAGCTCGTGCAGCTGGCGGTAGGGGGCGATGCGGCCGAGCGGTTCGCGCCTCGACACGAACAGCGCCATTTCGAGCGCCTCGCCGTGCCCCGCGGCGAGCGACACGCGCGCGAGCTGCGGGCCGGCCTGGGGCGCAGCGTCCGTGGCTTCGACGAGCCAGTCCAGCCCGTCGGCGCTGCGGCGCGGGCGCTGCGCAGCATACAGGCCGGTGCCGTTCGAGAAGGCAATCGTCAGCGCCCCGTCCGGTGCCGCGAGCGCGTGCTTGGCAGCGTCGTCCAGGGCGCGCACGCGCAGGCTCTCGCCCGCCGGGATGCGCAGCGTGACGGACTCACCCGGCGCGAGGCGCACCGCGTGCAGCCCGGCAGCGGTACGCCAGGCCGGTCGCACGCCGCGGGTCCAGTAGGGCCGGCCCGGCTCGACGTTGTCCCAGCGCAGCGGCAGCTCGAACTGCGTCAGCAGCCGCAGTTGCACCTCGTCGACCTGCGCGGCGCTGCCTCCGGCGAACAGCGCGAGGCTCGCGGCCACACAGCAGGCGAGCGGCTTGCGGGTCGGGCGAAAGCGCGGGGGGCGGGGAGCGGACGGGCGGATCATGGCTGGAGACAGGTAAGAAAGTTCGCGCGCGCTGCGGGGTCGTCGCGCAGCGCGAGCCGCAGGCTGCGGCTGATCTCGACATGCACGAAGCCGCCGTAGCCCAGGCCGCGCAGCGTGCGGCCCTGCACGTTGGTCGTGCCGCCGAGCTCGCGCACGTCGTCGGGGTAAAGGGCGACGCTGCGGCCCAGGCGCGAGGCGAGGCAGTCGCGCTGGCGGCGCAGCGCGTCGTCGGGCACCGCCGTTCCGTCGGCGAGGATCAGCGCCGCGTCGGCGCCGGCTTCGGTGCGGCGCTTGTCGGGATCGTAGCCGTGGATCTGCAGGCTGCGTCCCTGCGGCCAGGCACGCGCCGTGGCGCGCACGAAGGCGTTGAACCAGGTGCCAGGGAGGTGGGCCAAGTCGGCATCGACCTGTGCGCCGTCCCGTTCGTAGCGACGTGGCACCGTGTTCCACGCGGCGGCGGCGAAATCGCCCTCGGCGAACAGCGCCAGTCCGATGTCGCGCGTCATCTCGTCCTTGAAGCCGTGCGGGACGTGCAGCACGTCGGGGCGCGCGCCGTGGCGGAAGACGTAGAAACCGCGCCCGCGCAGCGCATCCTCGCGCTCGCGCACGATCACCAGCGGACCGTCGCGTTCGATGACGAGACCGAGTTCGCGCATCTCCGCGCGCAGCGCGTCGGGCGGCGAGCCGGCGGTGAGGCGGTCGAACAGGCGCTCCGCGCGCGCGAGTTCGTCGCTGTCCGGGGCGACGTAGTGCCCCCCGCGGATCGCCTCCGCGAGGCGCGGTGCGATCGTCGTCGCCAGTGTCGTGCTGCCGGTCTTCGAGGCCGCCTGCGTGTCATCCCCTGCGGTGGCAGGTGGCGTGCAGACCATCAGCAGGGCGGTTAGTGACCGGCCAATGAGACAGCGAATACCGTTCGCCCTGAGCCTGTCGAAGGGCACTGGCAGGGCTTCGACAGGCTCAGCCCGAACGGTATGGGGGCGCCGGGCCCACGGCACGCTCTTGCGCCCGGGTTTACTCGACCGCCACATGGCGCACCTCCGCTTCCTCGAAGATCCGCCGCCGCGCCTCGACCCCCGGCCTGATGCGTGACAGCGCGAGATAGCCGGGCGGGCCTTCCTCGATGCGGAAGACGACGCGGTAGCGTCCCGGCGCTGCGCCTGCGGGGATCACGATCTGCACCGGCTGGCCGGCGTCGCTGCGTTCGCCCTGCGTGTCGAACACCGGCGCCGACCAGCTCGGGTCGGGCCGCACATCATAGCGGCGGTCGTCGAACAGCCAGCCCGGCAGCGGCGTCAGCGCCGCGGGGGCGGGCCCCTCGATGCGTGCGGAGATCCGGCTGCGCCCCTGCCATCCTGCCGGCTGGAACAGGCGCGCGCTCAGGATCTCCTCGTCGCGCGTGTTGCGCTCGACCTCGAACGCGACCTCGCGCTCGACGCGTGCCGCGAGGCGCAGCGAATAGGCGTCCGCAGCCGGTGTCGCGTGGTTGATGAAGAGTCGCGGCCGTCGCGTGGCGCCGCGGGTGCCGTCGCCGGCGCTGTTGCTGGCGTTATTGCTGGCGAATTCGACCTTGAGCGTGTGCGCGCCGGCGGGGAGCGGCGGCAGGCGCGTCTCCCCATACCGGCCACGGCCGCCGAAGGCGTGGTGCGGGCGGCCGTCGAGCATGACCGTGGCACTGAAGGGCGTGTCGTCCGGGGAGATCCACAGCAGGGCCGGGGAAACCTGGCGCAGGCCCATCCACGCGGGGAAGTCGAGCCGTTGCGCGCGGCCCGCAGCCAGTGGCGAAAAGGTCGAGGGCAATGCCTCCTCGCGCACCGCGCTGCCGGCTTCCCGTGGCGTCAGCAACTGGCGCGCAAGCCAGCGTCCGCCGGGTCGGAAATCCTCGTAGGTGAAGCGCCCGCTCTGCAGTTCGGGCCGCTCCCTGGGTGGACGCGGCTGCACCGCGACGAGCTGGCTGCCGTTGCCGGCGATCAGGCGCTCGTAGTCCTGCGGCAGGATCGGGAACCACGCCGGCACGCGCAGTCCCTTCGCGTCGAAGTCGTAGCGGTCCTCGGGGGCGCGGATCTGGCGCGGGAGCTGCGCAGGGCGGGTCGAGACGCCCACCAGCACCGGCGAGCGCGAAGCGCTTTTCGCTGCGGTGCCGAGGCGCAGGGCGGTCGCCTGCGGCGGCACGGAGAAGAAGAGCTCCGTGGGTTCCGACACCACGCTGCCTCGCAGTGCGCCGAGCGGCTCGTCGTAGCGCGAGCCATCGGCAATCAGCGGCACCTCGCCTTCGCGCAGCACCGAGCCGTCGGCGGCGGTGAAGGCGTAATGCAGCAGCGGCGCCGCGGCCGGGTTTGCGGCGGTCTGCAGATGGCGCGCCTCGACCCTGACCGGCGTCGCCGCGCCGTCTGCATGCGCGATCGTGAAGCTCACCGGCTGCGCCGAGTGGGCGACGAACAGGCGCTGGAACAGCCTTTCCGGCGTGATCTCGGTGCGCGCGCCCGCGATGTCCATGAAGGCGCGGACGGCGAGCGGCCGGTTCGCCTCCAGCTCGACGAGCCCGCCGCCGAAGCGCCGTTCGCCGCGCAGCGGCATGGCGCCCTCCGCCGCGGCGAGCGGGATCGCGACGTCTTCCTTCAGGAGGCTGTCGCCGGCATGCCAGCGCCCCGCGAGCCGCGGAGTGCCGGGCTCCCCGGTCGAATCGCCGTCGGCGGCCAGCGGGATCGCCTCGAACTCGACCTTGCCGCCGCCCTCGGGCAGCGGGAACACGACGGGACGGCCCGGCGCGGCGACGAGTCCGGCGGGCGGAACCGGGTCGTCGACCGGCTCACCCTCGACATCGCGCAGCACGTACAGGTCCCGCCCCCTGAAATCCACGCCGCGCGCGCCCTGCGGACCCGCGGGCTGCCACTGGTTGTGCAGCAGGTTGCGGCGTTCCGCTTCCGTGAGCAGTTCGTGCGCATACACGCTGCCTTTCGCCAGCGAGCTCTTCTGCCGCTCGGACAGGCGCTGCCACAGGTGGTCGAGCTGACGTTCGCTGGCCGCTTCCGGGAAGTAGGCGCGCACCGCGACGTCGGCGATGTCGGGGTCGCCGTCGGCGAGGCGGATGCGCAGCCGCGCGGCCTGGGGCAGGCCGCCGAGGTTCAGCATCACGACGACGCCCGTGACCGGGCTCAGGGTCTCGTCGAGGTAGAAGGACGGGGTGACGATGCGCTCGTCGGGCAGGCGCAGCTCGGCCAGGTCGGTGCGATGGTGGTGGCGCCGGCCCAGCAGCACCGCGCCCTCGCCGTCGGTGATCTCGATGTCGAGCGCGTAGCGCCAGCGCCGCCGCGGGTCGGCCGTGCGCGCCTCGCGCGCTTTCGCGAGGTCGTACAGGTTGGCGTTGCTGACGATGCGCACGCGGTCCGCGCCAGCCGGCACCGGGAAGCTGAGCCAGCGTTCGCGCTCGGCGAGGTAGGTCGCCGCGATGGTCGCCTGCGGCACCATCTCCAGCTTCCAACCGTTGCCGTCGCGCAAGAGCAGGGACGAGGTGTCGAAGGCCGCGAAGCGCGGCGCGAGCCACCACGCGGCGAGCGCCACCAGCGCGACGGCAAGCAGGCGTGCGAGCCATTTCATCGCGCGTCCTCCGCCAGCAGCCAGCCTGCGCGGCCCTCGACGAAGACATCGAGGCTTGCGCGCAGCGCGTCGCGCTTCAGCACGACCGCGCGTTCCGGCTCGCGCGCCGTGAGGTTCGCGATGCCGAGCAGTCCGCCGTCGCGATCGAGAACCGCGAGGAAACCCTGGCGCGAGCCGAGATCGACGATGCGCTCGAAGCGCAGCTGCGGATGCGCGGTGAGCGCGGCGTGCAGCACGACGATGTCCTGGCTGGCGACGTAGCGCCCGAGCATCGTGCGCAGCGAGGGGGGCACCGATCCCGCCGGCCGATCATGTCGCGCTACGTAGGCGGCGAGATCCTCCTCGACGCTGCGCAGGCCCAGCGCCATCGTCTGCGCCTGCTGCGCGGTCGCACCGGTCTGCTGGCGGAAGCCGGCGCGCGCCAGCGGCGAGGCCCAGAAGGTTACGAACTCCTTGTCCTGCATCGCGTTCAGGTAGAACACCTGTGGCATCGCCCCGACCTCGTAGCCTGCGCTCGCCAGTTCGCCGCCCGCGAAGGCGGTGCTCAGACCGTAGCGCCCGAACAGCTCCACCAGCCGCCGCCCGCGCTCCCCCAGCTGCGCCACATCGAGTGCGCCATTGCCCGCTGCGAGCAGCACGTCGGCGGCGGGCAGTGGTGCGTCCGAGCGTTCGCTCATCGCACGGCTCTGCACCGTCATCAGCGGCGCGTCGCCAGCGTGGCGCAGGATGGCCTGGCCGACCACGTTGAATGCGTTCTCCTTGTTCGCGAGGCGCACGATGTCGGCGCTGCCGTCGCGGTTCGCCGCCGGGCTCGCGCCGCCGATCAGCAGCGCCCGGGCGCGCAGCGACTCGAACAGCGACACCGCCATCTCGAAGGAATTGTGCTCGAACAGCGGCCGCGGCGCGCCGACGACGAAGGCTTCCGCGGACCCGAGGCGGAACACGTAGGTGCCCCAGTAGCGCCGCGCGTCGGTCGCGCCGGGCGGGCGCTCGGCTTCGGCGAGGATCAGGTAGTCGGTGCCGCTGCCGAGGTGGCGGTAGCGCAGCAGCGCGTAGCCCAGCGCCGTCGCCGCGCTCTGGATTACGCGCAGCTCCGCGATGCCGTCCGCGGTCCAGGCACCGTCGCGGTAATGGTCGGCGGCCGCGGCCAGCAGCGGCGTGACGACCTCGTCGTCGAAAAACAGCAGGTCCTCGACCGCCGGCTGCGCGTAAAGATCGGTGCCCGACGGGGCAATGCGTGTCGGATCGGACAGCAGCCAGTCCTGCAGGTAGCCTTCGATGCTCTTGTCGGACACCGTCTCGCCGACGCTGCGCTCGGTGGCCAGTGCGCGCCCGAGCAGGCGGCGCATGTCGTCGCGGTGCAGCTGCAGTTCGGCGAAACCCGCATACAGCGTGTCGCGTTGCAGGTTCGGCAGCGGCAGCTCGCCCCAGCGCAGCGCGACGCTGCCGGCGAGCTCGCGCAGGCGCGCGAGGTCCAGCCCGTCGGGCAGCGTGCCCTTGACCCACAGCAGCGAGGCCGGCTCGCCTTCCGGCGGGCGCTGCAGCTCGTTGCGCCAGCCCTGCGCGATGCGCGCCGATTCGGCCGTGTAGCCGCGCACCTGCAGCACTTCGCGGGCACCGAACACCTGGTGGAACATCTGGAACACCGTATTCGGCGCGCGCAACACGTCGGCGCTGCCGTCCTTGTTCGCATTGCGCGTCGAGCCCGCGATGGCCAGCGACTGCGCGCGCATAGAGCGGAACAGCCACGCCCCGGATTCCGCGCTGCCGCGCTCGTCGAGCGGCGCCGGCACCTCGATCGCGAGCTCGGTATCTGCGTCCAGGTCGACCACGTACAGGCCCCAGAAGCGCGCCGGATCACCGTCGCGCAGCAGCAGGTAGCGCCCCTCGATGCGTTCGACGCGGAAACCGATGCCCTCCAGCTGCTTCATCGCCGCCGACAGTCGCGCCGGCTCGCGGTCGCGCCGGTACTCCGCGAGCTGGGAGAAGCCCTGGCGCAGCCGGTCGAGTTCGAAGGCGTTGGGCGTGGGCACCGACACCTGCAGCCGCGTGCGGTACGCGGCGATGCGCGCCTCCCGCACCAGCTCGACGAGCTTCCCGTCACGCGTCGGCGGCGTCTCTGCCGTCGTGCTGCCGGCATGGGCGGTGTCCGTCGCATCGGGCAGGAAAGACAGCGCGAAGCCCGCCAGCGTCGCGACGAAGGCGGCCACCAGCGAAGTCTGCAGCACCGCCCGCGTCATGCGCGCATAGATGCCCTTGTCGTGCATCTTGAGCGCGAGCAGCGTCGGCAGCAGATAGCCGAAGCCGTACAGGTCGGTGATCTTCTGCTCCGGCACGAACCACAGCACCAGCCACGCGATGACGAACTTGTAGGCGAAGCTGATGTTGAAGAACAGCATCAGCTTGCGCCCGCCCTCCACCGTCACGCCGCGGAAGGCGGGCAGCTTCAGCACCGCGTGCGCGAGCAGCAGGATCACCGTCGCCTCGGCGAAGGATGCGAGGATCTTGCCCGGCTGGTACCACTGCAGCGCCAGCAGCGAGGGCACCAGGATGCCCGCGAAGTCCCAGCCGTACAGCAGGTTCATGCGCGACGCGAGGAAGGCCGTCGCGATCAGGATGATGTAGGCCTTGGGGCTCGCGAGGATGGAGGCCGCGATGTCCTCGTACATGTAGGACAGCGAGCTGATGTTGAAATTGGTCGCCGTCATCAGCCCGTAGCGCACGATCACGAGCGTCACGCCGGTCGTAACGACGAGCGGCAGCAGGCCGCGCAACAGCCCGGTCTTCCAGAAGTTGTTCGCGATCAGCGCGACGATGATGAGGCCGAAGCTGTGCAGGTTGTTGCGATAATCGAACTGCATGCCGAAGGCGTCGTTCAGCCACTCCCCCAGCGCCGGCAACGCGAAGCCGTCCATGCCGATGCGTACCAGCACGCTGCACAGCACCAGCGCGAAGAAGCGGTCGCGGCCGAAGAAATTGCTCCAGCCCGTATGGCGCGACAGGAACTCGGAGTAGAACCACACCAGCGCGTAGGTGAGGATGCCCTCGCCGACGACCACCGCGGCGGCGGCCGGTTTCGCCAGCAGCAGCGGCACGAGATAGCCCGGCACGACCAGGCCGGACAGCACCCAGCCCAGGCGCAGGTTGAAGAACACCACGACCGCGACGCCGATCCACACGGTCGTCACGACCGAGCCGGCAAGTCCCCCTTCGGGAAAAAGTGGCAGCGGTAACCACTCAGGCATCGGCACCCGCCAGTTCCAGCGCCCGCTGCAGGAAACCGTCCATGTCGAGCGGCTTGTGCAGGATCGCGCTCACGCCCAGTGCCTCGAGGCGCTCGCGCTGGCGCGCGTCGCGGATCGCCGACAGCACGATCACCGGCGTGTCGAGCGCGGCGACCTCGCGCATCCAGCGCACCAGCTGCTCGCCGTCGCGCACCGGCATCATGAGGTCGGTCACGACCAACCGGTAGGCCGTGCCGCCAAGCTTCCCGATCGCCTCGTCGCCGTCGCGGGCGACATCGACCGCGAGGCCGCGGCTGGCCAGCAGGCCTTCGACGACGCACGCGACCAGCGGCTCGTCCTCGACCACCAGCACGCGGGGAAGGGAGGTTGCGCTCATTGGAAACTCCTCAGTACCAGGGCGATCCTGAAACCCTCGCCCAGTGCGGTGGACACCTGGGTCTGGCCGCCCCAGTGGCCGATGTGCTGCAGCGCGCGGCGCAACCGGGCGAAGGTGTCGTCGCCCGCGGGGGCCGCGGCTGCGAGGCTTGCGTCCAGGCGCTCCTGCGGCAGGCCGAAGCCGCTGTTGGTCAGCACGATCTCGACATGGTCCGCACGGTCGGTCATGTTCAGGCCGATGCGCGAACCCTCCACGGCGTCGTCCAGCAGGAAGTCGAGCAGCGTCGCCAGTGTCGCCTGCAGCTCGCGTGGATTCGCATAGGCCAGCAGGGGCGTCGTCGGCACGTGCACGTCGAAGCCGATGCTGCGCTCGGCCGCGCGGGCGCGCAGCTCATCGACCGCACGCGCAGCCGGTTCGCGCGGGTCGACCGGATAGCTGCCGCCGAAATCCACCTGCAGCTCGTGCGTCAGCAGATCCTGCACGCGCTCCACGGTCGTCGCCGCCTTGCGGCACTGGGCGTCGATCAGCGGGATCATCCCGGACAGCGCGGCGGGATTCATTTCGAGCAGTTTCGTCGCACCCAGCACCGCCGTGAGGTGATTGTTGAGCTGATGGTTGAGGTAGCTCACGAGCCCGGTTTTGACGCCATACAGGCGATGGATGTCGGTGACGTCGACCAGTTCGAGGAGGAGCCCGTGGCTTCGGAACGGCGTGGTGTCATCCGCCGATTCGGGATCCTGCTCCAGCGATCGCAGGCTCAGGATGTAGTGGCCCGGGGTGTCGCCCGGCAGCTGCGCCGGCAGCACCGTCGGAGCGCTGGCGGAGAGCAGCGCCTGCACCGTCTGGCGCACGCGACCGGCATCCTGACCGGAGAGCGTCGCGATCAGGTCCGCCGCGGTCATGCCGTAGGGGGCCAGCCCGGCGTCGGTCAGCAGCCGGCTCATGCGCTCATTCACCAGCACCACGCGGCCGAACAGGTCGAACACGATCGCCGCCGTTGACAGGCCCGCAAACAAGTGCTCGAAGCTCGACACGCGCCGCTCCAGCGCGACGATCGCCTGCGACAGGCGGCGGTGCAGCGCAAGCGCATCGTCGTTCAGGTAGCGGCGCCACGCCGCTCCCTCGCTCGCCCGCCGCGCCTGCCACAGCTGACGCTGGTACAGCAGCTCGCCGATCTGTCCGGCGATGTTGTCGACCATCGCGCGGAAGTGCGCGGCATCGCCGATGCGTTCCTCCTCCAGGCCGAAGGCCCAGAAGCCCAGCACCTCGCCGCCGAAGATCAGCGGCGCCAGGAACTGCCGTTCGCGGCCGAGCTGCACCTTCAGGTAGGGCCGCCGCCCGACGTCGATCTCCACCACGCCGCGCTGTTCGATCGCCAGCGTGTAGGGCACGCGCTGGTAGTCGCGGCGCATCTCGTCGATGTCGCCGATCGAGCAGCGCAGCGCGTGGATCTCGCGCACCCTATGATCGTCCGGCACGCGCTCGAGGAAGATCGTGCGGTTCGACTGCAGGATCTGGTCGACCAGGTTGGTCACGTAGATCCAGTGCTCGTCGGTCTCCGCGAAGCCCGGCGGCAGGTAGCGGTTCTGCAGCTTGGTCGAGGTCTCGCCGATCAGCTTGCGCAGGCGCCGGTCCTCGGCGAGCGACTTGGCGCGATACACCAGCGGGAAGGCCAGCGCGGTCATCAGCGACAGCTCCAGCACCGGCGGCCACAGGTCGAAGAGACGCATGGTCAGCCACGCGAACGGAACGCTGCCGGCGATCAGCGCAAGGCTCACCCAGAAGGCCGAGAACAGGCGCAGCGGCTGGAAGGCGACGACCAGCGCGACGCCGCTGAGGATCAGCGCCAGGGCGCTGGCGATCGGGCCGAAGTCGTGCACCGCCTTGTCTTGCAGCAGGCTGTCGAGCGCGAGGCCGTGCACCTCCAGCTGCGACAGGCGCTTGCCGCGCGGCATGCCCGGGGCGTCGTAGTGCGCGAGCCAGGGCTGCGCCGCATGCCCCACCAGCACCGTGCGGCCCTGCACCAGCTCCGGCACCGGCAACTCGCGCTCCAGCCGGTCGGCGCCGATGCGCGGCAGGCTCGTGCCGCGGTGGTAGTTGATGCCGAACACCGGCGGAACCGGCGCACGGCCCGCCGCCACCGCCGCCGCCTTCTCGATGCCGGGCAGCAGGCGGGGTCCGATGCGGAAATCGCCGAACTGGCCGCGCTGCGAGCCGCCCTCGCCGAGGGGCAGAGCGACGAGCGCCGTCTTCAGGCGCTCGGCGAGGTCGGCGGGCAGCGCCTCGGGGGCGCGCAACTGCGGGGGATCGCCGGATTCAAGCGGAGCACGGCCGACCAGCACGCGCTCGTCGCCCCACGCCGCGAGCCCGCGCAGCTCCGCTTCCGCGAGCGGCGAAACGAATATGAGCTGCCGCGCGCCGGCGGCGAACAGCCGCTCGCCGAGTTGCGGCCAGTCGTGTGCCTCGCCGGGGCGCGTCTCCACGAGCAGCACCTCGTAGCGCGCGCTCGACGGTTCGCCCATCGTCCCGACGATGAAGTCGTAATAGACGTGGTCGAGGGCGCGCAGTCCCCCCAGCATCGAAATCAGCCACACCGCGACGACCGCGGTGGCGCCGGCGACGAAGCCCGGAAGCTCGCGCAGGCGTTGCCACAGGATCGCAAGTTGCATCCCTTGGCTTCCCCTTTTCAGACCAAAAGTGCGGCGAGTCCCCTCGGGTGCACGCACGCATGCCACCTCCGCTCAGGAGATGCCATCGATTGAATTTGTGTGTGTCATCCGTCACGGCGGATATACGCAATTATAGGTAGAGGGGGGCGCCCTACACTGATCGAGGTCAAATGTGCGGTTCTGTATAAGAATCTTTCAATTTCATGATCGACTCCCGCGCCGCGGACAGGTCGATGACATCCCGCTACAATCGCCGGCGAGGAGGATGTCATGAACATCGAATGGTGGCACTGGACCGTAATCGGCATCGCCCTGATCCTGGCCGAGCTGGCGCTGCCGTCCTTTTTCCTGATCTGGTTCGGCATCGCGGGCTTGGCGATGGCGCTCGTGCTCCTCGTCGCGCCGGAGCTGTCGCTGACGGCCCAGCTCGCCACCTGGACCGCCCTGTCGCTGGTCATGGTCGTGCTGTGGTTCCGCGTGTTCAAGCTCAGCTTCCACAAGACCCGCATCGGCACCTCCGCGGGCGAGGTCATCGGCGAAGTCGGCCTGCTGGTCGGCGCGGTCGCGCCCTTCCAGCGCGGCAAGGTGCGCTTCCAGCGTCCGCTGCTGGGCGCCGAGGAGTGGGTGTGCCTCGCCGAAGACCCGATTCCCGCCGGCGAGCGCGTGCGCGTCGTCGCCGTCGAGGGCAGTTTCCTGAAAGTCGTCAAAGCCTGAGGAGATTTCATGAGCGGTAGCCTGATATTCGTCGTAGCCCTACTCATCTTCGTCGTCGTCACGCTCGCCAAGGGCGTGCGCATCCTGCCGCAGGGCGAGGAATGGATCGTCGAGCGCCTGGGCAAGTACCACAGCACCCTCAAGCCCGGCCTCAACATCATCATTCCCTACCTCGACAACGTCGCCTACAAGCTCGTCACCAAGGACATCATCCTCGACGTGCAGGAGCAGGAGGTCATCACGCGCGACAACGCCGTGATCCTCACCAACGCCATCGCCTTCATCAAGGTTACCGACCCGGTGAAGGCCGTGTATGGCGTGACCGACTTCGCCGAGGCGATCCGCAACCTGATCATGACCACGCTGCGTTCGATCGTCGGCGAGATGGAGCTCGACGAGGCGCTCTCGTCGCGCGACAAGATCAAGGCGCGCCTGAGGGAGAGCATCGCCGACGAGGCCGTCGACTGGGGCCTCACCGTGAAGTCGGTGGAGATCCAGGACATCAAGCCCTCCGAGTCGATGCAGCGCGCGATGGAGATGCAGGCCGCCGCCGAGCGCGAGCGCAAGGCGGCGGTGACCAAGGCCGAGGGTGAGAAGCAGGCGGCGATCCTCGAGGCCGAGGCGCGTCTCGAATCCGCCAAGCGCGACGCCAACGCCCAGGTCATGCTCGCCGAAGCCTCCGCCGAGGCGATCCGCCGCGTCGCCGCCGCCATCGGCGACCAGCCGGGGCCGATGATGTACATGCTCGGTGAGAAGTACATCGCGTCGATGGAGCGCATGGGCTCGTCCGAGAGCGCCAAGGTCGTGGTGCTGCCGGCCGACCTGCAGGAGACGGTGCGGGGCCTGCTCGCGCGCGGCAAGATGGCGTGATCACGGGGCGATCGGTGCGCCTCCTTAGCGCACCGCGATCCGCCCCGATCCCAGCCCGCTCGTCGTCAGCCAGTCCAGCACCGAATCCGCGGTGACCGTGTCGATGCGGTCGGTGAAGCGCCGCGCGTTGGGGTGGTCGTCGAAGGCGATGTTCGCCGAGCCCACGCGGGCGCCCAGGCGTCGCAGCGGGTCGATGCGCAGCGTGGTCGGCTGGTAGCCGCGCAGGCGCAGCCAGGCCTGTGCGCGGCTGCGGTCGGTGGCGCCCGGCTCCAGCACGTGGGCGACGGTCTCGAGCGCCCACTGGTTGCTCTGCTGGTAACGCGTCGCCCACGGGTAGGCGAGCATGCTGTAGCGCGGCTCGTGCAGCGCGGCGACGACGAAGTTGTCGCGCAACCGGTTGGCCAGCACGGCGCCGCTGGCCGGTGCGAAGGGCACGATTGCCGCTTCGTAGTCGAACAGTTCCTCGCTGAAGAATTCCGCCAAGCCGTGGCGAAACAGGCTCGCGCGGTCGCTGCCGCAGTGGTTGAGCTTATGCACGACGCGCCAGACGCCGCGGCCGTCGGCCGTTTCGTCCGCGCGATAGACGAGCCCGATGTGCGAATAGCGCTGCCCCCATTCGCGCAGGTCCTGCCCGGCGCGGGCGATGACCGCCGCGCGCGCGCCGCTGCGGTCCAGCGCCGCGGCGCTGCGGGCGGCGAGTTCGAGGCCGCGCGCGAGTTCTTCGGCGGTGAGGCGGCGTTCGGTGCAGGGCTGCCCGGCGAGGATCGGCGGGGCGGCGACGGCGCCGAGCAGCACGCCGGCGAGAAGCGCCGCGCGCAGGGATCGCGCGAGGCGACGGGTGAGGCGCAGCAGGGCGCTCATGGCGTGACTCGCTCGCTGTACAGCAGCGCGCGGCCCACTTCGTTGGGGACGAAGCACAGCGCCTGCCCCGCGGCCGAGAGGATCCAGCCGGCGGCGAGCGCGGTGACGAGGATCACCGTGCCGACCGCGATCGCGGAGGCTTCGAGGCCCGCGGCGCTGAGTTCGAGGCTGGCGCGCGCGCCGTCCGAGGCGCGTTCGAGGATCCACACCGTGCCGCGGGCCGAGGCTTCGACGGCCGTCACGGTGAGTACGGCTCCGGCGCTGAGGACCATCACCGGCGCGGCGACAACCGAGGCGAGCGGTAGTGCGAGCGAGAGTGCGGAGGCCGTGCTGGCTTCGGACGCGCCGCCGTAGGCGTGGGCGCGTGCGGCCCAGGCGAGCGGGGCGGCGAGGAGCAGCGCGAGGACGCTGCGACGGGGTGAGGCATGCATGGCGGACTCCTTTCAGGAAAGCGCCGACGACGGGTCGGCCGGAGCGCGCAGGCCCGCTTCCGCGCGGTCGGCTTCCCACGCGTCGCGCAGGGTTTTCGCGAGGGTGAGCGCGCTGGAGATCAGGTACAGCCAGCTCACGCCGAGATAGGCTTTCCAGGTCGGGTGGATGTCCATGCGCCACAGGCCCCAGCCGGTGAGGCCCATCGCCAGCGCGAAGCCGCCCCACACGACGAGGCGCCACAGCGGCGAGTCGTCGCTGCGCGCCGCGCCGTCGCGCACGAATTTGGCGAGTACGAAGGCGCTGGTGAGGCAGAAGGCGTAGCCCATGACCATGAAGGCGCGGTCGAGCGCGATCGCGGGCAGAGCGGCCAGCCCGCCGGTGCACAGCAGGCCGGCGAGGCCGAAGGAAATCCAGACTTGCGCGCGCCAGGCGCGGGTGTCACGACGGATGAGGGCTTGCATGGAGTGCTCCTTGGTTGGCAGGCGAGCCCATCATTCGCCGGCGCCGGTGGCGGTACAAGCTGGTCGTGCGAAGTGTGTAAGATGTGTTCTTTGGGTATCGCTGTGCGATACTTAATGACATGCGCTCGCGCCGCCAACGCCATGCGGATAATCTGGCGCCACTTCCCGGACGGAACCCCGACCATGAGCACCACCGCCGACCTCGTCGCCACGCTGAAGAGCGAGCTGAAAGCCGCCGGCCTCACCTATGCCGCGCTCGCCGAGCGCCTGGGCATGGCCGAGTCCAGCGTCAAGCGCATGTTCTCGGCCAGCGGCGACATGCCGCTGTCGCGCATCGATGCGATCTGCCGCGCGCTGAACCTCGACTTCGCCGACCTCGCGCGCCGCGTCGCGGAGAAGGAGCCGCTGCTCGACGAACTCTCGCTCGCGCAGGAAAAGGCGGTGGTGGGCGATCGCCAGCTGCTGCTGGTGGCGATCTGCTGCCTCAGCCACTGGAGCGCGGAGCAGATCGTGGCGACCTACCAGATGAGCGAGGTCGAGGTCGTGAAGCAGCTGACGCACCTCGACCGCCTCGGCATCATCGACCTGCGCCCGGGCAACCGCTATCACCTCAAGGTCGCCAAGGGCTTCCGCTGGCGCCCGCACGGGCCGGTGATGCAGTACTTCCGCGGCGAGGTCATCGACGACTACTTCGCCGGCGGCTTCGACGGCGAATCCGAGATGCTGATGGTCGTGCATGGGCAGATCGGTCGCGGGCTCGCGCATTCCTTCCGCGAGCGCCTCGCGCGCGTCGGGCAGGATTTCGCGCAACAGCACATCGCCGACCAGAAACTCTCGCCCGCCGACCGCCGCCCCTATACCCTCGTCATCGGCATGCGCTCCTGGCTGATGGCGGCGTTCCGCGACATGAAGCGACCCGAAGTGCCGTGGCCGGACGCGTCGGCGCGCTGACCTTTCTTCGATTTCCGGAACGAGACCCCACCATGCTCCGATCCCTCCTTAAACCCCTGCTGCGCGGCCTCGCGCGCCTGCTCTTCCGCGTGCGCATCAGCGGCCGCGTGCCCGCCGGCGAGGCGCGGCTACTGGTGATCGCGAACCACGAATCCTTCCTCGACGGTCTGCTGCTGGGGCTCTTCCTGCCGCTCGACCCGGTCTTCGTCGTGCATACCACGGTCGCCAACAAGCGCTGGTTCCGGCTGATGCTGTCGCTGGTCGACTACCTCGCGGTCGATCCGACCAGCCCGATGGCGATGAAGAAGGTCGTGCGCCTGCTCGAATCCGGCCGTCCGGTGGTGATCTTCCCCGAGGGGCGCATCACCACCACCGGCAGCCTGATGAAGACCTACGACGGCCCGGCCTTCGTTGCCGCGCGCACGGGCGCGACCATCCTGCCGGTGAAGATCGACGGCGCCGCGCGCACCTACTTCTCGCGCATGGGCGGGCGCTTCCCGCGTCGCTTCTTCCCGCAGCTGGCGCTGACGATCCATCCGGTGACGCACATCGACGTGCCGGTCGCGCCGACCGCGCGCGAGCGCCGCCGCCGCGCGGGCGAGGCGATGCGCCGCATCATGCAGGAGATGATCTTCGCCAGCCGCCCGCAGCAGACGCTGTTCGAGGCCCTGCTCGACGCCGCCTCCATCCACGGCCGCTCGCGCCGCCTGGTTGAGGACCTGAAGCAGGAGGAGTATTCCTACGGCGACCTGATCAAGATGGCGCTCGCGCTCGGCCGCCTCGTCGCGAAGGAGTCCGGCCCGAACGAGCACGTCGGCATCCTGCTGCCCAACCTCGCGCCGACGCTGGCGCTGGTCTTCGGCCTCACCGCCTTCCGCCGCATCCCCGCGATGCTCAATTACACCGCCGGCGCCGACGGTATGCAGGCCGCGTGCGCGGCGGCGCAGATCCGCACCGTGCTCACCTCGCGCGCCTTCGTCGAGCAGGCCAAGCTCGGCGACAAGCTCGCGGCGCTCGCGGTGGTGTGCCCCGAGCTGCGTTTCGTGTACCTGGAAGACCTGCGCGGCAAGATGGGCCTCGCCGACAAATTGTGGCTCATGCTGTGGGCGCTGCGTTTCCCGCGCGCGGCGACGCAAATCGGCGCGCCCGAGGACACGGCGGTGGTGCTGTTCACGTCGGGTTCCGAGGGCAAGCCCAAGGGCGTCGTGCTGTCGCACCGCGCCTTGCTCGCCAACATCGCGCAGATCCGCGCGGTGGTGGATTTCTCGGTCGACGACAAGATCCTCAATGCGCTGCCGCTGTTCCACTCCTTCGGGCTGACCGCCGGCGGCCTGCTGCCGGTGCTCTCCGGCGCCAACGTGTTCCTCTACCCCAGCCCGCTGCACTACCGCGTGATTCCCGAAGTCGCATACGACCGCGGCTGCAGCGTGCTGCTCGGTACCAGCACCTTCCTCGCGAACTACGCGCGCTTCGCCCACCCCTACGACTTCTACCGCCTGCGCTACGTCATCGCCGGCGCCGAGAAGCTCGCCGAGCCGGTGCGTCAGCTGTGGTTCGAGCGCTTCGGCATCCGCATCTTCGAAGGCTACGGCGCGACCGAGACCGCGCCGGTGATGGCGGTGAACACGCCGATGGCCTACCGCACGGGCACCGTCGGCCAGTTCCTGCCCGGCCTGCAGGCACGCCTGGTGCCGGTGCCGGGCATCGCCCAGGGCGGCATGCTGCACGTCTCCGGCCCCAACCTGATGAGCGGCTACCTCAAGGTCGACCAGCCGGGCGTGCTGCAGGCGCCGGCCTCGGAGGCGGGCGAGGGCTGGTACGAGACCGGCGACGTGGTCGACATCGACGAGGATGGCTTCGTGCGCATCGTCGGCCGCGTCAAGCGCTTCGCCAAGATCGCCGGCGAGATGGTGAGCCTGGAGG
>NZ_WTVK01000079.1 GCF_012910805.1 Aromatoleum evansii
CCCCCTGGGGAAGGCTCCGCCGCTTCACCCCGGCCCGCATCGCGCTCGGACGTGCCGGCACCAGCATCCCGACCCAGGCCCAACTCGCATTCCAGCTCGCCCACGCCCGCGCGCGCGACGCCGTCCATCACGTCCTCGCAACGGAGGACCTGCGCGCGGGTCTCGTGCAACGCGGACGTGCCGTCGCCACGGTGCGCAGCGCCGCCCCCGATCGCCGCACCTACCTGCAGCGCCCCGATCTCGGGCGGCGCCTCGACGAAGCCTCGCACGCAAGGCTCGCGACACTCGGCGCCGCAGACGACGCGGCCTACGACCTCGCCATCGTGCTCGCGGACGGCCTTTCCGCCTTCGCCATCGAACAGAACGCCCTGCCCTTCCTCGACGCCCTCTTGCCTCGCCTGACCGCCTCCGCCTGGACGCTCGCGCCGCTCGTGATCGCCGAGCAGGCCCGCGTCGCCCTCGGCGACGACATCGCCATGACGCTGCACGCCCGCATGGTCGCCATCCTCATCGGCGAACGGCCCGGCCTCAGTTCCCCCGACAGCATGGGCATCTACCTCACATGGCAGCCCCGCATCGACACGATCGACGCGCAGCGCAACTGCATCTCCAACATCCGGCGCGAAGGACTCGACATCGAGCACGCAGCCGACAAGTTGCACTGGCTGATGGGCGAGGCGCGCAGCAGACAATTGTCCGGCGTATTACTCAAGGACGAAGCGCAGGCGCCGCATGAACGCCTCGCCGCACCCGCGACGAACTTCCTGCTCGAATGATGCCCCCGGCAGGTTCAGCATCGAGAAAGTCTTCCAATGGGAGCTGCGTCACCTGCGTCCGTTTTTCGGGGGCAAGCCCAGAGCCATCGGCCGGCCCCACGCCCTATTCGCCCACCTTCCCCCGTCCCGCTTTCACCGAGGCGCGCCGCGCCTTGCCCTCCAGGCGCCGGGTCACGGAGGCACGCGTCGGTCGCGTGGCGCGGCGGGCCTTGGGCGGTGCCGCCACGCGGTTGATCAGTTCTTCCAGCCGCCGCAGCGCCTCGGCCCGGTTCTTCTCCAGACTGCGGAACTTCTGCGCCTTGATGATCACGACGCCGTCCTTGCTGATGCGCTGGTCGCCGAGCTGCAGCAGCCGCGCACGGATTTCCTCGGGCAGAGACGAGGTGGCGATGTCGAAGCGCAGATGCACCGCGTTCGACACCTTGTTGACGTTCTGCCCGCCCGCACCCTGGGCGCGGATCGCGGTGATCTCGACTTCGTCGGGCGAGACGGTCACGTGGGGGCGCATCGGTGTCCGTCTTCCGCTTCAGGCGTCGGCGAGCGCCGCCCTGACCGCCTGGCGTGCGGCTTCTTCCTTGCGCGCCGCCTCGATGATCTGCATGACTTCGTCGACATCGGCGCGTCCCTCTTCCGTCCTGAAGACCCCGGTGAGCGCGCTCTCGGGCTGCAGCTTGCCGGATTCGTACAGCGACCAGATCTCCTTGCCGTATTCGGTGTCGCACAGCTCGGGGGCGAACTGCCCGAAGTAGGCGGCAAGGTTGTCGACATCGCGCTCGAGCATGGCGCGCGCATTGTTGTTGGCCGCGGCATCGATCGCCTGCGGCAGATCGATGATCACCGGCCCGTCGCGGTCGATGAGCACGTTGTATTCGGACAGGTCGCCATGGACGATGCCGGCACACAGCATGCGCACGACCTGGCGCACGAGATCGGCGTGGAAGCGCAGCGCCTCCGCCTCGCTCAGCACAACGTCGTTGAGCCGCGGCGCCGGTTCCCCGTCCCCATCGGTCACCAGTTCCATCAGCAGCACGCCCTCGTGAAAGTCGTACGGCGTCGGCACGCGCACGCCCGCCGCGGCGAGCAGACGCAGCGCGTCGACCTCGGCATGCTGCCACGCGGCTTCCTGCTCCTGCCGACCGTAGCGCGAGCCCTTGGCCATCGCCCGCGCCTGGCGGCTGTTCTTGACCTTGCGCCCCTCGGTGTAGTCGGCCGCCTTGTGGAAACCGCGCTTGTTGGCCTCCTTGTACACCTTGGCGCAGCGCACCGCATCGCCACACTGCACGACATAGACCATCGCCTCCTTGCCGCTCATGAGCTGACGCATGACCGTGTCGACTAGCCCATCGGCCACCAGCGGTTCGATTCTGCTCGGGGTCTTCATGTGTTGGGTCTGGTCCTGAATGTCTTGCGATCGGGGGCAGTGCGCAGCATATCAAGATACAGCGCTTCCACCTGCGTGCGCACCCACGGCGTGCGACGCAGCAACTTGAGGCTCGAGGCGATGCTGGGTTCGTGCTTGAAGCAGCGGTTGTCGATCCGCCGCCCGAGCGCCGCCCAGCCGAAGCGCGCCACCCACTGAACGGCTAGAGCGGCCGTCCCCCAGGCATCACTCCGGGTTCGGCTAGTGTCCTGAGTTGCAAGTTCGTTGAACGGAGGATGAAAGAATGCAAACGTTTCCGAATTCGTGCGCAATCGCGGTCAGGCAAGGCGCAAACCACAGCCGGGTTGGACACCCGGCGCGGACTCGCTACGCAACATGGCGGTGATTGCGCGCGAATTCAGCAACGGACTTGCAACTCAGGACACTAGCCATCCCGATTTCCTTTGAGTCCGACAGGCTCCCAGGCCGCCACATGCCTTTTCACGCCCAACTCGTGACGCGATGAGGTGCAGGCGCTCTTGCTGGAACACGTCAACCCACTCGATCTGCCGAGCGTACCCGTTTGCCCCAGTCTGCCCCGTCCGTTACACGTGGGCTTCCCACGCCCCATTCCACTCCTCGAGGAAGCGCTCCAAGAACTCTTCCATGAACCGGTGACGCTCCTGCGCAAGAGCATATCCCGTCGCAGTGTTCATCCGGTCCTTGAGAAGCAGGAGCTTCTCGTAAAAGTGATTGAGGCTCGTCCCCTTGGCGGCCTTGTACGCCTCCGCGGTACCGTGCAGGACCGGCGGCACATCCGGGTCGTACATGGAGCGGCCTGCATGTCCACCGTAGGCGAAACAACGGGCAATACCGATGGCACCGAGCGCATCCAGCCGGTCGGCGTCCTGGACACACTTCCCCTCCAGGGTTTTCATCTCGGTACGAACGCCAGCGCCCTTGAAGGAGATGGTCGCCACGATATCGACAACCAGGTCGATGACTTCCTCGGAAGCCCCCTCCTGCCTGAGCAACTGCTCCGCCTGACGCGGTCCGACGGTGTCATCGCCTCCATGGAACTTCCAGTCGGCAATATCGTGGACGAGTGCGGCCAATTCAACCACCTCCTGGTCTGCACCCTCGTTCCTGGCAATACGGCCGGCAAGCTTCCAGACCCGGTTGATGTGGTGCCAATCGTGGCCGGAGCTCTCGCCTGCGAACCTCGCGGCGATATGGGCCGCGACGCGCGACACCAAGGTATTTCTGTCGTTTTCCATGCTGAGGGTGCCTGTGGCCGAGCCGGCCGCTCGTGTGACCGCTGCTCAGGTCGCCGACAGCGGCGAGCTGAAGGGATTGATGTTCCGCACTCCGGTGGACTCGAAATCTTCCGTGTTCCACGTGACGACCGTCAGGTCGTAGATGAGCGCAATGGCGGCAATCTGCTTGTCGATGGGATGCCGGGGACTCGGCGACATGAGCTTTCCCCATACCTGCGCGCAGTCGAGGTCGAAGCCCAGTATCCGGTCCGCGTAGTCGGCAACGACCATGATTGGCGCGCCATTATTCCCCGATCCTATCAGTGCGCTACAACCGGGGGACGGACGAAAAAAAACCAACCGGGCAGAACGGTTGGTTTTCTGGAAATCTTGGTGGTGCTGGGTTGACAACCGAACTACTCGCTCTTGGGGCCAAGGAGCAATTATGCGGGCATCCCCTACTGAGTCCCGGGGGCAGTGGGCGACAACGCATCTTCAACCCGAAGCATTCTTCTCCCAACGGGCGCGATATTACAGGTCCAACTCTGCACCCCGAACCCGCAACCACTCCTTACGCTCACGGTAATCAGGCAGCACTTTGTCCACCTCGTTCCAGAACGCGTCCGAATGATCGCGATGGTGCAGATGGCACAGTTCGTGAACGATGATGTAGTCGATGATCGTCAGAGGCGCCATCAAGCACTTCCAGTGAAAGAGCAGATTGCCATTCTTCGTGCATGAAGCCCATCGATATCCGAGATCCTTGATCTCGACAACACCAGCTTGCACGCCAACTCTGGCGGCGAAGTACGTCACCCGCCTTTTCAGACGCGGCAAACCTTTCTCCCGGTAGAAAACCTCAAAGGCCATGTGGGCCGCTTCCTTCCCGCCCCACTCTACAACCGAGCGCAGCAGACGGAAACGCCCGTCTTTCAGTTTTAGAGCCTCGTCCTGTTCAGGAACAAACTGCAATCGATAGTTGCTGCCCAGGTAGAGGAACGACTCGCCACTGACCCACTCTCGGGTCACCCGGGTGGCGTTCAGATCCCGCCACTCGGCAAGGTTGCGGTAAATCCACATCCGCTTGCTAAGAACTGTCTCGTCTACCTGTTCCGGGGTCATGCGGCGGGGGGGTCTGACGGCAACCACGCCATCGCGTTCAATGACGATATCCGTGGTCTGCCGGTCGGAGCCAGGCAGGAGCTGGTACTCGATGTCGCGAACCTGACGTAGCTGCATCTATGCACCCACCGCCGCAGTTGCTCGGGTCAGTTCGTCATGCCGGTTCTTGGCGAGCCGCATGATCTCGACAGCGACGCGCTCGCGGTTTTGCTTCAGTTCCTCGATGCCGGTCTTGGCAATCTCGGTCTTGAGCAAT
This sequence comes from Aromatoleum evansii, assembly GCF_012910805.1. Taxonomy (GTDB): domain Bacteria; phylum Pseudomonadota; class Gammaproteobacteria; order Burkholderiales; family Rhodocyclaceae; genus Aromatoleum; species Aromatoleum evansii. The sequence goes on from NZ_WTVK01000079.1 coordinate 4,771, forward strand.
CCACGCACGCGCTTTTGCTTATCCGGGTTGTGCCAAAAATCGATGCTCGCTATCGTTTCCTGAAGAATTTCCACGGTTCTCTCCATCAATGCCTTGAAAGCGGGTTTGTCCGCATCATTGACGGAACCGTTGGCGAAGCCAACCTGAACAATGTGCTCGAAGAAGGTAGTGGCCTCCCGGCTCATGCCATCCTCGCCTTGCTGGCGCCCTGCGATGGCTTCCTGACGCAGTTCAGCCAATTTTTCAGTCAATAACTCCCACTCTTCGTGGTGCTTTTCGATCAGAGCATCGACCTTTTCCGACAGGCTCTTGTAGAACGCAGGGTCCTCATCATGGTGCACGGTGCAATGCTTGCGAATTGCGTGCTCCATCTCGCTGGCCTTCGCCTCCGCGTTCTTGCCGGCATGCGCGGCCAGCCTCTCCAGAAAGTCCTCAGCCAACAATTCCACTGGCGGCACCTTCGGGTTGATCCCCAGGCTGATCAGATGTTCGTTGATCAGTGCCTTCACCTTTTCGCCAGCACTACCGAGGTCCAGGCTCTCGTCCTTGTAGCGCTCCTTGGTCACCTGCAGGATGTAGCCGAAGCGCTTGGCTGGCACCCGATAGGGCTGTGCCGAAGTGTTGGGCAAGATGATGTCCAGGCTCATCAGGAACTTCTTGAAATAGACTTCGAAGTCCGCACGCTGCTTTTCGTCCCTCAGGGCTTTGACGGCGACATGGACCACCGCGGCGTCCGATTCTAGATCGGGCAGTTCGCCGTTCACGAAGGGCTTGATGCTTTTCACACCCAATGCTGCGAAATGCTGCAACAGACGCTGGTAGCGCTCCTCCAGCACCGGTAGTTCGGACGCGATGTTCTTCATCCCGTCGTTCAACTCCTGCAACTCGTCGCTGGCAGCATAGAGAGTCAGCGCCTCGGTCAGGTGGTTGGCCAAACCTATGTAATCGACGATGTAGCCGCGCTGCTTACCCTTCTTGACCCGATTGGTACGGGCGATCGCCTGAAGCAGCGTATGCTCACGCAGCTTCTTGTCAATGTACATCACCTGCTCGATGGGCGCATCGAAGCCGGTCAGCAGCATGTCGCAGACGATCAGAAAGGCAATGCCAGTGTATTCCTTGTCCGGATCGTCCAGATCGAAGTTGCGGCAGAAGTTCTCCACCGCATTCATCCTTTGTGCCTGCTTGCGGGCGTGTGTGACATACGCCGCCTCGTTGGTGCCATCGCTGGACACCACCACCGCAGTTTTCAGGAAGCGCAGACGCTTGATTAACTCCAGGTCAGGTGAGGCTTTGGCCTCGTCCTTGGCAATGCGCTCTGCCAAGGCTGCCTCGATGCCAGCCTGGTAGCGCACGCAGGCCAACTTTGAGTGACAAACCACCTGTGCCTTGAAGCCGTTGGGCAGAATATTGTCGACGTAGTGTGCGACCAGATCATGCGCTATCGCGTTGATGCGGTTCTCGGCTTCAAGAATGTCGCCGGTGGCGCCGTACTTCTTCTTGATGGCGAGCAGTTCTTCTTCGCTCCGGTCCTTGAACAGATCCTCGAAGGCGGTATCGAAGGCGTGTTTTTCGTTCAGGGCGCTATCGGCCGTCTTCCCTTCGTAGAGGATCTGCAGCGTCGCTCCGTCGTTGACCGCATCCATCAGGCGGTAGGTGTCGATGTATTCGCCGAAGCGCTTGTGCGTCTTCTTCTCGCCGTGGCGTTCGGTGATCAGCGGCGTGCCGGTGAAAGCGATGCGTGCGGCGTTCGGAAACGCTTCGAACAGGTTGTCGCCGAGGTCGGAACTTTGGGTACGGTGCGCCTCGTCGATCATCAGGATGATGCGATCCGAGGTATTGACCACGCCGAAGGTCTTGCCGGCAGGCATCGCAAGATAGGTACCCAGCGCTTCGGCGACGGTGTTGGTCAGCGTCTGCTTATGCTCCTGGAACTTGTGGATCATCACCATGTTGATGTCCGAGCTGTCCGTGGCCAATTGCTGACGCAGACCCGCACGGCTCTCAATCACATTCACCCGGCCACCGATTAGGGTGGCGGTATCGCCCAGTTGCTCTTCCAGGTCTTGCCGGTCGTTCACCAGCACGACCTTGTAATCGTTGAGGTCGCGGCAGGTGCGCAGCATGCGCGCCAAAAAAACCATCGTCAGCGATTTGCCCGAACCCTGGGTGTGCCACACCACGCCACTGCGCTCGGCGGCCGTCTTGCCCATGCGCAGACGCTCTACGATCCTGCCGGCGGCACGAAACTGCTGGTAACGGCACACAACCTTGATTCGCGGGCCGCCATCGGTATCCATAAACACCGAAGAGGTGCGCAGAATCTGCAGGAGGTTGGGTTTGTTCAGGAGCCCGGCGACAAGCTGCTGCTGGGCGTTCATCCCATCACGCTTGGTGTCGTCCTGCGGGTTGAGGGTCTTCCACGCGTAGTAGTGTTCCTCGCCCGAAGTGATGGTGCCGTAATTGGCCTCGATGCCAGAGCTGCGGATCAGCATCAGGTTGCTGTGGAACAGGCGCGGCTCGCCTTCTTTCAGGCCCGCGTGCTCGGTTTCCTTGCGTCGGCGCATGTAGCGCTGCAGTTGGACAAAGGCTTCCTGCATGGGGTTGGCGCAGGTTTCCGAGCCCTTCTTGCATTCCACCACCACCAGCGGGATACCGTTCACGAACAAAACGATGTCCGGGATGATGAAGGCCTTCACACAGCCCGGCGTGTCGACGCGGAACTGATTGATGGCGTGGAACCGGTTGTTCCCCGGGTGGTGAAAATCGATCAACCGCACCACAGGATCGGACTCGCCGGTGAGCTCGTTCTCATCTACCTGAGCCTTGAACAGCAGGGACTGAACCGCCTCATTGGCCTCGAGCAGCGAGCGATTGGGCTGGCGCAGCAACTGCCCCCGCAACTCCTCGAGCTGACGATCGGTCAGCCATTCGCGGCCGTCGTCGGTGCGGTTGATGGCACGAACCGCCTGGTCGAATATCCCGGGCAGCAGCCACTGACGGAAGTTGCTGCGCAGGCTGGGGGCGGCGTCTTGCGGCACCGCCGCCCCCTGGTCGATGACCGTCCAGCCCTGCTCCGCGAGCTGCTGCAGGAAAGGGCGCTCAACCTCCGTGTATTCGCTCACACCGGTTCCTCACGCAAACGCCGGGGCGTGCTGCGTCAGGCGCTCCAGGGCGATGCCCAGCGCCTTATCATCGAACAGCCGGTCCTTCCGGGCTGCCGCATCGGGGCCGCCGCGCCAGTGGCGCAAACCTTCGCGCAAGGCTGGCACGGTAGGCGCCACCCCCTCACGCGTAACCAGCCAATCCACCGTGGCCAGCAGTTCCATGCCGAAGGGGGATTCAAAACCATCGATCAAGGCGGCTGTGGCCTCCAGCGCGTGCGTGTAGTCCCTGGCCTCACTCTTCAGATAGGCCTGCACAAAGGCTTTGCGCTCATCGTCGAACCAGATCACATCCAGCGGGTCGGCATCGCTGATGCGCTTCTCGCAGTGAAGGTAGCTGCCGTCGAGTCCTTCAAGCAAATGGCGCAGTCGATCGGCGTACGGGCCATACTTATTGGGCGCAAAACGAAGGTCGAGCGGACGCAAGCCTGCCTTCTCGATCGCCCGTTCGAGGAACCATGCCAGCTTCTGGATCTCCAGCAGGCTGCATTCCATGCCCAGCACCCAGTAACGGCGTACCAGCTCCGCAATCAATGCCCGCGCCGGTGTCAGCTTTTCCACTCCGGTGCGTTTGGCAACATTCTGGTATTGCTTGGTGGGCTCGAACACAAGAACTTCAGTTTCCAGATCAGCCAGTACGGCTTCGATCTGCTGGCGCACATCGGACCACTCCAGCCCGCCATTGCCCGCCCCCAAGGGAGGAATGGCAACGGACTTCACCTTGTTCTCGACCAGAAAGCGACGCAGATCCTGCAGTCCCTCGACGATCCACTCCATCCGAGAGGGCGCCCGCCAGTGCTGTTTGGTAGGGAAGTTGACGATCCAGCGCGGGCCGTCGAGCTCGCTGACCTCGGTGACGAATACCCTGCCCGTCTGCACCTGCTTGGCCTTGCAGGCGGCGGCATACAGGCGGAAGTTCTCTGCGAAGCGCTCCTTGAACATCAACGCGATGCCCTTGCCCATCACCCCGACCGTGTTGACCGTATTGACCAGCGCCTCCGCGCGGGCCTCCAGCAAATTGCCTTGTGTAAATGTAATCATCAGAAATACCACCCTGTGCGGGCATAAACCGGCAGGTTCAGCTTGCGGGACTGAATCTCCTGTTCGATGCCTTGTTTCAATACCTCTGTGTAGCACACGATGCCGAGCAATCCAGCCACCGGCAAGTGTCGATGGATCAGCGCTTCGGCCTGATAGCGCTCGAACTTGGCGGGGTCGTCCGGGTCCCGCTTGAAATCCCGCCGCTGCAACAGTGGCCAGTCGATCTTTTCCAGATCCGTGAGGTCGGAGTAGAAATTGGCCCACTGGTAGTAGGCATGGCTGTCGGTGAAGAGGTAGCGCAAACCCAGCCCATGGATGTGCCTGATACTTGAGACCAGAATCACGATCTCCTCGTTCGGTCGCTTCCGAATCCCACCCCAACCCGTGTGAATGTTACGCAGCATCGGTGAGAAGGGCGTGAAATAGAACGGCACATAGTCGTTCAGGAACCCGCCCGGCGGGAGAGGGACGGGGTGGGTTGCGCGCTTGTCGATCAACTCCGCATTGCCGATACTCACCCAGGCCGGAGTTTTCGCGCCGCTATTCCCGCAATGCAGACCGTTGTCCAGAATCCACGGCACATTGTCGCGGTGGATGATGCGCCAAATCAGCGCCTTTTCCGGGTTGAGGTTGGGGTAGTGGTTAGCCATCCACTAACTCCGGTTCATCCACCTTGACCGAAACCTTCCCGGTGAGCAGGTCTTGCATCAGGCCGAGCCTTTGTGACCGAAGCTTGGTCGATTCCGCTTTCATTGCATCAATTCTCAGATTCGCCCTACTTATTCGCGCAACGAGCTCCTGCTGTTCAGACCGGCTCGGCAATGCGATAGGGTACGCGTTAAGCTGAGTCGAGTTGATAGACGCCAAATTCGTTGACTGCTTGGAACTCAGCAAGAAGTATTTTTTCCCAAACGTCGACTCCGAATAGAACGCCAAGTAGTTTGGCAGTAAGACACTTGCGTCAGTACGAACTCTGAAAACATGATTCTGATGAACACAATCGTCAATTTCGCCGGTCCATACTGCACCACGACCAAGCTTGTCGAAGTCGCCACCTTCGTTCATCAGAACATCACCAGGAAGCAAACGCAGATATTCCAAAGTCTTGCGCGAGATCCGAACGGTCTTGATTTCTGAAAGATCGAGATAACCGTCTTGTACATTGGCAACGCGAAGATAAGGGGCTTCGATCGTGTCCGACGGCGACTCTTTCGAGCCGAGCGTTACACCCGAGACGATCTTCGCCATCGTCCCGAGTTTCGCAACCGCCCACTCCCTCGGTATCCACCCAATCGCCGTTTCCTGATACAACTCCGGCGCCTGCTCGCGCGGCGGGCGCATTTGGCCGTTAGGCAGCACGCCGCGGGTGAACAGGTCGTGCATCAGGCCGGCCTTGATCTGCTGATATTTGGCGATCAGGACTTCAGTTTTTTCGATAGCAGTGTCAATGCTGGAGAGGACAGAGACAACCTTCTTCTGTTCGTGCTTTGACGTCGGATAACGGACCGCAATCCTCTTTATCCCCTGCATATCAAGCATAAGAACCGTTGTTCCACGCGCATATTTTTTCATTGCGCGACGGTACTCATCTGAGCACAACAAATAATACAGGTACTCGACGCTGAGCTTGGTGGAAACGCTTAATTTAGTAACGTGATGGGAAAAAAGTACGCCGCTTTTGCCGAGCGCATTCGGCAGCATGGCGGGTGCGCCAATAATGTCGCCATCCCGCGTTACATCAGTATTCGCGATCAGCAGATCATTTTCCCTTGTGATGTCTGCTGCTGTATAGAAGCCCGCGTAATACTTTAATCCTTCGATGTTATAGCCGCCATTCTTCAAAAAGGATTTCATGTTTACGTAAGGCAAACCGTCTTCAGAATTGCCGCGGAGAGCAGACTCAGAATATGTTATTCCGCGCCTTGCCGAAGCAAGATCGCCAAGCAATTCGGTATGCACTTCACTCATACCTCAACTCCACCAAGAACGCTTGCAATGCCTGCGCCGCCTCATCACGCTCGGTTTCGATCTGCTTGGCCGTCACCGCGTACTTGGCCCAAAGGTTCTCGATGGCGGCGATGCAGGCGCGCTGGTCGGCACGCAGGTATTGGCGATAACTGTCGAACAGCACCTTGCCCAGGCGTTCGACGATGACTTGCCGGGCCTCGTCCGTGCTGATCTTCTGGCGGGCCTGCTCGACCAGTTCGTCCTTCTTGGCCTCGGTGGATTTGATGGCGGCTTTCAGCGTCTTGGCCTCGTCCTCCAGTGCCTTGTGCGCGACGAGCCTAGCTTCCAGACGGTCGGCGGTGGCCTTGGCCAGCCGGCCTTCGGACATTGCCTGTTCGATCACAGCGACGATGGTTGAGGTGTGGCCCACCGAAGCGGCGAGATCCAGCACACGCAGGCCGTTGGCGAACTGTGCTTCCCTCGCAGTAAACCCATCGGTGCAGTGGTGGCCCTTGTCGGTGCCCCTGGGCAGTTTGCCGGCAGCCTTGATCTCGACAAACAGGTCGGCCACCGCGCCCTTGAGCGTCTTGAGCTGCGCCTTCCACTCTGCGTTGGCGTCTTTCAGTTCGTCTTTGAGGGTTTTGACCTCGTCAGCAGGCAGCACACCGGTTTCGTCGGTGTCCTCGAAATCCTCCTCACTGGCGGCGGCGAACAAGGCTTGCAGTTCGGCCAGCCGGGCGTGCTGGGTTTCCAGTTCGGCCAGCACCTGAGGGAACTGGCTCTGCAGGATTTCGTCATCGGGGATCAGTTCCGGTCCCCAGCCGCTGGCCGCAATGGACTTGAAGTCGGACGCGAGCAACTTGTAGTAGTTGGCGAAGGCCCCCCGTACCTGATAGCGGTTCAGCAGGTTCTGGCTCGCGAAGGTCCGCTCGATGCTGTCGAGCAGGGTGGCGCGCATTTGATAGACGTTGTTGGCGCGCCCCTGCTGGTTCTCGGCATCCGGGGCCAACGCCTCGATGATGGGCAAGTGCTGCCGCCACCAGGACTCCAGCGCCTCCATGAACTGGGCGTGGCGCTCGAGCACGCCTGGGTGCCGGTTCACCAGTTCAGCGATGGCGCGCTTGTCCCGCAGCGCCGGGGTGAAGTCTGCATAGTGGGTGCCGTGCTCGGCGGCGGCACGTTGCACGAAACAACTCTCGCGCAGGCCGGCATAGTTCTGCCAGAAGTGCTTCAGCGTGTCGATCTCGGCCACTGGTACGCCCCCGTGCAGATGGGCGCGCACGTCGTGCGGCTCGGGCGGCGGGGCGTTGTCCACGTAGCGGCGGATGTTGCAGTTGTACTCTTCAGCCTTGATGTCGGCAATCGGCACGCGCTTGGCGTAGCCGTCGATGTTCTGCCCGGCGCGGTAGGCGTGCACGATCTTGTCGATGTCTTCGGGGCGCAGATGGTTTTGTGCCTTGCCTTCGCGATACTCGCGGTCGGCGTTGATGAACAGAACGTGGTTGCGCTCCTGATGACCGGCCTTGTTCAGCACCAGAATGCAGGCGGGAATGCCGGTGCCATAGAACAGGTTGGACGGCAGGCCGATGACGGCTTCCAGATAGCCCTTGTCGATGAAGTACTGGCGCGCTTCGCGCTCTTCGCCACCGCGGAAAAGCACGCCGTGCGGCATCACGGTGGCCATCCGGCCGTCGTTCTTGAGCACTGCCAGCATGTGCTGCACGAACATCAGGTCGGCCTTCTTGCCTTTCTCAGGCATCCACACATGGAAGCGACCGGGGAAGGCGATGGGCTCCTTCTTTTTGGTGCCGCTGCCGTCGTCCTTGGATTTTGTCTTGGCGTAGTTCTGGCTGAACGGGGGATTGGCCAGCACCCGGTCGAAACGCATGAGTTCGTTCGTTTCATCGTCACGATGCCGCGGATCCGCCAGGGTATCGGCATTGCGGATGTCGGCATGCGAAATGCCGTGCAGGAGCATGTTCATCTTGCAGATGGACCAGGTGGTGCCCATCTTTTCCTGGCCGAAGAGCGGCAGGTTTTCCGGATTGCCTCCGTTCTCGCGCACGTAATCCCGCGCCTGGATCAACATGCCGCCCGACCCGACCGTAGGGTCATACACACTCATGTTTTCCTTGGGATCACAGATCTCGACGCACACGCGCACCACCTCGGCAGGCGTGTAGAACTCACCGGCCTTCTTGCCCGCCGAATCGGCAAAGTGCTTGATCAGCCACTCATAAGCCGCACCGAGAAGATCGGGGAACTCAAAATCGCCATCGTGCAGCGGGATCTTTTCGAAGTTCTGGATGAAATCCACCAGAGTGTCGTCATCCAGCGTGTGTTGGCCGATCTTGCGGTTGAAGTTGATGGTGTCCTTCAACACGTCTTCCAGCGCATCGGCATTGGCTTCTTCCAACGCGGCCAACGCCTTGTTCAACATCGAGCCGACGTTTTCCTTGACGTGCTTGAGGGCTGGCTGCGGGTTGCCGGCATCGTCCACCCAAGGTTCGTTCCAACGCGCACGCGGCGGCACGTAGAAGTATTTGCCAGAGTATTGGTCAGGGTCTTCGAGGTTAAGGGCGATGTCCTCGTCCGACAGGCCGGCCGCCTTGCCTTCGCGCCTGATCTCCTCGCGCCGTTGATCGAACAGATCGCTCGCGCGCTTCAGGAACAACATGCCAAAGATGTATTCCTTGTACTCGCTGGCATCCATGTTGCCGCGCAGGTCGTCGCAGGCGGTGAGCAGCAGGCTCTCGAGGCGGGCAAGGGTGAGTTTGGCGGCAGGCATCGCGTAGTCGGTTCCTCGGTTCTTGTTCGCGGCGTGGCTCAATCGAGCACTACCAGGAATTCAGTTGCCAGTACAGTAGGACGAGTCTGCCGGGCGTGCCTAGTCAACACCACCAACCCATAGCTCTCCATCGTCCTCAGCGTGCGTGAGAGGTTTGGCACCTGACGGCCCGACAACGCAGCCAATTCGGTCATGGTCTTGGGCTTGGCCTGTCGGATCAGGCGCAGCAACGCGCGGTTGTCCTCCGACAGCACGGCAGCCATCGTGGCCATCGAAGGGAACCAGACCGTGGGCACCTGCTTGCCGTTGCCGGGCGGCTCGGTGGCATCAGGGCGACGGATTCCAACAAGGCAGCGCTTCATCGTAGACAGGCCCGGACAGCTTGGTCACGAAATAATTATTTTATCAGTGTGACACAACTATAGTCATGCATTGAATGGGTGGCTGTACGCGTAATGATTAGCTTGGCTTCCTGATTGACCAGCGCGTTCATGGGGGCGTCACCAACCACCCCAGGAGCCTACGATGAACGCCAAGCTCACCGACACCCAGACCGTCATCCTCGAGGCCGCAGCCGACCGCCCGGACGGGAACATTCAACCCCTGCCGCCCATGCTGCGCGGCGGCGCCCGCGCCAGGGTGATCGCCGGCCTGCTCACCCGTGAACTGATCACCACATTCCAAGACGGCGACCACGTCGAGTACTACCTCGCCGACGCGGGCTACGCTGCCGTTGGACGGAAGCGCGAAGTGCCCCCTCCCCTCGCCCCGGACGCCGAACTCGAGGCCGCGGTTACCGCCGCCGAGGCCACGTGGCAGCGCGACGCCGTCACGAATCGTGACGTCGCCGATGGGGTCCAGAATTTGGACCCCATCCCGCGTGCCGCCCGTCCGGGTACCAAGCTGGGCGAAATCATCGACGCGCTGAACCGCCCCGGCGGCGCGACCATCGCCGAGATGATGGACCGCACCGGCTGGCAAGCCCACACCGTGCGCGGCACGCTCTCCGGCACCCTGCGCAAGAAGCTCGGGCTGACTATCGTCTCCGAGAAAGACGCCGACGGCGGGCGCACGTACCGAATCGTCTGACCGGCGCCGGGGGTCCGCGCTGCAGTGCAGACCACTCACCAAGGGGTGTGAATTCAATTCCGCCCCTTTCTCCCCTTCCCCGATCGTCCGCCGGCACACCGCGCAACATGGCGTCACCTCGTCACGCCACGACTTCCCTGACCGCACCCGTCATCGGCGGGTTTTCCACGCTCGCGGCCGCCAACTGCAAACCCCTGCAAACCTCAGTTTGCACCCTGCCGGTAGCGAAGCGCTGCGCTCGTCCCCCCCGTATCGCTTTCTCGCCCGGAAGGACCCGTCGCGATCGGCATAGCGCTCTTTTTGCCCTCCCGACCGTAGCGATCAACCGTCACGACCGTCACCGCAACGGGCAGCCGTCGACAATTTACCGTAATGACGAGTAGCTGCGCGTAAGACTGCGACATTGCGTTGTTTTACATACTTTTTTCCCCTTTCAAAAGTCCTCACAATGTCACTCCATGAGCATCACAGACCGTCTTTCGAGCCCCATCGAGGGCTCGCTCGGCGGGTGATGAAACCGGCCCAGGAGGACATCGATGCATCTCACCCCGCAACAGCTCGCGGCGCGTTGGCAGATCAGCGAGAAGACCCTCGAGCGCTGGCGCCGCCGGGGTATCGGACCGGGCTTCCTGCGTGCCGTCGGCCGCGTGCTGTATCCGCTCGAACAAATCGAAGCGTGCGAAGCCCAGGGCCTCGCCGCCCCGACACGCCGGGAAGCCCGTCTGTGAGCCGCGCCGCCTCCCCTACACGTTCTCGCACACGGCATTTCAAGCGCGAAGTGCAACGCGCCCTGGCCACCGGCGGGATGCCGCAGTTCCTGGATGCGCTCTTTGGCGCCGGGGCCTGGTCCTTCGACCCCACCGAGAAACTGTGGATCGTGCCCGACCGCACCCATCGCGGCCCCGGGCGCGAGTACTACTGCATCGGCATGACCGGCGACTGGTTCAAGGCGCGGCTCGCCGATGAGGAGTGCGCATGATCGCCGCGAGCGCGCAGCCGATCCGCTTCACCGTCTTTCACGCGCAGCGACCGCGTCGGCTGTCGAAGGCCTTTCGCCTCGCGGCCGACGGCACGCTCGCGCGCGAATCCGGCGGCGTGCTGGTGAGCGGGCAGGCGCAGCAGATGGCGGTGAAGAATCTCTCCGAATTCTCCGAAATCCTGACGTCACTGACGCCCGCCCACGCCGCGGCCTTCGGCATCGCCCGATTCGCGGCCGTTCGCATCGTTCCCAAGCGCGAGGTCAATCACCCGAATCTCGTCAATAACCCTTCCGAGCTACCGATCGTCTCCCGCACCCGCGAGCACTTTGCCTGGCCTGCCGGCCCGGGGCTGATGATGCTCGATTACGATCCGGCCCCCGGATGTGAAGCGCTGTCCCCGCAGGCGTGGCGCGACATCCTGTATGGCGTGTGGCCGCAGCTGCAACACGCCCCGCATCTGTGGCGCCCTTCGGCCTCGTCCTGCCTCGAGAACACCGAGACGGGCGAAGTCCTGCGCGCGATCACCGGTCAGCGCCTCTACATCGTCGTCGCCGACGCGAACGACGTCCCGCGCGTCGGCCAAACACTGGTCGATCGGCTGTGGCTTGCCGGTCACGGTCGCTTCGACGTGTCGCGCTCGGGCGCCTTGCTCGAACGCACCGTCGTCGATGCCGCCGTATGGCAACCCGAGCGGCTGGACTTCTGCGGCGGTGCGCAGTGCGAACCACCCCTGGCGCAGCGCCAGAGCGCAGCGGTGATCTTGAACGGCGACACACAGCCGATCGATACGGCCGCCACCCTTCCCGACCTCAGCGCTGCTGAGCGTGCCGAACTCGCGGCGCTAAAGCGCGCCCTTCAACAGGAGCCCGACCTTCAGAATGAAGTGAGTCTTGCCCACGCCGGCTGGGTCGAGGAGCGTCTGACGAGTTGGCAGAGTCGCCATCCGGAAGCCGATGCCGAGATCGGTCGCAAGCTCCTCCTGCGCGCGGTGCGCGACAAGCGCCTGATGGGCGACTTCGAGCTGGTGCTCGATGACGGCGAGCGCGTGAGTGTCGGTGCGATGCTCGACGCACCGGAGCGCTACCACAACCGCCGCTGCGCCGATCCGCTGGAGCCCGATTATCAGCGTGATGCGCGGATCGCGTGGATCAACCTGCGCAATGCCGGCCGCCCCTATATCTATAGCCACGCGCACGGCGGCACGCGCTACTCGCTGCACCGGCCGGCACGCACGCTACGTCTGATCGGCGGCGAGTTGCACCGGCTGGTGCGCAGCGTGCTCGATCTGATGCGGCTCGACGGCGCCGTGTTCGACCGCGGCGGCGAGCTCGTGCAGGTGAGCCCGCGCGGGACGGTCTACCCGGTCACCGCCGAGTGGCTGACCGTGCATCTGAGCGCGCTGATCAACTTCGAGCGCCTGAGCCAGCGAAACCACAACTGGTACGCAGTCGACTGCCCGCTCGATCTGGCCAAGCGCGTGCTGGCGATGCGCGGCAGCTACGGGCTACCCAAGCTGCGGGCGGTGCTGACCGCGCCGGTACTGACCCTCGACGTCCGGGTGCTCGATCGCGACGGTCACGATCCACAAACCGGGCTGCTGCTGATCCTGAACGAGCCCGAGCAGGCCGCGATCCCCTTGCACCCGGGCGTCGAGCAACTGTGCGCGGCCATCGACGCGCTCTGGTATCCGTTCAAGGACTTTCCCTTCGTCGGGCCGATCGATCGCGGCGTGATGCTGGCGGCCCTGCTTACCGCAACGCTGCGTGCGGTGTTGCCGACCGCGCCCGGCTTTCTCTTTACCGCGCCGAGCGCCGGCAGCGGCAAGTCGCTGCTGGCGACCTGCCTGTCGATTCTGGCCGGCGCCGATCCGGCGTCCCTGATGCCCCCTACCCTGGAGGAAGAAGAACTGCGCAAACGGCTGCTGGCCGCGCTGCGCGAAGGCAAACCGGCTCTCGTCTTCGACAACATCGCCGGCCAACTCGATAGCGCCGCGCTGTGCGCCTACCTGACCGCGCGCGAATACGGCGACCGCGTGCTGGGCGCGTCGGTGACGATCTCGGTACCGGCAACGGGGTTGTTTCTGGCGACCGGCAACAACGTCGCGCTGGTCGGGGATCTGAACCGGCGCCTGCTCACCTGTCGCATCGATCCACACAGCGACAAGCCGTATCGTCGCGCCTTTGCCCTCGATCCGGAACGCTACGTGCGCGACCACCGCCAGGCACTCGTGCGTCACGCGCTGGTGCTGGTGCGCGGCTATCTCAGCACCGGCACTCCGGTCACGCCCGATCGCACCGCGAGCTTCGAGGACTGGTCGGATCTGGTTCGCCAGACGGTGCTGTGGGTCGGCCGGCAGGGACTCCTCGATGTCGCCGATCCGTGCGACGCCATTGACACCTCCTACGAGGAAGACCCGGAGACACGCAAGCTCGGCGGCCTGCTGAGCTGCTGGCACGCGATCTTCGGCGACAAACCGAAGTCGGTGGCCGAAGCGATCACGCTCGCCACCGACCCGGTGGTCAGCGGACGGGTCTCATCGGACAGCGACCGGGGGCGGCTGCAGGACGTGCTGATGGAGATCGCCGGCGAACACGGGCGGATCAACTCGCGACGCCTGGGTCGCTGGATCGAACGCATGGCCGGGCGGATCTGCGAGGGGCTTCGCATCGAGCGCGGCGGACGCGCGAACGGCGTCTCGAAGTGGCGGGTGAAGCCGGCCGAAGGGGGGTTTGGGGG
>NZ_WTVK01000007.1 GCF_012910805.1 Aromatoleum evansii
TCGGAGATTTGTATAAGAGACAGGCCCCGCCCACCATCGCCGTGACGCGGATCGTGCGCGTCTCGGGCACTTCCGAATTTGCGATGACCTTGAGCGAAGGCACCGCGCGGCGCAGGAAGCGCGACAGCAGCCAGCGCAGTTGCGGCGGCACCAGCAGCACCGGCGGCAGCCCCATGTCCTCCTGCCGCTGCGACACCTCGGCGGCGTGGCGCAGCATGCCGTCGGCAAGACTCGGCTCGATGACCCCGCCGTCGCCGCCGCCCGTCGACATCGCCTGCATGAGGATGCGTTCGAGCGCCGGATCGAGGGCCATCACCTGGATTTCGGCATTGCCCGGGAACAAGCTCTGCAGGATCGAACGGCCGAGCGCCTGACGCACGCGCGACGTGAGTTCGAGCGGATCCTGCGTGCGCGGCGCATTCTCCGCGAGCGTCTCGATGATCGTGCGCATGTCGCGGATATTGACACCCTCTTCGAGCAGGTTTTGCAGCACGCGCTGTACCGTCGCCACCGGCAGCAGTGCCGGCACGAGATCCTCGACGAGCTTGGGCGTCGTCTTGCCGATGTGGTCGAGCAGCGCCTGCGTCTCCTGCCGCCCGAGCAGTTCCGCGGCATGATTCAGGATCAGGTGATTGAGGTGCGTCGCCACCACCGTGCTTGCATCGACCACGGTATAGCCGAGCGCATGTGCCTGTTCGCGCTGACTCGCGTCGATCCAGTAGGCCGGCAGGTTGAAGGCCGGATCGCGCGTCTCGCGCCCGGCGAGCGGCCCGGTCACGCGCCCCGGATTGATCGCGAGGTACTGCCCCGGATAGGCCTCCCCGGAACCGATCTCGACCCCCTTCAGCGCGATGCGGTACGCATTCGGCTTGAGCTCGAGGTTGTCGCGGATGTGCACCGGCGCCGACAGGAAGCCGACATCCTGGGCGAATTTTTTGCGCAGCCCGCGGATACGTTTCAGCAGCTCGCCGTCCTGCCCCTTGTCGACCATCGGAATCAGCCGGTAGCCGACCTCCAGCCCCAGCACGTCCACCGGCGCGACGTCGTTCCAGCTCGCCTCCTGGCTCTCGGCGGCCGGCGCCGCTGCCGCGGCCGGCGGTGCAACCCGCGCCGCCTCCGCTGCGGCCCTGCGCACGATGCCCAGTCGCCGCCACGCGAGCCAGCCGAGCGATCCGGCCATCAGGATGAACACCAGGTTCGGCATCCCCGGGATCAGGCCCAGCACCCCGATGATCGCGGCCGTGAGCATCAGCACCTGCGGATTCGAGAACACCTGGTTGATCACCAGGCCACCCACGTCCGCGTCGTCGCCGACGCGCGACACCACCATACCCGCCGCGACCGAGATGATCAGGGCCGGGATCTGCGCGACCAGGCCGTCGCCGATCGTCAACAGCGTGTAGGTTTCGACCGCGACACCGGCCGGCATGTCGTGCTGCACGACGCCGACGAGCAGCCCGCCGACGATGTTGATCAGCAGGATCACAATGCCCGCAACCGCATCCCCGCGCACGAACTTCGACGCACCGTCCATCGCACCGAAGAACTCCGACTCCTGCGCAACCTCCTTGCGCCGACGCTTCGCCTCTGCCTCATCGACCAACCCTGCATTGAGGTCGGCGTCGATCGCCATCTGCTTGCCAGGCATCGCGTCGAGGGTGAAGCGCGCACTCACCTCCGCAATCCGACCGGCACCCTTGGTCACGACGACGAAGTTGATGACCACCAGGATCACGAACACCACGAGGCCGATTGCCGTGTTGCCGCCGACGAGGAAGTGGCCGAAGGCCTCGATCACCTTGCCCGCCGCGTCGGGGCCGTTGTGACCTTCGAGCAGCACGATGCGCGTGGACGCGACGTTGAGCGCCAGGCGCAGCAAGGTCGTCACCAGCAGCACCGTCGGGAACACCGAAAACTCCAGCGGCCGGCGCGTATACATCGCCACCAGCATCACCATCACCGACACCGCAATGTTGAAGGTGAAGAACACGTCCAACGCGAACGGCGGCAGCGGCAGCACCATCATGGACAACACCATGATGATGAAGATCGGGGCGCCGAGCAGCCGCAGGTTCGTCGGCGTCAGTAGCGCACGCAGGTTGAGCACATCGTTCATTGCCAGCCTCTATCGCATCGTCCGTTCCGCACGCCCGCTCAGTCGGGCGCGCCAGGGTCCATGTCGGCGGGTACCGGCAGCCTGCCGGGCGCCGCCGGCGGAAGTCCGCCATGAGCCATCCAGTGGTTGAGCTGATACACGTAGGCCATCACCTCCGCCACCGCCGTGTACAGTGCCCCAGGCACCGCCTGCTCCAGTTCGCAGTGCTTGTACAGCGCGCGCGCCAGCGGCGGCGCCTCCAGCATCGGCACCTTGTGTTCCTTCGCCAGCTCGCGGATCTTCAGCGCGACCTCGCCGCGCCCTTTCGCGACGACGATGGGCGCACGCATCTTGTTCGCGTCGTATTTCAGCGCCACCGAGAAGTGCGTCGGGTTGGTCACCACCACGTCCGCCTTCGGCACCTGCGCCATCATGCGGCGACGCGCCATCTCGCGCTGCATCGCGCGGATGCGCCCCTTCACCTGCGGGTCGCCATCCTGCTCCTTGCTCTCGCGCTTGACCTCTTCCTTCGTCATGCGCAGCTTCTTGTTGTACTGCCACAGCTGGAAAGGCACGTCGATCAGCGCCAGGATCGCCAGCCCCATGATGATCAGCAGCGTCGCGAACAACACCATCTGGAGAAAGTCCGGCACCGCCGCTTCCACCGCCTCGCCCGTCAGGCCGAAGATGTGCTCATGCTCGCGCCACACCGCGAAGACGCCCATCAGGCCCACCACCGCCGCCTTCAGCAGCGACTTCACCAGCTCCGCCAGCCCGTGCATCGAGAACATGCGGCCGATGCCCTGGATCGGATTCATGCGTTCGAGCTTCAGCCCCAGCATCTTGGGAGCGAACACGAAGCCTCCCATCAGCACCGGCGCCGCGATGGCCGCGACCATCAGGATCCCGAACAGCGGCATCATCGTCAGCAGCGCATCGGTGAACAGATCGCCGAAGCTCTCCAGCATCAGCTTCGCGTCGAAGGCGCGCTCCCGCTCGATGACGAAACCGGCGCGCAGCATCCCGAGGATGCGCCCCGAGATCCACTCCCCCATCATCCACAGCGCCCCGATACCCGTGATCAGCACGAGGAAGGTCGACAGCTCGCGCGACTGCGGAACCTGCCCCTCCTCGCGGGCCTGCTCCAACCGTCGTGGCGATGGCTGTTCGGTTTTCTCGAGATCGCTGTCTTCGGCCACGGCCGACTCCTTGCCTGGACGCCGGATGCGCTCCGTTCAGCACGGACGTTCGGCGACGTGCGGCAATTATCGCCGCCCGGCGGCAAGCCCCGCCGCCGGATAAGCGCGGGAAAACAGCCCTAAATCGCGTCTTGGAAACTGCGGTGGCCGACCGGCCGCCGTCCGCTCAGCGTCCGGCAGGCAGGCGCTCGACTCCGCGGATCACCGTGCCCGCGCCGATGCCGCGCGACACGAACCACCCCGCATTCATCTCCAGCGCGAAGCGCGCGGGCGCCGCGGCACAATGGCTGTCCTCGGTCTGCGGCTTCATGTCTGCGATGTTCAGGATGCGCCCCTCACGATCCATGAATGCCACCGACAGCGGGATCAACGTGTTCTTCATCCACATGCAATGGCGCGCCTCCTGCGTGAACACGAACACCATGCCGCGCTGCTGCGGCATCGCCTTGCGGTTCATCAGGCCGATCTGGCGCGCCTGGTCCGTATGCGCCAATTCCGCCTCGATGCGGTGCATCCCCGCGCCCAGTTCGACCAGCGGCAGTTCCGCACGCGCAGCGGACAGGCAGGCACAGAACGCGGCCATGATCGCCGCACAGCGGCCGAAGAATGACGAGAAACTCATCGCAGGCAAACCCGGGAAGAAAATGGGAAAGCGCGATTCTACCGCGCGCGCCGCAGCGCCGTTATCAAGCCGGCAAGCAAGTACAGCCGTTCACCCTGAGCCTGTCGAAGGGCCGTGGCGGGGCTTCGACAGGCTCAGCCCGAACGGAATATTGCTGCGCGGGTTAATGAGAACGCCGGGCCCGTCCTTGGCTGCCGACGCGCCCGCCCTCGACCTCCTCGGCGCGCCACGCCCCTGGCGCCAGCCCTGCAAGCGACCATCCGCCGATCGCCACCCGGATCAGGCGCAGCGTCGGGAAACCCGCCTTCGCGGTCATCCGCCGCACCTGCCGATTCTTCCCCTCGCGCAGCACGATCTCCAGCCACGACGTCGGCACGCTCTTGCGAAAACGCACCGGCGGATCGCGTGGCCACAGCCAGTCCGGCTCCGCGATGCGCCGCGCCGCGCACGGCTGTGTCACGAAATCCCCGAGATCCAGCCCCGCGCGCAGCCGCGCCAGCGCCTCGTCATCCGCCTCCCCCTCCACCTGCACGACGTAGGTCTTGGGCAGTTTGTGGCGCGGATCCGCGATGCGGTGCTGCAATGCGCCGTCATCGGTCAGCAGCAGCAAGCCCTCGCTGTCGGTATCCAGCCGCCCGGCCGCATACACGCCGGGCACGGGCACGAAATCCTTGAGCGTCGGCCGCCCCGGCTCCGCCGTGAACTGACAGATCACGCCATACGGCTTGTTCAGGAGAATGACACGCGACATGCGGAAAATGCGAGGCGGAAGATCCCGTCGCCGGACGATGCGGGGAACATGGGCAGGATCTGGCGGAGGCGGTGAGATTCGAACTCACGAACGGTTGCCCGTTGCCGGTTTTCAAGACCGGTGCAATCGACCACTCTGCCACACCTCCGGAAGCGGCGGAGTATATCACCCCGCCTTCTCATGTCATCCCCGCTCGAACAGCGCGATCGACTCGACATGCGAGGTCTGCGGGAACATGTTCGCGATCCCCGCGCCGCGCAGCACGTAACCCTTTTCGCGCACCAGCACCGCCGCATCGCGCGCGAGCGTCGCCGGGTTGCAAGACACATACACGATGCGTGGCGGCAGCTGCTGAGCGCTCAGCGCCTTCACCACCGCGATCGCCCCCTCGCGGGGCGGATCGATCAGCAACTTGTCCAGCCGGCCGAGTGCGGCGAGGCTGTCCTCGGTCGCCTCGAACAGGTTCGCCGCATAGAACTCGGTACGCTCGGCCAAACCATTGCGCCGCGCATTCTTCAGCGCCCGCGCGACCAGTGCATCGCTGCCCTCGACCCCGATCACATGCGCCCCGCGGCGCGCGATCGGCAGGCTGAAGTTCCCCAGCCCGCAGAACAGGTCGGCGATGCGCTCGCCCGGCCGAGGATCCAGCAGCTGCATCGAGCGCCGGATCAGCAGCCGATTGATATCGACGTTCACCTGAGTGAAGTCGGTCGGCAGGAAATCCAGCGTCACATCGAACTCGGGCAGCGTATAGGCGAGTCCCGGCCCCTTCTTCGGGTGCAGCGGCTTGGCCGTCGCCGGGCTGGTACCCGGCTGCTGCCACACCTGAACGCCATGCGCGTCCGCAAACGCCGCCAGGCGCGCCACGTCCTGCGGCGTGAACGGCAGCAGGTTGCGGAACACCAGCACCGTGACGTCCTCGCTCACCGCAATCTCGATCTGCGGCAAGCGGTCAGGGATCGAAAGTCCCGCAACCAGTTCGTGCAAAGCCGGCAGCAATGCCGACACATGCGCGGGCAGCACCGCGCAGCTCTGCATGTCGGCGATGTAACTGCTGCGGCGCTCATGAAAACCGATCAGCACCCCGCCCTTCGACGGCACCATCCGCACGCCAATGCGCGCACGGTAACGATAGCCCCATGCCGGCCCGTGGATTGCCGGATAGACCACTTCCGGCGTGACCTTGGCAATGTGCCACAGCGCGTCTTCCAGCACCCGCTGCTTGGTCGCCGCCTGCGCCACCGAATCGAAATGCTGCATCGAACAGCCGCCGCAGGTGCCGTAATGCGGGCAAGGCGGCACCACCCGCTGCCCGCTGGGCTTGAGCACGCGCTCCAGCTCGGCCAGATCGTAGCTCGGCCGCTCGCGCACCACCCGGTACTCGACCTTCTCGCCCGGCAACGCGCCATCGACGAACACCGCCTTGCCATCCACGCGGGTGAAGCCCCGTCCTTCGTGGTCCAGAGATTCGATGACAGCAACAGGCATCAAGCGTCCGCCCAAAAGAGCGTGATTTTACCTGCTCGCCAAGTACTTGCCGCCACGGGCTCCTATAATTCCCCCGAACCGGACGGCAAACGGGCGCTCGCATCCGCCTCCGCCCCCGCCCGGCACGACGTGCAGGCCCGGACCATGGATACCCCACGCGAACAGACTGAACAGACCTTCGACAGCTACGGCGACTATCGCGCGGCCCTCTTCGCCGCCATCGGCAACGCCCGACAGACGCTGATCATGTTCGACCCCGACCTGCGCGAGACCGGACTGGAGAGCCCGCAAGGCATCGCGCTGCTCGAGCGCCTGTGCGCGCAGAGCACGCGCCGCGATGCCGTGCGCATCCTCCTGCACACCACCGGCTGGATCGAACGGGAATGCCCGCGCCTGACCCGCCTGCTCGCCCACCATTCGCACTGCACCTGCGTGCGCACGGTAGATCCGGGCGCGCGCAGCTGGAGCCAGCCCTTCCTGATCGCAGACGAGCGCCACGTCGTCACCCGTTTCCATCAGGATCTGCCACGCGGAAAGATCGGCACCGACGGGGCTGGCGGGCTGGCGCTCCTCGCTACGCAATTTGAAACATTCTGGATGAATGGGGAGGCGAGTGCAGTCGGCACGCCGCTTGCCCTTTGACCTGTCGTTTTTCGTTATTGCATTGCATCAACAGGCTATTGGCACACTTGAATCACATGCTAGAATTTCTTGAGGTTCATCGGGCGGCGAATCTTTTTTGGCTCGCCCGACCGGAACTGATCACCCACCTAGCCCCATAAGAAAGGACATCGAACATGAAACAGTCGCTCCTCGTTGCTTCCCTGCTCGCTCTCGCCGTCGCCGCCTGCGGCAAGCCGGCCGAAGCTCCGAAGGCTGAAGCCCCCGCTGCTGCCCCGGCCGCTGCTCCCGCCCAGGAAGCTGCTCCGGCTGCCGCCCCGGCCGCTGCCCCGGCTCAAGAAGCCGCCCCGGCTGCTGCTCCCGCTGCCCCGGCTCAGGAAGCTGCTCCGGCTGCCGCTCCGGCCGCTGCTCCCGCCGAAGCACAGAAGTAATCTCGCTCTCGCAGCGACGCAAAAAAGCCGGCTCTCGAGCCGGCTTTTTTGTTGTCTGGCGGCATTTGCTGCCGCCTCGACCGAGTTTTGCGGCACCCTGGCCGCATGCATCGCGGCACGGCCTGCGGGCCTGTCGGCGCCGCAAGCCGCACCCGCCCCCTCAGCGCAACTGCTCCTGCAACAGGCCGAGGATCTTGCGGGCGGTGTCGGACGAATCCTCCCCCCCCTCGCGGGTCATCACGCTGACCACCGACTTTTCGCCCTCGCCGCGGACTCGCAGGCGATATTCGCCCCCCTTCTGCACCACCTGCTCGTTGCTGCGCCAGAAAGCGAGCTTGGACAGGAGGCCCTCGGACTTCTTCGTCTGCACGTCCGCATCCGGATCCACGTAACGGACGAAGTAAAGCCCCTTCGAGCGGTCACGATCCTCGACCGTGAAGCCGATGCGATCCAGCGCCAGGCCCACGCGACGCCAAGCGCGGTCGAAGGACTCGTCCATCGCCAGCGTCACGCTGCCGCCGTTCGCCCCTTTGAGAGCCGCGCGTTCCGTCGACGGCGCCGCCGCGACGATTGCCGCCGCGCGCTCTTCCGCCGCGCCGAGCCGGACCATCAGGCGACGCAGCATCTCCGCTTCGAGCTCGGGATCGGCCGGGCGCGGCTGCCACACGGTCGTGTCCTTGGCCTCGTTGGGATAGATCTCCATCATGCCGCGATGGCTGATGTAGATCTCGACCGTGCCGGGATCCTTGCCCGCCTCCAGCCGCGTGCGGAACTTGTCGCGCACCGGCGTCGAGAACACGCCGTCGAGCACCTTGCCCAGCGCCGAGCGGATGAAGTCCTGCGGGATCTTCGCGCGATCCTCGGCCCAGTCCGTCTCCATCACGCCCACTTCAGGACGCTCGATGTTGAGGATGAAGCCCGTTTCAAGCCAGAAGTCCTTGACCTTGGGCCACATGGCGTCTGCCGAGCCCTGGACCACCAGCCAGCGCTGGGTGCCCGCACGCTCGACGCGCATGCTCTCGACCTTGGGCAGCACCTGCTGCTCGCTCGCGGCCGGCTGGGGCTGCGCGCGATCGGTCGCATAAGCCGAATAGGTCGCCACGCCCTTGGGCGAAACGTCCGGCACCACATAGCGATCGTCGCGGGTGGGCGCCGTGAGGTCAGGCGGGATTTCCAGCGACGGCAGCTGCCGTGCGCTCTTGTAATCGATCTTCTTGGATTCGACGAGGGAGCCGGAACAACCCGACAGGGCGATGGCCGCGCCGAGCAGCGAAGCCGCAGTACGCAAGGTACGATTCATGAGTTTCGGTAATTCCAGGAAAAATCAGACGTTCACGCCGGCACGACGCATCGCCGCACGCACCCGCTCGTGCAAGCCCTCGGACAGCGGCGTGAGCGGCAGGCGGATGCCCGAGCCGATCAGGTCCATCTGCTCGACCGCCCACTTCACCGGGATCGGATTGGCCTCGCAGAACAGGTCGCGATGCAGGCCGACCAGCCGCGCATTGATCTCGCGCGCCTTGATCGCGTCGCCGGCGATCGCTGCGGCGCACATCTCATGCATCGCGCGCGGGGCGACGTTGGCCGTCACCGAGATCGCCCCATGCCCGCCCAGCAGCATGAAAGCCATGCCGGTCATGTCGTCACCGGTGTACAAGGCGAAGTCCTTGGGCGCGCGCTCGATCAGGTCGCAAGCACGGTCGATGCTGCCTGTCGCATCCTTGATGCCGACGATATTGGGAATCTGGGCCAGGCGCAGCGCGGTGTCGTTGGACAGGTCCGCCACGGTGCGCCCCGGCACGTTGTACAGGATCAGGGGCAGTTCGACCGCCTCGGCGATCGAACGGTAGTGGCGGTACAGGCCTTCCTGAGTCGGCTTGTTGTAGTACGGCACCACCGACAGGTGCGCCACGGCGCCGGCCTTCTGCGCGAAGCGGGCGAGCTCGACGGCCTCGGCGGTCGAGTTCGCGCCGGTCCCGGCGATGACCGGGATGCGTCCTGCGGCATGCTCGACCGCGACGCGGATCAGCTCGCAGTGTTCTTCGACGTTCACCGTGGGCGACTCGCCGGTCGTTCCGACGATGACGATACCGTCGGTTCCCTCGGCAACGTGGAAGTCGATCAGGGTGCGCAGGCGCGGAATGTCCAGGCTGCCATCTTCGTTCATCGGGGTGACGATGGCGACAATCGATCCGGTAATCATGGAAGCGGCCGAAAATTAAAAGAACCGATTCTACCTGATCGAAGCCGGACGGCCAGTGGCTTGCTCTCGGGACGGTCCCGAGGATCCCGCGCGCGCCCGCAGGATCCGCTACGGGCGCCCCGCAAGCTGGTGCTCAAAGGTCGGCAAGCGCCTTGACGTGCGCGACGACCGAGCGCGCCAGCGATGACAGCGAATAACCGCCCTCGAGGATGGACACGATGTTCTTGTGCCCGCATTCCTCGGCCACTGCCTTGATCTGCTGGGTCACCCACACGTAGTCCGATTCGACCAGCCCGACCGAACCCATGTCGTCCTCGTAATGCGCATCGAAGCCCGCCGAGATGAAGACCATCTGCGGCTTGTGCTCCCTCAGCGCCGGCACCCAGCGCTCGGTGACGATGGTGCGGAAGGCGTCGCCGCGCGTGCCTGCAGGCACGGGCACGTTGACCATGTTCGGGGCCGTGCAGTCCGCACCGCTGTACGGATAGAAAGGATGCTGGAAGATGCTCACCATGAGCACCCGCGGGTCGTCGCTGAAGGCGTCTTCCGTGCCGTTGCCGTGATGCACGTCGAAATCGACGATCGCCACGCGCTCCAACCCGTGCGCCTCGAGCGCATGACGCGCCGCGATGGCCACGTTGTTCAGGAAACAGAACCCCATCGCCTTGCCGCGCTCCGCGTGATGGCCCGGCGGACGCACGGCGCAGAACGCATTTTCGATTTCGCCCTTCAGCACCAGATCCGTCGCCAGCACACCGGCGCCGGCCGAACGCAGTGCAGCCTTCATCGTTCCCGGACTCATCGCGGTATCGGGGTCGAGGTGGCGGATGCCGTGGTCGGGCACGCTGGCATTGAGCTCCGCGAGATAATTCGTCGGATGCACCCGGACGATCTGCTCCTCGGTCGCCAGCGGGGCATCGTAGAACGAAAGGTACATGTCGAGACCGGCGGCAATCAGCCGATCATTGATGGCCGCCAGCCGATCCGGACATTCCGGATGGAAGGTTCCCATGTCGTGCAGCCAGCAATCGCGGTGCGTGATGAACGCAGTCGTCGTCATACCCCCCCTCTCTCGCGTGCGGGCGAAGCGTCCCGCATCCCTGCCCTGAAATCGGCGCGTCCTTGAAGGGCGCGTCCTGTCGGTCTTTGCTCTATTATCACCGCTTCCCGGTGAATTTCACAGTGCGCCCGCGCCATGCCCCATCGTTACGCAATTCGCGTTCTAGAAGCCGCCAACTGCATCATCCTCGGCAAGGATCGCGAGTTGCGGCTTGCGCTGGCCTGCCTCATCGCGCGCGGACACCTGCTGATAGAGGATCTCCCCGGGGTGGGCAAGACGACGCTCGCACACGTCATCGCACGCCTCATCGGGCTGCACTTCCAGCGCATCCAGTTCACGAGCGACCTGCTCCCCGCCGACATCGTCGGGGTTTCGATCTTCGATCGCGAAGCGGGCAGCTTCCGTTTCCATCCCGGCCCGATCTTCAGCCAGCTCATCCTCGCCGACGAGATCAACCGCGCCACACCCAAGACCCAGAGCGCCCTCCTCGAAGCCATGGAGGAACGCCAGGTCACCGCAGACAGCGAGACGCATCCGCTCCCCGATCCCTTCTTCGTCATCGCAACGCAGAACCCGTCCCATCAGATCGGCACCTTCCCGCTGCCCGAGAGCCAGCTCGACCGCTTCCTGCTGAGGATCCGCCTGGGCTACCCCGATCGCAGCGCGGAACGGGCGCTGCTGATGGGCGAGGACCGGCGCGAACTGCTTGAACGCCAGCAGGCCGTGGTCCAGCCCGAAGATCTCCTCGCGATGCAGCAGGCAGCGCACGCCGTCGCCGTATCCGAACGGCTCATCGATTACGTCCAGGCACTGCTGACCCGCACCCGCCACAGCCCCGAGCTCGTCACCGGCCTGAGCCCGCGCGCCGGCCTGGGCCTGATCGCCGCGGCGCGGGCGTGGGCGCTCATCGCGGGGCGCGACCACGTCCTCCCCGAGGACGTCCAGACCGTCTTCCCGCACGTCGCCGCCCATCGCCTGCACACCGCAGGCGACGGGCGCAGCGTGACACCCGAGGTGCTCGCCCAGCTCGTGCGCGACGTAGCCGTCGTCTGATGCCCGCGCGCCCCGACGCTTCGCGTCATCGCCTTGGCGATTGGCGTCGCCATCTCCTCCGCGTGCGCGTCGCGCTCGATCGCCTGCTGTTTCGCATCGGACCGCCGGAACCCGCCCCGATCGTGCTCGGCCAGCGGCGCATCTACGTGCTGCCGACACCTGCAGGCCTGGCCTTCGCGGCTGCACTCCTCGTCATGCTGATCGCATCGATAAACTACAACCTGAGCCTCGGCTACGCCTTGGTATTCCTTCTCGGCGGGGTGGCGGTCGCAAGCATCGTGCATGCATTTCGCAACCTGCTGCACCTGTCCTTCGCACCGGGACGCGCCGAGCCGGTCTTTGCCGGCGAACGCGCCGGTTTCCACATCATCGTAGGCAATCGCCGGCATGCGCGACGGCCATCGCTGCGCCTCGGAGCGCGCGGGGCGGAGGTGCCGTTCGAGATCGACGCGGAAGACCGTGCCGACGTGAACATACCGGTAGCGACGACGGCGCGCGGCTGGATGACGCTCGGCCGCGTCCGCATCGAAACGACCTACCCCCTCGGCCTGATCCGGGCCTGGAGCGTGCTGGTGCCCGATCAGCGCTGCCTCGTCTACCCGACTCCTGAACCGAACCCGCCGCCGCTGCCGGAAGGCCCGTCGAGCACACCGGGGCGGCGGGCCGGGTCGGCCGGCGACGACGACTTTGCCGGCCTTCGCCGCCACCAGCCCGCAGACTCCCCGCGGCAAGTGGCATGGAAGACGCTCGCCCGCGGCGGCCCCATGCTCACCAAGCAATTCACCGGCATGGATGGGGGGAAGATCCATCTCGACTGGAACGATCTCCCCGCGGACCTTGGCGCCGAAGCGCGCCTCTCGCGCATGACGGCATGGATCGTGGCCGCGGAGCAGAGGGGGCTCGCCTTCTCCCTGACGCTGCCCGCGGCCAGCATCGCCCCTGGACAAGGATCCGAACACATTGCGAACTGCCTGCGCCATCTCGCCCTCTTCGGAACGGACGGCGCGGCCAATGCCTGAAATGCGAGCGCCCACGTCCGCCCAACTCGGCTGGCTGCTCGCCGCCGTAACGGCGACCCTTGCGCCCCACGCGGTCGAACTCCCCTACTGGCTGATCGCCCTCTGCACCAGCCTCATTGCCATCCGCGCCGCACTGCTGTGGCGGCGCGGAAAGCCCCCCCGACAGTTGCTGATCCTGCTGGTTGCGATTGCGGCGGGGATCGGCGTGCGGCTCGAATTCGGCCATTTCTTCGGCAAGGATCCCGGCGTTGCACTGCTTGCCGTGCTGCTGTGCCTGAAACTCCTCGAATCGCACACCACGCGCGATCTGCGTGCAGCCGTCCTGCTCGCCTACTTCCTGCAACTCGGCCTGTTTTTCTACAACCAGACGCCGGGCATTGCCGCGCTCGCGCTTGCCGGCGCGCTGCTCACCACCACCACCCTCCTCAGCCTCGAGGACGCCGCCGCGCGGCCCGCCGCGCAACTGCGGACCAGCACGCTACTCCTCGCCCAGGGGCTGCCCTTCATGCTTGTCCTGTTCGTGCTGTTCCCGCGCGTGCAGGGACCGCTGTGGGGCCTGCCCTCGGACGCCTACAGCGGCATGACCGGCCTCTCCGACACCATGACCCCGGGCTCGATCAGCCAGCTCGGCCTGTCGGACGCCATCGCCTTCCGCGCCGAGTTCAACGGCCCTCCCCCCCCACCGCCCCAGCGCTATTGGCGCGGTCCGGTGCTCTCCCGCTACGACGGGCGAACCTGGCGGCCGGGATTCAGCACGATCGCCGCGGCGCCCGGCTACGCACCTTCGGGCCGCGCCTACGAATACCGCCTCACGCTCGAACCGCACAACCAGCCCTGGCTCCTCGCGCTCGACTTTCCGGCCGCAAACGTCCCCAAGGCACGCTACGCCGGCGACTACCGCCTGCTCGCCGAACAACCGCTGCGCACGCGCACGCGCGTCGAACTACGGTCGTATCCGGCGACAACCGTAGGCAAGGACGAGAGCGCCTTCGTGCTCGCCGAAGCACGAAGGCTGCCCGCCGACGTCAACCCGCGAGGCAGGGCGCTTGCACTCGAGATTGCGGCAAAGAGCGCCAACCCGGCCGCGATCCTCGCCGGCACCCTCGAACGCATGCGCGGCATGGGCCTCACATATACCCTCAACCCTCCCCTTCTCGGCACCCACGCGGTCGACGAGTTCCTCTTCGACACCAGGCAGGGCTTCTGCGAACATTTCGCTTCGGCCTTCGTGTTCCTGATGCGCGCAGCCGGCTTGCCGGCCCGCGTCGTCACCGGCTATCAGGGCGGAGAGATCAACCCCGTGGACGGCAGCCTTGTCGTGCGACAGTCGGACGCGCATGCCTGGGCGGAAGTGTGGCTCGCCGGACGCGGCTGGGTTCGCGTCGACCCCACCGCGCTGTCGGCTCCGGCCCGCATCGAGTCCGGCCTGAGCGCCGCACTGCAGGAATGGGACGCACTGCCGCTGCTCCGGCGCCCCGGCCTCGACTGGCTGCGCGACATGCGGCACCGTTGGGAAGCCCTGTCGAATACATGGAACCAATGGGTTCTTGGATACAATTCGGACCGGCAACGCGACCTGCTCGAACGGATCGGATTCCGCCAGCCCGACTGGCGCATGCTGGCCATGCTCCTCGGCGTCTCGGCGACGACCTTGATGCTGCTGCTCATGGCCTGGGCCTTTGCGCAGCGCAGGCGTCGCGACCCGCTCGACGCCGCCTGGGCACGCTTTTCCCGCAAGCTCGCCCGCCACGGCGCGGGCAGGCACCCGTGGGAAGGGCCGCTCGATTACGGCAAACGGCTGGCAATGACCTTTCCCGGGCGCGCCGCCCCCCTGCGCGCGATCAGCGAACGCTACGCCAGCCTGCGCTACGGCGCACAACCGGCCGACCCGCGCAGCGTGCGGCTGCTCGCCCGATCCATCCGGAGACTGAAGCTGAAATGAAACGAACCCTTGCCGCCGCAACACTGAGCCTCGGGCTGATCTCGCTGCCGGGACTCGCCAGCGGCACCTATGCCGAACACCCCGAAGCCCTGCGCTTCGCGGATTCGATGCAGGAAAAACACGGCTTCGAGCGCAGTGCGGTACTCGCAGCGCTCGGACAGGCCCGCCACGAGTCCCGCGTCATCGACCTCATCCGCCCGCCGACAACACCCGGCACGCGCTCGTGGCAGCGTTACCGCGCACGCTTCCTCGACGGCAAGCGCATCGAAGGCGGCATCGCCTTCTGGCAGGCGCACGCCGGCGCGCTGCAGAAGGCCGCCGATCAGTTCGGCGTGCCGCCCGAAATCATCGTCGCCATCATCGGCGTGGAAACCTTTTACGGGCGGAACACTGGCAACTTCGAGACGGTCTCGGCCCTCGCCACCCTGGCCTTCGACTACCCGCCGCGCGCGGCGCTCTTCCGCGGGGAGCTGGAGCAATTGTTCCTGCTCGCCCGCGAACAGGTCCGCGACCCGCTCTCTTACTACGGCTCCTACGCCGGCGCGCTCGGCTACCCCCAATTCCTGCCCAGCAGCATCCGCAACTATGCCGTGGACTTCGACGGCAACGGCCAGATCGATTTCGACAACGAGCCCATCGACGCGATAGGCAGCGTCGCGAACTACCTCGCGCGCCACGGCTGGGTGCGCGGCGAAACCGTCGCCATCCCCGCCCTCGTTCCTGCCGAAGCGAACGCGCAGGCGCTCGTCGATGCCGGCATCGAACCCTCACTCGCGCCCGAGGCGCTCGCCGCCGCCGGAATCGTCGCCGCCAGCGCCAACCCTCCGGCAGCACCGGCAACGCTCGTCGACCTCGCCACTCCGGGCGCCCCCACCGAATACTGGCTCGGCTACCGCAACTTCTACGTGATCACCCGCTACAACAAAAGCAGCTTCTACGCGATGGCCGTGTACGAACTCGCACGCGCCCTGCGCGACCAGTACGCAAGCACGACCACGGAGCGGTAGGAGAAACGCACCGGCTACGGGAGCAGGTGCCAGGGCAAGTCAGAGCAGCTCGTCGCGCGAGATGCCGCGCCGCTTGACCGTGCGCCGCAACTGGCTCAGCGCCTCGAGCTGGATCTGGCGCACCCGTTCGCGCGTCAATGACAGACGTGCGGCGAGTTCCTCCAGCGTCATCACCTCGCACTCGTCCAGCCCGTAGCGGTGACGGATGACCAGGCGCTGCTTCTCGTTGAGCATGCCGATCCATTCGCGGATCAGCGCCTCGACCTCGGCATCCTGAATCGACAGGTCGGGCGACGCGGCCTGATCATCGGCCAGCGACTCGCCGATCGAAAGCGTCGGATCGATATCCAGCGGCGCATCCAGCGAGGCCGTGTGCTCGCTAAGGGACAGGATCGCCCGCACTTCGTCGACCGACTTGTCCAGCATCGTCGCGACCTGCTCCAGCGTGAACTCGCCGTTGCCGGCCGCCTCCAGGCTGCGCTGGGCGCGCAGGACCTGGTTGAGTTCCTTCACCACGTGGACCGGCAGGCGGATCGTGCGCGACTGGTTCATGATCGCGCGCTCGATGTTCTGGCGTATCCACCACGTCGCGTAGGTCGAGAAACGGAACCCGCGCTCGGGATCGAACTTCTCCAGCGCGTGCATCAGGCCGAGGTTGCCCTCCTCGACCAGGTCGAGCAGCGGAATGCCGCGATTGAGGTAATGCTTGGCGATATTGACGACCAAGCGCAGGTTGCGCTCTATCATCGTCTGGCGGGCCTGGAAATCGCCCACCCTCACCCGCCGCGCCAACGCTGCCTCCTCTTCCGCGGTCAGCAGCGGATTCGCGCCGATCTCGTTGAGGTAGATCTGGGTGACGTCGCTGAGGAACTCGTTCTCGAACGCCGGCGCGGCACGCTCGACAAAAACCTCCACCTCGAGGGGCAGATCCGGTTCCTGACTCTCTACATCGTCATGACTTGCCGGATCGTACATAGCCTCCTCGTCAGCGTGCAGGCAAATACTTCAGCGGATCCACAGGGCGGCCCTGCTTGCGGATCTCGAAATGCACCTTGGGACGATCAGCGTCGGTGCTTCCGAGTTCTGCAATCTTCTGGCCTTTCAACACCGAATCGCCTTCCTTCACCAGCAGCTGCTGGTTATGCGCATAGGCTGTAAGGTAATTCGCATCGTGCTTGATGATGACCAGTTTTCCATAGCCGCGCAAGCCGCTTCCCGAGTACACCACCTTGCCGCCCGCCGAGGCCACCACCGGATCCCCGGCCTTGCCGGCAATGTCGACGCCCTTGTTCGTGCTCTCATCGAACGTCTCGATCACCTGGCCGGAGGCCGGCCACAGCCACGCAGTGTTGCCCGGCGCCTTGTCCGGCTCCGGCGCAGCAGGGGGAGGCGTCGAAGGGGCGCTCGCGCGCGGATTCAGCGAGGCCCAAGCCTCGTCGCTATATGGCTGCTTGCCCCCGCGCGGTTCCTGCTTGAGGCCGCCCGCCGCCGGCGGCGCGGCTTCGCCCGGAGCCTTTACCGCCTGGACGTCGACCGGTTGCGTGATGGCGATCGGCTGCGCCACCGCGCCGGAGGTCGCACCGGCCGCAGCGGCAGGGCTCGCGGCCGGCGCAGCGCCGACCCGCAAGGCCTGACCGACATGGATCTGGTTAGGGTCCGCAAGGCCGTTCCAGGCGACCAGATCCTTCACCGTGACGCCATACTGCCGCGCAATCCCCAACAAGGTATCCCCGGGACGCACCACGTGCGTCGGAGCTTCGGCCTTCGGCACCGCACCGACGGCAGCCTCGGCCGCAGGCGGTGGCGTACCGTCCCTGACGGGGGCAGGCCGGGGGGCCGCACATCCCACGAGGACGGCGACCAGACCGCATAGCGTCAACCAGCGGTGCACAGGACCAAACTTCACTGAATCATTCATTCCGTACCAGTCAATAATGGGACGAACCGCACAGCTTCGAGGCGACTCTCCCTGAAAACATTCCCCTGCCGCTCGATCATCACGAGCCTTTGCTCCGCGCCTCCCACCGGCAGCATGAGCCGCCCGCCCGGGGCAAGCTGCTCCTTGAGTGACGCCGGCACGCTCGGCGCGGCAGCCGCAACAATAATCGTGTCATATGGCGCCGCCTCGGGCAAACCCATCGTGCCATCGGCACATTTCAGGCGCACGTTGGGCAGTCGCAGGGGCCGGAGATTTTCGCGCGCAACATCGAGCAAGGGCCGGATGCGCTCCACCGCATAGACCTCGGTAGCAACGAAGGACAACACCGCGGCCTGGTAACCACAACCGGCTCCGACCTCCAGCGTCCGCCCGAGTTCGCGGCCGGCGCGCAGCGTCTCGATCATCTTCGCCACCACGAAGGGCTGCGAAATGGTCTGCTGATAGCCGATGGGCAAGGCCGTGTCGTCATACGCGCTGTACGCCAGCCCCTCTTCCACAAAGGCGTGCCGCGGCACCTGCATCATCGCCGCGAGCACCTTTTCATCCCGGATGCCCTGGGCGCGCAGACGCTCCACCATGCGGCCCCGCGCACGTGTCGCGGCCTGGCCCGCATCCGGGCGGCGCAGGCTCATCGCGCCAGCCACTCCGAGACCCCCGACATCAGGTTGTAATGCGTCAGGTCGATCTGCAGCGGCGTAATCGAGACATAGCCTTCCGCCACAGCGTGGAAGTCGGTTCCTTCACCGGCGTCGGCAGCCTGGCCCGCGGGCCCGACCCAATACACCGTCTCGTTGCGCGGCGTGACGCTGCGGATGACCGGCTCGGCCTTGTGGCGCTTGCCCAGCCGCGTGATCCTGTGTCCGCGCAGCTCCTCGTACGGTCGATCCGGGACGTTCACATTGAGCAGCACGGGCTGCCGGAACGGCTCGCGCTGGAAACGCGCGGCGAGGTCCCGCGCCACCCGCGCCGCGGCGGAAAAATCGCTCGCCTGCTTGCTCACCAGGGAAATCGCGATCGACGGCACGCCGAGCAGGTAGCCCTCGGTAGCTGCCGCGACGGTACCGGAATACAGCGTATCGTCACCCATGTTGGCGCCGTGATTGACCCCCGACACGACCATGTCCGGCAGGTGATCGAGCATTCCGGTCACGGCAAGATGCACGCAGTCCGTGGGCGTTCCATTGACGAAATGGAACCCGTTGGCGGCACGGCGCAGCGACAGGGGGCGATCGAGGGTCAGCGAGTTGCTCGCGCCGCTGCGGTCGCGCTCGGGCGCCACGACGGTCACGTCCCCAACCTCGGCCAGGGCTGCCGCCAGGGCGGCGATGCCAGGAGCAAAATAACCGTCGTCGTTGCTGACCAGAATGCGCATGTTTTTTCCGTTCGGAGGGATACAAGCCACGACGCGAGGCCGGATGTATCGCAGAAGCGGCGAAGCATCTTAGCACACCGACACACCCTCGCCCGGCCACCCCGACGGAGTGCAGAAAAGCAAAAACCGGCCAGCGGCCGGTTCTTGTTTGAATTTATTGGTCGGGGCGGCGGGATTCGAACTCGCGACCCCTTGCACCCCATGCAAGTGCGCTACCAGGCTGCGCTACGCCCCGACACAAGCCGCCATTATAGCAGCACAAATGGAATTTGCCAGTGCCGAATCACGCTTTCAGCACGGCGAGCGTCGCGACGATCTCCGCCCGCACCCCGGCAAGGGCTTCACGCAGCCGATCGGATTCCTCCGCCTCTTCCTGCTGATGGATTGCCGACTCGCCGAGCTTGTTGCGCGCACCCGAGATCGTGAAACCCTCGTCGTACAGGAGCTCTCGGATGCGACGCACCAGCAGCACTTCGTGATGCTGGTAGTAGCGGCGATTGCCGCGGCGCTTCACCGGCTTGAGCTGGGTGAACTCCTGCTCCCAGTAACGCAGCACATGAGGCTTCACCGCGCACAGCTCGCTCACCTCACCGATCGTGAAGTAGCGCTTGGCCGGAATCGGCGGCAGAGGCCCGGAGGCCTCGTTATGGCTGCTTGCCTGCATCGCTCAGCTGCTCCACGGCTGCCTTCAGCTTCTGACTGGCATGGAAGGTGACAACACGGCGGGCGGTGATCGGAATCTCCTCGCCCGTCTTCGGATTGCGTCCGGGCCGTTGCGGCTTGTCGCGCAGCTGGAAGTTGCCGAACCCGGAGAGCTTCACCGACTCGCCCTTCTCGAGGGCCAGGCGAATCTCCTCGAAGAAGCCTTCCACCATGTCCTTGGCTTCACGCTTGTTGAGGCCGACACGCTCGAACAGCATGTCGGCCAGCTCTGCTTTGGTCAGGGTTACGTTCATTCTGGGACTATCCACGCAAGCGGGCACCGAGCACAGTTTCAGCGTGACGCACAATCGCAGTGACTGCGGCATCCACCTCCGCATCCTCAAGCGTCCGCTGAGTATCTTGCATCAACACCCTGAACGCAAGGCTCTTTTTCCCCGGATCGATGCCCTTGCCATGGTACACATCGAAGAGTTCGACCGCCTTCACGATGGCCGGCGCGGACTCTTTCAGCACGTCGATGACGCGCGCCACCGGCAGCGCCTGCTCGACCACCAGCGCGAGGTCGCGGGTCACCGCGGGCTGCCGCGAGATCTCCGCATAAGCGGGCAGATCGGCGAGCAGCACGCCATCCATGTCGAGCTCGAACACCACCGGCGCAGTGCCCAGGTCATAACGCTGCACCCACACCGGATGCAGTTCGCCGACGACGCCGATGCGACGCCCGTCGAGCAGCACCGCCGCAGCGCGACCGGGATGGAGCGCGGGCTCCGAAACAGGCTCGAATTTCAGTGCGCGCGGGGCGAACAGCGCCTCGACGTCGCCCTTGACGTCGTAGAAATCGACATTACGCGTCGGCGCGCCCCACTGCTCGGGCAGCGCCGGCCCGGCCGCAAGACCGGCGACACGCACCGGCTGATGGAAGCCCGCGACGGGCTCGCCGTCCGCTTTGCGTTCGAAGCAGCGCCCGATCTCGAACACGCGCACGCGGTTCAGCTGGCGCTTGCGGTTCGCGACGAGGTTGCCGGCAAGCCCCGGAATGAGGCTGCTGCGCATCACGCTCATCTGGCTGGCGATCGGGTTGGCGAGCCGAATCGGCGTCTCGTTGGCACAAAAGTCGCGCTCCCATGCCTCTTCGACGAATGCGTAGTTGACGACCTCCTGGTAGTCGCGTCCGGCCAGCAGATGCCGGACATCCCAGGCGCTGCGGCCGGACTCGGAACGGTCCAGCATCGCCAGCCCTCCCTGCGGCGGCACCGCCGGGATATTGTCGTAACCATAGAGACGCGCGATCTCCTCGATCAGGTCCTCTTCGATCTCGATGTCGAAGCGGAAGGACGGAGGCACGACCAACAGGTCCTCTCCCTCCCGGTGGACACCGAGGTGCACTCCATTGAGGAGTTTCTCGATCTCGGCGTCATCGGGGCGGATGCCGAGCAGGCGGCGGGCGCGTGCCGGGCGCAGACGGACCGGCTTGCGCGCCGGCAGGTGTTCTTTCGACACCGCCTCGACCACCGGCCCCGCGGCGCCGCCGCAAATCTCGAGGATCAGCTGCGTCGCGCGCTCGATCGCGCTGGCCGCGAGCTCGAAGTCCACGCCACGCTCGAAGCGGTGCGACGCGTCGGACACGAAACCGTAGCTGCGCGCGCGTCCCGCGATCGCATCGGGCGCAAAGAAGGCGCTCTCGAGGAACATGTCGGTGGTGTCGAGCGTGATCCCGCTGTCCTCCCCCCCCATGATGCCCGCCAACGCCAAGGCACGCGCCTCGTCGGCGATCAGCAGGGTGTCGGCCGCCGGGGTGACGGTCTGCTCGTTGAGCAGCAGCACCTGTTCGCCCTCGCGCGGATACCGCACGTGAATGGCACCGGACAGGCGCGCATTGTCAAAGGCATGCAGGGGCTGGCCGAGCTCGAGCATCACGTAGTTCGTGATGTCGACGAGGGCGCTGATCGAACGGATGCCGGAACGCTGCAGCCGCTGCTTCATCCAGTCCGGCGTCGGCGCCTTCGCATCGACACCGCGCACGATGCGCCCGCAATAACGCGGGCACGCGGCCGGCGCATCAAGGACGATGGCGCGACGGTCGTCGATCGTCGCCGGAATCGTCACGACCAGCGGTGCCGACAAGGCCTGGCCGGTCAGCGCCGCAACCTCGCGTCCGACCCCGAGCAGACTCAGGCAATCCGAACGGTTGGGCGTGAGCTTGATCGTGAACAGCGTGTCGTCGAGCGCCAGGTAGTCGCGCAGGCTCGTGCCGATCGGCGCATCCGCCGGAAGATCCATCAGCCCGGCGTGATCTTCCGACAAGCCCAGCTCGCGCGCCGAGCACAGCATGCCGAAGGACTCCACGCCGCGAAGCTTGGCGGCCTTGATCTCGAATCCAGGCAGCTTCGCACCGACGACGGCGCACGGGACCTTCATGCCGACGGCCGCATTGGGCGCACCGCAGACGATCTGCAGCAGCTCCCCTTGCCCCGCGTCGACCTTGCACAACTTCAGCTTGTCGGCATTGGGATGCTTTTCCGCCTCGACGATGCGGGCGACGACGACGCCCGTAAAGGGCGGCGCAACCGACGCGGATTCTTCCACCTCGAGGCCGGCCATCGTCAGGAGATGTCCGAGCGCCTCGCTGTCGAGCGGAGGATTGACGAGGCTCCGCAGCCACTGTTCCGAGAATTGCATGATTCGATTACCTGAATTGGCTCAAGAAGCGCAGGTCGCCTTCGAAGAACAGGCGCAGATCGTTGACGCCATAGCGCAGCATCGTGAGGCGATCCGGCCCCATGCCGAAGGCAAAGCCCGTGTAGCGTTCGGGATCGATGCCGCCGAAACGCAGCACGTTCGGATGCACCATGCCGCAGCCGGCGATCTCGAGCCAGCGCCCCTTGAGCGCGCCGCTCATGAAGGCGACGTCGATCTCGGCACTGGGCTCGGTGAAAGGGAAGAACGAGGGACGGAAACGCACCTGCAGGTCTTCCGTTTCGAAGAACTTGCGCAGGAAGTCGGCGATCACGCCCTTGAGGTCGGCGAAGCTGACGTTCTCGCCGACCCACAGGCCTTCTACCTGATGGAACATCGGCGAATGTGTGGCGTCGGAATCGACGCGGTACACGCGGCCCGGCGCGATGATGCGCAGCTCGGGCATGTGTTCGGCCCCGGCATGGCGAGCGGCGTGATCGAGCATCGCGCGCACTTGCACGGGACTGGTATGCGTGCGCAACAGCACCTCGTCGTTACCTTCGAGGTAGAAGGTGTCGTGCATCGAACGCGCCGGGTGGTTTTCCGGCGTGTTGAGCGCGGTGAAGTTGTGCCAGTCGGTCTCGATCTCGGGGCCGTCGGCGACGACGAAGCCGATCGAGCGGAACAGCCCTTCGATGCGCTCCAGAGTGCGGCTCACGGGGTGCAGACCGCCGACCGAGGTGCCGCGCCCGGGCAGCGTCACGTCGAGCGCTTCGGCGGCGAGCTGGGCGAGCAGGACGGCTTCGCGCAGGGCATTGCGGCGGGCTTCGAGCGCCGCCTCGATCGCGTCCTTGGCGCGGTTGATCTCGGCACCGGCTGCGCGGCGCTCTTCGGGCGCGAGTTTGCCGAGCCCCTTGAGCTGTTCGGTGAGCACGCCCGTCTTGCCGAGAAAGCGCGCCTTGGCCTGTTCCAGCTGGGCG
The DNA here is from genome assembly GCF_012910805.1 of Aromatoleum evansii. Classification (GTDB taxonomy): domain Bacteria; phylum Pseudomonadota; class Gammaproteobacteria; order Burkholderiales; family Rhodocyclaceae; genus Aromatoleum; species Aromatoleum evansii. The sequence continues at coordinate 23,122 of NZ_WTVK01000007.1, forward strand.
CCGTCCGCTGCCGCGGCGAACTCGGCCGCAGCCTGTTGAACGAGTTGATCGAGCTTATCCATTTGCTTGCCGTGGAAAATTCAGGAAAAAAAAAGGAGGCCAGGCCTCCTTTTTTCGTGCTGCGTTCGATTACGCAGCGAGTTTGGCCCGGGCCTGATCTGCGAGCGCCGCAAAAGCGGGCTTGTCGAACACGGCCAGGTCGGCCAGCACCTTGCGGTCAACTTCGATCGCAGCCTTCTTCAGGCCGTTCATGAAGGTGCTGTAGGTCAGACCGACTTCACGCGCAGCGGCGTTGATACGGGCGATCCACAGGGCACGGAACTGGCGCTTGCGCTGACGACGGTCACGGTAGGCGTACTGACCGGCCTTCATCACCGCCTGCTTGGCGATGCGGTATACGTTCTTGCGGCGGCCGCGGTAACCCTTGGCCTGATCGAGAACCTTCTTGTGACGTGCGCGGGCGGTTACACCACGTTTAACTCGGGGCATGGCGGTCTCCTATCAAGCGTAAGGCAGCATGGCGCGGATCAGCTTCTCGTCGGCGGCGTGGACTTCCGTCATGCCGCGCAGCTGGCGCTTGCTCTTGGTGGTCTTCTTGGTAAGGATGTGGCGCTTGAACGCCTGGGACCGCTTGATCCCACCACTAGCGCGGACCTTGAACCGCTTGGCGGCTCCGCTCTTGGTCTTCATCTTCGGCATTGCTAACTCCAAAGTTTATGAATGACGTCAGGTAGCGTCGCCCTGCGGCGCATTTTCAACCCGACACCACTTGTTTTCCGGCGACCAACATTCGCCGGGGTTTGCCTCCCGCCCGAGGGAGGAAGGCAGATTCTTCGTCGCGATCAGCGATTCTTCTTGATCGGCGCGATGACCATCACCATCTGACGCCCTTCCATCTTGGGCATCTGCTCGACCTGGCCGTGCTCTTCCAGATCGGCCTTGATCCGCTCGAGCTGACGCAGACCGAATTCCTGGTGCGCCATTTCCCGACCGCGAAAACGCAGCGTCACCTTGCACTTGTCACCTTCTTCAAGGAAGCGCTTGAGGTTGCGCAACTTGATCTGGTAGTCGTTCTCGTCAGTCGCCGGGCGCAGCTTCACTTCCTTGATCTGCACCTGCTTCTGCTTGAGCTTGGCTTCGTGGGCCTTCTTCTGTTCCTGATACTTGAACTTGCCGAAGTCCATCACACGACAGACCGGGGGCTGCGCCATCGGCGCAATTTCGACAAGATCGAGGCCGGCTTCTTCTGCCGCCTCGAGAGCCGTTCTCAGGGAAACAATACCGATCGGTTCGCCGTCTTCACCGAGCAGACGAACTTCGGGCGCGCTGATCTCCTCATTGACGCGCTGCTTTTTCTCTTGAGCGATGGTTCAGTTCTCCACGAATGCCAAAAATCAAATCGAGGCCGACCGCGCTTGAACTTCGCGCTGCCAACGCTCGATCAGGGTATCGAGGGTCATCTGGCCAAGGTCTTGGCCCCCTCGGGCACGCACGGCAACGAGGCCTGCCGCCTTTTCCTTCTCGCCGATGACGATCTGGTAAGGCAGCTTGTGCACGCTATGTTCGCGGATTTTATAGGTAATCTTTTCGTTACGCAAATCCGCCTCGACCCGGAAACCCGCCCGCTTCAAGCGTTTTGTGACTTCCGTCGCATATTCCGACTGACCTTCGGAGATGTTCAGCACCACGGCCTGCACCGGCGAGAGCCACAGCGGCAGTGCGCCGGCGAAGTGCTCGATGAGGATGCCGATGAAGCGCTCGAGCGAGCCGAGGATCGCGCGGTGCAGCATCACCGGGAATTTCTTCGTGTTGTCCTCGGCGACATATTCGGCACCGAGACGCACGGGCAGATTGAAGTCGAGCTGCAGCGTGCCGCACTGCCACACGCGATTGAGGCAGTCCTTGAGCGAGAACTCGATCTTCGGCCCGTAGAAGGCGCCCTCGCCCGGCTGCAGCTCATAGGCGAGCCCTTGCGCATCGAGCGCCGCCGCGAGCGCAGCCTCGGCCGCATCCCACTGTTCGTCGGTTCCGACGCGCTTTTCCGGACGCGTGGACAGCTTGATCAGGATCTCGGTGAAGCCGAAATCGGCATAAACCTTCTGCAGCAGGCTGATGAAGGCCGCGGATTCCGCCTGCACCTGGTCCTCGGCGCAGAAGATGTGGGCATCGTCCTGCACGAAGTTGCGCACGCGCATGATGCCGTGCAAGGAGCCCGACGGTTCGTTGCGATGGCAGGAGCCGAACTCGGCCATGCGCAACGGCAGGTCGCGATAGCTCTTCAAACCCTGATTGAAGATCTGGATGTGGCACGGGCAGTTCATCGGCTTCACGGCGTAGTCGTGCTTTTCGGACTGCGTCGTGAACATGAGGTCGGAATACATACCCCAGTGACCGGACTTCTCCCACAGCGAGCGATCGACGATCTGGGGCGTCTTCACTTCCTGGTAGCCGTTTTCGAGGATGGTGCGGCGCATGTATTGCTCGACCTGCTGCCACAGCGTCCAGCCGTTGGCATGCCAGAACACCATGCCGGGCGCCTCTTCCTGCAGATGGAAGAGATCGAGCAGGCGTCCGAGCTTGCGATGGTCGCGCTTCTCGGCTTCCTCGAGCATGTGGAGATAGCTCTCGAGATCTTCCTTCTTCGCCCACGCGGTGCCATACACGCGCTGGAGCATCTCGTTCTTCGAATCGCCACGCCAGTAGGCGCCCGCAAGCTTGGTCAGCTTGAAGACCTTGAGCTTGCCCGTCGAGGGCACGTGCGGACCGCGGCACAGATCGATGAAATCGCCCTGGCGATAGAGCGAGACATCCTCGCCCTGCGGGATCGAGGCGATGATCTCGGCCTTGTAGTTCTCGCCCTGCGACTTGAAGAACTCGACCGCCTTGTCGCGCGACCATACTTCGCGCGCGACCGGGATCTCGCGCCTGGCGAGCTCGGCCATGCGCTTTTCGATGCTCTCGAGGTCTTCCGGCGTGAAGGGGCGCTTGTACGAGAAGTCGTAGTAGAAGCCGTTCTCGATCACGGGGCCGATCGTGACCTGCGCGTCAGGGAAAAGCTCCTTCACCGCATGCGCGAGCAGGTGGGCCGTCGAGTGGCGGATGATGTCGACGCCTTCTTCGCTCTTGTCGGTGACGATCGCCAAGGAGGCATCCCCTTCGATGCGATGCGAGAGGTCGACCAGCTTGCCGTCGACCTTGCCGGCAAGGGACGCCTTGGCGAGACCGGCACCGATCGATGCCGCGACGTCGAGCACGGTCACCGGATGGTCGAAGCTGCGTACGGAACCGTCAGGGAGCGTGATGTTCGGCATGATCTCTAGGCCTCGAAGGGGTGGCAATAAGCAGACGATGAAAAACGTGGACGAAAAAAAAGTGCGGACGGGCCGCACTTTCTTCCTAGAGCACTACAGCGGAGCCCGACTTTTCAGTTTCCGGCTTCAGTAGTAGTTCGGAAGATCACCTTCCTGCTCCATACGTTGGTAGGCGCGATTGGACTCGAACCAACGACCCCCACCATGTCAAGGTGGTGCTCTAACCAGCTGAGCTACGCGCCTGCTAAGAGCTGCGCATTATAGGCATCGATTCCTGCTTGCGCAACACCTTTCGCAAAAAATCTTTCGATACCACCCTCACCGCGCAAATCGGCGGCCGATCAGTGGCTGGTGCCCTCCTCGCGCGTGATCTTGTTCCAGACGTTGTACTTGCCGACCGGCTTCTTCATCGGCAGGCGCTTCACTTCCTCGAGCGTCTTCGCGTCATACACGATCAGCGCGCCGTCCATCTCCCACAGGCTGGCGAGTGCGTAACGGCCGTCGCGCGTGAATTCGATGTGCGCGAGCGTCTGGCCCGGGGCGGCCTTCAGTTCCTTGACGATCTCCAGCGTCTGCTTGTCGATGACCTGCAGGGTGTTCTTCGCCTCGCGGCTCATCATGGAATCGACGAAGGCGTAGCGGCTGTTCTCGTGGCTGCGCAGGAAGAAGCCGGGACCGCGGGTCGGGATGCGCTTCACGACGCTCCAGTCCTTGAGATCAATGACGGTGACTTCGGCGGCCTTCAGGTTGGTGCTGGCCATGACGCGCCGCCCCTGCCAATCCCAGGAGATGCCGGAACCGAGGTGCGGCATGCCGTCGAGGGCGAGGTCGGCAATCTTGCGCCGGACGTCGAGGTGCACGACCTGTCCGACGCCATCCCGCGAGGCCCCGAGGACGGTCGAGTAGTCCTGCGTGAAGAAGAAGTCGTCGAGGGGGTCGGCGAGCGTGGTGCGGCGGGGATTGAGGTAGCCGGGGACGAAGGCGCCTTCGCGGTACTTGAAGTCGTGCACGTAGCCGGTCGGGATCTCCTCGGCGTGGCGGTTGTAGCTGATCTCCCAGATCTCGGGAACGTCCTTGAGCGCCGCGACGAAGCTGTTGCGCGGGGTGGCTTCATAGACCGCGGACACGCGCGAACTCGTCTTGCCGTCGCGGTCGGTAACGGGGATCGATTTCAGCAGGTTGAGATCCCCGTCGAGCAGCACCAGCGTATGCGGGAGGTAGTTGGCGACCGCAACGTGCTTGCCGTCGGGCGACACCGCGACGTTGCGCGTATTGATGCCGGCGCGGATCTCGGTGACGACCTTGAGGTTCCACAGGTCGTACTTGCTGATCCAGCCGTCCCGCGAGGCAAAGAACACGTAGCGGCCGTCGGTGGTGAACTTGGGCCCGCCGTGGAGCGCGTGGCGGCTCTGGAAGCGGTGAATGCGCTCGAGCTTGTCGCCATCGAGGACCGACACGTGGTGGTCCCCGGTTTCGACGACGAGGAAGAGGTTCATCGGATCGGCGTCGAACACCGGCTTCGCGGACAGCGTCGCGGGATCGATGTGGGCAATGCGAGAGGCGCGGATGTCGGCCTCGCCCCAGGCGGGTGCGGGAACGACCGGGGTGTAGATCCACGAGACGAGCGCAGCGATCTGATCCTGCGGGATCAGCGCACCGAACGGCAGCATCTGGGTGGCCGTCCGACCGTCGCGGACCACCGTGGCGGCCTCCTCCTTGCGCAGGCGAGCGAGGTTCTCGGGCAGGAGTGCGGGGCCTGTCGCGCCGAGGCGGTCGGGGCCATGACAGGCCGCGCAGTGTTGCTGGTAGGTGGCTTGGGGGCTTTCGGCGGCGCGGGAGTCGGCGACGTGCAGCGCAAGGGCCGCACCGAAGAGGAAACCGGACAGGATCAGGACTCGCCGCACGGGAAGCGGCAGGGTTTGCGTGGATTTCATGGAGGCCTCAAATCAGGAGGTGCGCCGGCGGGGAACAAAGGGGGTGGTGACGATGCGCTCGCCGCGGCTCTCCCCGGCCTCCAGGCCGATCTCCTGGTCGCTCAGGTAGCAGCCGGGATCCTCGGCCCACGCATTCCCGGTGATCTGCTGCGCGCGCACCCGTGAGCTGCCGTTGCAGATCTCGAGATGGCGGCAGGCGCCGCAGCGCCCGGAAAGGACGCGCGGGTGCTGCTTGAGTCCGGCCATGAGGGGGTTCGAGAGGTCGCTCCAGATATCGGAGAACTTGCGCTCATGGACACTGCCGAGCGGAACGTGCCACCACATCGTGTCGGGATGGACGACACCCAGGTTGTCGATGTTGGCGACATTCACGCCGCTGGCGTTGCCGCCCCATTGCACGAGTTTGCCGCGGATGTGCTCGACGTGTTCCGGGAAGCGCCGGGCGACCCAGTGCAGCAGATAGACGCCATCGGCATCGTTGTTGCCGGTGACGAAGTCCTTCTCGATGCCACGCCGATGGAGGTCGAGGCAGGTTTCGAAGAGCAGGTCCATCGCATCGCGCGTGGTCTGGTGACGGGCGTCGTCGGCACGGTGCTTGTTGCCGCGGCCGGCGTAGTTGAGGTGGGAGAAGTAGAACTTGTCGATGCCCTCGTCCTTGACCAGACGCAGCAGCGCCGGCAGGTCGTGGGCGTTGTCCTCGGTCATCGTGTAGCGCACGCCGACCTTGATGCCGCGCGCGAGGCATAGGCGGATGCCGGCCATCGAGGCCTCGAAGGCGCCTTCGAGGCGGCGGAACTTGTCGTGTGTCGCGCCGATGCCGTCCAAGCTCACGCCGACGTAGTCGAAACCGGTGTCGGCGATCGCGCCGATGTTGCTGTCGTTGATCAGCGTGCCGTTGCTCGACAGGCCGACGTAGAAGCCCAGCGCCTTCGCGCGACGCCCGATCTCGAAGATGTCGGGACGCAGCAGCGGCTCGCCGCCGGACAGGATCAGCACCGGGACGCGGAAGGCCTTGAGGTCGTCCATGACGCGCAAGACGTCGTCGGTGGAGAGTTCGCCGGGAAAATCCTTGTCGGCCGATATTGAATAGCAGTGCTTGCAGGTGAGGTTGCAGCGTCGGATCAGGTTCCAGATGACCACCGGGCCGGGCGGATTGCGCCGCGGGGCGACGGGCGTCGGGTGGTCGAGTTCACGGATGAAGTGCGAGATGCGGAACATGGGACTCTCCTCAGTGCTGCCATTACAGCGAAGCGCAGCCTTGCGGGAAATGACGCCGGTCAAGGTCCGCGGACGGGCGGCACCCCGTCCTGTCTTCACTCGGTGACGACGACAGCGCCCTTCATCTCGGGATGAGGTCCGCAGTGGTACTCGTAACGCCCGGCCTGCGGAAAGGCGCGGGACCATTTCTCGCCGGGAAAGAAGCGCTCGGATTCCTCGCCGCTGGCATCGAACGCCACGGAATGGCTGGTCCGCTTCTCGCGATTGATCCAGGTAACCGTGTCGCCTGCCCGGATTTCCACGACCGCCGGGCTGAACTTGTAATCCGCGATATTCACTTCGTGCTCGGCGGCGCACGCGATGTCGGCGAACCCGATCACGAGAAACACGCCTGCCTGCAAGGCCCGGTTGATTGGATGCACGATCATCCCTCGCAAAAGTCCGGTTGGAGAAGGCGGAAGCCGCCTTCCCCGGCGAACGGGGAAAGGCGGCTTCCGGGCCGGCGCATTTGAGCGCGCCTTACTTCGCGACGGTGATATCGGCGTTCGCGTCGATGCCGAGCTTGTAGCCGAGGGAAACGTGGTGGAAGCGACCGGCTGCGCTGTCGTCGTGGATGGCGAAGCCGAAGTTGTACGTCTTGCCCGATTCGAGCGCGACGTCGCCTTCCCCGCCTGCCAGCTTGCGCGCGAAGACGACTGTCCAGGTGTCGCCCTCGAGCTTCCCGTCCGCGCTCACGAGCGCCTGGCCGCCTTCCATCACGCGCTTGTCCGCGACGTAGCCGTTGAAGCCTTTCTTCTCTCCGCTGCGCCACTGGTACAGGTCGTAGAACTTGCCTTCGGCCAGCGATCCGCCCTTCACATATTTCAGCTTCGTGTCCGCGGCACTCGGCATGGTGCGCGAGTCGATGTGGCAGGTGGACCAGCAGCCGCCGAGATCGGCCAGTTCGACCTTGCCGCCGGCTTCGAGCATGAAGGCGACCTTGACCGGATTCTTCGCGTCCATCTTGGCGCCGCCGGATGCGGGCGGCTGCTTCCAGGAGAAGCGCACGTAGAGGTTGTCGGCGTCACGAGCGGCCTGCACCTTGACGGGAATCGAAGGCGCCTTGCCGGCGATCGGCGTCGGTTCGATCTTCTGACCGCTGGCCATCTTCTTGCCCATGTCGGCCGTTTCCGAATGGTGGCAGTCGGCGCACGTTTCACCCTTCTTCATGCCGCGCGCACCACCGTGCTCCGTTCCCTTGGTGATCCACTCGATCGGGGATACGCCCGGATAGAACACGGTGATGTCCTTCGCGGGAACCTTGCCCCAGTCGGGAGCCGCCGCCATTGCCGCACCTGTGGCGCCAGTCAGGATTGCGCCGACAACGCCGGCAATTATCGTTTTCTTCATCGTCGATTCCTCAGTTGATTCAGTCGGAGGCCTGCATGCGTGGCTTACAGGTCGTCTTCCTCAGTCATCCCTTCGGGTTTCGTGTGCGCGATGCCCTTGTGGCAGTCGATGCAGGTCATGTTGTCCTCGCGCGCCATCTCGTGCTGCTTGCGCGCCCGCTGCTTCTGCGAGTCCGCATTCATGCTCTCGAGGCTGTGGCAGTTGCGGCACTCGCGCGAGTCCGCGGCCTTCATGCGCTTCCACTCGTTGCGCGCCAGCTCGAGGCGCTTGGCCGCAAACTTCTCGGGCGTATCGATGGTGCCGGTCAGCTTGCCCCAGACTTCCTTCGAGGCCTGCACCTTGCGGATCATCTTGTGCGTCCAGTCCTTCGGCACGTGGCAGTCGGGGCAGGTCGCACGCACGCCGGTGCGGTTCGTGTAGTGGATGGTCTTCTTGTATTCCTGGTAGACGTTGTCATGCATCTCATGGCACGAAATGCAGAACGCCTCCGTGTTGGTCGCCTCGAGGACGGTGTTGAAACCGCCCCAGAAGAGCACGCCGATCGCGAACCCCACGATCAGGAGCCCCCCGAATGAATACTTCGAGCTCGGGCGGCACAACGAAGCCCAGAAGCCTCTCCGTCCTTCCGGCTGCTTGTCGTCTCTTTCTGTCATGACACTTCCTTCTCCCTTCCCGGCCCCCGCGCACGAAGCGCGGGGGGGCCAATCAGGCGACCGGCGAACCGATCAATAAACGTCGTGCATCGTGTTGAAGACGTTGAACTTGCCGGTCGGCGTCACGATTGCCGGGTCGGTGATGACCTTCTTCAGCTTGAGGGTCTTGTCGTCGTAGATCACGATCGCCGACTGGTCGGTCTTGCCGCCCCACAGGGAGATCCAGACTTCGTTGCCCGCTTCGTTGAACTCCGGGTGCGTCGCGCGGCGGATCGCCTTGCTTTCCGGCAGGCCCGAATCCTTGGCGACGTCCAGTCGCGTCGGCGTCTTGCCGAGATCCTTCAGGTCATACACATAGACCGACTCGGCGATTTCGCGCTCGGGGTTCATCGGCGCATCCGCCCACAGGTGCGTGGACTTCGGATGCGTCTTGACGAACAGGTTGCCCGCGCCCGGCATCTTCAGCTCCTGCACGACCTTCCAGTTCTTGTCCTTGTACTTGGCGTGCTTGGGATTGTCCGAAGCCGTCGAGATCACCGAGATCACGTCCGCGCCCAGGTGGCCCGTGGTCCACACCGGCCCGAATTGCGGGTGCATGAAGTTCGCGCCGCGACCGGGGTGCGGGATCTTGGCCGTGTCGATCAGGCCCGCGAGCTTGCCGGTCTTGGTGTCCACCGCGGCGACCTTGTTCGACGCGTTGGCGGCGACCATGAAGTAGCGCTTGGACATATCCCAGCCGCCGTCATGCAGGAACTTGGCGGATTCGATCGTCGTGGTCTTCAGGTTCTTGATGTCGGTGTAGTCGACGAGCATGATCTGCCCCGTCTCCTTAACGTTCACGACCCACTCGGGCTTGACCATCGACGCGACGATGGAGGCAACGCGCGGCTCGGGGTGGTACTCGCCGTCGACCGTCTGGCCGCGGGTGGAGACGATCTTGATCGGTTCCAGCGTTTCGCCGTCCATGATCGAGTACTGGGGCGGCCAGTAGGTGCCGCCGATCAGGTACTTGTCCTCGTAGCCCTTGAACTTCGACGTATCGACCGAGCGCGCATCCGAACCGAGTCGCACGGTCGCGACCGTCTTCGGCTCCTCGTACCACATGTCGATGATGGTGGTGAGACCGTCGCGACCGACCGTATAGACGTAGCGGCCCGATGCCGACAGCCTCGAGATGTGCACCGCGTAGCCGGTGTCGAGCACCTTCCAGATCTTGTGGGTGTCGCCATCGATCAGCGCGAGCTTGCCGGCGTCGCGCAGCGTCACCGCGAAGACGTTCTTCAGGTTGATGTTGTTCATCTGCTTCTTGGGACGTTCGGCAACCGGAACGAGGAGCTTCCAGCTGTTCTTCATGTCCTGCAGCGAGAACTCGGGCGGCACATCCGGCGTCTGCTGGATGTAACGCGCCATCATGTTGATTTCTTCCTTGGTCAGGATGTCGTCGTAATTGACCATCCCGCCTTCAGTACCGTAGGAGATGATCTTCTCGAGGCGGTCGGTGCCGAGCCTGAGCGTGCCGCCTTCGGTCTTCGTGCCGTCGGCCGCGGTCTTGGTCCAGTGCGGTTCGAGGTTCTTGCCGGTCGCACCCTTGCGCAGCACGCCGTGGCAGCCGGCGCAGCGCTCGAAGTAGATCTGCTTGGCCTTCGCCTTTTCGTCGGCGGTCATTTCCGGAGCCGATTGCGCCCACGCCGCGCCGACCGCCATCGGCAGCAACGCCAGAGCCAGGGTCTTTCCGATCCAATTGTGGTTTTGCACCTTTCTCTCCTTAAGCGACACTGAATGTCAAACAACTGGCGCGGAGTATTGACCTGATGACTTTGGGGTTCTTTGATGTGTCTTAAATTTCCCCAGACGGCAAGTGGATATATGTATTTGACATGCGCAGCGATGCTGCTCCGACCAAAGGCCGGAGCAATCATGACGGCATGAAGCCGCGCGGAGGAAGAGTCGATCAGCCTGCGTCGCGGATGCGCAGGCCGGTCTTCTTCAGGATCGCCGAGGAGAAGAGCACGTCGCGGGCGCGACATGCGGAGGGGAAGAGCGACTCGAGGTGGGCCGCGATCTCGTCGAGCTGATCGCGCACCGCCTCGTGGCTGCGACCATGCACCATCGCGAACAGGTTGTACGGCCAATCGGGCAGGCGGCGGGGGCGGCGATAGCAGTGAGTGACCGCCGGAAGGCTGCCCAGCCATTCGCCCACCACGTCGATCGCTTCGTCGCGGATGTCCCACACGCTCATGCCATTGGCCGTGTAGCCGATCGCGTAGTGGTTCGGCACGGCCCCGATTCTGCGGATCACCCCTCGTTCCAGCATCGAACCGATCCGCGCAAGCAGGTCCTCGGGCGACACACCGAGTTCAGCGGCGACCGCGCCCCAGGGATCGGGAACCAGCGGCAGGCCGCCCTGGGTTGCGACGATGATGCGGCGTTCAAGGTCGTCGGCGATCACGGGCCTCATGCCTCCAGCTTCATTTCGACGAAGTACTCGCGCTCCTTCGGGAAGAGGAACACCGGCAGTCCCGTCGCTGCCTCGATGCGGCGCGCACACTCGGCAATGCCGTCCGGAAGCTCGGTGGCAAGCACGAACCACATGTTGAGCGCGTGCTCGCGCCGGTAGTTGTGGGCAACTTCGGGGAACCCGTTGACCTGTGCGGCCACGTGCTCGAAGGCCGCTTCCGAGACGCTCATCGCCGCGAGGCAGAAGGCGCCGCCGATACGTTCGATCTGGAACATCGGACCGAAGCGCGTCAGCACGCGCGCGTCGAGCAGGCGCTGCACGCGGGCGAGGACGGTCTCTTGCGGGAGCCCCAGGCGCAGTCCGACTTCGGCAAAGGGTTGCCGGGACAGGGGGAAGTCCCCCTGCAAGGCGTTGATCAGCGCGCGATCGATGTCGTCGAGCACGGCGGGTGCCTCGGCGGGCGCGCGACGGCCGCTCATTTGCCCGTATCCGGGAGGTAGCAGGCGCCCGTCTGCTTGAAACGGCGACAGCTGAAAAGCACCTCGTGCGCCCATCGATCGAGCCCGAGGCGAGCCGCGATATCGTCACGCGCCGCACGCACGGCCTCCCGCGAGCGACCGTGAATCATGCAGAAGAGGTTGTAGCGCCACGCCGGCAGCGCCCGGCGGCGCCGATAGCAGAGGGTGACGGCGGACTCCGCGGCCACGAGCCGGCCGATCCCGCTCACCGCCTCGTCCGGGACGTCCCACACGCACATCGCGTTGGCGCGGAAACCGAGCTCGTGATGGCGCACCACGATGCCGAACCGCTTGACCATGCCCTCGTGGAGCCAGCGCTCTATGAGTTCGAGCGTCATCGCCTCGCTGATCCCCGCCTTGCGGCCCAGCGCATCGAAAGGACGGGGCTCCAGCGGCAATCCTTCCTGAAGTGCCCGCATCAGGGACTGCTCCAGGCCCGGCAAGGCACAGGCGGCCTCGGGGACAGGGACCGGGGGCGAGCCTGCCACCCTGTCGACCGCACGCCCGTTGCTTCCCCTCAGGTCGAAGCCGAGGTCGATGTGGAACTCCTCTTCCAGCGGCAGCACGATCACGGGACAGCCGGTCTCGCTGTCAATGCGGGCGACGATCTCCTCGAGCCGCGCCGACGATGCGGCGGTGATGACGAACCAGAGGTTGTAGGCGTGTTCGCGCTGGTAATTGTGGTTCACCTCGGCGATGGCGCTCACCCGCGCGGCGATCTCGTCGAGGCGCTCCACCGGCGCCGCGAGGGCCGCAAGGGCGCTCGCCCCGATGCGGCGCGGCGCGAACACCGCCCCTACACGGCTGACGACACCCGAGGCCTGCCAGGCGCGCAGCGCGTCCAGCGTCTTCTCCTCCCCCAGACCGCATTCCGCCCCGATCCTCGCGAATGGTCGCGACACGAGCGGGAATTCGCGCTGGTAGTCGTTCAGGAGACGGAAGCTCGACGCGCCGATCGTCGTATCGGGAACGCCTGCGGTGGCGAGATCGCCCGTTCGCACCCCATGACAACTCATACTCAGAACCCTGTGCGGAACGCGCGGCTGGTGAAGAAGATCCCGCTGGGACTCGCGGCCGGCAACTCCGCGAGCTTGCGTCGCGTGCCCGTATCGTAGATCGCGACCTTGTTGTCGTCCCGCGCCGAGATCCACACCGCCTCGCCCTTGGGCGTGAACTCCAGGTGCAGGATCGCCCGTCCCGGCTGCAGGGTATCGACGAGGCTGTTGTTGAACGTATCGATGACCTGCATCCAGCCGTTGTCCGGGAACGCGAAATTCACCCACACCTCGCGTCCGTCCGGCCGCGCCATCACGAACACCGGCTGGCTCTTCACCGGAATGCGCGCGACCTCCTTCCAGCTTCCGAGCTCGACGACGAGCACCTCGTGGCGGCCGATCGCCGGCAGATAGGCGCGCCCCGCCGCCACCGCCCAGCCCCGCAGGTGGGGCATCTTGTAGACTGGAAGGGCCTGCTCGCCTCGCCCGTAGCCGGGCAGGATGGTGCGCACCCCCTGCGCCGGCTGCCACAGATCCAGCATCGACAACCCATCCTCGCCGAAGAGCCCCGCGATGTAGTAACGGCCGTCAGGCGTCACGAGGGCGTCGTACGGCTGCTTTCCTGCAGGATAGCGCTGCGTCTTCGGATTCCTGGGATCCGACAGGTCGGTGACGCGGATCTCGTTCCCGTCGAACAGCGAATAGACGAAGCGATTGCCCGGCAGATCCGCCAGCCCCACGACCTTCGAGCGCTTGCCTTCAGTGCCATAGTCGGCCGGCACGTCGGCCACGAGCTCCAGCGTATCCGCGTCGAAGGCCTTGATGCCGCCCGGCTCGTAGTTCTGCGCCACCACCAGGCGCCCGTCCTGGGAGACCGCTCCGCCAATCGAGTTGCCCGCCTGCACGACGCGTTTTGCGATGGTGGCGGTCAGCAGGTCGACCTTCGTCAGCCCGCCATCCCGCCCGAACACGTACGCGTAACGGCCATCGCGCGAGAACACCACCGACGCGTGCGACAGGTCGCCCAGCCCGGACACCTGCGCCAGCGATTTGCGCCCGGACGTCTCGATCACCTGCACCTGCCCCGTCGCGCGCTCGATCACCACACCCAGGTCCCCGGTGCCGCGCAGGACCGGCTGCGGAGTCGCGCACGCCGACAGCAGCAACAGCGGGACGGTCCACCACATGTATTTAACGATCAGGTGCAGCATACGATCCTCATCTCATGACGGGCTGCCGGCGACTCGCAGACGCCCTCAGCGCGCGGCCCCTTGATCCGCCGGGAATCCTTCGGAAAGCCGATCCACGATCCACGCCGCCTCCTCTTCCACGACGATGCCGCGGAACGGGGGCATCGGCGTACCGGGCCGCCCCCCGAGGATCGTCGCTATGAGGCTCTCACGGGGCTTGTCGCGGAGGGCCGGGGGAGTCAGCGCAGGCCCCAGCCCGCCCTGCAGCGTCAGCCCATGGCAGGAACCACAGTCCTGGCGCACCAGATGCACGAGCTCGCGGACGCGCTCGGGTTGCACCTGCGGCAACGCATCCTGCGCGCTGGCCGGCGATGCTGCAGCGACGGCAATAGAAGCCAGGAAAACGTTCCGATACCTCCCATGCGCCACGCCGCCACCTCCTCAAGGTTGATCGCCCGCCCCGTGCGTCTCGCGGCGAATGCGCGAAGCCGAACCGCAAACGGCGAGACAAGTATCGAGACGCATCATCTTGCGCTCCTTGATATCGGTTAATTTCCCCGGCGGCGAGTAGGGATACAGTGTCGGCGCTTGACAGCTGAATTGCCACACAAGAACCAGCCGCGCTGGTACGGCCGCGCGGCGTCCTGGAGAGCCATCCATGAGCATGCACAATCGCGTCCCTGACCCGAGGCAGTGCAGCGCGGGCGACGCATCGCGCCCGACCGGCAAGGTGTATCTGGTGGGAGCCGGCCCCGGCGACCCTGAATTGCTCACACTCAAGGCGGCCCGCCTGATCGGCAGCGCGAAGGTGGTCGTGTATGACCACCTCGTCGGCGACGGCGTCCTCGAGCTGGTCAACCGCAACGCCCGCCTGATCTATGTCGGCAAGGAAGCAGGCAATCATTCTCTCCCGCAGGACCAGATCAACGACCTGCTGGTCGAGCTCGCCAGCACGGGCCTCGACGTCGTGCGCCTCAAGGGCGGGGACCCCTTCATGTTCGGCCGCGGCGGCGAAGAGATGGAGGAACTGCTCGAACACGGCATCTCGTGCGAAGTCGTGCCGGGCATCACGGCCGCCTGCGGCATCTCCGCCTGTACCGGCATGCCGCTCACCCATCGCGATCATGCTCGATCGGTGATCTTCACCACCGGACACCTCAAGGACGGCACCGTAAACCTCGACTGGCCGGCCCTTGCGCGCCCCAACCAGACAGTCGTGATCTACATGGGCTTGGGCGCGCTCGACATCATCTGCCGGCAGCTCGTCGCCCACAAGCTTCCCGGCGACACCCCTGCAGCGGTCGTGCATGCCGGCACGACGGCCCGGCAGGTCGTCCTCGCCGACCGGCTCGACCGGCTCGCAGAATCCGTAAAGCAGGCAGGACTCAAGTCGCCGGCGTTGATCATGATCGGATCGATCGTCTCGCTTCACGCACTGCTCGGCACGGAACGGCAAACCGAAGAGCTTGCGCTGACGGCATGAATACCCGTCAACAACGTACTTGGCAAATTCCCGCGTCCAAGTGTTTTCTTGAAAGGAGATAGGTCATGAGCATGAAGAGTAACTGGATCACCGGAGCATTCCTGGTCGCCAGCCTGCCGCTGGCCATCTCCCAGGCCTTCGCGCAGGGCACCGACAAGCACGTGGAAGATACCGAAGCCAAATACCACGCTGGCGGCTCGCCGATCGCCGACATCGATCTGTACAAGGACACCAACCCCGACGCGCCGAAAATGAGCAAGGCCGAGTTCGACAAGGCCCGCAACATCTACTTCCAGCGCTGTGCGGGCTGTCACGGCGTGCTGCGCAAGGGGGCGACCGGTAAGCCGCTCACTCCCGACATCACGCTGCCGCGCGGCACGGAATACCTCAAGGTCTTCATCAAGTACGGCTCGCCTGCCGGCATGCCCAACTGGGGCACCTCGGGTGAACTCACCGACGACGAAGTCGACCTCATGGCCCGCTACATCCAGCAGACCGCTCCCACGCCACCCGAATTCGGCATGGCGGAAATGAAGCAGACATGGAAAGTCATCGTCCCGCCGGCGCAACGGCCGACGAAGAAGATGAACAACTACAACATCGCCAACATCTTCTCGACCACTTTGCGCGACAGCGGCGAAGTGGCGTTGATCGACGGCGACACGAAGAAGATCATCAACATCGTCAAGACCGGCTACGCGGTACACATCTCCCGCATTTCCGCCTCGGGTCGCTATCTATTCGTGATCGGCCGCGATGCACGCGTCAACATGATCGACCTGTGGATGGAGAAACCCGACAACGTCGCCGAAATCCGTATCGGCCTCGAAGCACGCTCGGTCGACACGTCGAAATTCAAGGGTTACGAAGACAAGCTCGCCATCGCCGGCGCCTACTGGCCGCCCCAGTTCGTCATCATGAACGGCGACACGCTCGAGCCGCTGAAGATCGTATCGACACGCGGCCTCACCGTCGACACGCAGGAATACCATCCGGAACCGCGCGTGGCCTCCATCGTCGCATCGCACTTCAAGCCCGAGTTCGTCGTGAACGTGAAGGAAACGGGCAAGACCCTGATGGTGGACTACTCCGACATCACCAACCTGAAGATGACCGAGATCGGCTCCGCACGTTTCCTGCACGACGGCGGCTGGGACTCGTCGAAGCGCTACTTCATGGTGGCGGCGAACCAGTCGAACAAGATCGCCGCGATCGACGCCAAGGAAGGCAAGCTCGCCGGCATGGTCGAAGTGGGCAAGATCCCGCACCCGGGACGCGGCGCCAACTTCGTCCATCCGAAGTACGGCCCGGTTTGGGCGACCGGCCACCTCGGCGACGAGTCGATCGCGCTGGTCGGCACCGACCCGAAGAACCACAAGCAGTACGCCTGGAAGCTGGTCGAAAACCTGAAGAGCCAGGGCGGCGGTTCCCTGTTCATCAAGACGCACCCGAAGTCCAAGCACCTCTACGTCGACAACCCGCTGCATCCCGAGGCCAAGGTCAGCCAGTCGGTCGCCGTGTATGACCTGAAGAACCTGCAGGCCGGCTACAAGGTCCTGCCGATCGGCGATTGGGCCGGCTTGAAGGACGATGGAGCCAAACGCGTGGTGCAGCCCGAGTACAACAAGGCGGGCGACGAGGTGTGGTTCTCGGTATGGTCGGCGAAGGACAAGGAGTCGGCGATCGTCGTCGTCGATGACAAGACCCTGGAGCTGAAGACCGTGATCAAGGATCCCAAGCTGATCACGCCGACCGGCCACTTCAACGTGTACAACACGCAGCACGACGTCTACTGAGCGCCCCGGGGCGGCCCAACCGCCTCGGCCAACAACACCGACGGCCAGCCTCGCGCTGGCCGTTTCGCTCTACGCAGGCGCTTACCTCTTCAGTCGCGAAACGACGAACAGGATCACGATCGCGCCGATGACCGAGCCGACGAAGCCGGCGGGCTGGCCCGGGCGATAGAGCCCGAGAAACTGGCCGCCGTAGCCCGCAAGCATCGCGCCGCCAATCCCGAGCAGCGTCGTCATGATGATGCCGAGGCCATCCCTCCCCGGATGCAGCAGGCGGGCAAGCAGGCCGACGATGAAACCGATGACGATGGTGGCGATCAGGGACATCCGGATACCTCCCTATGTGCGAGCCGCCGGCCAGGCGGCGAGAAATTCCTTCCAGTGCGGCGCATCGATGCGCGCGAGCGACTGGCGTACGACATCCAGCTCCGCCTCATACGCCGCCGTGTCGAGCTGGCCGCGCATGCGCTGGAAACCGAGATACACGAGATAGGTATTCACCACATCGGTCTCGCAGTAGTCGCGGATCTCGGCAATCCGTCCCTCCTGCCAGGCCGGCCACACTGCCGAACCGTCCATCCCGAGCTTGCCCGGAAAGCCCATCAGCTTGGCGAGCTCATCCAGCGGCGCGTTTGCGCGCGGCTGGTACATCGCCAGCAGATCCATCAGGTCGAGATGCCGGCTGTGATACCGACCGATGTAGTTGTTCCACTTGAAATCGCGCGAGTCGTGATAATCCCCCTCACCCTGATCCCAGTAGCGCGGAGCGGACACCCCATGTCGCAGCCCGCGGTAGTGCAGTACCGGCAGGTCGAACCCGCCGCCGTTCCACGACACGATCTGCGGCGTGTAGCGCTCGATGCCGTCGAAGAAGCGCTGGATGATCTCCCCCTCGCCGCTGTCTGGCTCCGACAGCGAAAACACGCGGAACTGGTTCGCATCGCGCAACGCGCAGGAGATCGTCACCACACGCTGCAGGTGATGCTGCAGGAAATCGCTCCCGCCCGCCGCGCGACGTTGCTGGAACGCGAACTCGGCGACCTCGTAGTCGCTCAAGTCCTCGGGCAGGCCGTTGAGCACACGGATGCCGGCCACATCCGGAATGGTTTCGATATCGAATACGAGCACCGGCATCCGCGAGTCTCCAGAAAGATCGTCAGCCGGGGAATACGCCCGTCGACAGATAACGGTCGCCGCGATCGCACACGATCGAGACGATCACGGCATTCTCCAGCCTGGCGGCAAGCCGCACCGCCACGTGCATCGCCCCACCCGACGAAATGCCTGCGAAGATACCCTCTTCGCGCGCAAGCCGCCGCGTCATTTCCTCGGCATCGGCCTGGCTCACGTACTCCAGCGCATCCACGCGCGGCTTCTCGTAGATGCGCGGCAGATACGCCTCGGGCCACTTGCGGATGCCGGGGATCTGCGAGCCCTCCTCGGGCTGGCAGCCGATGATGCTGATCGAAGGCTTCCTTTCCTTCAGGAAGCGCGAGCAACCCATGATCGTGCCCGTCGTTCCCATGCTGCTGACGAAGTGGGTGATACGTCCGCCCGTCTGTTCCCAGATCTCCGGTCCGGTCGCCTCGTAGTGCGCCAAGGGATTGTCCGGATTGGCAAACTGGTCGAGGATGATGCCCTTGCCCTCGTCGCGCATGCGCTCGGCGACGTCGCGCGCCATCTCCATGCCCCCCTCGCGCGGCGTCAGCACCAGCTCGGCGCCGAAGGCGCGCATCGTCTGGCGACGCTCCACGCTCTGGTTCTCGGGCATGACCAGGATCATGCGATAGCCGCGGATTGCGGCTGCCATGGCCAGCGCGATGCCGGTGTTGCCGCTCGTCGCCTCGATCAGCGTATCGCCGGGGCGGATGTCGCCGCGCCGCTCGGCATGCACGATCATCGACAATGCCGGGCGGTCCTTCACCGAGCCGGCCGGGTTGTTGCCTTCGAGCTTGGCCAGGATCACGTTGTTGCGCCCCGCCCCGATGCGCTGCAGGCGCACCAGCGGAGTCTGACCCACATAATCGTCGAGCGTCTTGAAATCCATCTTGCCTTGTTCCGGAATGGTTGGTCCGCCCCGATCTTAAGCCGCCGCCCCCCGAATCGATAACCCGCCCCCGGCATAAGCTTATAGCGCCATCGGTGCGCGGCGCGCCTGTCAGCGTCTACCGATCCCGTGATACTCGAGGCCGGCGCGCTTCATCGTCGCGGGCTCGTACATGTTGCGGCCGTCAAACACGACCGGATGACGCAGCAGCTCGCGGATCCGGCCGAAGTCGGGACTGCGGAACTCCTTCCACTCCGTCACGATCACCAGCGCGTCCGCCCCCTCGAGGGCCGCCATCGGACGGTCGACGTAACGCAGCCGCGGCTCGTCGCCAAAGATGCGCCGCGCCTCGCCCATCGCCACCGGATCGTAGGCCGACACCGTTGCACCGCGGCGGAACAGCTCACCAATCACCACCCGGCTCGGCGCATCGCGCATGTCGTCCGTATTGGGCTTGAACGCGAGCCCCCACAAGCCGAAATGCATTCCCGAAAGATCGGATCCGAAGCGTGCCACGATCTTGTCCACCACTCTCAGCTTCTGCGCGTCGTTCGCCTGCTCGACCGAGTTCAGGATCAGCAGGTCCCGTCCATGCTCGCGCCCGGTGCTCACCAGCGCCTTGACGTCCTTGGGGAAACACGAACCGCCGTAGCCGCAGCCGGCGTACAGGAAGTGCCAGCCGATGCGCGGATCCGAGCCAATGCCCTGACGCACCAGCTCGATATCGGCCCCCAGCGCCTCGGCCAGGTTCGCCAGCTCGTTCATGAAACTGATGCGGGTCGCCAGCATCGCGTTCGCCGCGTACTTGGTCAGTTCGGCGCTGCGCACGTCCATGACCAGCAGCTTCTCGTGGTTGCGCTGGAACGGTCCGTAGAGTTCCCGCATCACCTGGATCGCTCGCTCATCCTCGGCCCCCACGATGATGCGGTCCGGGCGCATGAAATCCTCGACCGCGGCCCCTTCCTTCAGGAACTCCGGGTTCGACACCACGCTGAACGGAAGGTCGGCGCCCCTCGCCCCGAGTTCGGCGGCGATCGCAGCACGCACCTTGTCGCCCGTGCCCACCGGCACCGTCGACTTGTCGACCACCACCCGATAACCGTCCATGTGACGGCCGATGTTGCGCGCCGCCGCCAGCACGTACTGAAGATCCGCCGATCCGTCCTCGTCCGGCGGCGTGCCGACGGCGATGAACTGTATCGCACCGAACCTGGCTGCCATTTCCACATCAGTGGTGAACGAAAGGCGTCCCGCTGCGACGTTTCGTCGCACGATCTCCAGCAGGCCCGGCTCGTGGATCGGGATCCCGCCCTCCTCGAGGATGCGAATCTTTGCGGGATCGACATCCAGGCACAGCACGTCGTTACCCACGTCGGCGAGGCAGGCGCCGCTGACGAGGCCCACATAACCGGTACCGACCACGGTGATCTTCATCAATTACCCCACGGGAAATGGAAAGCGGCCCGCATTCCGCGAACCGCCGGAAACCTCGATCAGCGCGCGGCGCTCACGGCGCCAGATCGTACTCTTCAGTGCGCCGCGGCGGGTAGGTTTCCCAACCGCCGCAGGCGGGGCAACGCCACTGGAACTGGCGCGCCTTGAAGCCACACTCGGCGCAACGGTAGCGCGCCACCCTGCGCGTATGGCCGTGGATGAGCTGCTTCACCAGCTCGATGTCGCCGCGCTGCTCGGAAGGCGCATGCAGCAGCGCCGCCTCCAGGAGCTTGTCGAGACCCAGCAGCGTCGGATTGCGCCGCAACTCCTCGCGCACCAGATCGTACGCGGCGCGCGACCCCTCCTTCTCGAGCTCCCAGTGGAAGACCTCGTCGAGAAGATCCAGCGAGGCATGCCGCTCGAGCCATGAGCGCAACAGCGTCTGCCCCTGCTCGACCCGCCCCAGCTTCGCATGCGCGTCCATCACGCGCTCGGCGACCAGCGCCAGATAGATGGGATCCTGGCTCTCGACGCGCTTCCACACGTCGATCGCCTCCTCGTAACGCCCCTGCGCAGCCAGCAGGTCGCCCTGAACCAGGCTCGCCCTGACGCAGCGCCGGTTGATCGAGAAGGCCTCGTCCAGATACTTCTGCGTTTCCTCGTACTTCGAACTCGCGAGGGCCGACGTCGCAAGTTCGCAGTAGAAGTTCGCCACCTCCTTGCGCCACATCACACTCTCGTGATCGGGCAGGGCCTTGGCCGCTTCCACCGCCTTCGCCCAGTCCTTCTCCTGCTGGTAGATCTCCAGCAGATAACGCATGGCGAGATCGTTGAGGCGGGAATTGCGCAGTTGCGCGAACACGGCTTCCGCACGATCGAGCAGGCCTGCCTTGAGGTAGTCCTGCCCGAGTTCGGCCAAGGCCTGCAGCCGCTGCTCCTCGGACAGGTCCTCACGATCCACCAGATTCTGGTGCATGCGGATGGCACGGTCGGTCTCGCCGCGCCGCCGGAACAGGCTGCCGAGCGCAAAGTGCAGCTCGATCGTCTGCGGATCGATCTTCACTGCCTCGATGAACGCATCGATCGCCTTGTCCTGCTGCTCGTTGAGCAGGAAGTTCAGGCCAGAAAGATAGGAACGCGGCAGCGCGCGCGACTCATGCACGACCTGGCGGATGTCGATGCGCGCGGCCAGCCAGCCCAGCGCGAAAAACAGCGGCAGGGCAAGAAACCACCAAAGTTCAATGTCCATCGGTTCAGAAGGTTTCCGGTGCCTGCATCTCGGACGCGGGCGGAGCGGCGACACCCGGGGCGGCCTGACGGTCCCGCTCGGCGCGCGCGAGCTGGCGGCGCAGGCGGCCGATCTCGCGGCGCTGGCGCAGCAGCGAACCGAAGGTGGCAGTCACCCCCAGCAGGGCACCCGCGATGAAGGTCACCAGGATTACGAAAACGAGCGGCAACTGCCAGGCACTTCCGAAGAAGAACTTGAGGCCGACGAGATGGTCGTTCTTCACTGCGAATCCGAACAGCAGGAAGAACAACAGAAGGCGGAAGAACCACATGAGGATACGCATGGGTTCGAATTATCCCCGAGCAGATGACAAAAAAGAAGGCGGCTCACGCCGCCTTCCCTGTCGATCACGAGGCAAATTTCGGAACTCCACGCTCAACCCGCGATATCCACGCGTTCGCGCAGTTCCTTGCCTGCCTTGAAATGGGGCACGTACTTCTCCGGCACATGCACCTTGTCACCCGATTTCGGGTTACGCCCGACACGCGGCGGGCGGTAATTCAACGCAAAGCTGCCAAACCCGCGGATCTCGATGCGATCCCCGCGCGCGAGCGCATCGGACATCGCATCGATCACCATCTTGACCGCGTAATCGGCATCCTTTGCGACGAGCTGCGGAAAACGCGCCGCGAGCCTCGCAATCAGCTCCGATTTGGTCATGACCGATCAGATTTACTGCTTCTGCTCGTTCAGCTTGGCCTTCAGCAGCGCACCCAGGTTGGTCGTACCGCTGGAGGCGGTATCCGAAGCCAGCTTCTGCATCGCGTCGCTCTGTTCGGCCTGGTCCTTGGCGCGGATCGAGAGATTGATCGAACGGGTCTTGCGATCCACGTTGATGATCATCAGCTCGAGTTCCTGGCCATCCTTGAGCACCGTGGTCAGATCGTCGACACGATGGGCGGCAGCTTCCGAAGCACGCAGATAACCTTCGACATCCTCGTTCAGCGCGATCACGGCGCCACGGGCATCAACCGACTTCACGGTACCGCGCACGAGGCTGTTCTTCTCGTGGGTGGCGATGAAGTTGGTGAAGGGGTCGCCTTCGAGCTGCTTGACGCCCAGCGAGATGCGCTCGCGCTCGACATCGATCGCCAGCACCACGGCCTCGACCTCGTCACCCTTCTTGAAGCGGCGCACAGCGTCTTCGCCCGTATCGCTCCACGACAGATCCGACAGGTGCACCAGGCCGTCGATGCCGCCATCCAGGCCGATGAACACGCCAAAGTCGGTGATCGACTTGATCTGGCCGCGCACCTTGTCGCCCTTCTTGTGGTTGATCGCGAAATCGTCCCACGGGTTCGACATGCACTGCTTCATGCCCAGCGAGATGCGGCGACGGTCTTCGTCGATCTCGAGGATCATCACTTCGACTTCGTCGCCCAGCTGGACAACCTTGGTCGGGTGGATGTTCTTGTTGGTCCAGTCCATTTCGGACACGTGAACCAGGCCCTCGATACCCTGCTCGACCTCGACGAACGCGCCGTAGTCGGTGATGTTCGTGACCTTGCCGAACAGGCGGGTGCCCTGCGGGTAGCGGCGAGCGATGCCGACCCACGGATCTTCGCCCAGCTGCTTGAGGCCCAGCGAGACGCGGTTCTTTTCCTGGTCGAACTTGAGCACCTTGGCGTCGATCTCGTCGCCGACATTGAGCACTTCCGACGGATGACGCACACGACGCCAAGCCAGGTCGGTGATGTGCAGCAGGCCGTCGATGCCGCCCAGGTCGACGAACGCACCGTAGTCGGTGATGTTCTTGACGATACCCTTGACGACAGTGCCTTCCTTGAGGTTGGCCAGCAGCTTTTCACGCTCTTCGCCCATCGTCTCCTCGAGCACCGCACGGCGGGACACGACGACGTTGTTGCGCTTGCGGTCGAGCTTGATGACCTTGAATTCGAATTCCTTGCCTTCGTACGGCGTGGTGTCCTTGACCGGACGCATGTCGACCAGCGAGCCCGGCAGGAAGGCGCGGATGCTGTTGGTCATGACGGTCAGACCGCCCTTCACGCGACCCGAGATCAGGCCCTTGACCAGCGTGCCTTCGTTGAGCGCCTTCTCGAGATCGTTCCAGGCGGCGATGCGCTTGGCCTTCTCGCGCGACAGGCGGGTTTCGCCGTAACCGTCTTCCAGGGCGTCGATGGCGACGTGCACGAAGTCACCAACCTGGACTTCGAGCTCACCGCGGTCGTCGCGGAATTCCTCGATGGGAACGTAGCTCTCGGACTTGAGGCCGGCGTTCACGACCACGAAGTTGTGGTCGATGCTGACCACCTCGGCGGTGATCACTTCACCAGGACGCATGTCCTGACGGGCCTCACTCTCGGCGAGCAGCGCGGCGAAATTTTCCATGGAATCGGAAACGGAGGAAACAGAGGTCATAAGGAGTTGAAATCCAAAAGCCGCCCGAAAGCGGCCACCAGCGGTAGATTGATAAGAACGGATCGCCCCGGAACCCGGAGCCGGCGACCCACCTTCAGCGGAAACACCCCGTCAGGAGCGGACCCGGTCAAGCACAAAGCCGACGGCCTGCTCGACGTCCATTTCGGTGGTATCGAGAAGCACCGCATCCGGCAGCTTCTGCAGGGGCGCCACGGGCCGGGCGGCGTCGCGCGCATCCCGATCCTGAAGATCCTTCAGAAGACTTTCCATGTTAGCAGCCATTCCCTTTTCGATCAACTGCTTATAGCGCCGCTCCGCGCGCGCCTGGGCAGTGGCCGTCAGGAAGAACTTGGTACCGGCATCGGGGAAGATCACCGAACCGATATCCCGCCCCTCGGCGACCAGGCCGGGCGCATGACGGTATTCGCGCTGACGGTCGAGCAGGGCCGCACGCACCTCCGCCAACACCGCCACTTTCGAAGCGCCGACCGAGGCTTCCTCGGTCCGGATGGCTTCGGTAACGTCTTCGTCGCCAAGGAACACGCGCCCCTCGGCGAAGCGTGCCGGCAGCGAGCCGGCCAGCACCGCGACGTCGGGCTCGTCGTCGAAGGACACTCCCGCCCGCATCGCCGCGAGGGCGACGAGCCGATACAACGATCCGCTGTCGAGGCAGTGGTAGCCCAGCGCTTCGGCCACCCGCGCCGCGACCGTGCCCTTGCCGGACGCCGACGGCCCGTCGATCGCGATGACCGGCACCGGGCGGGTGACTTCGGCGAAGCGCTCGAAGTAGGTCGGAAAGGTCTTGTTCACACACTTCGGATCGTTGATCCGAACGCGGCAGTCCCCCAGCGCCGCGAGCGAGAAGCACATCGCCATGCGGTGGTCGTCATAGGTGTCAATCGCCGCCGGGACGAGCCGCGCAGGCGCCGTCACGCACAGGTAATCGGGCCCCTCCTCGACCGTGGCGCCGACCTTGCGCAGTTCGTTCGCCATCGCCGCGATGCGGTCGGTCTCCTTGACCCGCCAGCTCGCGATATTGCGCAGGCGGCACGGGCCGTCGGCAAAGAGGGCGGCGACCGCCAGGGTCATTGCTGCATCCGGGATGTGGTTGAGATCGAGGTCGAAGGCCTTGAGGCGCCCCCCGTCGGGCGCGCGCGCCTCGATCCAGTTGTCGCCCATCTCGATGCGGGCACCGAGTTGCTCGAGCGCCTCCGCGAAACGCACATCCCCCTGGATACTGCTGCGCCCGACCCCTTCAACGCGCAGCGGCCCGCCGCCGATCGCGCCCGCCGCGAGAAAATACGAGGCCGACGAAGCATCGCCTTCGACGAAGACGACGCCGGGACTACGATAGCGGGCGTTGCCCGGCACGGTGAAACGCTGCCAGCCCTCGCGCGCGACGACGACGCCGAAACGCGCCATGAGATCGAGGGTGATGCCGATGTAGGGCTTCGATATGAGCTCTCCGACGACCTCGACCGTCGTCTCGACACCCGTGAGCGGCAGCGCCATCAACAGGGCCGTCAGGAACTGGCTCGAAACGTCGCCGCGCACACGCACCACGCCACCGGGACGGATCGCGGCCGGACGAATGTGGAGCGGCGGAAAGCCTTCATTGCCGACATAGGTGATATCGGCACCGATCTCGCGCAAGCCATCGACCAGATCGCCGATCGGGCGCTCGTGCATGCGCGCCACACCGGACAGCCGGTACTCGCCACCGGACAGCGCCAGTGCCGCCGTCAAGGGCCGGAACGCAGTCCCCGCATTGCCGAGAAAGAGATCGGCGGCCTTCACCGGGAAGGGGCCGCCGACGCCGCGTACGCGATAGTTGTCGCTCTCGCCGTCGCGCGACCATTCGACGCCGAGCGCCTGCAGCGCCTCGAGCATGCGCTCGACGTCATCCGACGCGAGCAGGTCGCGAATGTCGGTTTCGCCCTCGGCCAGCGCCGCCAACAGCAGCGTACGGTTCGAGATGCTCTTGGATCCGGGCAGGCGGACACACCCGCTCGCGCCGAGCAGCGGCGGCAAATCAAGAAATTCCATGGTCACTCCGACCTTGCAGCTGGGTTGGCGGAATTGGCGAACTGCTCGCCCCACACGTTGCGCGCATGGCGCGCTTCGCTGAATAGCTGTTCGAGACGAGCCGCATCTCCCGACAGGAGCAAGGCGCGCATGTAGGCGAGCTCGGCGAGGTACTGGTCCAGCTCGGCGAGCAGCGCCTGGCGATTCGCAATGCAGATGTCGCGCCACATCTCCGGGTGGCTCGCCGCGATACGGGTGAAGTCGCGGAATCCGCCGGCCGCAAAGCTGAACAGCTGCTCGGCGTTGGCCCGCCCCGCAAGATCGTGCACGAGACCGAATGCGAGCAGGTGCGGCAGGTGGCTGACCGCGGCGAACACCCGGTCATGCTCCTGCGGCGGCATCTCGTGGATCACGGCCCCACAGGCCTCCCAGGCCTCGCGGACGCGCAGGATGGCGGACGGCTCGTTTTCCGGCAAGGGCGTGACGACGACCCGCCGGCCGTCGTACAGGCTCGCGAAAGCCGCTTCTACGCCGCTCTTCTCGGCGCCGGCGATGGGATGCCCCGGCACCGTATGCGCGAGATGCCCGCCAAGATGACGATAGGTCGCCTCGATTACGTCACGTTTGGTGCTGCCGGCGTCGGTGACGACCGTGCCCGGCGCCAGATGCGGCGCCATCGCCGCCATGACGGCGTCCATCTGGCCGACCGGCGGGGCGAGCAACACGAAGTCCGCGCCGTCGAGCGCGGACGCCCAGTCGCCACACACCTCGTCGATCACCCCCAGCTCGACCGCGCGCGCGAGGGACTCCGTGCTACGCCCGATGCCGACGATACGCCGCACCATTCCTGCCCGCCGTAGCGCCAGCGCGAAGGACCCGCCGATCAGGCCGACGCCGCACACCACCAGCTTGTCGATAACACCCATGCACGAAACTCCGGGGATCCGCGTCCCTCATCCATCACTTGCCGACGAGGCAGACGCACGCCTCGCCGGACGTCCGGCACGACAGCCTGCCTCGCGCCCGAGGCGACGCGTCAGATCGCGGCCACCGGATAGGAGCCAAGGATCTTGACGAACGCGGCGCGCTCGTTGAGTTCCTGCAACGCCGCAGAGACGTTCGCATCCTCGCGATGGCCATCGATATCGACGTAGAACACGTACTCCCACAGCCCGCCACGCGCGGGGCGCGACTGCAGCTTGGTCATATCGACGCCGTGCCGCGCCAGAGGCTCGAGCAGCGCATGCATCGCCCCGGGACGATTCAGCGACGAGCACACGAGCGAAGTCTTGTCCTCGCCGGACGGGCCCGCATCATGATCGCCGATCACCACGAAACGCGTCGTATTGTTCGGATCATCCTCGATGTTCGCCGCCAGTACGTTGAGCCCGTACAGCTCTGCCGCCGCCTCGCCGGCAATGGCGCACGACTCCGGGTCCTCGGAGGCCATGCGCGCGGCCTCGGCGTTGCTCGCCACCGGCACGCGCGACAGGTGCGCAAGGTTACGGTTGAGCCATTCATGGCACTGCGCGAGCGACTGGGCGTGGGAATACAGGCGCTTTGCCGCCCCGATCCCCTCGGCCTTCGACAACAGGTGCTGATGGATGCGCAGGTTCACCTCGCCGCAGATCTTCAGCGGATTGGCGAGCAACAGGTCCAGCGCCCCACCCACCGCACCCTCGGTCGAGTTCTCTACGGGAACGACGCCATAGTCGGCATTCCCCGCCTCCACCGCCCGGAACACGTCGTCGATCGCCGCTGTCGGCATCAGCGCCGCGGCGCCGCCAAAATGCTTGCGCGCGGCACTCTCCGAGAACGTGCCGGCCGGCCCCAGGTAGGCCACCTTGGTCGGATGCTCCAGCGCGAGGCAGGCCGACATGATCTCGCGGAAGATCCGCTGCACCGCCTGGTCGGGCAAGGGGCCGGGGTTCGCGGCGGCAAGGCGCCGCAGCACCTGCGCCTCGCGCTCGGGGCGATACAGGTTCCCCTGCTTGATCACGCCGATGCGCTGCGCACTGCGCGCGCGCTCGGCAAGGCGCGCGAGGATCTCCTCGTCGAGCCGGTCGATATTGTTCCTGAGATTCTGCAGTTCGTCGCTCATGCTCGCCTCTTCACCCCGCCCGGGGCAGCTCAAGCCGTTTCAACCATGTTGCGCGGCAAATCCGCGCATGTATTCCACCAGCGCACGCACGCCCTCGACCGGCATCGCGTTGTAGATCGAGGCACGCATGCCGCCGACGGACTTGTGACCCTTCAACTGCGTCAGCCCCGCGGCCTTCGCACCCGCAAGGAACGCATCGTTCAGCGCGTCGTCCGGAAGCAGGAACGGAATGTTCATGCGCGAGCGGCTCCGAACCTCGACCATGTTGCGGTAGAAGCCGCTGCCGTCAATGAAATCGTACAGAAGCGCCGCCTTCTCGACGTTGCGCCGCTCCATCGCAGCCAGTCCCCCCTGGACCTTCAGCCACTGGAACACCAACCCGGCGACGTAGATGCTGTACGTCGGCGGCGTATTCAGCATCGAACCGTTGTCCGCCATGACCTTGTAGTCCATCACGGTCGGCGTCAGCGGGCTTGCGCGCCCCAGCAAGTCCTCGCGCACGATCACGATGACCAGCCCCGAGGGACCGATATTCTTCTGCGCGCCGGCATAGATCAGGCCGTAACGGCTGACGTCGGTCGGCCGCGACAGGATGTGCGAGGACATGTCGCCCACGAGCGGAGCCGCGGACCGAGGCAGGTCGTCATCGCCGACCTCCACACCGTGGATCGTTTCATTGGTGCACAGATGGACGTAGGCGGCGTCCGGATCGAGCGCGAGCTCGTCGGCCCGCAATGCCCGAGTGAAACCACACGATTCCGTGCTACCGACGAGACGCACCTTGCCACCCAGCGCCCCCGCGAGGCGTTGCGCCTCCTTGTGCGCCTTCTGCGACCAGGTCCCCGTCACGAGATAGTCCGCCGAACCGCCGCCCAGCAGATTCATCGGAATCTGCGCAAACTGCTGCGTGGCCCCGCCTTGCAGAAACAGCACGCGGTAGTTACGTGGAATCGCCATCAGCTCGCGCAGGTCGGCTTCGGCCTGCTCGATGATGGACGTAAACTCCTTGCCGCGATGGCTCATTTCCATCACGCCGCAGCCGGCGCCGTGCCAGTCGAGCATCTCCTCGGCGGCCTGGCGCAACACCGGCTCCGGCAAGGCCGCGGGACCGGCACTGAAATTGAACACCCGGGTCATGATCCAGTCACTCCTAGTGCGCGTCTCATTCGGCGGGAACGTCGTCGCCTGCCTCATCCTGAGCATCGGCGGAGTCCGCCTGCTCGCCGAGCGTCGTCTCGTCTGCCTCCGACTCGGCCACCTTCTCGATGCCCGCCAGCGTATCGCTGGCATCGAGGTTGATCAGCGTGACGCCCTGCGTCGCCCGCCCGAGCTCGCGGATATCCTGCACCTTGGTGCGGATCAGCACCCCGCCGGTCGAGATCAGCATCACCTCGTCCGTCTCCTCGACCAGGCAGGCCCCGACCAGACGGCCGTTGCGCTCGGACGTCTGGATCGCGATCATGCCCTTCGTACCGCGACCGTGGCGAGTGTACTCGGCCACCGGCGTGCGCTTGCCGTAGCCATTCTCGGTCGCCGTCAGCACGCACAGGTCCTCGCGCTTGGCGACGAGCATCGCGATCACCTGCTGCCCTTCCTCCAGCGTCATGCCGCGCACCCCGCGCGCCTCGCGCCCCATCGGCCGCACGTCGGACTCGGGGAAACGCACTGCCTTGCCGGCATCGGAGAACAGCATCACGTCACTCTCGCCGTCGGTAATCGCAACACCGATCAGGCGATCGCCATCATCCAGACTCGCGGCGATGATGCCCGCCTTGCGCGGATTGGCGAAGGCGGTCAACGCCGTCTTCTTCACCGTACCCTCGGCGGTCGCCATGAACACGAAGTGATTGTCGTCGAAGGTTTGCACCGGCAGGACCGCGTTGATCTTCTCCCCTTCGAGCAGCGGAAAGAGATTCACGATCGGGCGCCCGCGCGAATTGCGCGTGCCTTCCGGCACTTCATATACCTTCAGCCAATACACGCGCCCGCGACTGGAGAAGCACAGGATGTAGTCGTGCGTGTTGGCGACGAAGAGGTGGTCGATGAAATCGTCGTCCTTCATCCCCGTCGCCTGCTTGCCGCGCCCGCCGCGGCGCTGCGCGCGATAATCCGCCAGCGGCTGGCGCTTGAAATAGCCGCCGTGCGACAGCGTGACCACCATGTCCTCGGGAGCGATCAGGTCCTCGATGTTGATCTCGCCGGTGTTGAGCACGACCTCCGAGCGGCGCGGGTCGCCGAACTGGTTGCGGATTGCGCCCAGCTCCTCGACGATGATCGCGGTGATGCGCGCGGGATTCGCGAGGATGTCGAGCAGATCGGTGATGAGATCCATGACCTCGCGGTACTCCGCGACGATCTTGTCCTGCTCCAGACCGGTCAGTCGCTGCAGGCGCAGTTCCAGGATCGCCTGAGCCTGGGCCTCGGAGAGGCGGTAGCCCTGTGCCGACAACCCGAATTCGGCAGCCAGTCCTTCCGGCCGGTAACTGTCGGCCAGCGCGCGCGTCAGCATCTCCTCGACCAGCACGGAACGCCACTGCCGCGCCATCAGCTCACGCTTCGCGTCCGCCGGCGTCGGCGCCGCCTTGATCAGCGCAATGATCTCGTCGACGTTCGACAGCGCGACCGCCAGGCCTTCCAGAATGTGCCCGCGCTCGCGCGCCTTGCGCAGCTCGAACACCGTGCGCCGGGTGATGACCTCGCGCCGGTGCGCGAGGAAACAATCCAGCATTTGCTTCAGGTTCAGCGTGCGCGGCTTGCCATCAACCAGCGCCACCATGTTCATGCCGAAGGTGTCCTGCAACTGCGTCTGCTTGAACAGGTTGTTCAGCACGACTTCGGGCACCTCGTTGCGCTTGAGCTCGATCACGACGCGCATGCCGGACTTGTCCGACTCGTCGCGGATCTCGCTGATCCCCTCGATCTTCTTCTCGTTGACGAGTTCGGCGATCCGCTCCAGCAGCGTGCGCTTGTTAACCTGATACGGCAGCTCGTCGACGATGATCGCCTGCCGGTTGCCCTTTTCCAGATCCTCGAAGTGCGTGCGTGCGCGCATCACCACGCGCCCGCGCCCCGTGCGGTATCCGTCATGCACCCCGGACAGGCCGTAGATCAGGCCCGCGGTGGGGAAGTCCGGCGCCTGCACGACGCGGATCAGATCCTCGATGTCGGTCGCCGGCTCGTTCAGCAACAACAGGCAGGCATCGATCACTTCGCCGAGGTTGTGCGGCGGGATGTTCGTCGCCATGCCGACGGCGATGCCCGACGAACCGTTGATCAGCAGATTCGGGATCCGCGCCGGCAGGATCAGCGGCTCCTTCTCCGAGCCGTCGTAGTTCGGCCCGAAATCCACGGTCTCCTTGTCGATGTCGGCCAACAGCTCGTGGCCGATGCGCGCCATCCGGATTTCCGTGTAACGCATCGCCGCGGCATTGTCGCCATCGACCGAGCCGAAGTTGCCCTGACCGTCGACCAGCATGTAGCGCAGCGAGAAATCCTGTGCCATGCGGACGATCGTGTCATAGACCGCCGAGTCGCCGTGCGGATGGTACTTGCCGATCACGTCGCCGACGATACGGGCCGACTTCTTGTACGGCCTGTTCCAGTCGTTCGACAGCTCGTGCATCGCGTACAGCACGCGTCGATGCACCGGCTTCAGACCATCGCGGGCGTCGGGCAATGCACGCCCGACGATCACGCTCATCGCGTAGTCCAGATAGGAGTGCCGCATCTCGTCTTCGAGACTGATGGGCAGAGTTTCCTTGGCAAACGAAGTCATTTGGCGGCGACGGCAAAAACGGCGAGGTAAAAACGTTAAATCTTAACACGCCGACCGCGGCTCCCGCCCGCGCCGTTCAGGTGCGCAATTGTTCGCCCCCGACCCATGTGCTTAAATCGGAAGCACAGCCGCCCGGCGACCGCCCGCGCGTCGCGAAAACCGCGCCATCCGCGATTCCCGCCCCCGGACCGGCTGGCAGGCGGGCAACACGCCGCCCGACCACTACATGGAGACTTCACGGTGAGCCAACCCGCCGACCTCGTGATCAATGCACGCTGGGTCATTCCCGTCGAACCCGCAAACCTGACGCTGGAACACCACGCGGTAGTGATCCGCGGCGGAAAGATCATGGATCTTCTCCCGCAGGAGCTCGCCCGCACCCGCTACCGCGCGGACCGCAGCATCAGCCTGTCCGATCACGTTCTCATTCCCGGCCTGGTAAACCTCCACGCACACAGCCCCATGGCGCTGATGCGCGGCATCGCGGACGACCTTCCCCTGATGCGCTGGCTGCAGGAAGCGATCTGGCCCGCCGAAGGGAAGCACGTCTCGAGCGCTTTCGTGCGCGAAGGCACCTTGCTGGCGATCGCCGAGATGCTGCGCGGCGGCACCACCACCTGCAATGAAATGTACTTCCACCCCGCCGCAGCCGCCGAGGCCTTCGACCTGCTAGGCATGCGCGCCGTGATCGGCCTCACCACGCTCGAATTCCCGACGCCCTACGCCAGCGACGCCGACGACTATCTGCGCAAGGGCCTCGCTGCGAGGGACGCGTGGAAGAACCACCCGCTGATCGGCTTCGCCCTCGCGCCGCATGCGCCCTACACCGTCTCGGACGCCACGTTCGTGCGCATCGCAGCCCTTGCCGCAGAGCTCGACATCCCGATTCACACCCATATCCACGAAACCGCACAGGAAGTCGCGGACTCCATCGCCCAATTCGGCAAGCGCCCGCTGGCGAGGCTGGCCGGACTCGACCTGCTGGGCGAAAATTTCATCGGCGTGCATGCAGTGCATCTCGACGACTCCGACATCGAGTTGCTGCAGCGCCACCACTGCAGCATTGCCCACTGCCCCACCTCGAACATGAAACTCGCGAGCGGCATCGCACCGCTCGCCAGGCTGCAGGCGGCGGACATCCTCACCGGCCTCGGCACCGACGGCGCCGCGAGCAACAACCGCCTGGACCTGTTCCAGGAAATCCGCCACGCCAGCCTTCTCGCCAAGGTATCGACGCTCGACGCCACCACCCTGCCCGCGCATGCCGCGCTGCGCATGGCCACCCTGAACGGTGCCCGAGCCCTTGGCCTCGGCGACCGCATCGGCTCCATCGAAGCAGGGAAGGCAGCCGATCTCTGCGCGATCGCCCTCGACACCTTCGAGACCCGCCCGTGCTTCAACCCGGCGTCCCACCTCGTGCACGTGGCGGGCCGCGAACATGTCTCGCACGTATGGGTTGCGGGCGAGATCCGCGTGGATAAAGGGAATGCAGTGTTGCAATTAAACGACACGGAATTGCTTGGCTTTGCCGCGCTGTGGCAAACTAGACTTAGTAACTGAACTGGATATGTGCTGCGAGTTGCTGTCGCGGGAATCAACGCATCAGCCTTGGCAGGCTTAATTGTTACCCTATTCATCCTCTTGCCAATCGACGAGGAAATTATGATCAAACAGACCAAAAAGCAGATGTTCGCCCTGGCCGCCATCGCCTCGATCGGCCTCTCCGCATCCACTGTCTTTGCCCAGGTGAAAGACGTCGTGGTGGATGGCAAGGGTGAAATCCCCTACCTGATCGACGGCCGCAACGTCGTCGCCCGCAGCGGCACCGGCCTGTGCTGGCGCACCGGCTACTGGAGCCCGGCTGCTGCCGGCACCGCGATGGCGGGCCAACTGCCGGTCGGTTGCGAGTGCGACAGCGACATCGTGCCGAAGGACAAGTGCGCACCGGCTCCGGCCGCCGCTCCCGCGGCTGCACCGGCTCCCGCCGCCGCCACGCCGAAGCCCACCGCCGACAAGGTCAAGCTGTCCGCCGACGCGCTGTTCGACTTCGACAAGGCCGTGCTGAAGCCCGAAGGCAAGACCAAGCTCGACGACCTCGCCACCAAGGCTAAGGGCATCAAGCTCGAAGTGATCCTCGCCGTCGGTCACACCGACCGTCTGGGTTCCGATTCCTACAACCAGAAGCTGTCGGAGCGCCGTGCCAACGCCGTGAAGACCTACCTGGTCAGCAAGGGCATCGAAGCCAACCGCGTCTACACCGAAGGCAAGGGCGAGCGCCAGCCGGTTACCGGCAAGAACTGCTCGGACAAGCTGGGCCGCAAGAAGCTGATCGAGTGCCTGCAGCCGGACCGTCGCGTCGAAATCGAACTGGTCGGCACGAAGTAATCCCGCCTGATTCGGTCAAAGGCCCTGCTTCGGCAGGGCCTTTTCATTTCCGCCTCCCCCTTGCTCCAATAGCGTCTTCGCCCGAACAAAGTCGAGACCCGAGCCATGAATACCAACGCCGATCCGGCCGAACTGCAGAAATTCAGCGACCTCGCCCACCGCTGGTGGGACCCCACGTCCGAATTCAAACCCCTGCATGAAATCAATCCCCTGCGGCTGCGCTGGATCGACGGCCACGCGAACGTCGCGGGCAAACGCGTCCTCGACGTAGGCTGCGGCGGGGGGATCCTGTCAGAAAGCATGGCGGCACTGGGAGCCCAGGTCACCGGGATCGACCTGTCTGAAAAAGCGCTGGGCGTCGCCCGCCTGCACCTGTTCGAATCGGGGCACAAGGTGGATTACCAGCACTGCAGCGCCGAGGAGTTCGCTGCGCGGCATCCCGGCGAATTCGACGTCGTGACGTGCATGGAGATGCTCGAACACGTCCCCGACCCCGCCAGCACCGTCGCGGCCTGCGCCAAGCTCGTCAAACCGGGCGGGCAAGTCTTTTTCTCCACGCTCAACCGCAATTTCAAAGCCTATCTGTTTGCCGTGGTCGGCGCGGAGTACATCCTGAACCTGCTGCCGCGGGGAACGCACGAGTACGCAAAGTTCATCAAGCCGTCGGAACTTGCACGCTTCTGCAGGAATGCCGGACTGGAGAGCGCCGAGCTCCTCGGAATGAGCTACAACCCCCTTACCCAGACCTATTCCCTGGGTCACGATACGAGCGTGAATTACATGCTTCAGGCACGACGCGAGGCCTGACGCAAACGCAAGAACGGACTCGCGCGACCGGGAAGCGAAAGTTTCCGGTCGCCGGTGCAAAAAGTGCTAGACTGGCACTTGAAATCGGGTGTACCGCCACCAGATTCGTAGCGTGATACACAAGGGGCCGACCTGGCTTCGACGTGGGTCGCAAAGCAGCGCAGTGCATACCGAGGACCAGTCACCTCGTAAATCCATCTGGAAACAAACAAACGCCAACGACGAGCGTTTCGCTCTCGCCGCTTAATCCCGGCGGGCGCTGCACCGGCAGGTCTCTGGGCCGGGTGGTCTCAGCGTAAGCTGAGCCGCTGCAGTGTCATTTACAGAGACTCGCGAGTTGCGCCGGGCCACTTGGCGCAACAGCTAAAGGTAAGGTGACTCGCTTCTGTCCGGCCTGCCGACCGGCTAAGACAGGAGTTAAATCCAAATAGGTTGGCTAAGTATGTAGAGCTGTCTGTGGAGGGCTTGCGGACGGGGGTTCAATTCCCCCCGGCTCCACCAATTCAACGCCAAGACAATGACTTGTCTTGGCGTTTTCATTTTCTGCCGCACCGATCCTCACCCCCGGGGCAGCGATCCTGCCCCGCGCGCGCGGGACCGAAGATTCAATGAGGACGGTGATATCGATGTCAGCGCGCGCGGGTGACGATTGCTTCGATCACCTGGACGTCAGCATCGACCCGCTCTTCAGCATGCTTCGGCACAGCCGGCTGCATCCGCACTGGCGGAGCGCCACGCCTCGCTTCCGCCGCGCGCTCCCCGCCCGGCTTCGGCTTCGCGCTTGCAGCGGAGGCGCGCGCCACCTCCCGTTGCGCAACGCGCTTCACCCCGCCCGACCGGCTGTCGACGATTCTCGGCGGCTCAACGCGTTGCGCCGGCATCTCGACGATGGTCGCTGCCGGCGCACGGAACTCCGGCACGGGCGGCATCACGGACGCCTGCACCGTAGGCAGGCGCTCCGGACGGGTTTCCGTCTCCATCGGCGCACTCACCGGGACCACATCCAAGGGCTCCCGTCCGCCTGCACTTTCGCCGACGGGCGCACGCCAGGACTCCCACATCGCGAAAAACAGCACGCCCACGACCGCCAGCGCGGCACCGGCGGCCAGAACCACGCCGGCCCTCCCCCCTCGCGCCCCCAATCCTCTGTCCGCGGACAGCTCGTCGAGGATTCGAACATCACCAGGTCCTTGCGCGCGCAGACTCGACGCAAAGAGGCTGGGCAGGGGCTGAGCCGCCATCGCGGCGGCTGTTCCGTTGAAAGCATCAGACATCACGAGCACCGATCCATTTGCCATATTCATATACAATAGCCGATTGTAACGACACAGGCATTTCCCTGCCCAGCCCCGGCACCGTGAATTCACCCCTTTTGTTCGCCGCCCCGGTCGCATACTTCGCGCTCGTCTGCATCGGACTGGCGCTCATCCGCCATCCGGCGCGTCGCCCCACCTTTCTTGCCGGCGGATCGGCACGCATTCATGGAATTGCCGCAGCCCTGCAAGGCAGGTTCCGGGCCGCCATCAGGTTCGTGGCGACCGGTCTCGGCTTCGTGCGCTACGGGGGCACCGGGATTTCGATTCCGTTGATCGAAAACCGCCCGGTTGCGTTTTCCGCCCTCGTGCTCGCCCTCGTACCGCCCTTGGCCGTGCTCGCACTGTCGCAACGGGCAATCTTCGAGTTCGCTCCGGACGACACGCCGCCCGACCGCAAGATCGCCGCATTGCTGGCCGGAGAGCACCTCGCACCGCCACCTCCGCTTCCGCCCGCCGTCTTTGCCACGACCGAAGT
Organism: Aromatoleum evansii; assembly: GCF_012910805.1. Classification (GTDB taxonomy): domain Bacteria; phylum Pseudomonadota; class Gammaproteobacteria; order Burkholderiales; family Rhodocyclaceae; genus Aromatoleum; species Aromatoleum evansii. The sequence continues at coordinate 60,096 of NZ_WTVK01000007.1, forward strand.
CGAGATGCTCAGGCCGTCGCTCGGGAATGCGAGTCGGGACTGGAATCTGCTCGATGGCGAGTTCCGGCAACGCCTGCTCACCGTATTCAAACTGCTCGAGGAGCAACACGGTTACCAGGCAGTACTGCTCGAAGGCTATCGCAGCCCGGAGCGTCAGGCGGAGTTGCTGTTGCGCGGCCCCTCCGTCACCCAGGCCGCCCCGAACCTGAGCTATCACCAGCACGGCCTCGCCGCCGATGTCGCATTCCTGCGCGACGGCAGACTCGTCATCTCCGAACGCGACCCCTGGGCCATGCGCGGCTACGAATTCTATGGCGTGCTCGCCGAGGCAGCGGGCCTGACCTGGGGCGGACGCTGGAAGATGATGGATCTCGGGCACGTCGAACTGCGCCGCCGCGAAGCGCTTCCGGCCGGACGTTCCTGAACCGAAGCACAGGCCGGCCCGCAACACCCACCAGCAACCAGGAGGATCCATTTCCCATGGCACGTCCATTCATCGTCATCGGCGACCGGACCGATCACGGCGGCACCGTGATCGGCGCTTCGCTCAGTAGCGACTGCAATGGCAAAGGCATCGCAAGAGTCGGCGACCAGGTCACCTGCCCGCGCAAAGGGCACGGCCGCGTGACCGTCATCGCGACCGGCGACCCGACCACCCTCATCGACGGGCGTCCGGCCGCGCGCCATGGCGACAGGACTGCCTGCGGCGCAATCCTGATCGCCTCGCAGGCGCTCACGGTCGACTGACGCCGGGTCGCGATCCCATGTTCGCCTTCGTACTGAGGCCCGTCGTCCTCGGAGTTCTCGCGACCGCACTGGTCTGGGCGCTCGTCCTCGGCTGGTGGCGGGCCGTCGGATACGAACCCGGAACGGTTGAACTCGCCACGCATCTGCTCCTCCTGCCGGCAACGCTCTTGGCCGGCTTCTGGCTCCTGCGCACCGTCATCGAGCACCTGCGCCAGCCCCCTGCCGCCACGGTTGCCCATGCGAGCGGAAACAGCGAGACCCGGCCAGCCGCTGCATCCGCCCCCGCGCATCGCCCGGAAACATACCTGATCGCCTTCGCCCTGCAGTGCGCGCACGGCACCGAGGCGGCGCAAGTACTCGATGCAGCCCGGCAAGGATGCGCCCCGGCGCTCGACGACGACCTCCGTGATGCGCATGGCTTTCCCGTGTTCGCCGCCCGCGTCGCCGACCTTTCACCCGAGGATCCCGGCGGGACGCCGCACGACCATTCCGTCGACATTTGTCTGACTGACGGAGAACAGGATGCGCGTGCGCTGGCACTGCTGCACAGCGCACTCCCCCGTGCGCTCGACGACCTTGCGGAGTTCATCGCTCCCGCCCCTGCAATCCGGATCGTCCTGTGGCTTTCGGACCGGGAGAGGGAGGACGCACACGGCGACCGCCTCGCGACCTGGCTACGGCGCGAGCACCTCGCTCCGCGCGACATTGCGGCGACGGACGTTCGATTCCACCACCCGCGGGATGACGCCCATGCCTTCGAGCTCATCGACGCCCTGGCTGACGAGCTCGACCGCCTGTCTTCCCCGGCCTTTGCACTGGTACTGGGCGCCGTGTCGCATGTCGACGAGCGGACGGTTGCGGCCTGGGAGGCCGCATCGGACCTGTTTACGGCGAGCACGCAGGACGGCCGTATCCCGGGCGAGGCGGCAGCGGTGCTGGTGCTCGCGAACCGCGCGGGAGCGGCCCTCGTCGGGCGCCTGTCGTCGCCCCGCCTGTCGCACGCTGCTTCAGGCAGAGTCAGCCCCGCTGATGCTTCCCGGGCAAAGGCGGGCGCCCCCCTCTTGGGCAGCCTCATCGACGCCATCCTGACGGACACGCAAATCGACGCGGCGCGCGTCTCGAATGTACTTGCCGACGCCGACCACCGGGCTCCGATCACGAAGGATCTCCTGCGGACGCTCTCGGAACGCTTCCCGACGCTCGAACCGCTGGCGGACATGCTCAGTCTCGGAAACGCGACAGGCTTTAGCGCGCCGATCGGCGGACTCGTGACGCTGCTCTGTGCGGCCGAGGCCGCCAGCGCAAACGAGGGCGTCGCCCTGTGCCTGACCTGCCAATCCCCCAACGCCCGCGCGGCGATCATCGTCGACGCCCGCCCGCCGGCGCCCACGTCCCCCGCGCCAAAGCCAGACCCTGCTCCTGACGCCACCTGACCGATGTCTTATCTCCGCACCTTTCTCACCGACTCGCGCACCCTGTCCTTCATCGGCGTACTGGCCCTCGCCGGCTTCCTGATGCTGGGTGCCGAAACGCTTGAACTCGCCTTGACCTGGGCGGCGATCGCCTCGTGCGCCCTCCTCGCGCTCTGGATCGCCGTGTGGGCCTGGCGGCGACGCCGGGCCGGCCTCGCCGAGTCCGCACTCGAACGGATGCTCGACCCGCGCACGGGTGATGGCGAAGGCCGGACGAAGGGGGAAATCGAAACCCTGCGCCGGCGCATGAAGGAAGCCATCCGCACGATCAAGACATCGAAGCTGGGGCTGGTCTCCGGACGCGCCGCGCTGTACGAGCTGCCGTGGTACATCACGATTGGCAACCCCGCGGCGGGCAAGAGCACGGCCGTCGTCAACTCCGGGCTCACCTTCCCTCTCGGCGATGCCGCCGGCAGCGTCGTGCAGGGGCTCGGCGGGACGCGCAACTGCGATTGGTTCTTCACGACCGAGGGGATCCTCCTCGACACCGCCGGCCGCTACTCCGTCCACGAAGAGGACCGCGAGGAATGGCTGGGTTTTCTCGACCTGCTGAAGAAGAATCGTCCGCTCGCGCCGATCAACGGCATCATCGTCACGGTGAGCGTCGGCGAGCTGCTCCGCAATCCGCCCGGCTTCGCGATCACGCTGGCCAAGAATCTGCGCCAACGGGTTCAGGAACTCACCGAACGGCTCGAAGTGTTCGCGCCGATCTACGTGATGTTCTCGAAGGCCGACCTCATCGCGGGGTTCAACGAGTTCTTCCAGGACGTGGACTGGAACGAGCGCGACCGCGTGTGGGGAGCGACCCTGCCCTACGAAACCGCTGGAAGCAACGACGCCATCGGGCTGTTCGACCGCCACTTCGACGAACTGTATGAAGGGCTGCGCGAAATGAGCGTGGCTCAGATGTCGATTGCCCGCGGCGAACGGATGCCGCCCGGATTGCTCACGTTCCCGCTCGAGTTCGCCGCAATCAAGCCGGCCCTGCGGTCCTTCATCGCCACTCTGTTCGAGGAGAACCCTTTCCAGTTCAAGCCGATCTTCCGCGGCTTCTACATCACCTCGGCGATCCAGAGCGGGGAGACGCCCAGCAGCTCCAGCGAGCGGGTGGAAAAGCGCTTCGGACTTGCCGGCGATGGCCCGGCTGCTGCACGGATCGCCTCGAACAACGGCTTTTTCCTGAAGGATCTCTTCTCGAAGGTCATCTTCGCCGACCGCAACCTGGTACGGCACTACGCGAGCCGGCGCAAGAAACGCCTGCATCACGCCACCTCGCTGGCAGCGGCGGCGCTGCTGGGCCTTTCGCTGGCGGGATGGAGCTGGTCCTACGCCAACAACCGCAGCCTCGTCGACAACGTCCGCGCCGACCTCGAACGCGCCGTGCGCATTCAGGAAGACCGCGTCGACCTGCAGTCGCGGCTCGAAGCGCTCGAACTGCTCCAGGAGCGCATCGCACAGCTCGAACGCTTCGACACGGAACCGTCGCGTTCGCTCGGCCTCGGGCTGTTCCAGGGCAATGAAGTGAAATCCAGATTGCTCGAGGAGTACTACCGGGGCGTCAGGGAAATCATGCTCCGCCCGGTGAGCGAGAGCATCGAAGGTTTCCTTGCAGCCGTCAATCGCAATGCCGGCCGGCTGCGGCCGAGCGACACCCCCGGCCAGGGGGCGGTTGCGGGCGAGGCGCCCGAGGAGGCGCAGCCGTACAAGGAAACCTCGCCGACCAACGTCGAAGACGCCTACAACGCCCTGAAGACCTATCTGATGCTGGGCGACCGGGCGCATACCGAGGTCGGCCATCTCTCCGATCAGCTCAGCCGCTACTGGCGGACCTGGCTGGATGCCAATCGCGGCTCCATGCCGCGCGAGCAGATGATGCGCAGCGCGGAGCGGATCATCAGTTTCCATCTGCGGCATGCGAACGACCCCGGCTGGCCGACCATCGCAGGCAAGCTCTCGGTGATCGACGAGACGCGTGCGACGCTGCGCCATGTGGTGCGCGGCATGCCCGCAATCGAGCGCGTCTACGGCGACATCAAGGCGCGGGCGGCCACCCGCTTCCCGCCCGTGACGGTCGCGAACCTCGTCGGGCCGGACGACACCGGCCTGGTCAGTGGCAGCCATGTAATCTCCGGCACATTCACCGCCGAAGCGTGGCGCAGTTATGTCGAGGACGCGATCAAGGATGCTGCGACGGGAGAATTGCGCAGCACGGACTGGGTCCTCGACACCAGCGCGAAGGACGACCTCTCCCTCGCCGGCAGTCCCGAGCAGATCCAGAAGATGCTCGTGGCGAAATACAAGAAGGAATACGTCCAGGAATGGCAGAAATTCGTCACAGGCATCGGCGTCAGCGGATTCGACGGCTTCCCCGCCGCCGTGGCGGCCATGAATCGCCTCGGCGACGTGGCCGCATCTCCCTTGGGGAAACTGCTGCGGACGGTGGATGAGCAGACCGCCTGGGACAACCCCGGGGTCAGCCATGCGGTAGCCGCGCGTGCGCAAAAAGGCTTCATCGAATGGTTCAAGCAGTCGATCCTGCGCATGTCGCCCGCGCCGGTCACGCTCGAGGTCCCCACTTCCACGACCGCTCCAGCCAGCCCGATGGGCGCCATCGGCCAGGAATTCGCCGGGGTCGGTCGTCTGATTGCGCGCCGCGACAACGGGGAATCGATACTGGACCTGTACCTGCGCCGGCTTTCCGGATTGCGGACGCGCCTCAATCTTCTCGCCAACCAGGGCGACCCGGGTCCCGGCGCCGTGAAGCTGATGAGCGAAACGATCGAAGGCGGCAACTCGGAACTTGCCGACACGCTGCGGTTCGTGGACGAGCAGATGCTGACGGGCATGCCCGACAATCAGCGTGAAGTGCTCCGCCCGCTACTGGTGCGCCCCTTGCTGCAGACCTTCGCAGCCCTGATCGGCCCGGCCGAGCGGGAGCTCGACAAGGGCTGGATCGCGAACGTCCATGAGCCCTTCGGCCGGCAGCTTGCCGGGAAGTATCCGTTCGACGCCGCGTCGGGAATCGAAGCGACGCCGGCCGAGATCGCGCAGATCTTCGGCCCGGAGGGCGCGATCTCGAAGTACGCGGCTAGCAGCATCGGGCCGCTGATGGTGCGGCGCGGCGACTATATCGAGGCGCGGACCTGGGGCGATCTCGGTATCCGCCTGCGCCCCGAATTCCTCGCGGCTTTCCCGGGCTGGGTCGCCCCCCTGGAGGGCGGCAGCGCCACCCCGGCCGCGCCGGTTGCGCAGACGAGCTTCCGGATGCTGCCGCAGCCCTCGCCGGGCACGACCGAATACACCATCGAGATCGATGGGCAAAGACTGCGCTACCGCAACGGCGCCGCCCAGTGGGCCACCTTCGTGTGGCCCAATCCGGCGGGAACTCCCGGCGCGCGAGTCGTCGCGACGACCTTCGACGGACAGGAAATCGAGGTCGCCAACTTCAGCGGCCGCTTCGGGCTCGAAAAGCTGATCAACTCGGCCACGCGCACACGCAACGCGGACGGCTCGTTCAACCTCGCCTGGCAGACGGGCGAGGTGTCGGTGCCTGTCACGCTCAAGATCGTGAGCAGCCCGGACGTGCAGACAGGCAAAGAGACCAGCCCCAGGGGCGGCCGCAACGCCCCGCTCCCCGCCAGCGTAGCCGGAGACGACGCGAAGACACAGGCCGCCATCGCCCCCGGTGGCGCGGCCACGCTCGCAACCGCGACTCAGCAGCGCGGGGGCGTGCAATGAAGGCGGCTGCCATCCACGCCACAGGCTATTTCGGCAAGCTGCCCGCGCGTGGCGATTTCGTGAAGGGAGGCGGATCGACGCAACTCATCGCGATGCTCGATCGCTGGATCTCGGAGAGCATGAACCAGCTGTCGGCAGATCCGCGCTGGCGCGTTCCCTACGACAGCATGAGCCCGGTGCACTTCGCCTTCGTCGGTCCGCGCAGCCGCCTCTCCGTCGTCGGCCACCTGCAGCCGAGCCACGACGCATCGTCCCGCCGCTTCCCCTTTCTCGTCGCGTCGACGATCGAGTCGGAGGCCGGACACGCCCCGCCCGGGCCACTGGCCCTGTCCTCGCTGTGGGCAAAGTTCGGGCACCTGGTCGGCCTGGCTCGAACGGCCGAGGAACCCGCGTCGATGCTGCACGCCCTTGCGCGCATAGACTGCAGCGAGGAGCTCGCGCACATCGCACAACCGTCGGGAACCAGCGCAATGCCCGACGCAACGACGATGGCTGACCTTGACCGGCTGCTCGGACACGACGGCGGTAATGGACAGGCCCGCCGCATCATCCTCGCCCTCGGCGTGCTGCTGCGTCCGCTGCTCGGGAGCAACCGGCCCGCGATCGAACGCGGCCTGCGGCTGCCCCTTCCGGACGATGTCGGACTGCGGGACGGGCTGGCGCAGGTCTGGGTAAACCTCATCAACGGCTTTCTCCGCAACACCTCCTGCGAACTCCAGCTGCTGCAGGCACCGGTTGCGGGACGCAACACGCTGACCGTCGGCTTCAACGGTGCCTCGCCACTGCCCCTCGTCAGCCTGATCTCGCCGGCAAGCGCACCCGACGCCGTCGTGAGCCTGGAAGATCCCGAGTGGATAGACACGCACCCGGACCTGACCGGCGACTACGGAATCGCCAAGCTGTCGAGCTATCTCGCCCAGCCCGGGACGTCCCTCGCCATGGGGCTCGCCACCTTCAGGGAAGTATTTTTCGGAGAATGATCTTGAAGCTCAGTTTCGCACTCGCGGCGGGGCTGCTCTATGCCGCGGCCGGCATGAGCGCACCGCCACCGCAAAACCTCGCGTCGGACGGTCTGGTACACGTCACGGGCACGGTACCTGACGAGAGCGCCCGCGTGGCCATCATTTCCCGCCTGCGCGAACTCTATGGCGCAGAGAAGGTTGTCGACCGTCTGGACTCGGGGGGCGTCGTCGCGCCACCGGGCTGGAGCGGCCACGTCGTCAAGACCCTCGGGAACGGCATCCGCGACGTCCGCCAGGGCCAGCTGGAGGTCAACGGCACCCAGGTCACGATCAGCGGCAACGTTGCCAACGAAGCCCGACGGCAGCAGCTCGCCAGCGAGATTGCGACGGCGCTCAATCCGACCTACACGGTCAATAACGGGCTGCGCGTGCCAGCCGGCGCGCAGGCAATGCTCGATCAGACGCTTGCTGATCGCGTGGTCGAGTTCGAGAGCGGATCCGCGATCCTGACGCCGACCGGCGTTGCCATCCTCGACGAAATGGCTGCAGTCATTGCCAGACTCGAGCGTCCCCGCGTCGATATCATCGGACATACGGACTCCACCGGAAACCGGGCAGCCAACATCGCCTTGAGTCTCGCCCGTGCCGACACGGTGAAGAACTACCTTACGGGCAAGGGCATTCCGGCGGCTGGATTGAGCGCGCGGGGCGCCGGCCCCGACCGTCCCGTGACACCCAACGACACGCCGGAGGGTCGCGCGCGCAATCGCCGGATCGAATTCCGGCTTGCCGAGTGACCCGGGCCCGGCCGTTCAGCGCCCGGGCACATCCTGGGACACGAGCCCGAGCAGCTCCTCCACGTGCGAGAGCGCCCCGTCGTCGCGGACCACGGTGCGCAGCCACTCGTGCAGCGACATCTCGCCCCAGCGTGCCGCCTTGTCGGCGAGATAGGCCACCGGACTGTGAGGCTCGGTGCGTCGGAAGAAGTCCGCCACCTCGCGGAGCCGCGCTATCGCATCGGCCCGCGTAGCGATCACCCCCTGAACCGCAGCACCCGGTGCCCGCTCACCGGCGGGGCTGCGCCCGCCGCCCGCGGGCGCAGCCCCGAGCAAGTGCGGAGTCGGGGCCGGCGCCTCGCCACCGAACCGCCGCGCGGTCTCCAGCACCTCGATGAGCGCTTGGCGTGCATCGTCGAAACCCGGGCCATCCAGTCCGAGCTTGGCATCCACGACCCGCTCCAGCTCGTCCAGCGCCCCCCGCGCCGCTTCCGCCTCGGCGGCAACGCGGCTGAAAAAATCACGGGACGTGTCGCGGCGCGCGGCCTCGAATTGATCGAGCGTCACCGGCGCGGCACGCATGAGGAACTCGGCTTCCTGCGGGTTCCGCTCCAGGCAGGCGGCCAGATTACGCGCGGATTCGAGATCACCCATCGAGAAGGATCCCCGCGGGGAATCGGTAATGGGCGTATCGCGCACGATGCGGCGGGACTGGGCCACCAGCCAGTCGAGATTGCCGGCACGCATCTCCTGGTCACCGTCGTCGGGAAGCGGATGGATGTCATCCCAATACGCTTCGCACAAGCCGGCCACCAGGCGGTAGCCATCGGCGAGACCGGCGAATCCGCGGGTTCGCGCCACCGCCTCGGTCAACCAGACGGCGAGACGGACATCCTTCGCCCTGGATGCCAGCGCATCCTCGCAAAGACGGGCAACGCGCGGCCAGTCGGCCTCTTTGAGCGGTCTCACCCACTCGCCCTGACTCACCGAGGGGTCGTCGCAGCGGCGCGCCTCCTGGATCTCGTCGAACAGCGCAGAGAAGGTGAGGTCCTCGCCGCAGCGATTACCGGCCAGCGGGCGAAGCAGTGGAGCAAAATCCATGGGCGGTTCCGGTTCAGGCCAAACCGCCATTTTACATGACACTGACATTACCCTGACGGCATCAGAGAATACTTTCAGGCGTGCTGGATGAGCTCGATCTTGTAGCCGTCCGGATCCTCGACGAATGCGATCACGGTCGTGCCGTGCTTCATCGGCCCCGCCTCGCGCACCACCTTGCCGCCACGCGCGCGGATCTCGTCGCACGCACGGTAGGCATCGGGAACCGCCAGCGCGATGTGGCCGAAGGCATTGCCCATCTCGTAGGAATCCACGCCCCAGTTGTGCGTGAGCTCGATGACGGCGCCGGCGGACTCGTCCTGGTAACCGATGAAAGCCAGCGTGAACTTCCCCTCCGGGTAGTCGTGGCGCCGCAGCAGCCGCATCCCGAGGACCTCGGTGTAGAACTTGATCGAACGATCGAGGTCGCCAACGCGCAGCATGGTATGAAGCAGTCTCATTTCAACGGTCCTCTTCAGTCTTCAGCAAGAAGCGCCGCGTCGGCGCCATCGATGACGGGCAGCGCCCGCCCGACGTCGCGCAGTCGCGCGCGCGCCGCCTTCCAGTCCGGATAGAGCGCGCCCACGACAGCCCAGAAACGCGGCGAGTGGTTCATTTCGGCAAGATGTGCCACCTCATGGGCGACAACGTAGTCGATCAGTGCCGGCGGCAGGTGGATCAGGCGCCAGTGCAGACGGATACCGCTGCGGCTGCTGCAACTGCCCCAGCGCGTGCGTGCCGAGGACAGGCGTACCGGAGGCACGGCCTGGCCGAGCCGGAAGCAGAACTCCGCGACACGTTCGCCATACCACGGCAGGGCACGCGCGCGCAGCGCACGGACGAGTGCCTTGCGGGCGCCCGCGCCGTCGGGCACTACCAGCTCTTCGACACCGTCCACCCCCAGGCGCCAGCGCGCGGAACGTACACCGCCCGCGAGGCGCAGGCGGCAGGTCTCGCCCAGCAACGGGAACAGGGCACCATCCTCGACTGCCATCGCCGCGAGCGGCACCCGCGCGGCGAGCTTCCCCACCAGCCAGTCATGGTGGCTACGGATGAAGCGGTCGATTTCGGGCTGCGTCGCGGGCCACGGCACGGCGACACGAACCCCGCGTTGATCGACCTGCAGCGCGAAGCTGCGTCGCGGAGAGCGGCGCAGCACATAGTCGAGATCCCGTTCGCCGAGACGGATGCTGCGGGACTCCTCGGTCGCCGGCCGCGACGGGCGCGCCAGACCCGCGGCTCGGCTCACGCCTTCGCCTGCCATGCGTATCCGCGCGCTCCGACCTCTGCGCAGATGCGCGCCATTGCAGCCGAGACGCTCGCCGCGGGGCCTTTCACGCCAAGCTCGATGGTCCGCAGTTCGCCCGGCGCCGTCGGCACGCTGGGCAGGCTGAACAGCTCCAGCTCGGGAAACGCTGCGGTCACGGCCTCCATCAGATCGACAAGCTTTCCCTCCATGGCATCCAGCACTGTGATCGCCGCTTCGGTGAAATCATCGGCATGGTGAAGGTGGCGGAACTGCGTATCGAGCACCCATTCGATCATCGGCCACGCCATCACCGGGAAGCCGGGCACAAAGTAATGCCCGCGGATCGAAAAGCCCGGCACCTGGTTGTACGGATTCGGGATGATCGCGCTGCCCTGCGGATAGGTGCCGAGCTGCAGGCGATGCGACGTAATCTCGGCGCCGAATTTCTCGCGCAGGATCGCCTCCGCCTCGGGGTGCAGCGCAAGTTCGACACCGAGCGCGGCCGCCGCGCTCTGGCGCGTGCGGTCATCGGGCGTGGCGCCGATGCCCCCGAAGCTGAATACCACATCGCCGGTCGCGAAGCTCTCACGCAGCGTCGCGACAAGCCGCTGCGCGTCGTCGCCGACATATCGCGCCCAGGCGAGCCTGAGTCCGCGCGCACCGAGCATCTCGACGAGTTTCGCCAGATGCTTGTCGCTGCGCCGCCCGGACAGGATCTCGTCACCGATGATGATCGCGCCGAACGCCATCCGCTATTCCCGCACCTGCGGAGCCGACAGCGCGTCGAGGACGGTCACGCCCCGCTCGATGCGCTCGCGCCGCAACGCTTCGAGCATGAAATGAACAAAGGCCAGACCGCAGAACGCGGGCGCCACGAGATTGACGAACGGCACATAGGCAAGCAGCGCGCATGCGCCGCCAAGCAGCAGCATCGACGTCCGCTGCACCCGAGGCAGCCGCCTGAGCTCCTCGCGATCGGCATGCAGCATCAGCGCGTCATAACCGAAGGCTCGCTGGTTCAGCCATGCGGTCAACACCACGGACGCGACAAGACCCGCCCCGGGGATCAACCAAAGCGGCAGCGAGATAACCATGCCTAGCAGAAACAGCAGCCCCGCGACGGTCGCATTCCACGCACTGCCCAAGTTCGAGCCGCCGCGACGCAACTCCAGTTCGCCATAATCCTTGCGCGCCACCTGCTCGAGCATCATCGGCAGTGCGATCACGGCGACCAGCAGGGCCGCCGTGACGTAGATCAGCGGCAGGAAGGCAAGCGCCAGCGCGATCTCGACGACGATCAGCGTGGCGGTGGCGCCGATCTCGGACGCGGCGATCCATTCGCCGACGAAGGCCCAGCCCTGAATCCAGGCCACGACCGTCTCGACCAGCGGGGACCATGTCAGGACCGCAACCGTCATCCAGGCGACGACGGCCAACAGACTGGGCCACACGAGGTGGACGAACACCCCCTTGCGCCCAAGGCTGCGCAGCGCCCGTCCGAACGCAAGCAGGATCTCGCGCATCGCCAGCCCCTCTCAGCGCATCATCCCGGGCAGCATACCCTTCATGCCGCGCATCATCTTCTGCATGCCGCCCTTGGAGAACTGCTTCATCACCTTCTGCGTCTGCTCGAACTGATTGAGCAGGCGATTGACTTCCTGCACCGTCACGCCCGCCCCCGCCGCAATGCGCCGCTTGCGGCTCGCCTTCAGGAGCTCCGGCTTGGCACGCTCCAGCGGCGTCATCGAATTGATGATGCCCTCGATGCGCCCGATGGCCTTCTCCTCGACGCCGCCCTGCAACTTTCCGGCCATCTGCGAGAACTGCGCGGGCAGCTTGTCCATCATCGAGGCAAGCCCGCCCATCTTGCGCATCTGCGCGATCTGCTCCTTGAAGTCGTTGAGGTCGAAGCCCTTGCCGGTCTTGAGCTTCTCGGCGAAAGCGCGCGCCTTCTCCTCATCGACCCCGCGCCGCGCCTCCTCGACAAGGCCGAGGATGTCGCCCATGCCGAGGATGCGGCTGGCCATGCGCTCGGGATGGAATTCCTCGAGGCCGGTGAGTTTCTCGCCGACGCCGGCGAACTTCAGCGGCTTGCCGGTCACATGGCGGACCGACAGCGCCGCGCCGCCGCGCGCATCGCCGTCGAGCTTGGTGAGCACGACACCGGTCAGCGGCAACGCCTCGTTGAACGCCCGTGCCGTGTTCACCGCGTCCTGGCCGAGCATCGCATCGACCACGAACAGTGTCTCCACCGGGTTGATCGCGGCATGGATTGCCTTGATCTCGTCCATCATCGCGGCGTCGATGGCGAGTCGGCCGGCCGTATCGAACAGCACCACGTCGTAGTAGTGGCGCCGCGCATGATCGACGACCGCGAGGGCGATATCGACGGGTTTCTGGTCAGGCGTCGTCGGGTAGAAATCGATCCCCGCCTGCGCCGACACTGCTTTCAGCTGCTCGATCGCGGCGGGCCGGTAGACGTCCGCCGAGACCGCGAGCACCTTCTTCTTCATCCGCTCGTGCAGCAGCTTGCCGAGCTTGCCGGTGGTGGTCGTCTTGCCGGCGCCCTGCAGGCCGGCCATCAGGATCACGGCCGGTGGCTGCGTAGCCAGATTCAGGCCGGAGTGGGTTCCACCCATCAGCGCCTTGAGCTCGTCGTGCACGACACCCACCAGCGCCTGGCCGGGCGTCAGCGAGCCGACGACTTCCTGGCCGACCGCCTTCTCCTTCACCCGCGCGATGAAGTCCTTGACCACGGGCAGGGCCACGTCCGCCTCAAGGAGCGCAAGGCGCACCTCGCGCATTGCATCCTGGATATTGTCTTCGGTGAGGCGAGCCTGGCCGCGCAGGGTCTTGACGACCTTGGACAGGCGCTGAGTGAGATTGTCGAGCATATTGGCTGGGGCCCTAGGCCTTGGAGTAAACTGCGGGGAACTATGCAAACCATTCTACTTCATCTGTTCGCCGCGACGCTCTACGCGGTCCTGGGTGCCCACTTCTGGCGAGTCACGGCCCGAGCGGCGCCGAACCAGCCGCGGCGCAGCATGTCGGTCGCGGAGCGGCTAACGATGTTCGGCGCGATCGTCGCCCACGGCTTGGCGCTACAGGGAGAACTATTTCCTGGCGAAGGCATGCGCTTCGGCTTCGGCTTCGCCGTATCGCTCGTCATCTGGCTGGCGGTTTGCTTCTACTGGATCGAAACCTTCTACGCCCGCCTCGACGGACTGCACGGCTTCGTCGTCGCCGCCGGGGTTGCGGGCAGCCTGTTGCCCCTCGTTTTTCGCGGACAGCACCTCCTCGTCAATGCCGGCAGCCCCGGGTTCCGCGCCCACTTCATCATGGCCATGCTGGCCTACAGCGTTTTCACGCTGGCGGCGCTGCACGCGATGCTGATGGCCATCGCCGAGCGGCAGCTGCACAGCGGGCGGCTCACCAAGACCTTCGCAAGCCTGCCCCCGCTGCTCACGATGGAGACGCTGCTGTTCCGACTCATCGGCATCGCGTTCATCCTCCTGACCCTTACCCTGGGTTCCGGGGTCGTGTTCTCGGAAGCGCTGTTCGGGCAGCCTTTCCGCCTCGACCACAAGACCGTCTTTGCAATCGTCTCATGGCTGCTTTTCGGGGCCCTGCTGGTCGGACGGCGTGCCTGGGGCTGGCGCGGCCGCGTCGCGCTGCGCTGGACACTGGCGGGCTTCATTGCGCTGGTTCTCGCATATGTCGGCAGCCGTTTCGTGATCGAGGTGCTGCTCGGGCGCGCCACCTGAGCGAGGGCGGGCGGCCCCGACTGCCGCCGGACGTTTCGACCGCGACCTTTACAATTCCTTACGCGGCGGGCAAGATCGAATGTCAGTTAGCTAAGACCGGGACATGGCAGCAAACCCCCAGACCGCCCTGAGCGGACTCGCGCGAGCACTGATCCAGCACGGCCGGCTCACCGAAGCCGATGCGGCGGCGTGCACCAAAAGCGCGGCAAACGTCCCGAACGGCTTCATCCTCGAACTTGCGCAACGCAAACTCCTGACCACCAAGGCCGTCGCCTGGTTCGCCGCCGAGACCTTCGGCTACCCGCTGCTCGACATTTCGTCCGTCGATCGCACCAGCATCCCCCGCGATGCGATCGACCGCAAGCTGATGGCCAAGCACCAGGTCGTCGCCCTGGGGAAACGCCAGAACCGCCTCACCGTTGCGACGGCCGATCCGTCCAACATGCGCGCGCTCGACGAGATCCGCTTCCAGACCGGGATGCAGGTCGACCTCATCGTCGTCGAGGCCGATCGCCTGGCACGCCTTGCCGAAACCCTGTCGGAATCGACCGAGGACACGCTCAAGGACCTGACGGGCGAAGAGTTCGACATGGACCTCCTGCAGGACCAGGAGGCCACGGAGCAGGCCAGCGAGGACGCCTCCGCGGAAGTCGATGACGCCCCGGTCGTCAAGTTCATCCAGAAGGTTCTGATCGACGCCATCAATGAAGGCGCGTCCGACATCCACTTCGAGCCGTACGAAAAGTACTACCGCATCCGCGTCCGCACCGACGGCATCCTGCGGGAAATCGCCCAGCCGCCGCTGATCCTGAAGGAGAAGATCGCGGCACGCATCAAGGTCATCTCGCGCCTGGATATTTCGGAAAAGCGCATCCCGCAGGACGGGCGCATGAAGCTCGTCCTGTCTAAGAACAAGTCGATCGACTTCCGCGTGTCCTCGCTGCCGACCCTGCATGGCGAAAAGATCGTCATGCGTATTCTCGATGCATCCTCCGCGATGCTGGGGGTCGACGCGCTCGGTTACGAGCCGGAGCAGAAAAAGGTGCTGCTCGATGCGATCGAACGCCCATACGGCATGATCCTCGTGACGGGACCGACCGGATCGGGCAAGACCGTCTCGCTCTACACCTGCCTCAACATCCTCAACAAGCCCGGCGTCAACATCTCGACGGCCGAGGACCCGGCGGAAATCAACCTGGCCGGCATCAACCAGGTCAACGTGAACGACAAGGCCGGCCTGACCTTCGCCGCATCGCTGCGCGCCTTCCTGCGCCAGGATCCGGACGTGATCATGGTCGGCGAAATCCGCGACCTCGAAACTGCCGAAATCTCCATCAAGGCGGCACAAACCGGCCACCTCGTGCTGTCGACGCTGCACACCAACGACGCCCCGACCACGCTCGAGCGCCTGCGCAACATGGGCGTCGCCCCGTTCAACATCGCTTCCTCCGTCATCCTGATCACCGCACAACGCCTGGCGCGACGCCTGTGCACGTGCAAGCAACCAGTCGATATCCCGGTGGAAGCCCTGCTCGAGGCAGGCTTCAGCGGCGAGGACCTCGACGGCAGCTGGCGCCCTTACGGCCCTGTCGGCTGCGAACGCTGCAAGGGCAGCGGCTACAAGGGGCGCCTGGGTATCTATCAGGTGATGCCCATTTCCGAGGAAATTGCCCATATCATCATGACCAACGGCAATTCGATGGACATTGCGGCACAGGCTCAGCGCGAAGGCGTCCGCGACCTGCGCCAGTCCGGCCTGCTGAAAGTGAAACAGGGTGCAACCTCGCTCGAGGAAGTGCTCGCCACCACCAACGAATAGGGAACATCGAACGCTCATGGCGACCACCACCACCCGAGCCAGAGGCGCCGCTGCCGGCCCCAAGGAAACCCTCTACACGTGGGAAGGCAAGGACAAGAACGGCAAGCAGGTGCGCGGCGAAATGCGCGCCAGCGGCGAGTCGGTCGTGCAGGCCACGCTGCGCCGTCAGGGCGTGCAGGTCCTCAAGGTCAAGAAGGCCAAGATGTCCCGCGGGCACAAGATCACCGACAAGGACATCGCGCTGTTCACGCGTCAGCTGGCGACGATGATGAAGTCCGGCGTACCACTGCTGCAGGCCTTCGACATCGGCATCAAGGGCTCCGGCAACCCCAGCCTGGCACGCCTGCTCAATGAGGTGCGCAACGACGTCGAGACCGGCTCCAGCCTCTCCCAGGCCTTCAGCAAGCATCCCGTGTATTTCGACAAACTGTTCTGCAACCTGGTCGGCGCCGGCGAGCAGGCGGGCATCCTCGACGGCCTCCTCGACCGCATCGCGACCTACAAGGAAAAGATTCTCGCGATCAAGGGCAAGATCAAGTCCGCGATGTTCTATCCGATGGCGGTCATCGTCGTCGCTGCGATCGTCGTGACGGTGATCATGCTGTTCGTGGTGCCCGAGTTCAAGAAGGTGTTCGCGAGCTTCGGTGCCGAGCTGCCCGCGCCGACAATGGTCGTGATCGGCATCTCCGACGCGTTCGTAGAATATTGGTACGTCGTGTTCGGCCTCATCGCGGGCGTCATCACGGGAATCAGCTACACGTACAAGCGCTCGACGGCGATGCAGATCGCACTCGACCGGATAATTCTCAAACTGCCCGTCGTCGGCGATATCGTCCTGAAGGCGACGATCGCGCGCTGGACGCGCACGCTATCGACGATGTTCGCAGCGGGTGTGCCGCTTGTCGAAGCCCTCGATTCAGTCGGCGGAGCCTCGGGCAACTATGTATACCAGACGGCGACGAAGCAGATCCAGAACGAAGTGAGCACCGGCACCAGCCTGACCGTGGCGATGCAGAACTCCAGCGTCTTCCCCAGCATGGTCGTGCAGATGGTGTCGATCGGCGAGGAGTCCGGCCAGCTCGACTCCATGCTCGGCAAGGTCGCAGACTTCTTCGAGCAGGAAGTTGACGACGCTGTCGCGGGCCTGTCGACCCTGCTCGAACCGCTCATCATGGTCTTCCTCGGCGTGGTCATCGGCGGCCTCGTCGTCGCGATGTACCTGCCGATCTTCAAGCTCGGCCAGGTCGTCTGACCCCTCCCTGCCGCCCGGCCCCGACGCGCCGGGCGGCGCCACACAAGCACGACCATGCCAGACTTCCTTCGCGACCCGATCGTCTTCACTTTCCTTGCCACGCTCCTCGGCCTTTTCGTCGGCAGCTTCCTGAACGTCGTGATCCATCGCCTGCCACAGATGATGGAGCGCGAATGGCACGCGCAGGCGGCGGAACTGCGCAATGAACCGCTCCCGCAGCAGGAAACCTTCAACCTCGCCACCCCGCGCTCGCGCTGCCCGCATTGCGGGCACCTGATCACCGCGCTGGAGAACATCCCGGTTGTCAGCTACCTGATGCTGCGCGGGCGCTGCCGCCATTGCAGCGCCCCCATCAGCCGCCGCTACCCCGTGGTCGAAATGCTGACGGCCGTCCTGTCGGGTTACGCGGCCTGGCACTTCGGCTTCGGCTTCGCCAGCCTCGGCGCCCTCGTCTTCGTGTGGACGATGATCGCCCTGGCCTTCATCGACCTCGACACCCAGCTTCTGCCCGACAGCCTGACGCTGCCCCTGCTGTGGCTGGGACTCGCGCTCAACCTCGGCGGGACCTACGCGGACATTTCCACCAGCGTGATCGGTGCGATGGCCGGCTACCTGGCGCTGTGGTCCGTGTATTGGCTGTTCAGGCTGGCAACCGGCAAGGAAGGCATGGGTTATGGCGATTTCAAGCTGCTCGCCGCCATCGGGGCCTGGCTGGGATGGCAGATGCTGCCGCTCACGATCCTGTTCTCGTCGCTGGTCGGCGCGGCGGTCGGCATCAGCCTGATCGTCTTTGCGCGACACGGCCGCAACGTCCCCATCCCCTTCGGCCCCTATCTTGCTGCGGCCGGCGTGCTGGCGATGTTCTGGGGGCAGAGCCTGACGAGCGCCTACCTCGGCAACCTCTAACGCGAGCTTGAATACTGCGCCCCAGCCCCCATATCGGAATGGTTGCCATGCGCGCGGCCGGCGCCTCCCTTCTCGCCAATGCTGCGTTGCGCTAGACTTCGAAGCTTGATTTCCGGAGGTTGCCATGCCCATTTATGAATATCGTTGCGACAGCTGCGGGTTCCAGAAGGAACATCTCCAGAAGATGAGCGACGAACCGCTCACCGTCTGCCCGTCCTGCAACGCGAACAGCTATCAGAAGCAGCTCTCCGCAGCGGGCTTCCAGCTGAAGGGCACCGGCTGGTATGCGACGGATTTCAAGGGCAGCGGCTCGTCCGCGCCGGCGAAAGCAGAACCCGCCGCTGCGCCCGCCGGCTGTGGCGGCGCGTGCGCCTGCCACCCGGGCTGAGGGCGTCCGCGGCACGTGAAAAAGTATTTCATCACCGGACTGCTGATCTGGATCCCGCTGTCGATCACCTTCATGGTCCTGGCGTGGATCGTCGGCACGCTCGACCAGATCATCGAGTGGCTGCCTAACGGCCTTCAGCCGAGGAGCCTGCTCGGCTTCGACATTCCCGGCGCCGGCCTCGTCGTCGGCCTTGTCATCCTGCTCAGCACCGGTCTCATTGCGGCCAACGTCATCGGCCAGAAGGTCGTCCGCTACTGGGAAGCCCTCCTCGCCCGCATCCCGGTGGTGAAGTCGCTCTACTACGGCGTGAAGCAGGTTTCCGATACGCTGTTTTCCAGCTCCGGGCAGGCATTCCGCAAGGCGCTGCTGGTCCAGTACCCGCGCCAGGGGTCATGGACGATCGCCTTCCTCACCGGCAAACCCGGCGGCGACGCTGCCAATCACCTCAAGGGCGAGCATGTCAGCGTGTACGTGCCGACCACGCCCAACCCCACCTCGGGCTTCTTCCTCATGATGGCCAAGGAAGACGTAATCGAACTCGACATGAGTGTCGATGAAGCCCTGAAGTACATCATCTCGATGGGCGTGGTGGCACCTTCCCCGCACATCGCTCCAGCGCGCCCGGCGCTCCTGAATGAGTAACCTCGCGGCCCGTAGCGGCCGCGCCTTCGTTTCGGAACTGAACCCATGCGAACCAAGTACTGCGGACAGGTAACCGCCGCCGATCTCGACCAGACCGTGACCCTGTGCGGCTGGGTCCACCGCCGCCGTGACCACGGCGGGGTCATCTTCATTGACCTGCGCGACCGCGAGGGGCTCGTGCAGGTCGTGTGCGACCCGGACCGCGCCGACACCTTCCGTACGGCGGAGTCGATCCGCAACGAATACGTGATCAACCTCACCGGCAAGGTGCGCCGCCGTCCCGCGGGCACCGAGAACGCCAACCTCGTCTCGGGCGAGATCGAGGTGCTTTGCCACACGATCGAGGTGCTCAACGCCTCTGCGACGCCGCCCTTCCAGCTCGATGACGACAACCTGTCCGAAAACGTGCGGCTGGTGAATCGCGTCATCGACCTGCGCCGTCCGCAGATGCAGAAGAACATGATGCTGCGCTACAAGGTGGCGATGGCCTTCCGCCGCTTCCTGGACGGGCAGGGCTTCATCGACATCGAGACGCCGATGCTCACCAAGAGCACGCCCGAGGGCGCACGCGACTACCTCGTTCCCTCGCGTGTGCATCCGGGCCAGTTCTTCGCGCTGCCTCAGTCGCCGCAACTCTTCAAACAGCTGCTGATGGTCGCCGGCTTCGACCGCTACTACCAGATCACCAAGTGCTTCCGCGACGAGGACCTGCGCGCCGACCGCCAGCCCGAATTCACCCAGGTCGATATCGAGACCTCGTTCCTGAACGAGACCGAGATCACCGCGATCATGGAAGACATGATCCGTTTCGTGTTCAAGGAAGCGCTCGCGGTCGAACTGCCGAATCCGTTCCCGCGCATGACCTATGCCGAGGCGATGCGCCGCTTCGGCTCGGACAAGCCGGACATGCGCGTGACGCTGGAACTCACGGAAGTCACCGATGCCGTGCAGGACGTGGCGTTCAAGGTGTTCAGCGGACCGGCGACCAGCGGCGGTCGCGTCGCCGCGCTGCGCGTACCGGGTGGCGCCTCCCTCACCCGCGGCGAGATCGACGAATACACCAAGTTCGTCGGCATCTACGGCGCCAAGGGCCTCGCCTATATCAAGGTCAATGACGCCACCCAGCCGAACGAGGCGGGCCTGCAGTCGCCCATCGTCAAGAACCTGCACGAGACCGCGCTGCGCACGATCCTCGAGCGAACCGGTGCGCAATCCGGCGACCTGATCTTCTTCGGCGCCGACAAGACCAAGGTCGTCAACGACGCCCTCGGCGCCCTGCGGATCAAGCTCGGCCACGAGAAGGGCTATGTCACCGGCGACGCCTGGCGTCCGCTGTGGGTCGTGGACTTCCCGATGTTCGAATACGACGAGGACGATAAGCGCTGGGTCGCCTGCCACCACCCGTTCACGAGCCCGAAGGACGACCACGTCGAACTGCTCGAGTCGAACCCCGGCGAATGCCTCGCGAAGGCCTACGACCTGGCGCTCAACGGCTGGGAAATCGGCGGCGGCTCGGTGCGTATCCACCGCGCAGAGGTGCAGTCGCGCGTGTTCGAGGCGCTCAACATCGGTCCGGAGGAACAGCAGGTCAAGTTCGGCTTCCTGCTCGACGCGCTCAAGTACGGCGCGCCGCCGCACGGTGGTCTTGCGTTCGGCCTCGATCGCATCGTAACCCTGATGACCGGCGCCGAGTCGATCCGCGACGTGATCGCCTTCCCGAAAACCCAGCGTGCTCAGTGCCTGCTCACCGACGCGCCGAGCGCGGTCGACGAGAAGCAGCTGCGCGAACTTCACATCCGTCTGCGCCAGAAGGTCGAGACGCAGGTCGAGGTCGCCAAGGCCTGACCGCTCACGCGCGCAGCATCATCGGAGGGCAGATGGGCGACCATCTGCCCTTTTTCTTTGGGCCGTGCGTGCCATCAGCAGCGGCATACGCGGAAAAGCTACAGAATTTCCCCGACATTGCCGTAAGCTTGGGAAACGCCCCCGACGTGGCGTCACCTGTTCAGCCCCAATCGATCCCATGGCAGACCTCGAACGCCTGAATCTCCTCATCGTTGAAAGCAACCAGGGCATGCGCAGCCAGTTGCGGTCGATGCTCAACAGCTTCGGGATTGCCAACGTCAAGTTCGCCCCCTCTGCCGGGGCGGCCATCAGCCGCCTGCGCGACCGACGCTTCGACGTGATCCTGAGCGAATACAGCCTTGGCGATGGCCAGGACGGACAACACCTGCTCGAGGATCTGCGCAACAAGGAGATCATTCCGCTCGACACGCTGTTCATCATGATCACGGGCGAGCGCAATTACGAACGCGTGGTCAGTGCGGCGGAGCTCGCGCCGAACGACTACATCCTGAAGCCGCTCACCCCCGACATGCTGCACATGCGGCTGTTGCGGGCGCTGGAAAAACGCGAGATTTTCCTGCCCGTCTACCGGCTCATCGAGGCCGGCGAAACGCAGCGGGCGATCGAAGTCTGCACGACCCGGGCGGAAACTCACCCGCGCTACCGCATCGACTTCCTGCGCCTGGAGGCGGAACTGCACGCCGCACTCGGGCACGTGGAACAGGCCGAGGGCATCTACCGCGAGATTCTCGCCGCCAAGGTGGTGCCGTGGGCAAGGCTCGGCCTCGCCAAGATGTTGTTCGCGAGGAAGGACTACGCCGGCGCGGAAGAGATCCTGAGCGCACTGGTGGCCGAAAGCAGCCGATACGTCGACGCCTACGACTGGCTCGCGCGCACGCGCGAGGAAACGGGGCGCATCGAGGAGGCGCGCGACGTGCTGACCAGCGCCGTCGCGCTGTCGCCGCACCGCCTGGGACGCCTGCGCCACCTGGGCAGTGTGCAGCTCACCGCCGGTGACGGCGCTGCTGCCGAGCGGACGCTCGCCGAGGTTGTGCGCAAGGGTAAATACTCGGATTTCCGCGACCCGGAAGACCACGTCCATCTGGTCCGGGCACAACTCAGCCAGGGCCGCACCGACGAAGCGCAGGCGACAATCCGCGATCTGGAGTCGAGCATGGGCGGGATGGCGGCGACGCCGGTATGCGCCTCGCTCTCGAAGGCCCTGTATCACACCAGCACCGGCGCGGGGGATCTCGCGCAGGCCGCGCTCCAGAATGCGCTGCAGGCAGGTGCGGCGCTGTCGTCCCTGTCGACCGACATGAAGCAGGAGCTCGTCAAGGCTTGCCTGGACAACCACATGGAGGCCGAAGGCAGCCAGCTGGTGATCGACATCCTGCGCAACGCAGCGGACGAGCGCACGGTGGAGAAGACCCGCGCGATCCTGCAGGAGCGGGGGCATGGCGAGCTGTCGAACGAGCTAGAGGAGCGCGTCCATGTCGAGGTGCGCGGGCTGATTTCCGCCGGCGCAGACATGGTCAAGGCCGGGGACTTCGACGGCGCAGTGCGGGAGATGATGGCCGCGGTGCAGAAGATGCCGGGAAATCCGCACGTGCTCTTCAATGCCGCACTCGCGCTGTTGCGGCACATCGAGAACCGCGGCTGGAACGAGCGCCTGGCGGCCCAGGCTCGCGGCCTGATCGCGCGCACGCGGCGGCTCGACCCCGGCAACCCGCGTCTCGATGCATTGAGCGGCTTCATGCAGCAGCTGGTCAGGAAATACAATCCGCGCCAGGGCGGTTGATCCCGGGAGGGCCGAATTCCGGCCCCCCGATCCGACCAGCCATCAGGAGATTCACTTGCGGGCACTGATACTGAGATTCGCGCTGTTCGCTGCAACGGCGCTCGCAGCCTTGCCGGGATGCGGCCGCGGGCCGGACAACGCGACGACCGACGCGCTCCCGCGCGAGGCGCAGGCGACGCTCGCGCTGATCGACCGTGGCGGACCTTTTCCCTATCGCAAGGACGGCACAGTGTTCCAGAACCGGGAGCGCCTGCTGCCCGAGAAACCGCGCGGTTACTACCGCGAATACACCGTGCCGACGCCGGGCGAGAACGGCCGTGGCGCGCGCCGCATCGTCACGGGGGGGAATCCTCCCGAGGTGTATTACTACACCGCCGATCACTATCGCAGTTTCCGCCGCATCGATCCGCGGCGCTGAAGCGGGAGAAAGGGATGGACGACCTTGATCGACTCGCCGACAGACTGCACCAGACCTCCGGCGCCGGGGTGTATCACTTGCCGGCGGACGGCGGGGGCGCCATAGCCGCCGCAGCCGCTGCGGTGGGCTTGGGAGTCGCGCGTGCAGACCTGTCCGGTTGCCGGGACAAGGCCGAGTTCCTGCGCCGGGTCGCTGCGGCACTGCGATTTCCCGATTGGTTCGGCCACAACTGGGACGCCCTTGCGGACTGTGCGACGGACATGAGTTGGTGGCCGGCCCAAGGCCACGTGCTGATCCTCGAGCACGCGGATGGATTTCGCATCGCCGCGGAACGGGACTTTCTCGAGGCGCTCGAGATTCTCGGGGAGGCGGCCGGCGACTGGGCCGCACAAGACGTTCCCTTCTGGATCTTCGTCGGGCTGACCGCCGACGGTATCGCCCGTCTGCGCGGATTCTGAGGCGAGCGATGGCCTACAAGCTGCCCGAGTCGGTGCTCGTCGTGGTACATACGCCGGCGCTCGACGTATTGTTGCTGCAGCGCGTGTCGCCGCCGGGCTTCTGGCAGTCGGTCACCGGCAGCCTGGAGCCGGGAGAATCGCCTGCGGAAGCGGCGCTGCGGGAGATTTGCGAGGAAACGGGGATCGCGGCCCGGCTGCAGGACCTCGTCGATTGGCGGCACTGCAACCGCTTCGCGATCCGCGAGGAGTGGCGCCACCGCTATGCGCCGGAGGTGTCCCACAATCTCGAGCACGTCTTCAGCCTGTGCGTGCCCGAGGGCCAGCCGGTCACGCTCGCGCCCGACGAGCACGACGCGACGCTTTGGCTGCCGCGCGACGCCGCTGCGGCGAAGGTCTTCTCGTGGACCAATCGCGATGCGATCCTGAACCTGCCCGATCACTTCCCGGCAGGCGGCAGACGCTAGGAACATCGCCTTCAGGCACGCCGGGCATTACTAACCCGCACCTTCGTCCGGAACCATGATCGCGGGCGGCAACGCCACACTCCGACGCGCGGGCTCGCCCGCCGGCATTCCGCGGGCAAAGAATGCCCCGCCGCGCCGACATGTCGATGTGACGCTCGACGGCTCGGATGAATGCGGATTTATTTCATCGAGGGGCCGCTCAGATGAATCCGCGATTGCACGCCAGGGGCCCTCTTCTCTCTTGAAATGCCGCATCCCGTATCTATATTTGGGATGAGAAGACCCTGTTGTCAGAGAGGAGAAAGCCATGAGCAACCTGATTCGTCGCGATCCCTTCGATGACCTGCTGCGCGGTTTCTTCGTCCGTCCGGTCGATATCGGCGGCGGCGTCAGCGAAGCTCCCCAGATGCGCGTGGATGTGAAGGAGGACAACGACGCCTACCAGGTCCACGCAGAACTGCCGGGCATCATGAAGGAGGATATTCACGTGCACATCGACGGCCCGGTGGTGTCGATCAGTGCCGAACGCAAGCAGGAGAAGGAGGTCAAGGAAGGCGAGCGTGTGCTGCGCACCGAGCGTTATTTCGGCAAGGTGTCGCGCAGCTTCCAGCTCGGCCAGGAAATCGACGAAGCCAAATCGAGCGCCAAGTTCAAGGATGGCGTGCTCGAGCTGAGCCTGCCCAAGAAGGCACATGAGCAGGTGAAGCGGCTGACGATCGACTGACGTCCCGACTGCTGCGCGTCCGGCAAGCCGCAATCCTCCGCAAAGGGGGATTGCGGCTTCTGCTTTGCAGCATGACTCTTTAAAATGGCGGCGCACAATCATCCAGGAAGCTGCCATGTCCGACTCCCCCGACACCGATAAGGTGACGCCCGCCCTGAAGGCCGAGATCCTCGCGGAGGCCCTGCCTTACATCAAGCGTTTCTTCGACAAGACGATCGTCATCAAGTACGGCGGCAATGCGATGACCGATCCGAAGCTGAAGGACTGCTTCGCACGCGACGTCGTGCTGTTGAAGCTGGTGGGACTGAATCCGGTCGTGGTGCATGGCGGCGGTCCGCAGATCGAGAACCTGCTCGCACGCGTCGGCAAGAAGGGCGAGTTCGTGCAGGGGATGCGCGTGACCGACGCCGAGACGATGGAAGTCGTCGAGATGGTGCTGGGCGGCCAGGTGAACAAGGAGATCGTGAATCTCATCAACCAGGCGGGCGGCAAGGCCGTGGGCCTGACCGGCAAGGACGCGAACTTCATCCGCGCGAAGAAGCTGATGATGCAGAAGAAGGACGCACCGCCGGGAGACCTGGTCGATATCGGCCAAGTCGGCGAGATCACGCAGATCGACCCCAGCCTGATCTCCTTCCTCGACCAGGGCGACTTCATCCCGGTGATCGCGCCGATCGGCGTCGGCGAGGAGGGCGAGACCTACAACATCAACGCCGACGTGGTGGCCGGCAAGCTCGCCGAGATCCTCAAGGCCGAGAAGCTGGTGCTGCTGACGAACACGCCGGGCGTGCTGGACAAGGACGGCAATCTGCTGACCGGCCTCACGCCGCGCCAGATCGACGGCCTCGTCGAGGACGGCACGCTGTCGGGCGGCATGCTGCCGAAGATCGGCTCGGCGCTGGATGCGGCGCGCAACGGCGTCAAGTCGGTGCACATCATCGACGGTCGCGTCGAACACTGCCTGCTGCTGGAGATCCTGACCGACCACGGCGTCGGCACGATGATCAAGAGCAAGTAAGCCCGCGGATTACGCACAAGGAAGCCGGAACTGCCCGCAAGGGAGTTCCGGCTTTTTGCTGCCCTCAGTCGCCTCAGTCGCCCAGACCGCCGCGGCGCTGCAACTCCAACACGAGATACGTGGCCGCCTCGTCGGCGCTCATCGTCACGGTGTTGATGCGCACGTCGGGCGCTTCCGGCGCCTCGTAGGGGGAGTCGATCCCGGTAAAGTTCTTGAGTTCGCCGCGCCGTGCCTTCTTGTACAGACCCTTGGCGTCGCGTCCCTCGGCGACCTCGAGCGGCGTGTCGATGAACACTTCGAGGAATTCGTCTTCGGCCACCAGGCTGCGCGCCATCTGGCGCTCGGCACGGAAGGGCGAAATGAAGGCGGTGATGACGATGAGGCCGGCATCGACCATCAGTTTCGCCACTTCGGCCACGCGCCGGATGTTCTCAACGCGGTCGGCCTCCGTGAAGCCGAGGTCCTTGTTGAGCCCGTGGCGCACGTTGTCGCCGTCGAGCAGGTAGGTGTGATAACCCTGTGCGTGCAGCTTCTTCTCGACGAGATTGGCAACCGTTGACTTGCCGGCGCCGGACAGGCCGGTGAACCACAGCACGCACGGCTTCTGGTGCTTGAGCGCGGCGCGCGCAGTCTTGTCCACATCGACGTGCTGCATGTGGATGTTCTGGCTGCGGCGCAGCGCGAAGTGGATCAGCCCCGCGCCGACGGTGTTGTTGCTCAGGCGGTCGATGAGGATGAAGCCGCCGGTGTCGCGGTTGTCGGCATAGGGATCGAAGGCGATCGGGCGGTCAAGGCTGAGGTTGCACACGCGTTGCTCAGGCGGTCGATGAGGATGAAGCCGCCGGTGTCGCGGTTGTCGGCATAGGGATCGAAGGCGATCGGGCGGTCAAGGCTGAGGTTGCACACGCCGATCGCGTTGAGGTCCAGCGTGCGCGCGGCCACGTGCTCCAGGGTGTTCACGTTGACCTGGTACTTGATGTGGGTGACGGTCGCGGTGACGGTCTTCGCCCCGATCTTGAGCAGATAGGGGCGCCCAGGCAGCAGCGGCTCGTCGTGCATCCATACGAGCGTCGTCTCGAACTGGTCGGCCGAGCCGGCGGGCGAGTCGGCCGTCGAGATGACGTCGCCGCGCGAGATGTCGATCTCGTCGGCGAGGGTCAGCGTGATCGACTGGCCGGCGACGGCCTGCTCCAGGTCGCCGTCGCGCGTGACGATGCGCGCGACCGTGCTTTCCTTGCCCGAGGGCTGGACGCGGATGCGGTCACCGGGCTTCACGATGCCGCCGGCGACGGTGCCGGCGAAGCCGCGGAAATCGAGGTTCGGGCGATTGACCCACTGCACGGGCAGGCGGAAGGCTTGCTTCTGCAAGCGCTCGTCGTCGACCTCGACGGTTTCGAGGTAACCCATCAGCGTCGTGCCGTGATACCAGGGCATGTTGGCGCTGGGCTCGATTATGTTGTCGCCCTTGTAGGCGGACATCGGGATGAAGGTCACGTCATCGAGGCCGATCTGGGCGGCGAAGCTGCGGTAGTCGTCGCAGATGCGCCGGAACACGGGCTCGGCGTAGTCGACGAGGTCCATCTTGTTGATCGCGACCACGATGTGGCGGATGCCGAGCAGCGACACGAGGTAGCTGTGGCGCCGAGTCTGCGTGAGCACGCCGCGGCGGGCATCGACCATCAGCACCGCGGCGTCGGCGGTCGAGGCGCCGGTCACCATGTTGCGCGTGTATTGCTCGTGGCCCGGCGTGTCGGCGACGATGAACTTGCGCTTGTCGGTGGAGAAGAAGCGATAGGCGACGTCGATCGTGATGCCCTGCTCGCGCTCGGCGGCGAGGCCGTCGACGAGCAGCGCGAAGTCGAGATTCTCGCCCTGGGTGCCGTACTTCTTCGAGTCGGCTTCCATCGCGGCGAGCTGGTCTTCGAAGAGCATCTTCGATTCGTACAGCAGGCGGCCGATCAGCGTGCTCTTGCCGTCGTCGACGCTGCCGCAGGTGATGAAGCGCAGCAGGCTCTTCTTCTCGTGGGCCTGCAGGTACTGCTCGATGTCGGTGGCGATCAGATCCGAGATGTGGGCCATGTCAGAAGTACCCCTCTTGTTTCTTCTTTTCCATCGAGGCGGCCGAGTCGTGGTCGATGACACGGCCCTGGCGCTCGGAGGTCTTGGTCAGCAGCATCTCCTGGATGATCGCGGGCAGCGTGTCGGCCTCGGACTCGACCGCGCCGGTCAGCGGGTAGCAACCGAGCGTGCGGAAGCGCACCTTCTTCATCATCGGCACTTCACCCGGATGCAGCGGCATGCGCTCGTCGTCGACCATGATCAGCGCGCCGTCGCGCTCCACGACCGGGCGCACGGCGGCGAAGTAGAGCGGCACGATGGGCACCTTCTCGAGGTAGATGTATTGCCAGATGTCGAGCTCGGTCCAGTTCGACAGCGGAAACACCCGCATCGACTCGCCCTTGTGCTTGCGGGCGTTGTAGAGCTTCCACAGCTCGGGGCGCTGGCTCTTCGGGTCCCAGCGGTGCTGCGCGGTGCGGAAGGAGAAGATGCGCTCCTTGGCGCGGGATTTCTCCTCGTCGCGGCGTGCGCCGCCGAAGGCCGCATCGAATCCGTACTTGTCGAGCGCCTGCTTGAGGCCCTCGGTCTTCATGATGTCGGTGTGGATCGCCGAGCCGTGGGTGAAGGGGTTGATGTCCTTCGCGACCCCGTCGGGGTTGATATGCACGATGAGGTCCAGCCCGAGCTTGCCCACCATCTCGTCGCGGAAGGCGTACATGTCGCGAAATTTCCAGCGCGTGTCGACGTGCAGCAGCGGGAACGGCGGGCGCGCGGGGTGGAAGGCCTTCATCGCAAGGTGCAGCATCACGGCGCTGTCCTTGCCGATCGAATACAGCATCACCGGGTTTTCCGCTTCGGCGACCACCTCGCGCATGATGTGGATGCTTTCGGCTTCGAGACGCTGCAGGTGGGTAAGAGACATCGATGTCCTCGTGATGACGATGAATTGCACAGCCGGCCCGCGTGATCGGGCCTACAATGCCGCGTCGTCAAGTATACCAACCGGCTGGAGCCACACCTGTGTCAAATGCTCTTCCCCTTTCCGATCTCCTCGAGCGACTGCTGCCGATCGTGCGCGACGCAGGGGATGTCGTGATGTCGGTCTATGCGACGGACTTTTCGGTGCGCGGCAAGGATGACGCATCGCCGGTCACCGAGGCGGACGAACGCGCCGAGGCGGTGATCCTCGCGGGGCTCGCAGCGCTCACGCCGGACGTTCCGGTGGTGGCCGAAGAGGCCGTCGCAGCGGGGCGGGTTCCGGCAATCGGCAGGCGTTTCTGGCTCGTCGATCCACTCGACGGCACCAAGGAGTTCATCAAGCGCAACGGCGAATTCACGGTCAATATCGCCCTCGTCGAAGACGGCCGGCCGCTGCTCGGCGTGGTTCTGGCGCCCGCTCTCGACAAACTCTATGCCGGGGAGGTCGGGGGCGACGCCTTCGTCGAGGATGGAAACGGGCGCCGTTCAATCTCCTGCCGCGTGCCGCCGGCCGAGGGGCTCACCGTGCTCGCCAGCCGCTCGCACGGCGACGCCGCGGCGCTCGACACCTTTCTCGCGGACCGCAAGGTCGCCAAGCTCGCGAGCGCCGGTTCCTCGCTCAAGCTGTGCCTGATCGCGGCCGGCGAAGCCGACCTCTACCCCCGGCTCGGGCGCACGATGGAATGGGACATCGCCGCCGGCCATGCGGTGCTCGCTGCCGCCGGCGGGCACGTCACCGACCTGGACGGGCGTCCGCTCGCCTATGCCAAGCGGGGTTTCGAGAACCCCCATTTCGCCGCATGGGGCCTTGAAGAAGGCGTAGCGCCCCAATCCCGATGACGGCCTACGCAGTCCTCCTATCCATTGCCGCATTGCTCGCGCTGCTGATCCGCGGCCGCGTCGCACCGGCGATCCTGTTCACCGTGTGGGCCGCGGCGTACTACCTCGCCGGGCTCGTCAGCGAGCGCGAGTGGCTCACCGGCTACACCAATTCAGCGCTGATCACCTTGATCGTGCTCTTGCTGGTGTCGCTGGCGCTGGAGCGCTCGCCACTCCTGGACCGCTTTTCGGATCTCGTACTGCGGGGGGGGGCGGCACGAGCGATCCTGCGCCTGTCGGCCGTGACGACGCTGTTTTCGGCGGCCCTCAACAACACCGCAGTCGTCGGCGCCCTGCTGGGGGTCGTCTCCAAGCAACGCCGCGTGGCGCCATCGAAGCTGCTGATCCCCCTTTCGTACGCCGCGATCCTGGGCGGCGTTACGACCCTTGTCGGCACCTCGACGAACCTCGTCGTCAATTCCTTCGTGATCGACGCGGGGCTCCCGCCGCTGAAGATGTTCCAGTTCAGCCTCGTCGGCATTCCGCTGGCGCTCGCGTGCATCGCCGTGATGGTGCTGTGCTCGGGCCTACTTCCGGCGCATGAACCGGCCGCACGGGAGAACCGCCAGAGCTACTTTCTCGAAGCACAGATCACCCCCGATTCGCCCCTGGCCGGTCGCAGCATCGAGCAGAACCGCTTGCGCAACCTCGATGGTCTGTTCCTGCTGGAGCTCGAGCGCGAGGGGCGGCTGATTTCGCCGGTGGGGCCGGACGAGATTCTCGAGGAGGGCGACGTCCTCATCTTCACCGGGCAGGTCGAAAAGGTGCAGGCGCTGCAGCAGATTCCCGGCCTGCAGGTGTTCGGCACGCGCGCCGACGCGCTGCTGGGCTCCAACCTCGTCGAGGTGGTGATCTCGAACGAGTCGATCCTGCCCAATCGCACGCTGCGGGAAGTGGACTTCCGCTCGCAGTTCGACGCCGGGGTCGTCGGCATCCGGCGCGGCGACAAGCGCCTGACCGGCCAGCTCGGGCGAATCCCGCTGCGCGTGGGCGACGCGCTGCTGCTCGCCGTCGGCCCCGACTTCGCCCAGCACCGCAACATCGACCGCAACTTCCACCTGCTCGACACCGGCGTGCTGCGCCCGAGGCTGACGCCGCGCCAGAGCACGCTCGCGCTGAGCGGCTTCGCGCTCGCGATCGCGGTGTCCGCGGTCGGTATTTGGCCGCTGCTGAACTGCCTGCTGGTGCTGCTCGCGATCCTGCTCGCGACGCGCATCCTGTCGGTGAGCGAGATGCGCCGGCGCTTTCCCTTCGACCTGCTGGTGACGATAGGCTCGGCGCTCACGATCGCGAAGGCGCTGGAATCCTCGGGCGCGGCCGAGCTGGTCGCCGACGCCATGCGCAGCCTGTTCGACGGGCACGGCGTAGTCGGGGCCTTCGTCGGCGTATACCTGATCACTGTCGTGCTGACCGAAGTCATCACGAACAACGCCGCTGCCGCGCTCGCGTTCCCGATTGCGCTATCGACCGCCCGCGCGTTCGACGTCGACCCGATGCCCTTCGTGATGGCGATCGCCTACGGGGCGAGCGCAGGCTTCCTGATCCCCTTCGGCTACCAGACCCACCTGATGGTGATGTCGCCGGGCCGCTACCGCACGATGGATTTCATCCGCGCCGGCCTGCCGGTCAGCCTGACCTATTCGGCCGCCGTCCTGTTGCTGGTGCCGGTATTCTTCCCGTTCTGAGACGGTTCAGCGGGCGCTGAGACGGGTGACGAAATCGACGACGGTTCCGACGGTCGCAAAGGAACTGCCGTCGATCTCGTCGTCGGGCACCTCAATGCCGAAGCGTTCCTCGATCGCGTGGATGACCGCGAGCACGGCCATGGAGTCGAGTTCGGGCACGCTGCCGAGCAGCGCCGTGTCGGCATCGAATTGCAAACCACGGCCATCGAGGCTCAACACTTCGTCGAGCAGAGCCAAAACCTGTTCCTGGATGTTCAAGGCAAAAACCTCACAGCACCAACCAACACACTTTACGATCACAAGCGTCCGCAGGCTGCGGGCGCAGAGCGGCGCATTATACTTCCGGTCCGTACTCGCCCGCGCCGCCTGCATGCGAGAAAGAATGCGCAACGCCGAGCCCAGACCACCGCAATGATGCCGACCGCCCTGCTCCACGACCTGATTCGCGCCGCCGTCGCACGCAATCCCGCGCAAGCGGCACTAACCCGCGGTGCACAAACCCTATCCTACGCGGAACTCGAAACGCAATGCGGTGCATTCGCGGCGGGACTGCTCGGACTGGGCCTCGCGCGTGCCGAACGGGTCGCGATCTACCTCGAAAAACGCTTCGAGTTCGTCGCCGCCGCCTTCGGGACGAGTGCCGCCGGCGGGGTGTTCGTGCCGGTCAATCCGCTGCTGAAGGGCGAACAGGTCGGGCATATCCTGCGCGACTGCAACGTGCGCGTGCTGGTGACGAGCGCCGAACGCCTGCCGCTGCTGCAGGCGGTGCTCGCGCAATGCCATGACCTGCGCCAGATCGTGCTGGTCGGCAATCCGGCGGAGCTGCCGACCGTGGAAGGCGCGACCGTGCATCGCTGGAGCGATCTTGCCGCCGCCCCCCCGCGCAGCGGCCACCGCGTGATCGACACCGACATGGCGGCGATCCTGTACACTTCGGGCAGCACCGGCCGCCCCAAGGGCGTCGTGCTCTCCCACCGCAACGTCGTCACCGGCGCCCGCAGCGTCGCGCAGTACCTCGAGAACCACGCAGGCGACACCCTGCTCGCGGCCCTGCCACTGTCCTTCGACGCCGGCTTTTCCCAGCTCACGACAGCCTTCCACGCGGGCGCGCGCGCCGTGCTAATCGACTACCTTCTGCCGCGCGACGTGCTCAACGCCGTCGTGCGCGAGCGCGTGACCGGACTCACCGCGGTGCCGCCGCTGTGGATCCAGCTCGCCGGGCTCGACTGGCCCGAGACCGTCGGCGAACACCTGCGCTACATCGCCAACACCGGCGGCCGCATGCCCTTCGAGACGCTGAAGGCGCTGCGGGCGAAACTGCCGCGCACCCACCCCTTCCTCATGTACGGGCTCACCGAAGCCTTCCGCGCGACCTATCTCCCACCCGAGGAGATCGACCGTCGCCCGGACTCGATCGGCAAGGCGATCCCGAACGCCGAAGTGCTGGTGCTGCGCGAGGACGGCAGCGAATGCGCGCCGAACGAACCGGGCGAACTGGTGCAGCGCGGCGCCCTCGTCGGCATGGGCTACTGGAACGATCCGGAAAAGACCGCCGAGCGCTACAAGCCCCTGCCCGCGGGCATCGGCGGACGCGAGGCGGGGCTGCAGATACCGGAGATCGCGGTGTTCTCGGGCGACACCGTGCGCCGCGACGAGGACGGCTTCCTGTACTTCATCGGCCGCCGCGACGAGATGATGAAGACGTCGGGCTACCGGGTGAGTCCCACGGAGGTCGAAGAGATCGTCTATGGCACGGGCCGCGTCGGCGAATGCGTCGCCTTCGGCCTGCCACATCCGGCGCTCGGTCACGCGATCTGCGTCGTCGCCACCCCCGCACCGGGCACCACGCTCGACACGGCCGCGCTGCTCGCCGACTGCCGCAGCCGCATGCCCGCCTACATGGTGCCGGCGCGCATCGAGGTTCGCAGCGGCCCGCTGCCGCGCAACCCGAACGGCAAGATCGACCGCAAGCTGCTTGCCACCGAAACCCAGCAACAGGAATCCGCGCAGTGAACACGGCCAAACCCACCCCCGTCCACGCGCCGATGGCGCAGTTCCCGATCCGCAACGGCGAGCTGATCGTCGGCGGCGTGCCGCTCACGCGCCTTGCCGCGCGGGTCGGACAGACGCCCTTCTACGCCTACGACCGGCAACTGCTGGGCGCGCGCGTGGGCGAACTGCGCGAGGCGCTGCCCGATGCGATCGACCTGCACTATGCCGTGAAAGCCAATCCGATGCCTGCGCTGGTCGGGGTCATGGCCGAGCTCGTCGACGGACTCGACGTGGCCTCGGCCGGCGAGTTGCGCATCGCGCTCGACGCAGGCTGCCCGCCGGCCGACATCAGCTTCGCCGGCCCCGGCAAGCGCGACACCGAGCTCGAACAGGCGGTCGCGGCGGGTGTGCTGCTGAACGTCGAATCCGCCGGCGAACTGCGCCGGCTCGCCGACATTTCCGCCCGCCTCGGCTGGCCGGCGCGGGTCGCGCTGCGCGTGAACCCGGATTTCGAGCTCAAGAGCTCGGGCATGAAGATGGGCGGCGGCCCCAAGCCCTTCGGCGTCGATGCCGAGGCGGTGCCGGAACTGCTCGCCGAGGTCGGCCGTCTCGGGCTCTCCTTCGAGGGCTTCCACCTCTTCGCAGGCTCCCAGAACCTGCGCGCGGAAGCGATCGTCGAGGCGCAGCAGAAGAGCTTCGAACTCGCGCTCCGCCTCGCCGACGCGGCACCTTCACCGGTGCGGGTGCTGAACCTCGGCGGCGGCTTCGGCATCCCCTACTTCCCCGGCGAGACACGGCTCGATCTAGGCCCGATCGGCGCGAATCTCGCAGAAATCGCGCACGCTGCGCAAAGCCGCATGCCCGACGCGAACCTCGTCATCGAGCTGGGGCGCTACCTCGTCGGCGAAGCGGGCATCTACGTCAGCCGCGTCGTCGATCGCAAGGTCTCACGCGGCCAAGTCTTCCTCGTGTGCGACGGCGGCCTGCACCACCACCTCTCCGCCTCGGGCAACTTCGGCCAGGTCATCCGCAAGAATTATCCGACGGCAATCGGCAATCGCGCCGACGCACCGGCCGCCACGGTAACGACGGCGGTCGGGCCATTGTGCACGCCACTCGACCTGCTGGCGGAGCGCATGGCGTTGCCCGAAGCGCTGGTCGGCGACCTCGTCGTGATCTTCCAGTCCGGAGCCTATGGCGCGAGCGCGAGCCCGCAGGCTTTCCTGGGGCATCCGGCGGTGGTCGAGGTGCTGGTCTAGCAGGGTCCCAGACCGACGCGCATCGAAACCACGAGATCCTCGGTCGAGCTGCAAAGGCTGTAGCTGGCGTCCTGGACGATGGTATGCACCTTGTACGTATAGTTCGCGCCCTGACCGTAGCTGTAGCGCACCTGCGTGCCAGAACCGTTGCCGGTCACGGTCCAGGTACCAACCTGCTTGGTCGGGTCAACCGGGTCGGTCTGCCCCTTCTTGTAGTCGATCAGGGCGCCGCCCGCCTGATGAAACTCCTGCCATCGATCCGTGCCGCGCGTGGCGCACAGCGTCTTGCCCGCCAACAGCGTACTTAGCGCAGCGGCATCCGTTATCTGGGAGGTCGACGTGCACGCGGCCTCTGCCATGGCGGGCATCACCGCAAGCGACAGGATGACGGGTACAAACAGGAATTTCATGACGATCCTCCAGGGGCGAACGTTACCGTCAGGCGAGCGCGACAAGGTGGAAACCAAATCAGTGTAGACGTGCCCTGATCGCTTCGCTGGCGTGACGCCTGGCACGAGTGCAATCGGTCACGCCGATTGTCCGCACGGGGCGAGCGATCGATAATACGAAGCAGTCCCTTCGCGGCGGCAGTGGCGCCCGCCCCCGTCCGCCCTCCGCCGGAGCACGCCTTGCCAGCTTCCGCCCCCGTTACGCGAAATCGCTATGCGGCCGCGACGCTCGCGTGGGCGCTATTCGTGTTCTACGGCAGTCTGGTGCCGCTCGATTTCCAGCCCCGGCCCGATGCCTGGCAGGCCTTTCTCGCAACCCCGTATCTCTCGCTGGGGGTGGCGTCCCGCGCGGACTGGGTGGCGAACATCCTGCTGTATCTGGTCCTCGCCTACCTCGCAACGGGCGCAATCCAGGACGACAGGCGGGCACCACGAATCCTGGCCCTGGCTGCAGCCTTGAGCGCCAGCCTCGCGCTCGCGGTGGGCATCGAGTTCCTGCAACTCCATTTCCCGCCGCGCACCGTCTCGCTCAACGATCTGGTGGCGGAATTCCTCGGCACCGGCCTGGGTTGCGGCCTGTGGTTCGCATCGGGACGTCGCCTCGGCGCGATGTGGGAGCGCTTCGTCAGCGGCCGCACGCACAGCCTGCGCGCCCTGCTCGCGCTCTACGCGACCGGCTACGTCGCATTCAGCCTCTTCCCGTACGACTTCCTGGTTTCCACGGCAGAACTCGCCGCCAAACTGGCCACCGAGGGCACCCTTGCGCTCGGGCCAGCGGCCGGTTGCGGTGCCGGGCTGAGCTGCGGCACCAAGCTGCTCGCCGAGGCCGTGCTGGCCATGCCCTTCGGTGCGCTGCTGGTGATCGGGGCAGGCTCATCGCAACGGCTACGGACTGGCGCAATCGGCGGCCTCGTCGCGGGGGTGTGCCTCGGCCTGGCGATCGAACTCGTGCAGATCCTGCTCGCTTCGGGCACGACACAGGGGATCTCCGTGCTCACGCGCGGGCTCGGCGCGGCGTGGGGTGCATCCCTCGCGCGGAGCGCTATCGCGGGGCGACTACGTATCGAACCGGATGCTGCCCGCCGCGTGGTGTTTCTGGGCGCGCCGCTTTATCTGCTGCTGGCGCTCGCCCTTAACGAAGTGCTGCCCCTGCGACTCCAGCCGCTGTGGGCCGCGAATGAAAAACTCGCCGCACTGCGCTTCCTGCCTTTCTATTACCACTACTACACCTCCGAAACCGCCGCGGTGCGCAGCGTGCTCGCGATTGCCGGAAGCTACGCTCCGATCGGCCTCGCTGCCGCCCTCGCCTATCCCGGTCGACGGCGAGCGGCCCGCGCGGCGATCCTGCTCGCAGTCGCCCTGTGCCTCGGCATCGAAGTCCTCAAGCTCTTCACCGCCGCCAAGCACCCAGACCCGACCAATCTCCTGATCGCAGGCGCGAGCGTGTGGCTCGTCCATACCCTGGCGAGCCGGGTGTTGCGCCGCGTGCAGGACGCCAGCTCCACCGCCGCGCCATCGCCCCCCCGCGGACCGACCCCGCTGTGGCGTTTCGCCCTCGGTGTCGCGCTCCCGGTCGCGGCGCTCGGCGCCGTGGTCGCCGCGACCCGACCGCCTGCGTCCTGGTCGCCCGCCGACAACGGCGCGCACACCACCTTCCCGCCCCCCGAAGCCCTGCCGGCGTTATCGCTGCCGGGCTTCCGCGACGCCCATCCGCGGCTTCCGCACCCCTCGGCGGCCGATCTGGCGCAACTTGCGGCGCGCAATCCGGGCTACCTTGCAGCGCGGCGCAATGCCGCAGGGGGAGGCAAGGGGCCCGTCGATTCCGTCGCCTTCGCAGCCCTGGCCGCCCCCGGCAGCCAGGATCTCGGCCTGCTGCACCGCCGACTGATGGACATGCGCTTCATCGACCGCGGCGACGACCAGGTCAAGGCGCTCGCGCTCGCCTACGACTGGCTGCACGCACAGTGGAGCTACGCCGAGCGCATCGCCCTGCAGGACAAGCTCGGCGAGGGCTGCCAGTACGTCATCGACTTCATCCGCCACGAACGCCTCTCCCCGTACAACGCCATCCTCTACAACAGCCCGCTGCAGGCGTTGATGGCGTGCTCCATTGCCCTGTACCGCGAACACCCGCGCGGCGACGCCCTCATGGCCTTCACTCACGACCTGTGGACGCGGCACGTGCTTCCGGTGTGGCGCCAGGTGTTCGGCACGCACGGCGGCTGGCACGAAGGCGGCGAATACGTCGCGGTCGGCATCGGCCAGGCGGTCTACACGCTCCCCGCGATGTGGCTCGCCGCGACCGGCGAGGATCTCTTCACGTCCGAGACCGGGCTGCGCGGCTTCCTCGACTTCCTCGTCTACCGCACGCGCCCCGACGGCACCCAGATCCGCTCGGGCGACGCAAGCAACCTGCAGCGGCACCCGCCCGACGCCGCGCCGCTCGCCCTGCACTACCGCCACGCCGCGGCCTATGGTCTTGCCGCAGCGCCGGTCGCCCCGACGCCCACCGGCTGGCCCTGGGGCCCGCTGTCCGACGGCACGCTCACCGACTCTGGCGCCGTCGCGGCGCTCCCCCTGTCGCGGCACTTCGACGGCATCGGCCTGATCGTCGCCCGCAGCGACTGGACGCCCGACGCCACCTACGTCACTTTCAAGGCCGGCGACAACTTCTGGTCGCACAGCCATCTCGACCAGGGCGCTTTCACCATCGACAAGGGCGGCCCGCTCGCCATCGACAGCGGCATCTACGGACCGCGCTACGGCTCGGACCACCACATGAACTACGCCTACCAGACCGTGGCTCACAACGCCCTCACGGTCACCGATCCAGCCGACGATGCCCCCCTCCCGACCCCGGAGGGCCTGCGGCCCATCGCGAACGACGGCGGCCAGCGGCGCGTCGGCTCCGGCTGGCACGTCGCCCCGGGGCCCATCGACCGCGACGAATGGGAGCAGGCGCGCGAGCTCTATCACACCGGGCGCATCGCCCGGTTCCTCGACGAGAATGCGCTCACCGTCGCAGTCGCCGACCTCACCCCGGCCTACACGAACGCCCACTCCGCCCGAGGCGAAGCTTCGCACCGCAGCCGCCGCGTCGAACGCGCGTGGCGGGTGTTCGGCTACGACCGGATCGACGACGTCATCGTGATCTACGACGACGTGCGCGCCACCGACCCAGCCTTCCGCAAACGCTGGCTCCTGCACGCCAACTCGGCGCCGGAGGTCGACAACGAGGGCTTCTTCGTCAGTACGCCGCCGCGCGGAGCGGCCCGGTCGGCTGGCCGACTCGAGGCCCGCGTGCTGCTCCCGCAGGAACGCCGCCTGCTGACCACGGGCGGGCGCGGATTCGAATTCTTCGTCGATGGCCGCAACTATGACGAAGAAGGCAAACTCGTCGAGGCGATGCATCGTCCGCCTCCGGCGCCGGAGGCGGGAGGCTGGAGGGTCGAACTCATGCCCGCGCACGACGCCCTCGAAGACCGCTTCCTCGTTGTCCTGCTGCCGACCAGTGCGGAGACGCGCCCCGCCCATCGCGTGCGTCTGCTGCAACGGGGCGGTGAGGTGGGCTGCGAGATCGCGGGACCGCGGCGCACGACACGCTGGTGGTTCACACCCGGGCAACTCGGCGCGCGCATCGAGATCGGCGATGCACCATCGGTCAAGACATACGACCTGCTCGATGACAGCGCGTCGCCTGCGGCCGCGCCCCAAACGTGGTTGGAGACCTTGGTCGACCGCCTCTTCGTCGCGCACTGACCCGCTTCCACCCGGCTTTCACGCGCGCAGAAGGACGCCCCGACAGTGTGAAATGTCACTGCCCGATCGATCACGGGCTGGGAGAATGCATTTTGTCGGGTTTCCGCAGTCCAATTGCGGACGCCCGCGGTGGCGTGCTCATCGCGTCGAAACGAGGCAGTGTCGCCACACCAATTGCGCATCAACTGAACGCGAGGCCCCGCCGGGAGTTGATCCAACCGATGAATGGCCTGAAGGAACTCTGCACCTACCGCGAGCTGATCGCCGTGCTCGCGTGGAAGAACATCGCCGTGCGCTACAAGCAGGCCTACCTAGGCATCGCCTGGGCCGTGCTGAAGCCCGTGACGCTGATGCTGATCTTCACCCTGGTGAAGAGCTTCGTCGGCATCGACAGCGGCGACATTCCCTACCCCATCCTGACCTTCGCTGCGCTCATGCCCTGGACCTTCTTCCAGGAGTCGGCCTCGGAGGGCGTGAACAGCGTCGTCGGCAATACCGCGCTGATCAAGAAGATCTACTTCCCGCGCGAGATCTTCCCTCTCACCTCCGTCGTCACCAAGCTCGTCGAACTCGGGATCAACTTCCTGATCCTCGCCGGCCTGATGGCGTGGTACGGCATGATGCCCAGCGTGCAGTTCCTCTGGGTGCCGGTCATCATCGCCTACACCGTGCTCGCCTCGCTCGCGGTCGCCTTCGCCGGCGCGGCGATCAACGTCTATTACCGCGACGTCGGCCAAGCCCTGCCGGTGCTTCTGTCACTGCTGATGTACGCGTCCCCGGTCATCTATCCGCTTCAGCTCGTCAAGGACAAGCTGCTGATCCAGCAGGCTGCGGGCGACTGGTCCGGCCTGCTCTACACGCTCTACACCCTGAACCCGCTCGCCGGGATCATCGATGCGTTCCAGAGCGTCGTGCTGCGCGGCCAGGCGCCCGACGTCGGCGCCATGGTCCCGGGCGCAATGCTCGTGGCGGTGCTGCTGCCGCTGAGCTATCTCTACTTCAAGCGCGCCGAAAGCTACTTCGCCGACGTCATTTGAGCCACCGACATGCCGATTATCGAAGTCGAACATCTCACCAAGGAATATCGGCTCGGGGCACTGCAAAGCCTGAAGCAGACCATGCTCAATGCCGGCGCGCGACTTATCGGCCGCGCGGCGCCCGAACGCCCCCTGTTCAAGGCGCTGGATGACGTCAGCTTCACCATCGAGCAGGGCGAAGTCGTCGGCATCATCGGCCACAACGGCGCGGGGAAATCGACGCTGCTCAAGATGCTCGCGCGCATCAGCACTCCGACGCGCGGATCCGTGAAGGTCAATGGCCGGATCGCGCCACTCATCGAAGTCGGCGCCGGTTTCGTGCCCGATTTCACCGGGCGAGAGAACGTCTATCTCAACGGCGCGATCCTCGGCATGTCGAAACGCGAAATCGACCGTAAATTCGATGAAATCGTCGATTTCGCGGAAATGGCCGAGTTCATTGATACACCGGTGAAGCGGTACAGCTCGGGGATGCAGGTGAAACTGGCGTTTTCGGTGGCGACGAGTGTTGAGTCCGAGATCTTGATCGTCGATGAGGTTCTAGCTGTCGGCGACCTTGCATTTCAGCGGAAGTGTTTTGACCGCATGGAGAACTTGATCAAGCGCCAAGGAAGAACCGTCCTAATCGTTAGCCATAACATTAGACAAATAGAAAGAATGTGTAATCGTGTCCTTCTTCTGGACCATGGAACCATAAAAGTAGACGGAAACGCCAAGTTGGTGTGCAACGTCTTCTTTGAGCAAAGTGACGTTACCATCATCGCACAGCAGGACAAAGGGAAGGCAAGCAACGCACTAACAACAGGCGAAGCAGATCTGCTTGACCTTAACTTCACCGACCCAACCGGGCAGACAATAGACACTATCGAATATAACGCACCGGCAAATATCCGCTTCAAGATCCGTGCACATCGAGAGATACGAAATCCAATCTTCTTCATTGGATTCCACACAACAGACTTCATTTATCTAACGGCATCGATAACACCAGGCTCACTACGAAAAAAAACACTCTCCGAGGGGACGCATGAATTCTCGATGAGAATCGACAATTTTCCTTTACTTCCAGGAGCGTATGCAACCCGACTTAGCATAGATGTCGAGGAACCCATAAAGAATATATTTTACGCCGACAACCTCTGCCACTTCAGAGTAACGAGCTCAAACTTACAGAGATCGTCGCCGGAATGTCAGGGAGGATTCTTCAGTCTAGAAGCACACTGGAGCCATCAGCATCTCCTGCAAGAACCTGTAGATGCACGACACCTCCAATCACCTCTCCCACTACCCCAAACGTAGCCCAGTATTATCTTTTGATCGCAGTTCGTCGCGAAGCTGAAAACAAGGCACGAAATGCTGAAGAATATCTTGAAATACGCCGCCCGCAAGATTCCATTCACCAGGAATCTCAGAAACGAACTCCATTCTTTGAATACTCGCACAATTAGCTTGACCAAAGAGCTCAATCTCTGGAAAAAGGGCTTCGTCCCACCAGGCCATTACTATTCAACAATCCCAGACTTAGACAAAATTAAGCTTCAACACGCCAAGCTATTTGACAAATCATTCGACCACCTTCCGGGAATTGACCTTAACGTTTCTCAACAAATGTACTTTCTGGAGTTAATTAAATCACACTACTCCGAAATGCCATTCCCGGAAGACCCCACAAGAGAATGTCGCTACTACCTAAACAATGACTTCTATGCATACGCTGATGGAATTTGCCTTTACTCCATACTCCGACACCTACAACCACGGAAGTTTATTGAAATCGGGTCTGGATTTTCATCGGCTGCCGCACTTGATACGCGCGACCGGTTTCTCACCCCCGAGACACACTTCACCTTTATTGAGCCTTATCCGGACAGACTCAATCAGTTACTTACCGAAGAAGACAAGAAAAATGGCAATTTAAGCATCATCACCTCTTTCGCGCAGGACGTCCCTTACAACATTTTCAAATCTCTCGGGCCATCAGACATTCTTTTCATTGACTCGACGCATGTCAGTCGGATCGGAAGCGATGTGAATTATTTGTTTTTTGAAATTCTTCCGCAACTTAATCCCGGCGTTTACGTACATATTCACGACATATTTTTTCCATTCGAGTACCCAGACACATGGATCTATGATGGAAGATTCTGGAACGAGTGCTACATTTTAAGAGCATTTCTACAATTTAATCATGCTTTCGAGATAGTATTCTTCAACAGCTACATCGTGGAGAATTTCAACAATTCAATCCGCGAAAGCATGCCTTTGTTCATAAAGAAGCCAACAAACAACCTCACCATTCCAGGAAGCATTTGGTTACGGAAAGTTAACTAGCGACTTTTCGAAAGAACCCGCACACCCTCTCCAATAGCACCGTTGATACATAGATTGATCGCAGATACAGCATAAATGCATGACCGCATTCTCTTGTCGTCGTGACCTCCGTGAGGCATGCAGAGATGAAGATTCTAGTTATTTCGCCATACCCCTTATTTGACAGAGCGTCGGGCGACCTGCGTCTACTCAATATTCTTGAGATCTTGTCCGAACAAGGGCACTCCTTGTCTTTTTGCCCAGTCGGTCAAAATTGGCAGATTCCGCATGTTGGCGCGGAGGAAATTACTCGGTACCGCGACACATTATCTAAAAGATCGATTGAGATCTTTCAGACCACAGTACCGCACGTTCTTCGAAGCACAAATTTTGACTTGATTTTTTTTGAGTTCTATTATTACGCCATGCAGTGGCTGGAGATCACCCGATTTCTCCAACCGCAGGCGAAAATAGTAATTGACTCGGTAGATTTGCACTATCTTCGCCTGAAAGCAAAAGCAGATTTATCAAGAAGCGAAAGCGACGCTAGTCGCGCGAGCAATACAAAATCTCAGGAACTTGCAATTTACCGGTTAGCGGACATGGTCATCGCCGTAAGCGGGGAGGACAGCTCAGCCCTCCAGCGCGAGATCCCCACCCTTCCTGTATCAGTAATTCCTAACATCCACACCCGCATTTCTCCTCTACCCCCAGATGCGCAAGCAAAGCATCCGAGCACAATGCGCGCGATTTTTGTGGGAAGTTTTCGGCACGATCCGAATATTGATGCCATGCTGTTCTTTTGCAGAGAAGTGTGGCCCACCGTGAGAGATTCTCTTAAGGATGCGACTCTCGACATTGTCGGCGATGCGCCTCCCGAATCAATCATCGCATTGGAAGGAAACGGGATCCGCGTTCACGGCTGGGTTGCCGACACCGCCCCATATCTTCGCGCCGCGACGGTGTCGGTAGCTCCACTGCGTTTTGGTGCTGGCATGAAGGGCAAGATTGGCGAAGCAATGGTGCATGGGTTGCCTGTCGTCACCACATCAACCGGCGCACAAGGGATGGGGTTCACTCCAAGCAAGGAAGTCCTTATCGCAGATTCGGCGGATGATTTTGCGGACGCTCTACTGTATCTCGCCGCACACGCCGATGAACAGGCGCGCTTGGGGGCGGCGGGGCGGGAATTCATAGACATGCATTATGGTCGCGATGCAGTGGCTTCGTCGGTACGATCCGCTATTGATCGCGCAATATCCCTGCCAACGAGATCATTGCGTTGGGATAGATTGATTGCCGTCGCTGCGGATTATGTATACGAACGACACATCGGTTGGCGCCTTAAGGGCAGATCGGTTCTTAGCGGCATGTAGCAGGGAAAGTCGAGCGCCAGAACCTCAATGTCGATGGCAGCGTACGCTACCAGTTCCTCCTCTAGTACTGCCTCAGACGCCACCAAAGAGGTTTCAACACCTCTTCGCACGCCTCGTCTCCAAGTCGCCTAAGGCGATGACCAAGATCGAGCGGATACTCACGGAACACCGGATGGAATATCCGGTTCCCCCACGGCAGGGCAAGGTGCGCGACGATGCTGCGTAGTGGCACGTCACGGGTTTCGGAGTTCAGGGCACGTGTAAGCAACGGAGCATCCCTGGTCGTGGGATCGTCGCCCCACCAAGGGCTGTACGGGTGTGCTGTGCAAA
The DNA here is from genome assembly GCF_012910805.1 of Aromatoleum evansii. Lineage (GTDB taxonomy): Bacteria > Pseudomonadota > Gammaproteobacteria > Burkholderiales > Rhodocyclaceae > Aromatoleum > Aromatoleum evansii. The sequence continues at coordinate 103,749 of NZ_WTVK01000007.1, forward strand.
AGGGAACACCGAAGACCTGCGCGTAGATCGGGATCTTGTACTCGAGAAAACCGAGATCCGGATTGGGGATGGCGGCGTAGCGTTCGAGGAATACCCGTGGCAGGCAGACCACGATGAACTCGCCGCACAGCGGATCGCCGGAAAATCCGTGTGCCTGGCGGACAAAGTCGAGGAATCGGAAGTACTCCGCCCGTTCCGGCGAGCCCTCTCGGATATACCACCACCACGGATCGACTTCGCGCACCGGGCGCAGCCCCGAGAACAGCATCTCGCCCTCACGCAGCCCGGCGAACAGCCTTTCCAAGGGACCGAAGACGAGCATGTCCCACTGCGCGACGAAGATACTGTCCCAATCCAGATCGACGCCGCGCTCGCGGTACCACTGCACGATCATCTGGTCGCCGTGATACCACTTCCAATGGGCGTCTCGCGGCTGGTCGAAAACGTAGAAGTCGTCGAGATACTTGCCTAGGCGCTCACGGAAGACCGACGCTTGGGCCGGATCGCCGCCGTACAGCCCGTACACGCGCGCATGCGGATTCCTGCGCCGCAGGATGACCAGCCGATTCTCGCAGAGCTCGGGTTCCTTGTAGAACCAGAATAGGACCGCTAATTTCAAGCATCCCCCAGTCGAAAGGAACGGGTCCCCGGCAGAATCTCCCATGCCGCACCGAGACGACTGGAATTTGCCGGCCAGTGGGTAAAGTAGCACGTTCGCCGGGTGCGCTTCGTGAGAAAGTACAGTTCTCCGGGTGTTCGACACTTGCGATGAAAGTTGATCCGATCTCTTCTGCACTTCATCGCCGCGCCGGCTCGCACGGGCCTGTGGTGCTGATGTATCACTCCGTGGAGACGACCGTCGGAGCCCCGGCATGGCCGTGGGCTGTGTCGAAGCGTCGGTTCGGCGCGCAGCTCGATTTCCTCAAGGACGAGGGCTATGCAACGCCCACGATGGCGGAGTTGGCTGCATACGCCCACCCACCGTCCGGACGAACCGCCGTTATCACCTTCGATGACGGCTATCTGAACAACCTTGCGGCGTGCGAGGCATTGCACGCACGCGGGATGCGCGCGACGTGGTTCGTCGTCACCGGGTCGCTCGGGCGCGAACCGACGTGGCCGGACGATGGTCGACCGGCAGGGCGCCTGTTGAACGCGCGGGAGTTGCGCGAAATGCAGGCCGCAGGCATGGAGGTCGGCTCTCACACGGTGAACCACGCGCGCCTGCCGACGCTCGACGACGAGGCGATGGAGCGCGAACTGTGCGATTCGCGCAGCGCCCTGGAGGATGTGCTGGGCGCCGCGGTATCGAGCTTCGCCTATCCTTATGGCGCATGGGACGCACGCTGCGCCAGTGCCGTGCGTAATGCGGGCTATGCCGTGGCATGCACGACGCGCACCGGTTGGGCCCTGCGGGACGGCAATCCGTATTCAGTGCGCAGGTTGACGGTGTTCAATCACGACTCCACCTCCAGTCTGGCGCGCAAGCTCTACTTCGGTAGCCACGATGTGGCTTGGCCGGAGGTGGCACGCTATGCGCTGCGTCGCCTGCGGGCTTGAGCATGTCCGCCATCCGCCCCGTTCCTGCCGTTTCCGTGGTGATGCCGTGCTTCAATGCGGAGCGGCACTTGCCCGCGAGTGTCGGCAGCGTTCTCGCGCAGTCCCTTCCCGACTGGGAGTTCATCGCCGTCGATGACGGCTCGCACGACGGTACGCTTGAGTGGCTGCGCGGCGTGTCGGATCCACGCATCCGTGTTCACTCGCAGTCGAATCAGGGCGTGAGCGCAGCGAGAAATGCGGGGCTCGCCCTTGCGCGTAGCGATCTCGTCGCCTTCCTCGACGCCGACGACACCTGGGCACCAGATTTTCTCGCGCGAATGACGGCTGCGCTGGAGGCCAACCCGCACGCCGTGCTCGCATATTGCGGATGGCAGAACCTGGGGCTACCCGGCGGTCGCGGCCAGCCGTTCGTTCCGCCGGACTACGAGCGACCGGACAAGCAGGAGCAACTCTTCGCCGGCTGCCGCTGGCCCGTGCATGCGGCGCTGACGCGCCGCGACGCGGTGCTCGCGGCCGGCGGGTTCGACCGTAGCCTGACGAATGCGGAAGACTATGCGCTATGGCTGGAGCTCGCCGCTGCGCGCCCCATCGTCAGAGTGCCCGACGTTCTGGCGTTCTATCACTTTCACGACGGCGTGCAGGCGTCGTCGGATCGCGCCCGCGCCGCACTGCAATTGCTGCGGGCGCAGGAACGCTATCTGGAGGCGCACCCGGCTTTTCTCGCCACTCTGGGGCGCGATCGAAGCCGCGAGTTGCTCTTCGGCAACCTGCTGCGTACAGGTTATGAGGCGTACTGGAAACGCGACCTTGAGGCGGCGCGCGCGATCTTCAGGCGCGCGATGCGGGCGGGTTTCGTAACGCGGCGCGACTGGATCTACCTTCTGCCGGCCCTGCTGCCCATCGGCGTGCACAGAGCGCTGCTGAATGCCTTGTCGCGAGATGTGCGAAGCAGTCGCGCGAACGGAAGCTGCTCGAAATGAAGCTCACCTTCGCCTTCTGCACATTCAACCGTGCGCGACGGCTGGACGGCCTGGTCAGGGCGATGCGCGCTCAGGACTCCCCGATCGCGTTCGAGATCCTGGCGGTGAACAACAACAGCAGCGACGACACGCCTGCCGTGTTAGACCGACTGGCCGGCGAGCCCGGCGCTCCCCTGAGAGTCGTCACGGAGACACAGCAGGGCATCGTCCCTGCGCGCAATCGTGCAATTGAGGAAGCCTTGGGGAGCGACATCCTCGTGTTCATCGACGACGACGAACTGCCGCTCCCGGGACTATTGCGGGCGGCTCATTCCGCGATCGCTATCGAAGGAGCGCAATGCGCAGGCGGACGAATCACGGTCGACCTGGGCGCGAACGAACGGCCCGCATGGCTGGATGACGAGATAGCCGGTTTCCTCGGCGAGCTGAACCATGGCAACGAGCCGTTCTGGATCGAGGATGATTCGAAGGCCGTGTGGTGCGGAAACATCGCCTACGACATGCAACTCTTCCGGAAGGATCCCCTGCTGCGCTTCGACGTCCGGTACAACCGGGCGGGCGAAGGCGTGGGCGGGGGCGAAGACGCGATGATGTTCCGCGCGTTGCTCGCGCGAGGCGCGCGAATCCGGTATCGGCCGGACATGGAGATCAGACATGCCGTCGATGACTGGAAACTGACGCGGCGGTACTTTCTCAAGCTGCACTATCTGGCTGGCGTCCGGCAGGGGCGATACCGCTTGCCGAACTATGCCCGGACATTGTTCAACCTGCCACCATTCCTCGTTTCGCAATTCATCCGCCAAACAGCGAGAGCGGTCGGCATGCAACTCGCGCTAAAGCCGGGCTCGCTGAGACAGAGCATGAATGCGATCAATACGCTCGGCTGCATCGTCGGATACTGGCATCGCCCTCGCCTATAGGCGAGCGGATGGCTTGTGGTGAAAGGACACGACGGACCACACGCGCATCGCGCGACCACGGCGTAAGAGAGAAGCGCGACAGGTTTTCATCTTGGGCGCGGATCAAGGAGCATGATCACGCCACGAGACTCGTTCAACACGAATGCGACGCCCGTCCTCTCCAGTAGTTCACGCTGCGATGCCGGGAGCGGGAATCCCTCCGGTCCAAAACCGGTTCGCCCCGGAAAGATCGCGATCATCCATTCCTCGTGGGGTCGCTCTCGCTGCATTGACACGATCATCTCCTGCAGTCGTGCCCCTTCGCCAAGAGGCGCCGTCGGGACTCCGCACCCTATCCTGAACACATGCGGCCAATTGCTGATGACCTTGCGACGAGTATTGCAGACGATCGCTTGACCCGCCTCCCAGGCCGTATTCGCGGCGGCGGCACGCAAAGCGTTGAACCGCGCCGGCCCATCGAAATTCACGAGATAAACCAGATGAAGCGCCAGCACGACGAGCGTAAGCCCCCAGGCCATGCGGCGCGCAGAGAAACCGCCAGATGGAAGGAGCGGCGCACACCCACGCAACAGAAGCAGTCCTGCCGCGAACCAGAACGGCGAGTACTGGAGTGTGTGTCGGACGTTGATCGGCTCGCCCCATTCGAACCTGGAACGCGCAACAACCACCATTGCCGAACCGATCGTCGCATAGAGCACGCAGAGGAGCAGCGCCCTCTGGCTCCGCGCGTCCAACCGCATCAGCAAGCCTCTGCAGCGCCAGCCGAGAGTCCCGGCAAGAATTGCGAGAAAGGCAAGACCGGGCACAGACCATGCCAAATAGATTGCCAGAGGTCGCACGCCACTCAAGTCAAAGACGTACTCCTGAAGCATCGTGCGCGCATTGGTGATGACATCAATGGTAGACGGCCCCATCACATAGGGGTTGATCGCGCCGAAGGTCGCCAAGTTTCTCATGAGCAGGGGCAGCACAATAGCCCCCACTCCCGCGAAGAAGACCAATGCGCGAAGACACTCGGTGCGGCGCGGTTCGCAGTTCCGATACAGCGCAATGGCGAAGTAGCCCAGAAACGCTAGCAAGAGCGCGGCATGCGCGTTTCGCACGGCGTATGCACAGCCGGCCAAGACTCCAGCCAACGCAAGACTAGAATATCGCTGGCCTTGAAACACCAACCCGATTGATCCTAATCCGAGAGCGAGGGCGAACAGGTCGCTCAGTCCCAGTAACGATTGGGTCAGGAAGCTCGGGGTCGTCACGACTGCCGCTGCGAGCACTACCCGCGCCGTGGGGTCGAGCACACGGCGGAATGCCATCACAAGCAGGACCGGCACGGCCAACGCACTGGCCGTGCCGATGAGCATGGCCGCCAGATGCAGATCGAACCCCAGCAGCCCCAGTGCAGCAATCGACAACGCGAAGCCTGGCGGGAATAGCGGGTTCGGTGCAGGCACTCCGTGTGACGGAGGCTCGCCGAGGCCCGAATCGGCAAGAATCCGCACTGCATCGTCGAGGTACGATGCACTATCGGGCGTATAAGGGAACGGCAGCGCGCGGACGACGAGATGGCATTCCACCAGGACGACCAGCCCAATGACACATGCCCAATACGGCAATGCCGAAAAACGCCCATTGCTCATCGCATACCCCTCAACCTACCCCGCGACGAACCGCATCACCACTTGCCTGGAGCAGTGGCAGGAGACAACTCCCACGACCGGAGGGCCGATCAGCTGCGGCCCACGAGGACGACACCGCTACAGATCAGCAAAGTCCCGACCGTTCGCATCGTGCTGACCTGCTCGCCGTGGAGCCAACCGACAAGCACTGCAACGATGAAGCCGAGCCCGACGAGCGGATAGGCCTTGCTCACATCCCAGCGGGCAAGAACGCCGAGCCAGAGCAGCGCCCCAAGCCCATAGAGGACGAACCCAAGCACGACCCCCGGATGTGCGAGTATCGTGAGCACCGCGCGCGGACCGATGTCGCTCGCCAGTGCGCGCTGGATGACACTGCTGCTCATGCCCACCTTCAGCGAGAACTGCGCCGCCACAGAGATCAGGATGCTCGCCACGGCTAACAGAAATAGTTTCATGTGAGTGGCACCGAATGGGCGATCACGGCGATGACCGCGATCGCCAAGACCGTACTGTGGCATCCGAAATCCCTTACGGCGAATACCAGCGGATCATCATGCATCTCACCTCGCGAGGTCTTGATCCAGAGCCTGGTGATCCAGTAAGTAAGACCGATTGCGGCGAACCAAAGCAGACCCGGATTGGCGTAGCGTGCCTGCGTATCCGCCGCCGTGATGTATAGACCAAACACCACGACAGAATTGAGTCCCGCGCAAACGCCCACCGGGAAGAGAATCTTTAGATCATCAGGGCGGTAGTCGCGTCCGGCCGGCGCCGGTTTTCCTTCTCGGTCGAGCAGCAGCAGCTCGGCACAGCGCTTGATCAGCGCGAGGCTCAAGAATATGAATCCCGAGAATGCAAGGAGCCAATGACTGATCGTCACCCCGATGGCAAGCCCCCCTGCAACGATCCTGAGCGTGTAGAGCAAGGACAACACAATCACGTCGATTAGAATGTATCGCTTCAGATGCAGGCTGTATGCGTTGGTGCAGAAAAGGTAGCCGAGCATTGCCAGCGCAAACCCGCTGCCGACCAAAAACGCCATCGACATAGAGACCCACGCGCAGCCGGCCGCCACCGCCGCTCCTCGAATGGGATCGAGGCGCCCGTTCGCAAAGGGCCTGTGCCGCTTGCTCGGGTGCATCCTGTCGCTCTGGATATCTAGAAGGTCGTTGAAGACGTAGTTTGCAGAGGCCAGCAAAGAAAACGAGAAGAAGGCAGCCAGTGTCAGGCCGACGGCATTCGGATCGAACAGACTGAACGAAGTGAGCAGAGGCACGAATATCAGCAGATTCTTGGCCCATTGATACACGCGGAGGGCCTTGAGCCAACTCTTTACGTCCATTCGTGGCCCGGGAAATTCGATCTCGACAGGGCACTTTTCCCGCGCGCTTGTGGCGACATCGCGCGATACGCCGACGAGGACCGCTGCCTGGGCCTCGGCCCAGATAGGCAGATCCGCTTCGTCGTTGCCCGCATAGGCGAATTGCGCCCCGACCGCCCCCTGAATCGCCCGCAACTTCTCGCCCCCCTTCAAATTGGTGTCGGTGGACGCGATCACCAGGTCGAAGATCCGCAGGTGACCGGCCACACGCTCAGCGATCGAGCGATGCGCAGCCGTTGCCAGGACGAGCTTCCGTCCCAGGCGCTTCTGGTCAATGAGGTATTCGAGCAGATCTTCCCTAAACGGCAGCAAGTGCACCGGCAGATTGACGCGACCTGCAACAGCCTCCTTGAACGCCGCCCGTCCTCGACGGAGCCGCAAGGCGCAACGCACGAGTTGCACGGGATCGCGTCTCAACAAGATAAGCAACGATTCAAGCAGGGTGTCACAGGGGGTCAGCGTCCCGTCAAGATCGACAACGAGGGGCAGCGCAGCTTCCTCCTTCAAGCAGGCTACATGCTCGACTCCGCCGGTAGTCAGATTCATCGGACGCCCCCCAACAGACCTGCAGCCACACCATCGGCTAGCCAGGAATTCCGTACAGATCAACCCGCCACGCCATTACATCACGAACTTCGAGCCGACCTACGTGCAGGTTTCACGATCTCAGCCGTTGTCGCAGGCTCTGTACGTGTGTTCATCAAGTTGTGCAATTTGGTTGAGCACGGCGTGGTTGATGTCATTTCGCTTTCAATGCCGCGCAGGACGTCGCCCGAAGCGGCGCTGAAAGCGGGTGGCCGGTTCATGTGCCCCCCCCCCCGCAACGCCTCCTTCTTCTGCTCGGCGGGCAGGGGCCAGTTCCTTGAGCCACCCGTTCTCGGGCGTGACCCACGCCCTCGACTCAATCGAGATCGCCCGCTTAGAGTTGTCTGATGCGATCCAGAATCCGCACAAGACTCGCATTGGGCGCAAAAGGCAACCAGACACAGGGAGTGGGCACTCCCCCGCATTGAGGACAGGAGGGTCAACCGATGCGTACCGAACTACATCGGCTCAAAGACAAAATGCTACTTGTCAGCCCGCACAAACTGGTATCGCTTCGGACCCGAAGTGCCTTTTCCTCCCGGATCAAAATCGGCTTCGGCCCAATAAAAACCGGCGAGAACGACTTGAATGTCCGCGCATGGAGAATTGACCCTATCTGCCGCCGATGAGTTGGTGATCGAAAATGGCAAGACGGGGTTTCTCGCACGCGACGACGATGAGCGGGTCGAACTGTTGAGCACATTGGCGCAGGATGCTGAACTTCGCGAAAGCGTTGGCAGGGCCGCCTACAATGCGGCCAGTAGCAGTTTCTCTGTTTCCACGATAACGAAGAAGTATCTTTCCTTTATCGAATCGGTTCATCAAAGATCATCTACAGGCGTCCCCCAAGAGGTCTTCTAACGGGAAACGTCGGATGTGTAGCCAAGTAATGCTCGGCATTTGAATTGGTAATCACGGATGGCAACGATGGCAGCACGAGTTTGCTACTACCTCGGGACATACGAGGACTGGGGCGGCGCGAGTCGCGCCCTGCTGAATTTCGTCGTGCGTGTCAATCGCGACAAATTCGATCCGCTGGTGGTCGTCACTGAGCGGGGGGCATTGATCGACACCCTGAGCCAGAAAGGGATTGCAGCAGCCATTTGTCCGAAGCACGACTGGAACGGCAACCCATTCAGGTTTGCGCTGGACGTCATGCGCAGCATGTTATTTCTGCGACGCCACAAAGTTCACCTGATCCACATGAATATTGGGTCGCTGGGCTGGAAACCACCCGAAGTGGTAGCCGCCCGATTGCTGCGAATTCCTTTGATCATGCACTTTCACATGGTCGATCCCGACCCGACACCGTTCATAAAGCATGCGCGGCACATCATCGCAGTATCAGAGTATGTGGCCACCCACTCGCAATTCGGCACCTGCCGCGTGAAGGCAATACACAACCTCTCGGATCTGGAGCGATTTACCCGTGGGCATTCGGTTCGCGACGAGCTCGGGCTCGCCGATAGCGATCTAGTCGTGGGCTTTCTGGGCCACGTCAAACGCCTCAAGGGAATTGACCTGTTTCTTCGCCTTGCTGCGGAGATCGAACGGCCGGACGTGAAGTTTCTGATTGCAGGCGAGATGATGGAAACGGATCCAGCGTTCGCGGCGCACTTCAATGGAATTATTACGAACGACCCTAGAATCCGCTACTTGGGCTACCGGACCGATCCCGAGAATATTTATACGACAGCGGACGTGTTGATCATGCCGACTCAATGCGAGGAAGCCTGCGCGATGGTGCTGTTCGAGACGGCAGCCGCCAGGAAGCCGATCATTGCGTCGCGCACGGGAGGCACGCCGGAGATCATTCAGGATGGCATTAATGGGCTGCTGTTCGACCGAGAGGATTTCGACACGCTGAAGCGCCATACCTGCTGGCTCCTGGATCACCCCGAGGAACGACTCAGACTCGGGAACATGGCTTTTGAGGTCGTGCAAAGCCGGTTCACGGATCAGCCAGTGCGTGAACTTGAGCGCATCTACACGGAAGCGCTGAACGGTAACGGCAGTCCCCCCGAAGGCGGTAAAGAGCTCACATCGCTCTCGGGCGCCGACTACAAGTAGAGGGAACGATGTCGCTAGCGGTCCTCGCAAAGCTGCCGAAACTGCTCGATCGCGAGATTCGCGACAAGAACCTGCGAGCCTTGGGGTGGCGGGCGAAAGAGGCGATCTGGTCGATCACGCGGCCGGCAATGCCCGATCCGGTATTCGTGATCGGCTGCTCGCGCTCGGGAACGACGGTGACCTTCGAGACGATCGCGGCATCGGGGCATTTCCTGCACTTCGATTTCGAGATTCCGCAACTCTGGAACGGGCTGCGTGGCCCGCTGAACAACGGCTGGGACTCGGAGGCCGCGACGGCGGACGATGCACGGCCGGAGCACCGCGACCGCGTGCTGGCGTACTTCTACGCACGGCTCGGCGCGGGGCCGGTGCTCGACAAGACCTGCATCAACACGCTGCGCGTGCCTTACCTGCATGCCCTGTTCCCGAAGGCACGCTTCGTGTTCATCCAGCGCGACGGCCGCGACAATGTCAGCTCGATGATGGACGGCTGGCGCCTGGGGCGCACCGACGGGGGCTTCGGCCTGACGCAATTCTTCGGCCCGTCGCCCGAGCCGGTTGCGATAAACGACGGGGAGTTCCGCGAGTGGCACTTCTTCCTGCCGCCGGGATGGCGCGAATTCAACCGCGCAAGCCTCGAGGAGGTGTGCGCCTTCCAGTGGGTCACTGCGAACCGCCTCGCGCTCGACGCGGCGCGTGCGATTCCGCCGGAGCAGTGGATCGGCCTGCGTTACGAGGACATCTTCGAACGCCCCGTCGACATGTTCCGCGAGGCGTTCGAGCGGCTGGAGGTGCCGTTCGATGCGCAGACCGCGCAGCGGTGCGCGAACCTGGTGTCGCGGCCGACGAGCATCGTGAAGGGGGCACCGCAGAAGCAGAAGTGGAAGGAACACAATCCGGCAGCAGTCGAGCGGATCCTGCCGATGATTGCGCCGCTGATGCGCGAAATGGGGTACGACCCGGATGACTGAAGCGCCGACGGTCAGCGTCGTCATTCCCGCCTACAACGCAGCCTGGTGCATCGAGCGGGCCGTACGCAGCGTGCTCGCACAGACGCACAGCGCGGTCGAACTGATCGTGGTCGATGACGGCAGCACGGACGGGACGGCCGAGGTGCTGGCGCGCTTGGCGACGGGCCTGCGGCTGCTCGCGAAGCCCAATGGCGGCCTCAGCAGTGCGCGCAATGCGGGGATCGCTGCGGCGCGGGGGTGCTATGTTGCATTCCTCGACGCGGACGACTGGTGGGAAGCCGACAAGCTTGCACGCCAGGTGGCGCTGATGGAGGCGCGGCCGGAGCTGGCGTTTTGCTCGACGGCGGCGCGGATCGCCGATCCGGAGGGGCGTCACGTGGGCGACTGGCCCTGCGGCTGCAGCGAACCACACGTGCTCGACGCCATCTTCGCAGAAAACGGCTCGATCGCCGGCAGCGGCTCGGCGGTGATGGCCCGGGCGGACGCGCTGGCGCAGGCGGGCCCGTTCGACGAGAGTCTGCGCAGCCTCGAGGACGTGGACATGTGGATGCGCCTGGCGGCCATCGGGGGGTATGCGTGCGTCGCGGAACCGCTCGTCGTCATCACCAGACACCCGGACAGCATGAGCCGCAACCTGGACGTGATGCGCGACGCGGCGCGGCGCGTGATGCGCAAGAACCGCCACCTGCTACCGCCCGAGAAGCGCGGGGCGTTCTGGCGCCACGCCTATGCGGGCATGCTTTCGGACTACGCCAAGTGGGCGTGGCGCACGCAGCGGCGCGGGCAGGCGCTGCGCGACCTGCTGACCGGTCTGTGCATCGCGCCCATCAGCCGCGGCCGGCTGATGGCAGGCCTGCTGCTGGCGATGCTGAGCAACCGGACGGTGTAGCCATGCCGGGCGAACCGCTGCGCATCACGGTCCTGATCTGCACCTACAATCGTGCCGAATTGCTCGGACGTGTCATCGAGTCGCTGAACGCCGCGCTGAGGCCGGACGATGCTCAGGTCCGCCTCTTTGTCGTCGCCAATGCCTGCACGGACGGCACCCATGCACTTCTGGACGCATACGGTGCGACGCCGGGACGCCTCCCGCTGGAGTGGATCAACGAGCCGACCCCGGGAAAGTCGCACGCGCTCAACCGCGCACTGCCGATGCTCGAAGATCCGGTCGTGGCCTTCGTGGACGACGATCACCGGGTGGACTCCGGCTATCTGCGCGGCATCGCGCACGCGGCGCGGACGTGGCCGCAGGCGGGCCTGATCTGCGGGCGCATCCTGCCCGACTGGGACGGCACCGAACCGGACTGGGTGCACGACGACGGCCCCTACCGCATCTATCCGCTGCCCGTGCCCCGCTACGACCAGGGCGACACTCCGATGCGCGTCGATCTGGACGGCAACATCCCAGGCGGCGGCAATCTTGTTGCGCGGCTCGAGGTGTTACGCACCACCGGCCCCTTCCTCACCGAGCTCGGCCCGACCGGGCATGACCTGGGGGGCGCGGAGGATCTGGAGTGGGTTCGCCGCGCGATGCGCACGGGCGCCGTGCTGCAATACGCGCCGGAGATCGTCCAATATCACTACGTCGATGGCGAGCGCCTCACGCTGTGGTACCTGATGCGCAAGGGCTTCCAGCGCTCGAAGTCGGTCATGCGCTTCCGGCGCACGGAGAGCGGTGTGCCGCTGTACATGTGGCGCAAGGTCACCGCCTATGCGGGCGGCTGCGCGCTGGCGTTGCGCTCGCAGGTGCGGCGCTTCTATCTCGTGCGGCTTGCGTCGGCCTTCGGCGAGATGAGCGGCATGCGCGAGGCTGCGCAACACCGGCGCAGGCGTGCTCGCCTGCCTTGGCTGCCGGTCCAGAGCAGCCTTGCTTTGGCCGGCACACTCGGGCTTGGCGGCTTCGGACTAGCCGCGCAACTCGCATGGTCGAGGATTGCCGACGTGCTGTTGCCGGCATTGGTGGTCGCCACGCTGGTGACGCTCGCACTGATCATGAAGTCGGTGATCGACTTCTCGCAAACCGGACCGCAACTGCGCGAGGAAATCGTGCGCCGTTACCGCGCGTACTTTCCGTTCGCGATGGCTCGACTGGGCGTGTGGTCGCTGATCATCGGTCTCTTCTGCACGCTGCCGGGCGCCGTGGTCGCGGCAGCCGGGGCCGATGTGCTCGGGGTGCCGCACGAACCATGGCGCGCCGCGGCCGGAGGCCTGCTTTCCATGGCTCTCATCGGCACCTACGTCACCTGCCGAACCCTGGTGCATAACCCGGGGCTCATCGTCGCATCTTGGCAATATCGCACCGACCGCCTTCACCGCCTGTGGAACCGCCTGTCGGCACAAGGCCTGCGACGCGCAGCGCTCGCCGGCACCGCTGCGATCGCGACGCTGTTCGCGGGGCTCGTAAGCGCCCTGGTCCTGTCGGGCCACGGTGACTCTGCCGCCGCCCTCACCAGCCTGGGCGTCGGTTACTGGGGCCTGATGGTGTTTGCGCTGTGGGAACCCGAAGGTGACATTGCGGCGCCGCGCCCCGGAGGACGACCGAACCTGATCCTTATCGGCTCGGACACGCTGCGCGCGGACCGCGTCGGCACCCAGCGAAAGGGGCAGCCGTTGACGCCACATATCGACGCACTGGCGCGACGCGGCACGCACTTCCAGAACTGCTACGTGCCCTGCGCGAGAACTGCGCCCAGCCTGATCTCGCTGCTCACCGGGACCTGGCCGCACACGCACGGGATCCGCGATAACTTCGTCGCGACCGACGAGACGCAACTGGAGGTCCAGGCCCTGCCCACGATCCTGCGCGCGCTGGGCTATCGCACGGCCGCCGTCTCCGACTGGTGCGGCGCAGACCTGGGCAAGTTCTCGCTGGGGTTCGACGTGCTGGATCTGCCCGAGGACCAGTGGAACCTGAAGTTCCTCATCCGCCAGGGCCCGAAGGACATCCGCCTGTTCCTGTCGCTGTTCCTGCACAACCGCGTCGGCCGTCTGTTGCTGCCCGAAGTCCATTACCTGAGCGGCGCACCGCAGACGACCCAGCTCGGACAGCGCACCCGCCGGCTGATTTCCCGGCTCGCGAGCACGTCCGAACCGTTCCTGCTCAACGTCTTCTATTCCACGACCCACCCTCCGTTCGCGTCGGAGTACCCGTACTACCTGCGCCATGCGGACCCCGACTATTCGGGGGCATCGAAGTTCGCCATGGCGCGCCTGACCGACCCCTTCGAGATCATCCGGCGGCAGGGCGAACCGCGCGAGGAATTCGACCTCGACCAGATCCTCGCGCTGTACGACGGTTGCGTGTCGCAATTCGACGACGAAGTCGGGAAGCTCATGAACCATCTGGCCGCAACGGGGCTTGCGGAGAACACCATCGTCGTGCTGTACAGCGACCACGGCATGGAGTTCTTCGAGCACGACACCTGGGGGCAGGGCAATTCGGCCGTGGGCGACTTCAGCGCGCGCGTGCCGCTGGTGGTCGCGGATCCGCGGATGAACCACCCCGTAAGGGTCGATCAGGTGGTCCGCTCGATCGACGTGCTGCCCACCCTCCTCGACCTGCTCGCCGCGCCGTCGGTGCGCTGTGACGGCGTGTCGCTCACGGCAACGATGCAGGATCCGCACCGCGAGTTGCATCTGAAAGGATTCAACGAGACCGGCATCTGGATCGCCCGCGTACCCGGCCTGCCCCACGACCACCTGAACTACCCGGAACTGCTGGAGCTTCTGGACATCCCTAACGAGGCCAGCGGGTCGCTGTCGATCAAGGACGAATTCAAGGAACTCGTGGTGATCGCCAAGGACCGCATGATGCGCGACGGGCGATGGAAGCTAGTCTATCAGCCACTGGAGAGCGGGATGCGACTCACCTTGTTCGATCTGGATACCGATGCCGACTGCACGCGCGATTTGTCGGCGGAACACCCCGAATTGGTCGCACGGCTGTGGCAGGAGTTGCAGAGCTGGATCGAGCGCGATCCGGTTGCGCGGCGCCATCTGCGGACGACGGCAGCCCCCACCGCGATCTCTATTCCGGCTTTTTCTCCTGACCTGCCTTGAAGGACTCGATCCAGCGGCGCTGGATTTCTTCGGGCGGGCAGAAACGGCAGGAGCGAGCGTTTGCATCGGTCACGGCCTTCCCATTCTCCGCCGATTGAGACCCGGCCTCGGCCGACTCCGACTGGGCATCCACGGCAATGACCGGTTCCTGCAGGTCGAGATCGAGCGGCTCAGGCAACGCGGGTTCGCCTGAGCTGTCAGGTGGAGCCGTCGGCGGAACCGGGACCTGCACATCGCGGGCAGGCGGCTCGGGGAAGGGCTCCTTGCCCCCCAATTCGAGATAGCGCTTCCGCAGCAGCTTGGATTCTGGGTTGTGCTGCAGGCCGAGCGCTACCGTATCACGGGCCGCAGTCCGCTGCCCGCTTTCCTCCTGGAGCAACGATAGTTCGCTGTACGCTTTGGCCTCACTCGGATCAAGGGAGAGCGCACGCTGAAATTCTTGTGCCGCAACTCGCGTCTCACCCCGCAGCTTCAGAACGAGTCCCTTGTCGACATGCACCTTCGGCAAGATCCGGGATCCCGACGGTACTGCACGAATGACGTAGTCGCAGCCTTGAAGCGCTTGTCCCGTGTTGTAGTTAAATGAACTCTTGTCACCAATGCTTCGGACGGCGCGGTAGCGGAAACGCACACAATCACACCAATGATGAGTATGTCCCCAACCGGCATCTGGCTCGAGACTTTCCATGTATGCCCTGTCCCGCCCTCCGAAAATAAGGGCAGAACACAAAGACACTTCTTGCGGTGTTGCACCGAAAGCTTCGACTGCCTGACTCTTCCCGCACATCAGACCAAACAGCAACATCGCCACGGACGTATTGAGGAAACGATACTTCATAGCGGTTAACCCTGAAAGTTAATGACGCTTGATTCGCGCCTGAAGCAGCAGGACAGTCCCGCATGGTTCTAGATGTTGAGTACGGCACTTGCGGTACGCGGGGTTCTCCATGTCACTACACCATTACACATCCGCTGCGACCGGCAAGAGCCCGCGGGTTCGATCGGCCACGGCATCCCAGTTCAGTTCCTGCCGCACGCGTACGAGCGCATGCGAAGCCAGGTACTCGACCAACTGCGCGTCGCAGAACAAGCGGCCGATCACCGCAACGATGGCGCGTTCGTCGCAGCCATCGACGCGCAACCCGGTGACGCCATCGAGCACCGCCGCGCCGGTACCCCCCGCGGTCCCTGCGACGGACACCTTGCCGCAAGCGGCCGCCTCTAGAAACACGAGGCCGAATCCTTCCGTGTCGCCGTCGATGTCGCGATTGACGAGCACGAAGAGGTCGCAGGCGTTGTACCAGCGCGGCAAGTCATCCATCGGGACATGCCCGAGGAGATGCACACGCTCGGCCACACCCGTCTCGTGCGCGAGCGCTTCGAGGTAGGAGCGATCCTCGCCGATGCCGACGATGGCGTAATGCACGTCATGCCCGCCAGCGATCAGTTCGGGCAGGCAGCGGATCACCGTATCGAACCCCTTGCGCCGGTTCAGCCGTCCGACCGACAGCAGCAGCCGGGCGCCGGGTCCCAGTTGCAGGCTGTCGCGCAAGTCCTGACACGGGAGTCCCGGCCGGAAACGTGCGACATCGACGCCGGGGTTGATGATGACGATGCGGTCGCGCGGGACGCCCATGCCGACCAGCACTTCGAAGGTGAAATCGCTGTTGGCGATGACATGATCGGCATGGCGCAGCACGAAGCGCATGACCCGGAATTTGTTCCCGCGCCCCCAGCCGGTGAGTTCTTCGCCGTGCGCATACACGGTGACGGCGCGCCTGGAGAGCCGGCCGACGATCCAGGCGACGAGCCCTTCGGGCAGCGCGCGCCCGGCATGGACCGCACAGAACCGCTGCTCGAGCGACAGCGCCAGGGACTTCGCAAGCAGGCGCACGTACATGCCGAGGGATTCGGGCCGCAGCCACGGCACACGGCGCAGGCTGACTCGATGGACGGAGTTCGGATGGCCGGTATCGTGCGCATCACCGCCCGGCACCGCGGCCGTGACGATCGCGATTTCCTTGCCGCCCAGGCGCCGGTATACCTCGTCGAACCACACGGCGGTCCCGCCCTTGGTCGGCAGGAAGAGTTCGGTGATGACGAGGTAGCCCTGCTTCATCGGTCTTCACATCCAGGCGGAATCCCGAAAAGTCTAGCAACGGCCTGCGCGGGCCGAGCGTCGGTATGTCACGTCGCCGAGAAAATAAGCTGCCGCGCCCAACAGCGCAGCCAAGCCGCTGTACTTGAGGAGCCTCGTCAGGTCCGGCTCGTTGCGAAGGCGCACGAACCACGCGGCGAGCCGCGTTTTCCATCGCTGCGCCCGGAGCGGCGATGCCGGGTCGCGCAGGATCGTCGCCAGCTCCGCGGTGGTCGTGAAGCACAGATCCGGTCTCATCGACAGTGCCATGCCCAGCGCGCGGCGGAGCTCGGCAACTGCCGCGGCGCGCGCGGGCTGCGGACCGATGAAGTTCTCGCGGTGCGTTTCGAGCAGCAAGGGACGGCCCTCGGCACATTTGCGCGCCAGCGCCGCGGCCACGTCTTCGGCGCGATGACCGCGCAGCGGTTCGAAGTAGGCGTCGCGCACCACGTAGATGATGCCGCCCTGCCCGCTTTCCCCATTGCGGATGCGGCGCGCGGGCGGCAGGAGCCGACCGGCCGCGTCGCGCCCTTCGTAGCGCCAGCCGGGCGTGACCACCGTGCGCACGCCGTGCGCCGCCCACGCCCGCTCGGTGCTGTCGTTCCACACGAAGGTGTTCGGCACTGCAACCTCGGGCGCACAGCCGAAGAGTTGTTGCAACAGGTCGGACTCCTCGCGCACCGCGTGGTCGACGGCAACAGGGTCGAGGGGAACACTCGGCAGGCTGGCGCAATCGACCCATCGGCTTTGCAGCGGCGGCGGGAGCGCTTCGCTGCGCAGCCCGCCGTCTTCGAGCCAGCGCCGCAGCGCTTCCGAATTCGACCCGTTTTCCGTATGCAAACGCGCCAGCAGGGCCGCGGGCCAGTAGTGTTCCAGTCCGTGCCGCTGGACTGCGAAGACGCCCGCGCGACACCCGTCGCCCATTGCAGCAAGGACCGGCGCAAAATCGGGCGCGAGGAGCGAGCAACGCACATGCTTGGCGAAACCCGCGGCACGCATGGCGTCGACATCGGGTATGCCGCCGACGACGCCAAGGGTCATCACTGCGGGCCGCCCATCGCGGTCGCGCACCGCGCTCAGCGTTTCTGCGATCTCGCGCAGGACTGCGGCATCGCCCCGCGGCCCTGGCCCCCAGTCGTCGCTCTCGACGATTAGGACGGGGCGGACGAACACGGGCTCGCGCCACATGGCCGCGAGCGCGCGCCCGTGCAGGATCGCCAGCGCAAGGGCGGCGAAACCGAACCAGGCGAGGATGACGGTCAGCGCGAAGCCCATGACCGGCAGTCCGTGCACGGCATCAGGCATGCGCCGAAACCGGGAGCGCAACACGAGGCGTCGCGTCGAACCTGCGCGCGAGCGTGACCTCTGCGGCATTCGTCCGGCTCGGCTTTCGCTAACATGGCCGCTGCCCCGATCAAGCGGACGACGGCAAGCTCATGAACATGCGACGAATCCTGTGCGGGTGGGTGAATCTCTCGGGCGGGAGCGACACGACTCCCGACGCGCTCGATGCGATGTTTGCCGCGGACGAGGCCCTCCCGCCGGTACATCGTCTCGAATTGAACAATGCGGGCCGCGTCGGAACCGGACCGACGGCGAGCTTTGTGGCACAGGACGCCGACGCTGGACGCGCCGCGGTTCTGATCGGGCGACCGCGCTGGAGCCACGCGGAGACCGCCGCGGACGCGCGGGAGCACGGACATGCTGCGGCCGCGTTGCGCCGCCATGCATTGGTCGGCGAACGCGTTTTCGAGGACCTGCAGGGCAGCTTCGCGCTCGTGCTGATCGACCTGCGCGCGGGGGCCGCCCTGCTCGCAGTGGACCGCACCGGCATCGAGCGGCTGTGTTTCGCCCGCGTCGGCCCGCTGCTCGTCTTTTCCACGAGTGCCCGCGCGGTCGCCGCACATCCGGCGGTTCGTGCCGGGCTGAGCCGTCAGGCGCTGTTCGAGTACCTGTACTGCCACATGGTGCCGAGCCCGGACACGGCGTTCGAGGGCGTCGAGAAGCTGTTGCCGGCCCAGCGGCTGGCCGTCACCGCCGGCGGTGCACGGCGCGACTTCTACTGGTCGCTGAAATTCGGGGCAACGCGGGGGGCAGACGAGCAAGGCCAGGAGCGGACTTTCCGCGAGCTGCTGCACCAGTCCGTGGCTCGGCAACTCGACGACGCCCCGGCCGGCGCCTTCCTCTCCGGCGGCACCGACAGCTCGACCGTCACCGGCCTGCTGGGGGAGATCAGCGGCAAGGCGCCACGCACCTTTTCGATCGGCTTCGATGCCGAGGGCTTCGACGAACTGGATTACGCGCGCATCACCGCACGCCACTTCGGAGCGGATGCGACCGAGTTCTACGTTACGCCGGAACACGTCGCCGAGGCGTTGCCGCTCATCGCCAGTGCCTACGACGAGCCCTTCGGCAATGCCTCGGCCGTGCCGACCTACTTCTGCGCACGCATTGCCCGCGAGCAGGGCATCGGCGCGATGCTCGCCGGCGACGGCGGCGATGAATTCTTCGGCGGCAATGCACGCTACGCCAAGCAGGGCGTGTTCGAGCACTACCAGTCCATTCCGTCCCCCCTGCGCCGCGTGCTCGAGCCGCTGGTGTTCGGCTTCCCGCTCGGTTCGGCGCTGCTGCCGGTGCGCAAGGCGCAAAGCTATATCCGCCAGGCGACGGTCCCCCTGCCCGACCGGCTCGAAACGTACAACTTCCTGCACCGCGATGCGCTCGCTGATATCTTTGAACCGGAGTTCATTGCCGGAATCGACCCGGAGCGCCCGCTCATGCTGATGCGCGAGGCGTATTTCCGCTCGGGCTCGCCCGAAGCGGTCGACCGCATGATGCACCTCGATCACAAGATCACGCTGGCCGACAACGATTTGCGCAAAGTGTCGCGCATGTGCGAGGCCGCGGGGGTCGAAGTCCGATTCCCCTTCCTCGACGAGGATCTGATCGCTTTTTCGGGCACGCTCTCCGCCCGCCAGAAGGTGAGCGGGCCGCATCTGCGCGTGTTCTTCAAGCACGCCCTGCGCGACTTTCTGCCGCGCGAGACGATCGCCAAGTCGAAGCACGGCTTCGGTCTGCCCTTCGGACTGTGGCTCGCCACGGACGGCCCCCTGCGCACCGAGGCGAAGGCCGCGCTGGACAGCCTCGCACGGCGTGGCGTCGTGCGGCCGTCCTATCTGCAGAAACTGTGGCAGGAACATTCTGCGGGGCACGCGAGTTATTTCGGCGTCATGATCTGGGTACTGACCCAGCTGGAGCTCTGGCTGGCACGGAATGGCGCTCGGGCTGGCGCCTGAACCTCTCGCTCATCCCTGATGCATCGACGGGCGCAGGCGCGACCGCGGCACGTTGCCGCACGCCCGCTTCCGCCTCACGCATGATCACCCGCGCGACCACCACGATCAGGATCAGATTGTAGTAGTAGTCGAAGTACGCCATGCCGAGGAAAGCGCCAGCGGCAAGATATGCGACAAGGCTGACCTGCACCATAGCCATGAGCTCGCTCATCCACTCTAGCGTGCCATGATCCTTGAACGCTCGCCGCACTATGGAGGCAGATCGCCAAGTGAATACTGCTAGCAAGAGGAAAAGGAAGAGGCCGACGAAGCCGTGCTCCCCCAAAACCTCAAAATAGATGCTATGGACGTCTCGAGCGTCCGTCGGATCGGGCGCGTAAAGATGGAACATCTCGTAGCGAAACGTCTCAAACCCCCCGCCAAAAAGCCGGTCGCATGCGAGGTTGAAGGCCATCCACCAAGCGTTGATCCGCCCCATTGCAGAGGCGTCCTCTTGATACGTGTTGATCGTGGCCATGCGCTGGTACCAAGCCTCTGGCATGATCGCCCACACCATCAGGATCGCAAACACGCCGAGCAACAACACCAGGAACTTGTGACGCGCCTTGAGCCAAAACACGGTCCCCATGACGGCCATGCCGACCAGGGCGCCACGCGATTGCGTGCCGATCGCCGCCAGCGCCGTGAGTACGGTCGCTGCGTACACAGCAGGCCGTATCCAGCGATGCGTCGAGCCGCGGGCGAGGAAATACAACAGCGGCACCGTCATCGCCAGTGCCAAGCCGAGTTCGTTGTTGCCTTCGATGAAGGTACCCGGAGGCCCCTGCACACGATGCACGCCCCCCTTCATGATCGTGAAGATACCCCCCTTCACGCCATAGAACGCGAGCGACAGCGCGATCGTCCACACGAGGGCCTTGAGCCGTTCAGGCGTGTTGATGAGGACCATCGCGACGATGATCATCAGCTGGATCTTGATGACCTTTTCGAACTGCTCCCAAGCGAGACTGGGATAGACGGCGAAGATCGTCGTCACCGTCATCCAGGCGACAAACGCGAGCAACACCTTGGTCTCGCGCTCCCACGGGATGCGCTTGGGCTCGCTGGAGAGCATCATGCCGACGAACGTGGTGATCGCCACGATCTGTGCAAAGGGCATCGACATGCTGAATCCCCAAGCCATGCGGTGAGGATTCATGAAGCCGAGCCAGGTCCACACGAGGATGCCGATCCACGGCCGCCTCAGGATGAAGGGCAGCGTGCCGAAGACGGCCAGCGTGACGGCTATGTCGCGCACAGCGCTCCCTCCCGAACATCCACCCGACTCATCACGTAGCGATACTTGCCCGACTTCTCGGGCAGGATCTCGTCGCGCAGCTCGATCTGAATCCTCACCCCGGCGCCCAGACGCGCCATCAGACCGCGCTCGATGGCCGATGCGATCGACGGACCATATCCGGGGCCGGGCACGAGTTCGACCCTCGTGAGCTCGAGGCTCTCCTGCACGATGCGGAATGCGGCGACCTCGGGCAGATCGCGCAGGATGTAGATGAGGGCGAGACCATGCATCACCGTGCCGTCCTGCGCGACGACGAAGTCGGTCGCACGTCCCTGGATATCCTTGAGCAGCGGCAGACCACGGCCGCATCTGCATGGCGACGGATCGAGTGCGGCAACGTCGCCGGTACGGTAGCGGATGAAGGGGAATTCGCCGGTCGCAAGGTGCGTCACGACGATCTCCCCGCTATCGCCAGGGGGCACCGGCTGCCCGCGGCCATCGACGATCTCGACAATGACGTCCTCGGCGGTGATGTGCATGCCGCCGGACGGGCACTGGTGCGCAATGAAGCCGGCGTCACGCGCGCCGTAACCGTTGGCGACCGGACACCCGAACACGCGTTCGATGGTATTGCGCTGATGTTCGTAGAGGCGTTCGGAAGTGCAGAACGCGACCCGAATGCCGAGGTCGTCCATGCGCACGCCGGTCTTCTCGGCGCGCGAACCGATGAGGGAGAGCGCCGACGGATAGCCGAAGAGCATCCGCGGTCGACGCCGGCGGATGCGCGCGAGGAACTCGTCGAGCCGCGCCTCCGACATCTCGAATGCCGGCAGCAATTCGGTGCGCATCACTGCGTCGCGCCAGTGGCGCAGACGGTCCTGCGCGCTCAGTTCGATCGGCGAGCCCCACACGACGATCTCCGGATCTCCGATATCCACCCCCCACCAACGGGTCGCGCGCCATTTGGCCGCGACGTCGTGGCCGACGCGCTCGCGGCCGATGAAGAACACGAGCGGCTCGCCGCTCGATCCGCCCGTGTTGAAGCGCGCGAGGCCTTCCGCCCGTTCGGCCTTGAGCGCCTCGATGTTGTTCCGGATCAGGGCCTTGGTGAGGAAGGGAAGGCGGCGCAGCGCGTCCAGGCAGGTGACTTGGGCAGCATCGAAACCGATGCTTTGAAAGAGTTCGCGGTAGTAGGGAACGTCCCGCGCGGCACGCAGCAACAACGCGCGCAGACGTTGCAGTTGCAGCGCCTCGAGATCGGTGCGCGACCACCACTGGCTGGCTTCCAGCGCACGCCGCACGCGCGCGGTGTCGTGATGCTTGAGTCGCTCCTGCAGCGGGAAGAGGACGTTGGCGACACAGCGCGTGTAGAGCCCGGTCATTGCCCCCTCCTTCACCGCGCACCCGCCGGTGCAACGGCGCCGCGAAGCGCGGCCTCATAGGCGGAGAACAGCGTATGCCGCACCTCGGCCCACGTGTAGCGGCGCACTTCGTGCAAACCGCCTTCGACCAGACGCGCACCGAGTTCCGGCGAACGCACGAGATGCAGGACGGCGGCGGCCATCGCGGCGGCGTCGTCGCGCGGCACCAGCAGGGCGCTGCGGCCATTCTCTACGATGTACGGCACGCCCCCCACGTCCGTGCTCACGACGGGCACGCCGCTGGCAAGCGCCTCGAGCACGGAGTTTGGCATATTGTCGACGCGGGCGGGGTTCAGGACGACATCGGCGTCGCGGTAGAGGGCCGCCATCTCGTCGCGCTCGAGTCGTCCGGTGAAGCGGACGCTACCGTCGAGTCCCAACGCAGCAGCACGGGCGATCAGTTCGTCCGCCTGCGGCCCCGTACCGGCGACCGACATGCGCGCACGCGGACATGCCGCGCGGATCTGCGCGAAGGCCTCCAGCGCGGTGGAAATTCCGTAGATCGGTTCGAGGTTGCGGGCAACCACGACATGGGGCGCATCGCCCGCGCAGCGCGGACGCGCGTCGGCATGGAAGCGGGCAACATCGACGACATTCGGCACGATGCGGCTCTCGACGCCATGACGCAAGAACACGTCGCGGAGAAAGCCGGACGGGACCAGAACGCCCGCCGCCCGGCGCAGCGTCGGGCACACCCAGCGCGCGGAACGCGCAAGAAAGTCGTCGGCCTCCCCGCCACGATAGTTCACCACCACGGGAACCCGGCGCAGATGGGCGATCCACACTGCAGGCGCCGCGAAGAGGTGCCAGGACCAGCCCGAATTGGCCATCACGTGCATCACGTCCGCCCGCCCCGCGGCAGACCACAGGCGCAGCAGATAGGGCATCAGGCGAAACCCAGCCCGCACGCCCCGGAAATGGCCGATCCATTGCGGGCAGTACGGCGCGTTGGTCTGGATGAGATCCACGTCCAGCCCCTCTCCGCCCAGCAGTTCGGCGAGTTGCCGGGTCTGGTTCGCCATCCCGCCGGCCGGCGGAGGCAGCGGGCCGATCAGTGCGATGCGCTTGCCCGCCCAGTTCATGCTAGCGCTCCCTTGCCCGCGCCAGGGCCGCGGACAGTTCGCCGCCGCGCACGCGCAGGAAGTCCGCGAGCACGGCTTCGGCCGCGCCACGCGCCCCTTCGCCCACCGGGGTGTACAGCATCACGGCGACGGAATCGTCCCCGCGGCCGCGCAACTGCGCGAGCGTCTGGTAGAGCTTGGCCACGTAGTCGCTCGTGGTCCAGCGGCCGTCGATCCAGTACCAGTGCCACACCAGCAGGCGCCCCGACGCGGCATTGGCGATCTCCGTGCTCCGAACCGACGCGGCCTCGGCGCCGATCTGCGTCGCATGCGCCCCTTCGGCCGTCATGGTCCACTGGCGGTCCTTGTGCTTGAGGACGCGGTTCTCGGAGTTCACCAGTTCCTCGCCGGGCACCTGGCCCCGGTAATACGCCAGGTACAACCCCACGGGCGGCCCGCCGTTCGACCAGATTTCGCGCAGCTCGCGGCGCATGCCGAAGAAATGCGGCTTCCAGTCCGGCAGGCGCGTGTCCGCGACCCGCTCCCACCCCTCACCGGCATTCAGCCCGGCGAGCGTGACCGAGCCCCGCCGCCCCTGGGCATCGAGCCCCGCCAGCACAGCTTGCCAAATCAACACGGCGACGATTGCTGCGACGCCGGCTGCAATGGCGCCCCTGGGCATGACCGGGCGCGTCGGCACACGAGATACGGCCGCGTCTCGTGCCGGGGCGCGGGGGACGTCATCCTCGCGCCAGCGGGCGCCCACCCAGAACAGCACCATCATCACGAGACCGAAGAACACCCAGCCGTAGATCAGATGATCGACGCCGGCCGCGACGCGGTTGTCGGTGAGGTGCGCGACCAGCACGATGCCGTAGGCGCGCAGCCAGTTCGCGAACACCGGCAGCACCACCGAGAAGGCGACGAAGACGCTGCGCCGCAGAAGCGAACGATAGGTGAGATGGGCGTAGAGACTGCCGACCACGACCGACGCGATCAGGTAACGCACGCCGCTGCAGCCTTCGACGACCTCCCAGTGACCGGACGGAATCACCAGGCTGCGGCCTTCCGCGTAAACCGGAACGCCCGAGGCGCGCAAACCCCAGATGATGAAATCCGTGGTGCGGTCCATCATCGCCGGGAACAGGAACTCGCCAAAAGGCACTAGGAAGAACAGGAAACCCAGCGGGAAGGCCAGCGCGCGCGCGACCCGCGTTCCCATGACGGCCCACACCAGCGCGACCGCCATCCCGACGAAGGCGAACTGCGACACACTCGCGACGCTCGCGAGTTCGCCGAGCAGCCAGGCGAAACCGGCCAGCGCCGCGGCCGCCAGCCCGACCGGCGAAGGAGTCAGCGGCAATCCGCGCAGTTGCACGCGTTCGCGCCAGATCAGCCAGCATGCGATCGGTGCGACGAGGTAGCCGTGGGCGAAGGTGTCCGAGCGGTTCCAGATCTCGATCATGGATGCGAGCGTCTCGCGGTACGTGCCGAGCAGGGCAAGGAGCGCGATCGCCAGCATTGCAAGCCGGATCACCGTCTCGCGTGAAAGACCGGCCGCGGGCTCCGCGACGGCAACGCCGCCGGCCTGCTGCCTCACCTGGTCTTCCGGGGCGCTCATGCTGCCCCCGCCAGCCGCGCATAGGGCGCTCGATACGCCCCGACGCTGTTGCGCCAGTTGCGCTCGGATTCGACGAAGCGCCTTCCTGCGGCCCGATAGTCGCCCCACAGACCCCGCTTGCCCAGCATGTCCACGACCACGTCGGCGAGAGCCTGCGCACTGCCCGCGTGGAACAGCCGGCCGGTCACTCCGTCACGCACGAGTTCCCTGTGTCCGCCGACATCCGAGGCGACGAAGACCCGCCCCTGCGCCATGGCCTCGAGCGGCTTGAGCGGCGTGACCAGTTCGGTCAGGCGCATCGAGTGACGCGGGTAGGCGAGCAGATCGATGAGGTCGTAGTAGCCGCTCACCTCGCCATGCGGCACGCGACCGGCGAAGATCACGCGGTCGGCGATCCCGAGTCTTTCGGCCTGGGCCTTGAGAGCGGCCTCCTGCGGCCCGCCGCCGACCAGCAGCACGCACAGTTCGGGTAGGCGTTGCAGCAGGGCGGGCACCGCATCGAGCAGCAGGTCCAGCCCTTCGTAGGCGTAGAACGAGCCCACGAAGCCGACGACCGTCCTGCCCTCCAGCCCGAGGCGTGCTTTCAGTGCGGCATCGGGTTCGCCCGAGAGCTGGAAGGACTCGATATCGACGGCATTGGGAATCACGGTGACGCGCTCGGCAGCGATGCCGCGTCCTACGATGTCGGAGCGCAACCCCTCGCAGATCGTGAACACGTGATCGACACGCTTCATCGCCCAGGTTTCCAGCGCATGCGTCATGCGGTAGCGCAGCCCCCGCTCGCGGGCGGTCCCGTGGTCGACCGCGGCATCCTCCCAGAACGCCCGGATCTCATAGACGACGGGGATGCCCAGCCGACGGCCGGCGCTCAGGGCCGGCAGCACGTTCAGCACCGGCGAGTGCGCGTGAATCACCTCCGGCAGCACTTGCTTCGCAACCTCTACGATCCGTGCCCGCAACGCGCGCATCAGGGCCGTCTCGCGCAGCACCGGGCTCGCCCCGGAGACGGGCCGCGTGCGGAAGAAGCGCAGGCCGTCGACGTCTTCCTCCAAGGCGGCCGTCACGCCCTGCTTCGGCGAAGTCAGGTGGAAGGTCTCCCAGCCCAGCGCCCGCTGCTCGCGCAGGATGGCCGCGGAGCGGAAGGTGTAACCGCTGTGCAGCGGGATCGAATGATCGAAGACGTGCAGGATTTTCATCGCTCAGGTCGCCACTCAGACCGCCACTCTCGGCGCCTCGCCCTGCCCCGCGAGGGCACCGCTGTGGCGGACGAAGGACTCGAACATCAACAGGGTCCACAACGGTGCGCTGTAATCGCGTACGCCCGACTGATGGGCATCGACCAAGTGGCGCAGGGTGTCGGCGTTGAAGAGTCCCGTGGATGCGAGCGTACCGCCCAGCATCGCGTCCCTCACCCGCGCCTTCAGCGGCCCGCGGAACCAGCGCGCGAGCGGCACGGCAAAGCCCATCTTCGGCCGGTAGAGCACCTCGTGGGGCAGCAGCGGCTCCATCGCCTTCTTGAACAGGTACTTGCCCTCATTGCCCTTCACCTTGAGGCCGGAAGGCAGCGTCGCAAGCCATTCGACCAGCGGGTGATCCATCAGCGGCTCTCGCACCTCCAGCGAATGCGCCATGCTCGCGCGATCGACCTTGGTATTGATGTCACCGACGAGGTAGGTCTTCAGGTCGAGGTACTGGACGAGCGCCAGCGGATCGTCCGTTCCCGCGTTCGCCGCGTGGCGGCGGAATACGTCGAGCGCGTTGTAGCCGCCGAGCTGCGCCTTGAAGGCGTTGGAGTAGAGCTGGCGGCGCAGATCGTCGCGCAGGATCGACACCGAATGGAAATAGGCCTGCACCGAATCGCGCGCCAGCGCCTGGAAGGTCGTCTTCGCGCGCAGCACGCGCGGCGCCCAGTCCGCCTTCGGATACAGCCGCCCGAGCACGCCGAACATCGGTCGGCGCACGCCCAGCGGCAGGCTCGCGCGCAACTTTTCCTCCATCATGTGCAGGCGGTAGCGGCGATAGCCGCCGAAGCTCTCGTCGCCGCCATCGCCCGAGAGCGCGACGGTGACCTTCTTGCGCGCGAGCTGGCACACGCGCCACGTGGGAATCGCGGAGCTGTCGGCATAGGGCTCGTCGTACAGGACGGCCAGCTTGTCGATCAGGTCGAAATCGTCGGATTGCACCGTCTCGACGTAGTGGTTCGTGCGATAGCGGGCAGCGACCTGCTGCGCGAAGGCGGCCTCGTCGAAGGCCGGGTCATCGAAGGCGATCGAGCACGTGTTGACCGGCTCATTGGACAACCCGGCCATCGTCGCCACCACGGCGCTCGAATCCACGCCACCGGAGAGGAAGGCGCCGAGCGGGACTTCCGCGATCAGGCGCAGGCGCACGGATTCGCGCAAGCGTTCGGTCAGCTCGGCGGCCGCGTCGGCCAGCCCGATCGGGTTGTCGAGCGTGAATCGCACGTCCCAGTAGCTTTGCGGCGCGGGCACCGGCTCGCCGCGGCGGACCGTCAGCGTCTCGGCAGGCCCGAGTTTGCGCGCGCCGACGAAGATCGTGCGCGGCTCCGCGACATAGCCGAGCGCGAAGTACTCCTCGACCGCGCACGGGTCGATGCGCCGGTCCAGGGCCGGATGCTGCATCAGCACCTTCAGTTCCGATCCGAACGCCAGCGTTCCGTCCGGCAGCAGCGCGTAGTGCAGCGGCTTCACGCCCAGACGGTCACGCGCGAGGAACAGCGTCTCGCGCTTGCGATCCCACAGTCCGAACGCGAACATGCCGCGGAAGCGGCGCACGCACGCCTCGCCCCACTCCTCCCACGCATGCACGATCACCTCGGTGTCGCTGCGCGTGTGGAAACGGTGGCCGCAGCGCTCCAGTTCGGGCACGAGCTCCTGGTAGTTGTAGATCTCGCCGTTGAACACGACGGCGACGGAACCGTCCTCGTTGAAGAGCGGCTGCTGGCCGGTGGAAAGATCGATGATCGACAGGCGCCGGTGAGCGAGTGCGACGCCCGGCTCGAAATGCAGCCCGCCTTCGTCCGGTCCGCGATGAAACTGAATGTCGTTCATGCGCTGCACGAGATCGCGCGGAAAGTCCCGCTTGTCGCGCGTGTGGAACAGTCCGGCGATTCCGCACATCCACGTTTCTCCCGCTTCAGGTCGCCGGCACCGCACGCCCCGCCGCACTCAACAAGGACTCGTACAGCTGCGCATAGCGGGCCACCATGCCGTCGATGCTGAACTCCTCCACCGCACGCTGCCGCCCCGCTTCGCCGTGCCGCCGCAACATCCCGCCGTCGCCGACGTAGCGCGCCAGCGCGTCGGCGAGTGCGTCGCTGTCCGACGCCGGAACCAGTATCCCGGTCTCGCCGTCGAGCACCAGCTCGGCATTTCCACCCACCCGCGTCGCGATCACCGGCAACCCGCAGGCCATCGCCTCGAGGATGGTGTTGGAGATCCCTTCCGCACGCGACGGCAGCACGAACACATCCATCGCCCGCAGCGCCTCCGGTACGTCGCGCCGCTCTCCCACCAGCCACACGCAAGCGCCCACGCCAGCCCGGGCGACCTCGGCCTCGAGCTCGGCCCGCAGGGAGCCGTCGCCGACGAACATCAGGCGCAGGCGCCCGGCAAGTTCCGGAGCCCGACGGAGCAGGTGCACGAACGCGCGCAGCAGGTTCAGCGGGTCCTTGATCGGTTCGAGCCGGCCGACCGTGCCGATCACGCACAGTTCGTCGCCCTCGAACGGCGATCCGTCCAGCACCTCCCGTCCCCTCGCGCCCGGCCTGAAACGCTGCGTATCGACCCCGTTGCAGATGCGGGTCATGTGCGCCGCGCTCACCCCGACCGACGCGTTCAAATATCTCAGGAGATGGTCGGACAGCGGTATGTAATGGGTCACGAACGGCCGATACAGCCGGCGCATCCACTGAAAACGCCGCCGCGTTCCATGGGGATCGGACACATCCCAGCCGTGCTCGCCATGCACCCGCACCGGCACTCCCGCGGCCCACGCGGGCACGACGGCTTCCAGCGCGGCGAGGTTGCGCGTATGCACCACGGCCGGCCGCAGTTCGCTGAACAGGCGGAACAGGGCGGGATACAGCTTCAGCCCGTGCCCCGGCGGCTTGTGCAGGGAAATGAAACGCACGTCGTCGTGCACGATGCGCTTGCAGAACGCCGGATCGCACTCGGTCAGCGCGACGATGGCGTGGCGGAAGCGGCTGACCGGCAGCCGGTTGATCAGATTGACGACCCCGTTCTCCAGCCCGCCGACATCAAAGCGATACACGACATGCACGACCAGTGGCCGCGGGTCGTCGTCGGAAGCCCCCCCGCCCCGGCCTCGCAGCGCGATAGCCGGGCCGCTCGCCGCATCGAGCAAGGCATCCAGGCGGCCGAGGTGCGCCTCCCAACTGTACGAGGCCAGCACGCGCGCGCGCGCGCATGCACCCATCCGCGCCGCCCGCTCGGGGTCACCCAGCAGCCCGGAAATCCGTGCGGCGAACTCCCCGGCGGTCGCAGCAACCTCGAAGTCCCGTCCAGGCTCGCCCGCCAAACCGGTGGCCGACGATGCCGACACCACCACCGGGCGCGCCATCGCCATCGCCTCGAGCACCTTGTTCTGGATGCCGCGCGCGATCCTCAGCGGCGCGGCCACGACCTGCGCATGTCCGATCCACGGCCGCACGTCGGGCACGCTGCCGGTCACCACCACCGCGGGACCGGCCAGCGCCAGAACGGCCGGTGCAGGATTCATGCCGACGATGTAGAAGCGCAAGTCTGCGCACGAACGCTGCAGCAGGGGCAGGATTTCCTGCACGAACCACACGACCGCGTCGACGTTCGGCCAATAGTCCATGGCCCCGGTGAACACGACGACCGGCCCGCCGACGGGATACGGGTCGGCATGGCCCGCATCGGGCGTGAAGAAGCCGGCATCGACCCCGTTCGGCATCGCCACGACCCGTCCAGCGGTTTCCGGCGCCGCCCGCCGGAAGAGGTCCGCCTCGGCTTCGGTCACGAAGATGCTGGCATCCGTCGCGGCCGCCACGCCGCGCTCGAACGCCAGCAGTTTCTCCCCTTCCCGCCGGTACAGCCACGACATCGGCCAGCTGCGGGCACGCGCGTAGTCGGCCCATTTCGCCGAATCGACATCGCAGAAATCCACCACCCGGCGCTCGAGGCCGGCGTGGTCGAGGTATTGCGCCATCGGTCCGGAGAAAGCCACCGCACGACGGATTGCATGAGTCCGAACAGTGCGATCGACCCAGTCGCGCAGGCGCCGGCTGCGGTAGTAGGGCAGGCTCAGCGCCTCGCCGCCCGGCAGCCCCCGCAGGCTGGCCAGTCGCGCGCGCGCGGGCGACAGCGGGATCGCACAGACGTCCGCACACCACTCGCGCAGCGTGTCGACATGGGCCGCATCCTCGGCACGATCGACGAAGGTCCCCAGATAGACGCGATGGTTTCGCGCGAGTTGCCGCAGGATATGGAAGGACCGCAGCTTGTCGCCCTTGTTGGGCGGGTAAGGGATCCGATGCACCAGGTACAGCAGCGGAGGGCGATCGTCCATGCTCACCCCAGGTTGCGCACGATGTGCGGTCCGAGCACGTTCGCCACCCCGATGGGCAGCCGTCGCCATAGCGCGATCAGCGCCCGATACTTCGGATTCATCGGATTGTTCTGCGGCACCGCGTCGCGCTTGTACAGGCGATACTCGTAAGCCAGCGGCTGCGGCTCGAAGCCCCAGTTCTTCTTGAATCCGTAGGGGCCGGTACCGACCTTGCTGCGACCGTAATCGAACAGTGTCGCCCCGCGGCCGACAGCCCGCCGCATCAGCTCCCAATACTTGAAGTCGTTCGCGGCCAGATCGCGCGCCGCCGGCGCATCGCCGGCGTAATAGGGCAGGATCTCGTTGCGGAAGTAGAAGCTCAGCACGCCCGACATCGGCCTGCCCGCCGGGTCGGTGATCGTCAGCACCTCGCAGTTCGGACCGAACTCCCGCAGCAAGCGCGCGAAAAAGGCCTTCGGCAGCGCGGGCGTGCCATGGCGCAGCACGTTCCCGGCATACAGCGGGAAGAAGCGCTCCACATCCTCATCGATGCGCGCGACCAGACCGTTGCGCATCCCCTTGCGCACCATCGCGCGCTGCTTGCGGGGGATCGCCGACAGGTTGGCCTCGTCCTCGGCCGCGATCTCCTTGCGGAAGGTCACATACAAGTCCTGGCGCGGCCAATCCGCGTGCCGCGCATGCAGGTTGCGGTATTCCAGATGCTGCACGCCCAGCCGCCGCGCCAGCTCGTCGGCGTGCGTCTCCAGCGCGGCCACCGCATCGGCTGCGCCCGCCGCGCCACCGTAGGCGCAGAAAGGCAGCGACGCGAGCGCATGGCCGAAGAGGCGGCTCCTGACCTCCGCCAACGGCAGGATCGCGACG
Source organism: Aromatoleum evansii (assembly GCF_012910805.1). GTDB lineage: Bacteria > Pseudomonadota > Gammaproteobacteria > Burkholderiales > Rhodocyclaceae > Aromatoleum > Aromatoleum evansii. Next base: position 135,162 of record NZ_WTVK01000007.1, read on the forward strand.
ATCTCGCCGGCCCGTTCCGCATACAGGAAATGCGTCCGGTGACGGAACACCTCACGCATGATGTCCTGCCAGGCCGCCAGGTGAAAGAAGGTCGCCTCCGGGCAGGCGTGTACGAACGCATCCCAGCGCCGACGGTCGGCCTCGTCCAGTCGCCTGACCAGCAAGGGGGGACGGTCCATCGCGATTGCCCTCCCCGGCCGCTTCAGAAATCCGCGAAAACCCGGTCGGCACGCCCCCAGGCGAAATCACGCAGGAGGCATCGCAGCCGCCCCTCGGTGCGCTCGAGATTCACGTAATGACGGAATCTCGTCTTCATCGACGCGCGGTTCACGCGCGGCTGCTCGGGATCGATCTCCCAAGGGTGGAAGTAGAAGATCGCCGCTTGGGCATCCTCGCGATTGACGCGGGCAATCTGCCAGCGCGACACGGCATACGGCAACAGCCGGAAGAAGCCGCCGCCGCCGGCCGGCCAGTTGCGGCCCATCCAGCGCATCGTCGTCACCGGCACCTCGAGCAGGCCGCAGTCCAGGCGGTACGGAAAACGCGGCGCGTCCGGCATGCCGTAATGGTCGTGATGCACCGGATAGACGCTGGAACTGTAGGCATAGCCCGCCTCGGCAATGCAGTCGTGCGCCCACAGATTTGCCTTGCCGATGGAAAAGCTCGGCGCCCGGTAGCCGGCCACCCGTTCGCCGCCAATGTCCTCCAGCACCGCCTTCGCAAGCACGATGTCGGCGAGAAAGCGATCGCACGACTGCGCGCTTGCACGCTCGTGTTCATAGCCGTGACTGGCGATCTCATGGCCCTGCGAAACGATCAGCCGGACCAGTTCGGGGTAACGCTCCGCAACCCAGCCCAGCACGAAGAAGGTTGCCCGTGCGTCATGGTCATCGAGCAACTGCAGGATCTGATTCACGTTGCGCTCGACCCTGCACGGCACCTGTTCCCATTCCGTGCGCGGAAAATGGGGTGCGAGCGCGGACACATGGAAGTAATCCTCGACATCGATGGTCAGCGCATTGACGATTCGCTCGTCCATGTCACACGCCTCCCATCGACTCGCGCTCGCGCAGCCATGCAGCAAGGTGGGCGACGATGCGCTCGGCGGCACGGCCATCCCAGTATTCCGGCACGCGCCCGCGCTTGCCTCCACCATCCAGCACGGCGTCAGCCGCCGCGCGCAATGCAGCAGGATCGATGCCCACTACGGTGTTCGTGCCCTGCTCCACCGTGATCGGCCGCTCGGTGTTCTCCCGGATCGTCAGACACGGCACGCCCAGCGCGGTGGTCTCCTCCTGGATTCCGCCCGAATCGGTGAGCACCATCGTCGCGCCCGCCATCAGGCCGAGCATCTCCAGATAGCCCTGCGGCGGCAGCACCAGAAAGCCCTGCGCATCGAGTCGGTTCAGCATGTCGAAACGCTCGAGATTCGCACGCGTACGCGGGTGCAGCGCAAACACCAGCGGCAGGCGCGCACTGATATTCCGCAACGCATCGACGATCGGCCCAAGCGTATCGGGGTGGTCCACGTTGGAGGGGCGATGCAGGGTGACCACGCCATACCCCCCGCGCAAGCGCTCGCCCCCGAACCCCGACGCGGCGATCAAATCGGACGCCGCCGGCGCCTTCGACAGGTTCGCACGCAGGCTGTCGATCATCACGTTGCCGACGAACACGGCCCGCTGCGGTGCGATGCCCTCGCGCACGAGATTGGCGTGCGCGCTGCGCTCGGTCGTGTACAGGAGGTCGGAAATCTGGTCGGTCAGCACGCGATTGATTTCCTCGGGCATCGTCCGGTCGTAGCTGCGCAGGCCCGATTCCACATGCACGACGGGGACGCCCCGCTTCGACGCGACCAGTGCGCAAGCCAGCGTCGAATTCACGTCCCCGACCACAAGAACCGCCCGGGCACCATTGGCATCGATCACCGGCTCGAAGCGCTTCATCACCTCCGCCGTCTGCACCGCATGGCTGCCCGAACCGACCCCGAGATTCACGTCCGGCCGCGGCAGTTCGAGATCCGCAAACAGGCGATCATTCATCGCCACGTCGTAATGCTGCCCCGTGTGTACGAGCAGCACCGGCACCGCGGGCGCATGCGCCCTGAAGGCGCGGATGATCGGCGCCATCTTCATGTAATTCGGCCGCGCTCCGACCACGCAGATCACGGGGCGAAGGGAAATGTCAGCGTCCATCGGGCGCCCCGCCCTCGCCATCGTCGCGGCGGACGGCCTGAAGCAGCTGATTCAGCACGTCCAGCGTCGCCGCCATCGACTGCTCCAGACCCGCGATGCGCGCCTCGATGCGCTGCACATCGAAATTCGCTGCCATTCCGGCCACGCGATCGGCCAGCGCCCCCGGAACCTGCAGGCTCCGCGGATCGATCGCACCGGCGGCCAGAGACGGAAGCGCACTGCCGCTGAGTCCGCCCAAGGTTGCACCGGTTGGCCGCCGGGCAGCGAACTCGTCCTGCAACTCGCTCACCACCTCGCGCACATCGGCTTCGCCAATGGTGTGTCGCTCGGCGATGTAGGCCGCCAGCATCAGGCGGTCGCAAAGCGAATTGATGCGGCGCGGAATGCCACCCGTATTGGCGTAGACGAGCGCGAACGCGCCATCGTCGAAGCTCGGGTCGCTCTGCCAGCCGACGTGGCGAAGCCGGTGCTCGACATAGGCGCGCGTCTCGGCCGCGTCCAGCGGCCCCAGGTGGTACGACGCGATCACCCGCTGGCGCAGCTGCTGCATCTGCGGCCCCTGCATGGTGTCGCGGAACTCCGGCTGGCCAACCAGGAAGCTCTGCAGCAGGGCGTGGTCTTCGAGCTGGAAGTTCGACAGCATCCTGAGCTCCTCCACCGCATGCGGGCTCAGGTTCTGCGCCTCATCGACGATCAGCAAGGCGCGCTTGCCCGCCGCCGCCAGCGACACGAAGTAGGTCTCGAGCGCCAGCAGCAGGCCGGCCTTGTCGAGGCTACGGCTCGGGACGCCGAACGCTGCGGCGATCATGCGCAGGATGTCGCTCTCGTCGACCTGCGTGTTCACCAGATTCGCGGCGACCACCTTGTCGGCATCGAGACGCTCGAGCAGGCTGCGCACGAGCGTCGTCTTGCCCGCACCGATCTCGCCGGTCACGACGATGAACCCCTCGTTCTGGTGCAGGCCGTATTCCAGGTAGGCCATCGCCCGACGATGCCCGCGACTGCCAAAGAAGAAGGCGGGATCGGGATTGAGCTGGAAGGGCTTCGCGCGCAGCCTGAAATAGGACTCGTACATGCAAGTTCAGCTCAGAAGCTCACCGAAATCGTCGCCGTGATCACGTTCTCGATGAAGTCGCTCAGGCCTTCCGAGCGCTGGTAGCGGTAGGTCAGCCCACCCGAGGTGTTCGGCCCGAGTTGCTTCGACAGCGCAAGACTGAACGCCGTCCGCTCCGTCTCGGATCCATCCCTCCCGCTTCCGGTCGAGCGTGAGCGCGTCAGGCTCGCACTGAGCGAGGTCTGTGGTGCAAGCCGGTGACTCAGCGCAACAGTCGCAGAGCGCGTCTTCACATCGTCGAAGCGCGCGAAATCGTCCTGCGGGTTTCCTGTCACCTCAGCCCCCAGGCGACTGCGCTCGGACTGCTGCAACGACAAGGTCAGCACGTTGCGGACGCCGATCAGCGACACGCTCCCGGTCAGGTTGCGTGTCACGAAACGCGCATTCGACAGGAACAGGTCGCGCGGGCCGATCGCCGGATAGCCCAGCAGCCGACGCACGACCGCCTCGCGCAGGAAGGGATCGGGAATCACACGCTCGAGGGCGTCATAGAGCAGACGAAACTCCGGGTCCCGAAACACATCGGCCCCCAGCAGTTCGAGCGAAGACGAAATATCCCGCGAATACGAAAGATTCCAGTTCGACAAGGCATGGCGATGATTGAACATGAAGTCGTAGCCACGGCCGAAAACACGCTTCTCCGTCGTTCCCGAGATCGTCGTGCGCTCGGTGGGATTCCAGTCGAAGCCGCCCCCCACGATCGAGCTACTGTCATCGGAGGCCGTGTCGTAATCATTGCGCTCGTGGCCCACGATTCCGCGCAGGCGGAATTGTGGCGTCACCGTCACATACAGCGTTCCCCGCATCGTCTCTTCCGAGGAACTCCCGGTGGTCCCGGCACGCCCCGAGTCGCTCTCCGAGCGACTGTACGACAGCCCCCAGC